>CANSPM010000006.1 GCA_947648875.1 uncultured Lachnospiraceae bacterium
AGTAGAAGGACAGGGAATGGGCTTTTGGACACGGGTTCGACTCCCGTCTACTCCACTCTTACGGCGACATGACCGGAGTCGAACCCGCAGGTTCTGACTCCCGTCTACTCCAGGATGACCGTTTTTCAAGGCGTGGTTATCAGGGGTGGAACACGGAAAACAGGCGAAAGTATGCCAGGTTAAGCGGCTTTTACCAGCCGCCCTTAACCTGGCATATTTAAACGGAACGGTTTTTTTTAAAAAAGAAGAATTTTGTCAAATTGCATAGATCTGTAGAATGTGTGCATGAAAAACTGTTATGTTGCCATTTACATCAAAGTTCACAATTATAAAACATAATATATAATTGTGAATTCTGTATGCCCGCGAAAATGCGGACCGACACAATTTGGCAAATAGTTACAATGCGGCAAAAAGCGCTGATTCCGGCTTGATACAGCACTCCAATGCGGAAAAAAGACAAAAAGACTTGACAATTAAAAAAGTGTTCATTATACTAAATGCATAAATTGCATGCGTTGTTGATTGTATACAGGTATCCAGAGACGGATGCAGGTATTTACGCTGTTTTCCATAAGTGGTTTCACCTTATGAATTTAGTGCAATAAAGTAACAAAGTATGCAAGGAAAAAATATAGGGAGGAAAAAGAGATGAAAAAGAAATTGTTGACATTGCTGCTGACAGCTACCATGACGGTTTCCATGGCTGCCTGTGGCAATAATAACAATGAAAACCAAGGTAGCTCGACACCCGGTACTGAAAGCCAGACCCCCAGTACCGAAAGCCAGGCCTCCGGCAATGAGAGCCAGACCCCCAGCTCTGACAGCGGCAGCAATGAGAACGCGCCGATCGAGGATACCACATCGCTTATGGCTGATCTGAATAAGCAGGCGGATGTGGATGTGGCTGCTCACGACGAAAAGTCCGAAGAGATCTACAACACTGTCTTCGGCGAGTTTCAGACTGCCTATGATGAGGCGCTGGCCGAGACCAACGTGAGCATGCGTCTGGCCAAGATGGCTATCGCGGAGGCAAAGCTCCTGGAGGCCGGGGCCGTTACGCCTTATGCGAATGATGCCGGCAACTATGCCATCAGCGCCATTGTGCCGCACACGATTCCCGCTGTCGAGTGGGGATTTGATGGCGAGACCCGCGGCTTCAGCAATCTGCTGATTGCCGATCGCCTGCTGACTCCGGAGGAGCGCACGGAACTCACAACCAAGTGGAGCGAACTGGTAGGAACCGGTACATGGGAGGAATATGCCGTGCAGTGGGCCGCGGACAACGGCATCACTTTGGCGGACAGCTATACCCTGGGTTCCGATACCAATGACGAGCCTACCACCTGGGATTATCTGTCTTCTTCCAAGACTGCTGACGGCCAGACCCTTTCCGCTACCTGGGACGGTCTGCTGCGCTATGACTCCGAGAACATCCAGCAGCCTGCTCTTGCCGAGAGCTATGAGATCTCAGACGATAACCTGACATACACCTTCCATCTGCGCAAGGGAGTGAAGTGGGTTACTTATCAGGGCACGGAAGTGGCTGAACTGAAAGCCGACGATTTTGTGGCGGCCATGCAGCACATCGGCGATACTCCGTCAGGCGGCCTGTATGCCGTGGTTTCCTGTATTGAGAATCTGGCGGCCTATGCCACAGGCGAGATTACCGATTTCTCCGAGGTTGGCGTCAAGGCCCTTGATGACTATACTGTTCAGTACACATTGAGCGAGCCTACTCCGTGGTTTTTATCTGTAGTCGGATATTCCGCGATGGCTCCTCTGTGCCGCAGTTACTATGAGTCTCAGGGAGGAAAATTCGGCGAGGAGTTTGATCCCACAGCCGCCGATTATACTTTCGGCTCCGACGCGCAGCACATCGTTTACTGTGGGCCTTATCTGGTGAGCAACTATACTTATCAGAATACCATCGTGCTTACGGCAAACCCCAGCTATTACAATGCGGATAAGGTCCGCATCAAGACCGTTACCTTTAAGTTCAATGACGGAACGGATGAGCTGTTCTCCTGGAACAATTATATGAACGGCACTTTCAACGCCGGTCTGGGACTGGGCGCCTCTGCGCTGGAGCAGGCCAAGGCTACTGCCGTACCCGATGATCCTGACGGCAAGAACTACTTTGAAAAGTATGCATACGTTGTCTCCGAAAGTGCGATCTCTTACCTGAATTTTGTAAACCTGAACCGTTACGCTTACGCCAACTACAATGACGAAACCCAGGTAAAGTCCGCAAAGACACAGCTGCAGGCTGAACGCAGCCAGGCCGCCATGATGAATCAGAATTTCCGTCTGGCGGTGGCGCTGGCCAATGACCGCGGCACGGTGAACGCTCTCAGCAGGGGTGAGGATCTGAGATATGCCCGTCTGACCAATTCCTATGTGCCGGGCAGTTTCATCAGCGTCTCCGAGGAGATTACGGTTGACATTAACGGCACTGCCACCACCTATCCCGTTGGCACCTATTACGGGGAGATCCTGCAGGATCAGATTACGGCCGACGGCTATCCCATGCAGGTCTGGGATCCCAGCGGTGCTGACGGTGCGGGCTCCAGCCTTGGATTTGACGGCTGGTATCTGCCTGAGGAGGCTGTAAAATATCTGGAGAAGGCGATTGAAGAGCTTGCCGCGGAGGGCGTTGAGATCAGCGAGACCAACCCTATTTATCTGGATATGCTTTATCAGGACTACAGCACCATCGGTTCTGCCATGAATCAGGCTCAGAAGAAGACCATTGAGGAGATTCTTGGCGGTAAGGTAGTTATCAATCTGGTTCCCTGCGTATCTGATGACAACAGGTCCTATGCCGGATATTACGGAGAGTATGGGTATCAGATGAACTATGATTACGGCGGAAGTACCGGTTGGGGTCCCGATTACGGTGATGCCCAGACCTATCTGGATACTCTGATGTCTGGTGGTTATATGTGCTTTGCCATGGGACTTTGGTAAGAAGACGGGTGTTAGAATCCTCAGAACAGTTTTTCTTTTATAACAGATGGGGGGCGAGGGAGTCCTCGCCCCTCTTGTGTTGTTTTCATTTTCATCCATTATTGTGAGAGAGTTGGATTACTTATGGGAAGATATGTGTTAAAGAGATTGCTGCATGGAATCGTATCCATCATTCTGGTGGTTTTTATTGTCATGCTGCTGGTTTACGGACTGATGAACCGTGACCTTGTGTTTGCCAAGGATGCAAACTTTGGCAAACAGACCAACAATAACAGACGTACTTATATGCTTCAGCAGTGGGAACTGTTCGGTTATTACGACTATGTCCCCTACGCTGATTATATGTTGATGCTTCGGCAGGAGGGAGAGATTGATGAGGAGACCCGGGCCGAGGCAGTAAAGCTTGGACGTGACGCGGACGGAAGCAAGGATTCCGAACTCGCGGCACAGTATATCGAACAATTTACAGAATATTATGAGTCGAAAGGCTATACGGTGGAGCGTCTGGGCGCTGTGCTGTCCAGAGGCAAAATTGCCCCCGGCGGTCAGCCCGCGCTGTTTGCCTATAAGGATAATTCCCTGCTGGAACGGCTCTGGACATATTTTACCGGCCTCATTCAGGTGGACAACATTCATTATGTGCCGGAATGCAATGACATCGGAGAGAGAGGTCTCACTTTTACGCTCTATGATCCGTTGTATGGCGGCGATAAGTTTTCTCCCGCGATTATGGGCAACGGGACCAAACATAAGTATCTTCTTTATTTTGACAACAGATTTCCCTATATCCATCAGAACCTGGCTACCGTCAATCTGGGCGTCAGTTTTTCCATCAGCCGGGGGGTGGATGTATTCACTACCATGACGCAGAGCCAGGGTTCCTGGGTGCAGTCCGCAATCACCTATCCCACAGGATTAAGTGAGATGAGCGCCGATGATCTGCACACGGCTACCTATATCGCTGGGTCCAGGGATACCAGTGAGATGCTCCAGGCCCGTTTTACGGATGATTATACCAGTGTTATGACGGTGAGAGGCAGTTATTCCCGCTTGGGCTATTCGTTCCTGATCGGTATCATTGCCTCCATAGTGACTTACGTTTTGGGACTGCCCATTGGCGTGTTGATGGCGCGTTTCAAGGAGGGGCTTTTTGACAAGATTGGCACGGTGTATATCATGTTTATCTCCGCTGTCCCGTCCCTGGCCTATATTTTCCTGTTCCGGGGCATTGGCAGCGCCATGGGGCTGCCGACGATGTTCGACATGGATAACGTGAAAAAGGCCATGTATTTGTTGCCCATTGTTTCGCTTGCGCTTCCCTCGGTGGCCAGTATGATGAAATGGATGCGTCGGTACATGATTGATCAGATGAATTCCGACTATGTGAAATTCGCCAGATCCGGCGGTATGTCGGAGACGGAGATCTTTTTCAAGCATGTGATGAAGGTTGCCGCTATTCCCATTGTGCAGGGCATTCCCGGCACACTCCTGTTTGCCATGACGGGAGCGCTCATCACGGAACGTGTCTATCTGGTTCCCGGTGCGGGCGGGCTGCTCATTGATGCCATCAATCAGTATGACAACTCGGTAATTGTAGGCGTGACGTTGTTTTACGCGGTCCTGTCGGTTTTGGCGCTGATTCTGGGCGATGTGATGATGGCCATGGTGGACCCCAGAATTTCCTTTACGAATAAAGCGAGGTGAGAGGCGTGGAAGATTTCAGTAAAAAGTATAATATGCCGGACGCGGAGCTTTTTGCTCCTGTCAATCATGATGATCTTGCTTCCGAGAAGATCACCGCGCCCAGGTATTCCTATTGGAAATCCGTATTCCGCGTGTTCTTCCGGAATCGGGTCAATATTGTCGTTCTTTCGCTGCTGGCTGTTTTGGTTGTGTTCGCGTTTATCTATCCCGTTATCATCGGCTATGATCCTGAGGTGAATCCTTACATGAATCTGACCGATATGGCCGCGCAGCATCTGAATCCCAAGAAAGCCATCGAACATTTTGGATTCAGTATCAAGTGGATTTTCGGTACCAGCGGGCAGGGGGCGTCTACTTTTGACTCCATCTGGCATGGTTCGCGCCTGTCCATCATGCTGGCTGTGGTCTGTGCCGCCATCAACATGACTATTGGCATTATTCTGGGCGCTGTCTGGGGCTTTTCCCGGAAAGTGGATATTGTCATGAACGAGGTATACAATGTGCTGGGCAATATTCCCATGACCCTGCTGATCTCCGTTATGGTGCTGGTTTTCTCTCCCAGTTTCTGGACGCTGGTCTTTGCCATGACGGTAATCGGATGGCTGGGCATGGCCTACTATATACGTACGCGGGTTATTATTATTCGAGATCATGAGTATAACCTGGCGTCGAGATGCCTGGGTACCAATATTTTTAAGATTGCCACCAAGAACATTTTGCCGTTTATGACTTCTGTCATTGTGCTGGAGATTGCCAGCGCCATTCCGGGTTATATATCCTATGAGGTGTTCCTGAGCTATATTGGACTGGGTATCAACGAGGCAACCCTGGGCCGTCTGATTCAGGAGGCTCAGAACGCCATGTCAACACCCGGCTGGGGGTGGGAGTTCTGGTCTCCTGTGGCGGTAGCGTCTGTCATCACCGTGGTTCTGTATGTCGTCGGTCAGAATCTGGGCGACGCGTCTGACCCCAGAACGCATATGTAAGGAGGACACAGCAATGGAAGACAAGAAAGTACTGCTCTCTGTTCGCGATCTCCATGTTAAGTTCCGTGTCCGCGGCAGAGTGTTGACCGCAATCCGCGGTATTGACCTCGATATTTATGAAAATGAATCTATCGCCATTGTAGGTGAGTCAGGCTCCGGCAAGTCCGTCTTTACCAAAACTTTTGCGGGAATGCTGGATTCCAACGGATTTATCTCTGAAGGGCGTCTCATATTTTCCGATGACGAACTGGCCGATACCCATGTCCGCATCGGCTCTGTGGCACAGAATTTCATCAGACATGCAAGGGCCAGGCTGGACGAGTATTCCAGATACGAGTTCGGAGCCGGGACCTGGCAGGCCATGGAAAAGCTGAAAACTGAGCGGGAGGAACGCATGGGACTTTCCCACCAGGAGCAGGAGGCCGCTGACAAGGCGCTGAAAAGTCTTGTGGATGAGCGAATCAGTGTCTTTAATCTGAAACAGACTCTGGATTCCAGAAATCAGAAGCAGGAGATCCGGGAAGCCACCGCAAAAATGAAGGAATACGACCGGAAGATCAAGGAGCTTAAAGCGGCTAACGCCCAGAAAGCCAGAGCCCATAAGGCCGCCGCTTCCAGCGACACGGCTTATCAGAGTGAATATGAGAAGGAAATGGCCAAGCTCAAAACCCGCTACGCGAAAGAGATCACGGGCGCGCCTGATAAAAAGACGCTGGAGCGCAATGAGATTCTTGCGAAGGAGATCTATCTTTCTATTGGCCGCTACGGCTTCAGCAAGCGCCTGCAATTGATGAACGGTCTTCTGAAAGCCTTTAAGAAAGCAATGATAATGGGTGTGGATCTGGATGACGAGGCGCAGAGAAACAAGGTGTTTGACACTGTGGCTTTTCGTGTGAAATACCTGGATGAAACACCGCGGGAGCTTCATGGTACCTGCATTTTGAATCTTGCCAATGTGAAATTTGCCGGCGACTGGAACCAGATTCGCGGACGGCGTATCGCTACGGTGTTCCAGGACCCCATGACCAGCTTAAATCCCATTGTTACCATCGGGAAACAGATTACCTCCGTTATTGTGCGCCATCAGGGCTGTTCGGAGGCGGAGGCCAGACGCCGTGCCATCGAACTCATGCACAAGGTGGGGATTCCCAAGGCGGAGAGCAGATTTGACGATTATCCGTTCCAGTATTCCGGCGGTATGCGGCAGCGGATCGTTATTGCCATTGCCCTTTCCTGTCAGCCGAAAATTCTGATCTGTGACGAGCCTACTACGGCTCTGGATGTGACCATACAGGCGCAGATCCTGAAGCTCATCAAGGATTTGCAGAGAGAGTTCGGGTATACCATTGTATTTATTACCCATGATTTGGGTGTTGTAGCCAATATTGCGGACCGTGTGGCGGTGCTGTATGCCGGGCAGGTGATCGAACTGGGCAATGTGGATGAGGTTTTCTATGATCCGCGTCATCCCTACACCTGGGCATTGCTTTCCAGCCTTCCACAGCTTGCGCAGAGCGGCAGCAAGCTCTATTCCATTACCGGTACGCCGCCGTCTCTCTACAACAGCATTACCGGGGATGCCTTTGCGCCCCGTAATCCGTTCTGCCTGAAAATTGATACGCTGGAAGAACCGCCGATGTTTCAGATAACGGACACCCATTATGCGAAGACCTGGCTGCTTGATCCAAGAGCGCCGAAGATTGATAAACCTGAAAGCATTCAGGATATTCACGAGAAGATTCTGGACGCTTACAACGTGGAAGAAGTATGAGAGAGGAGGCGAACAGGTTGAGTAAGATGACGAAAAAAAGCCTCCTTGGCGATTGTCCGGTGGATGCAGAGGGCAGAGAGATTCTGCTGAGTCTGAAAAATGTGGACATTACTTTCGGTAAGGGTGAAAATGCCGTCCGTGCTGTCACTGATGCGTCCTTTGACATTTACAGGGGGGAAACTTTCTCACTGGTAGGGGAATCCGGTTCCGGAAAAACCACCATTGGCCGGGCAGTGATCAGAGTCAATCCGCTGGCCGCCGGTGAGATAGATTACCGGGGAGTGAGGATTTCCGGTAAAATTCCCCATGCGTTGGACAGGGAAGTGATCAGGAACATCCAGATGGTGTTTCAGGACCCGGCCGCGTCCTTAAACGAGAGGGCCACGGTTGACTATATTATCTCCGAGGGGCTCTATAATTTCCATCTGTTTGAGAATGAAGCCGACAGAGTCCGTAAAGTGGAGAAGATGATTGCAGAGGTCGGTCTGCTGCCCGAGCATCTGACCCGTTATCCGCATGAGTTTTCAGGCGGGCAAAGACAGCGGATCGGCATTGCCCGCGCGATGGTTATGGAGCCTGAACTGGTGGTGGCAGATGAGCCTATTTCCGCCCTGGATGTGTCTATCCGCGCCCAGGTGCTGAATCTGATGAAGAAATTTCAGCAGGAAAAGCATCTGACTTATCTGTTTATCGCGCATGATTTGTCCGTGGTACGCTTTATTTCCGACAGAATCGGAGTGATTTACAAGGGACGGATCGTTGAAATAGCCTCCGCGGAGGAGCTTTTCAATTTCCCGCTCCATCCGTATACGCATTCGCTGATCTCCGCGATTCCTATTCCGGACCCGCAGCTTGAGAAGAATAAGGTGCTGTATACTTATGATCCTTCTATTCATGATTATTCCGTGGATAAGCCGGAGTTTGTGGATATCGGACATGATCACTGGGTTTATGGCAATAAGGAGGAGATTGAAAAATACAGGACTTTGCGGGAAAAGAATGAGCCGGTGAGGGCTATCACCATTACTTTCGATCCGGAGAAGCTAAAGGCTTCCGCGGAGGAGAAAGAGGCGCAGGACGCGGCTGCGGAAACGCAGTTTCTGGAGGCTCCGGTGCATGATACCGGCAACAGATTGTATGCCATAGCATCCTTTTTCCTGCCAATTTTAGGGTTGATCGTAGGCTTTGTTTTCAGACATTTTCATTATATACGCAACTATAAAATGTGCAAAAAGGGTGCTGTTGCGGGATTGCTTGTGCTGGGTGTCATTGTGCTTATTTTCCTGTTGCTGCTTCTGCTGGCGGTTATTTAGATGAGGGGGACACGAAGGGGAGGCAGCCCACATATCCCGAAAACTTTCAAGATCGAGATCTCGGACAGACATGTAAAAGCCCGGATTATTGCGGCAGTCATTTTTCTTGTGATAAGCGCGGTTTCTCTGGGCTATGGGGTCAGCGTACTGACTGGAACGGACAAGGGCTGGCAGTTTATTTCCTTCTCCGGCGATGGCGCGGAATATGCGGCTTCGTTTGCACTGACCTATGAGCTGGGTGTGACGGACAAATCGGCCAGAAACGAGAACAGAGAGATCCGGCGGATATATTCCGAGGCGTGTCTGAAAGCAGGAAGGGCTTTCGATGCCTATGTGGTAAGTCCGGGCAATATACGGGCTCTGAACGAAGCCCCCAATGAAGTGATGGTGCTGGATTCGGTGCTGTATGATGCGCTGGCTCTTCTGGAGCAATATGAGAACAGGACGGTGTATCTGGGGCCTGCTTTCCGATTTTACGAGAATGTATTTTCCTGTACGGAGGACTGGCAGTTGGAGGATTTTGACCCGGAATCCAACGAAGAGCTTGGAGCGCTGTTTGATCGGATTGCCGCTTATGCGCGTGATCCGGACAGCGTAAGGGTAGAGCTCCTGGGGGAGAACAGGGCGAGGCTGCATGTGTCGGAAGAATATCAGGCCTTTCTTGCGTATGAGGAACTGGGCGGGGCGTTGGATTTCGGCTGGATGAAAAATGCTTTTATTACGGATTATATTGCGGATTCACTCACCAGCGCCGGTTACACCCGGGGGAGTGTAGCAAGCTACGACGGCTATACCAGAAATATGGATGACGGCAGCGGCACAATGTACAGTCTGAATATTTTTGACTGCATGGACGGCGCGGCGGCCGTGGTGGCGCGTCTCGATTATCAGGGCGCTATGACCTTTGTCTCCTATCGGGATTTCCCGATCAGCGCCATGGATTCTCAGCGCATATATGTGACTGCGGACGGAGAACGGAAGACCCTGTTTCTGTCTTTGGAGGACGGACTGCCCTGCGCAGCCGCGGACAGTTTGACGGTGTATTCCGATACGCTGGGCTGCGCGGAGACCATGCTTTTATCCATGCCGGTTTTTCAACAGGAGAAGATTTCCGTCGATGATCTGACATACCTCACAGATTGCGGAGGGCTGGCCGTTTTGGCCGGAGACAGAAAACTTTTTGTCACGGATAGCAAGGTTGTACTCAACAGTCTGTACGACGGGTATGAGGTAGAATATACAGGATCAGGGACCGTGACGGAATGATGGCGTTATGGGGAACTGTGGGCGTTTCATTTTCATCGGTGCGTTTGTAATTTAAAAACCTGTTTGCATTGTCATAAATGGCATGCAGACAGGTTTTTTGAATGGTTGCCTTTCTTTCTTTTTATCCGTGAAAGATCAGAATTCATTGCCGGGGAAATGGGGAATACCGTCAAAACCCGGCTTTAAGTCTTCGTCCGTAGGAATGTAGTCCTTCATTTCTCCGTTGTTAAATCTCTCGTAAGCGACCATGTCAAAGTAGCCCGTGCCGGTGAGACCGAATAAGATGGTCTTTTCCTCTCCGGTTTCCTTGCATTTCATGGCCTCGTCGATGGCTACGCGGATGGCATGGCTGCTTTCGGGGGCAGGAAGAATGCCCTCCACTCTGGCAAATTGGGTCGCCGCTTCGAACACGGCGGTCTGCTCCACGCTGGTGGCTTCCATGATACCGTCGTGATAGAGTTGGGACAGGATGGGGCTCATGCCGTGATAGCGCAGTCCGCCAGCGTGGTTGGCTGAGGGGATAAAGCCGCTTCCCAGAGTGTACATCTTGGCCAGAGGGCATACTTTGCCGGTATCGCAGAAGTCATAGGCGAATACGCCTCGGGTGAAGCTGGGGCAGGAGGCAGGTTCCACCGCGACGAGGCGGTAATTCCTCTCCCCACGGATCATCTCGCCCGCAAAGGGAGAGATCAGACCGCCCAGGTTGGAGCCGCCGCCTGCGCAGCCGATAATGATATCGGGTACAATGTCATATTTGTCCAGGGCTGCCTTGGTCTCCAGTCCGATGATGGTCTGGTGGAGCAGCACCTGATTCAGTACGCTGCCCAGCACATAGCGGTATCCCTCGCGATTTTGTTCCGCCTCCACCGCTTCGGAGATGGCGCAGCCAAGACTTCCGGAGGTACCGGGATGCTCGGCCAGAATCTTCCGGCCCACTTCGGTGGTCATGCTGGGGGAAGGCGTTACAGTGGCTCCATAGGTCCGCATAACCTCCCTGCGAAAGGGTTTCTGCTCATAGGAGACTTTCACCATATATACCTGGCAGTCCAGGCCGAAATAGGAACATGCCATGGAGAGAGCCGTTCCCCATTGCCCGGCACCCGTTTCGGTGGTGACGCCCTTCAGCCCCTGCCTTTTTGCATAGTAAGCCTGGGCGATGGCGGAGTTCAGTTTATGACTGCCACTGGTGTTATTCCCCTCAAATTTGTAATAGATTTTGGCGGGAGTCTGTAATTTTTCCTCCAGGCAGTAGGCCCTTACCAGAGGAGACGGGCGGTACATCTTATAGAAATCCTGAATTTCCTTGGGAATGGGGATGTACGCGTGCGTGTCATCCAGCTCCTGGGCCACCAGTTCATCACAGAAGACAGCGCCCAGTTCCTGGGCGGTCATAGGCTGCAGGGTGTCGGGATTTAAAAGGGGCGCGGGCTTGTTCTTCATGTCGGCCCGCAGATTGTACCAGCTGTCGGGAATCTCGTTTTCTTCCAGATAAATCTTATAAGGGATTTTCTTCTCGTGCATGTTCAGTTCCTCCTGATTTTATTTCGCATATCTCCCCGGCAGATCGCAGTGCTGGCATCAAAATCCGGTCGTACCGGCATCCCGATATGGGACAATGGGGTTGCGGGGGTATGCCTGGTTACAAAATGGGCGATTTATATTCAATCACTGAGTATATATATTAACATAGTTTGGAAAAACATACAATTTATTTTTGGCATCGGAAAGGCCAAATGTGTTACGGTATTGCATTTTAAATATGCATGTGCTATAATTTCAGCGTTGCAAAGCGTATCATCAGGAGGAAAGATTAAGGCAGGTACACTATGAAAAAAATGGTTGGGATGTTGTTGAGAGTATTGTGCGTAAGCGCGTTGCTGTTTTGGGTCCCGGTGGACTCTGTCCGGGCGGAGGAATTGCAGGAACTGTCGGCTGTAGATGTTTTTGCCGATCCCAGGCCGGATTATACCATATTTGTAAACAGAGCATTAAACTGTATCTCCATTGTACAGACGGAGGTGGATGGTACTGTGACACCTGTAAAGTCAATGGTCTGTTCCTGTGGCAGGGAAGGACATGAAACCCCGGAGGGCGTATTTCAGACTTCCGATTACTATGAATGGCGTCTGATGGTGGACAACAGCTACGGAAGATACGCGGTGCGGTTTAATGGGAAAATCCTTTTTCACTCAGTGCCCTATGAGGAAACTTCCCCGGATTCGCTGGAATGGGAAGAGTACAATCTGCTGGGTGAAAACGCTTCTCTGGGCTGTGTCAGGCTTTCGGTGGAGGATGCCAAGTGGATATATGACAATTGTAAACCGGGTACGACGGTGGTCGTATACTCTGACAGCGAAACGGCAGGATTGCTTGAAAAGCCCACTGCTGTCAAAATCGCGGAGGACTCTCCCTGTAGAGGATGGGACCCCACGGATGTGGATGTGCAAAATCCCTGGTTCGCAACTGTGAATGAAAACGCGGAAGTGCCTGCGGTCGTCACGCTGGAACAGTTCAATTATATGGATTATGCCGACAGGTATCCCGACTTGAAACAGGCTTTTGGCTATGATCGGGATGTGCTGTATCTTCATTACATACTCTATGGAATAAATGAAGGAAGAATTGTAACTTTAAATTGAACTGCCGATGCCAGTCAGTCCCCCGGCCTCAGACCGGGGGATTATGCTTGTGAGCGCCGGGAGTATCCGATCTCAGCCCGGCGCGCAATGGGACAACAGGCGCGTCTGGTTGGACGGAAAATCTGATTGTCCATAAGCATACTTGTGATGGAGAAAAAGGCATAGTGGAAGAGGGAGGAAAGGGGCAAGCCCCGACAGAGAGATGAGGAAGGACAAGAGCAGGAACTCCTTTTCGGGTTCCATAGGATTTGTTTTGACTGCCGCAGGGAGCGCGGTGGGGCTGGGAAACATCTGGAGGTTTCCCTATCTTGCGGCTAAAGACGGAGGAGGTTTGTTTCTGGCGGTGTATCTGGTGCTGGCAGTCACTTTTGGATTTACATTGCTTACCACGGAGATTGCCGTTGGACGAAAGACAAAACAGAGCCCTTTGACCGCATACGGCAGACTCCATCCGAAATGGGGTTTTCTCGGGGTATTTGCCAGCCTGGTGCCAGTGATTATCCTGCCCTATTACTGTGTGATTGGCGGCTGGGTGGTAAAATATTTCCTGGCCTATCTCACGGGGGAGGGACCCCAGGCGGCGTCGGAGGGATTTTTCACGGATTTTATCACCGGACAGTGGCAGCCAATTCTGTTTATGGCCATATTTTTGTTCCTGGTGGCATTTGTGATTTTCCGGGGTGTCAACAAGGGGATTGAGTCCTTCTCCAAGGTGCTTATGCCGCTGTTGCTGCTTCTAGTGGTAGGAATAGCCGTTTTTTCGCTGACCATCCTTTATCAGGACGAGGCGGGAACGGTGCGGACAGGTGTGGAGGGATTTTGGATCTATGTCATTCCTGACTTAAAGGGTATGACCGTTAAGGGATTTTTTACGGTGTTGCTTGATGCGATGGGGCAATTGTTTTTCAGCCTCAGTGTGGCTATGGGAATCATGGTCACCTATGGCTCCTATGTGCGGGACGATTCCAACCTGGTCAGATCTATCAATCAGATCGAGATATTTGACACGGCGGTGGCTTTTCTGGCGGGGGTCATGATTATTCCGGCAGTATATACCTTTATGGGCAGAGAGGGAATGGCGGCTTCGGGCCCCAGTCTGATGTTTGTATCACTCCCCAGAGTCTTTGACTCTATGGGAAAAGTGGGGAATCTGGTGGGGGCGCTGTTTTTTGCCATGGTGTTGTTCGCGGCGTTGACAAGCGCGGTGTCAGTCATGGAGGCGGTGGTTTCCTGTCTGATGGACAAGTTTCATATGTCTCGTTTTAGAGCGACGGCGCTGGAGACAGGTATTGCTCTGGCGGGTGCGGTGATTGTGTGCCTGGGTTACAATAAGCTGTATTTTGATATTACGCTGCCCAACGGGGCTCATGCACAGATTCTGGACATTATGGATTATATCAGCAACAATGGTCTCATGCCTGTGGTGGCCATAGGAACCTGTGTGCTGATCGGCTGGATTGTCAAACCGGGTGTGGTGATAGAGGAGGCGGAGAAATCCGGGTGCCGATTCGGCCGGAAGAGGTTGTATGTGGCGATGATCCGCTATGTGGCTCCGGTGCTGCTGGTGATTTTGCTGCTGAAATCTCTGGGCGTACTGACGGTGATATAGTGTATAAATCCATTTTTTCCGGTTGAAGCAGATCCCAGACTTCCAGATTGCAACGCATCTGGAACGGATCAGACCGGGAGACGGATGAAGTCCGGGCTCATAATCATGCGGAGAAGGTGCATATAATATGGTATATCTTCGTAAATGTGGAAGGAAATATATTTATGCCGGAAGGAACAGCGATTTATGTAGTACAGCGGGGAGATACGGTGGACAGCATCGCCGCAGGCTATGGGGTAAGCGTTGAGACTATAATTCGTGATAACCAGATTATTTATCCATATGAGCTTGCTTTGGGGCAGGCTCTTTTTATTGATCTGGGGACAAGGCAGCCCTATCGTTCTCTGCGGGTTACGGGCTATGCCTATCCCTATATCAACGAGACGGTCCTGGCGGATACATTGCCCTATCTGTCGGAACTGGCCATCTTTTCTTACGGGTTTACCACACAGGGACGACTGCTGCCCCCGGCATTGCCTGACGAATGGATGATAGAGATGGCGCTGCAAAACGGCACCGCGCCGATTTTGACTCTGACACCTCTGGATGAGCAGGGGAGGTTCAGCAATTATCTGATTCATAATGTGGTACAGAACCAGGAAGCGGTCAGCCAGTTGATAGACAATCTGCTGGAGACCATGGCGGAAAAAGGGTATGAGGGCGTGGATATCGACTTTGAGTACATACTGGCGGAGGATCGGGACGCGTTCACGGATTTTGTCCGGCAGGTAGCGGAAAACATGCGGGCTAATGGATATCACACTTCCGTGGCGCTTGCGCCCAAGACCAGCGCCAATCAGAAAGGCGTTCTCTACGAAGGCAAGGACTACCGGGCGCTGGGGGAGGCGGCGGATCATGTGCTGCTGATGACGTATGAATGGGGCTATACCTACGGTCCACCCATGGCTGTAGCCCCTTTAAACCAGGTGCGTCGGGTGGTGGAGTACGCAGTGACGGAGATTCCGGTGCAAAAGATAGATCTGGGGATTCCCAACTATGGCTATGACTGGCCCCTGCCCTTTGTAAAAGGGGAGACTAAGGCCACCTCCATAGGCAATATTCAGGCGGTGCGTATCGCCATAGAACAGGGGGTGCCCATTCGGTTTGACGATGTGGCGCAAAGTCCGTTCTTCACTTACAGTCAGGCGGGGGACAATGCTCCCCAGGAAGGCGGGGGAGCGGGCGCGGTAGTTTCCCAGGGAAGCGGAACCGCCGTGGAGCACGAGGTCTGGTTTGAGGATGTGCGGAGCCTGCAGGGCAAGTTTGACCTGATCCGGGAGTTCGATCTGGGGGGCTGTGGGTACTGGCAGATTATGCGTTGGTTTGCGGCAAACTGGAGACTGCTGTATAAGAATTTCTATATTGAAAAATAGTAAAAGATTTAAGAAAGTACTTGCATAATTTCAGACACTATGGTAAAATCTTACCGTTGCAAAAATGAGATGGTCCTCTGTTACGGAATGTATTAAGAACATCAAGTCAATTTTAGGAGGTTCGTGATGAGCGATATTATCAGAGAGATTGAAGCAGAACAGATGAAAGCTGCCGTGGATGACTTTTCGGTTGGCGATACCGTGAAGGTATATGGCAAGATCAAAGAGGGTAACCGTGAGAGAATCCAGGTGTTCGAAGGTGTGGTTCTGAAGAGACAGGGCGGAAGCAATCGTGAAACCTTTACCGTGAGAAAGACTTCCAACGGTATTGGCGTCGAGAAGACCTGGCCGTTACACTCCCCCAATGTGGAGAAGATTGAGGTGGTCAGAAGAGGTAAGGTAAGGCGTGCAAAGCTGAACTATCTGAGAGACCGTGTGGGCAAGAAAGCCAAGGTAAAAGAGTTAGTAAGATAATCTGCCGGAATGGGACAATTACTTTTTTGTAGTTGTCCTTTTCTATTTTTGTGGAATGTGTTATACTATTATGAGGAATGCTGTGAAATATCACTGAAATCCAAATTTGTCTTGCGCGCATAGCCTTTTTTGAGTGTGCGCCGATTACCAGGAGGAACAGTAGTGCCGCACAACAGGGGTTTGAACTTCTATAAACGGAAAAAAAAGATCAGTCCGCTGGCTGTCAGGGAAGTCTTTGTGATGTTGTTCGGCATGGTGGCCGCCGTGTTCATCGCAGTGGTGCTCACCTACTTTTTCGGAACTTATACCAATATGGTGGGGGTATCCATGGAGCCTGGCCTGCATAACGGACAGAGGGTGTATGTCAACCGTTTCAGCTATATCCTGTCAACTCCGGAGATTGGGGATGTGGTGGTGTTTCTGCCCAATGGCAACACAAACACGCACTACTATATAAAGCGGGTGGTAGCCGGGCCGGGAGATACGGTATTGATCCAAAACGGTGTGTTGTATATAAACGGTACGGTAAGTCCCTGGGTCGATGTAAAGATTTTGGATGCGGGAATTGCCGGGGTGGAACTAACAATGCAACAGGGACAATATTTTTGCATGGGAGATAATCCCGGCAGCAGCGAGGACAGCCGGTCCGCCAATATTGGTCCGATCAGAGAGCAAGATATTATCGGAGAGGCTTGGCTGCACCTGGGCAGTGACGAAGGAGGCATGGGGCTGGTCCATTAGGGGAGAGGGAATATGAATTATCAATGGTATCCGGGGCATATGACGAAAGCTGTCCGGATGATGCAGGAAAATATAAAGCTGATTGATCTGATTATAGAACTGGTGGATGCCAGAATACCCTTGAGCAGCCGCAATCCGGATATTGATAAACTGGCGGCGGGTAAATACAGAATCGTGCTGTTGAACAAGTCTGATCTGGCGGACCCGGTCTATAATAAGCGGTGGACGGATTTTTTTGAGAGCCGGGATATTCGTGTGCAGGAGATCAATGCAAAGACGGGGGGCGGTGTAAAGTCCATTCAGGGGCTGGTTACGGAGGTCTGTAAAGAGAAGATTGAGCGGGACCGCAGGCGGGGAATCGTAAATCGACCGGTGAGAGCCATGGTGGTGGGGATTCCCAATGTGGGAAAATCTACATTTATCAATTCTTTTGCGGGAAAAGCCTGCACCAGGACCGGCAATAAACCCGGTGTTACCAAGGGAAAACAGTGGATTCGTTTAAATCGGGGGCTGGAACTGCTGGATACGCCCGGCATTCTGTGGCCCCGGTTTGAGGACCAGCAGGTAGGTATGCGGCTGGCCTTTATCGGTTCCATGAATGATGAGATAGTTATAATGGATGAATTGGCCTGTGATCTGATTTGCTGTCTGCAATCTCTTTATCCCCAGGCTCTACCCATGCGATATGGGATCAGCGGGGCGGGAGCCCCTTCCGCCGTGCTGACGGAAATCGCAAAGGGCCGGGGCTGTTATGGCAGAGGACAGGAATTGGATCTGGAAAAGGCGTCTTCACTGCTCATGGAAGATTTTCGCGGCGGTCGCCTGGGCAGGATGACATTGGAGAGACCTGAAAGTTTCAGCGAAGTTGACAGACAAAAATAAATATAAAGGTTGGATGAACGGTATGAAAAAAGTATTGAGAGAAGTATTGAGTACAGGGCTTTATCTGTTGATTGTACTGTGCCTGACCTATCTGGTCATCGCGTTTGTAGGACAGAGGACGGAGGTGAACGGTGCCAGTATGGAGCCGACGCTGAGTGATGAGGACAATCTGATTGTGGATAAGATCACCTATCGTTTTCATGACCCGGAGCGCTTTGATATTATTGTTTTTCCCTATAAATTTAAGGAGAAGACCTATTTTATCAAGCGCATCATCGGTCTGCCGGGGGAGACGGTACAGATTGACGCAGAGGGAAATATCTACATAGACGGTGAAATTCTCAAGGAGAGTTATGGCAGAGAGGTCATTTCAGCCGATCACATCGGGCTGGCTGGCGAGCCCATCACGCTGGGCGAGGACGAATACTTTGTGATGGGAGACAATCGAAACAACAGTACGGACAGCCGGGTTGCGCAGGTGGGGAATATCAAGCGGGATGATATAATCGGCAGAGCCTGGCTGCGCATATGGCCTTTCGATAAGTTTGGCATATTAAAGCACCAGTAAGGGAGCGCGATATCGCAGGCCAAGTCTGGCGGTACGCAGGAAAGAGGGAAGTATGGCGATCGGGATCGGGGAAGTAAAGGCACAGTTGCAGGCAGCTTGTGAAAATGAGCTGCCTGCTTTCGTAGCGCAGTATGAGGGGGACTCCAGGAGCGGTGTACAAAAATGTGTGGAGACGGCCAGAAAGCGGATGGAAGCCCTGGCGAAGGAGAGAGCGCGGACGGAAAAGCTGTGGGAGTATGAGCGCCGTTATGGCTGCTATTCCTATATCTGTGGTATAGACGAGGTGGGCAGAGGTCCTCTGGCAGGTCCGGTTGTGGCGGGAGCGGTCATACTGCCTGAGAATTGTGACCTTTTATATATTAATGATTCCAAGCAACTGTCCGAAAAAAAGAGAGAGGAACTTTATACGGAGATTATGGAAAAGGCGCTGTGTTGCGGAATCGGGTATGCCTCTCCGGAGAGGATCGACGAGATCAATATTTTGCAGGCCACATATGAGGCCATGCGGGAAGCCATCGGAAAGCTCTGTCCTCAACCGGATCTGCTCCTAAATGACGCTGTGACAATTCCCATGATATCCATTCGGCAGGTGCCCATTATCAAGGGGGATGCCAAGAGCATTTCCATCGGCGCCGCCAGTATTATCGCCAAAGTTACCAGGGACAGACTGATGCGCGAGTATGACCGGTTATTCCCGGAATACGGTTTTGCCGGGAACAAGGGGTATGGCAGTGAGGTTCATATTAAAGCGCTGAGAAAGTATGGCCCCACCTCCATCCATCGAAAAAGTTTCATACATAACTTTGTATAATCGCATGGCAAGAAAATGTTTAAGGGGAGGCTGCTATTATGTGGATAATGGATTTGCTACAGGCAGGAAAACAGACTGACAACACGCAGAATGCGAAAAGTGCCCAGAACACGCAGACAACGGGCAGACATCAGACAGCATCCGTGTTGCAAAAGGAAATCCGCGCGCTTACTCCCGGACAGATTCTCTCCGGACAGGTATTGGAAAAAAACGGAGCAGAGCTAAAGTTGCTTGTGAACTTTCAGGGTACGGATCTGGAGCTTCAGGCCAAACTGGAGCAGAACATGGCTCTGCCCACGAGCAGGAATATTCTGTTTCAGGTGAAAAATAACGGTAGCAGTCTTTCCTTAAATCCGCTATTTGAAAATATGGGTATGGAAGCCAATGCTCAGAAGGCAGTGGAAATGGCCTCTCTGCCGGTAAATGATACCACCATGCAGCTGGCAGGGCAGCTTATGCGGGAGGGAATGCCCATCGACAAAGAGTCTCTTCAGAACTTCTACCATGAGGTGACCAGCTTTGCGGATGCGGAGATTATGGACATTATTGATCTGCATAAGCTGGGGCTGCCGGTCAACGTGGAGAATCTGGAGCAGATTCGTTCTTATAAAAATATGACGCATCAACTTATGGGGGGGATAAGTGATCTTTGCGAGCAACTGCCACAGCTTTTGCAGGATATGGCAGGCCGGGGGCTGGACCGGGAGATCGGCAGGCTGCTGGAGACGATTTTGTTAGGCGAGAAGGGCATTCCTCAGGCCGGGGGCGGTGAGCCCTCGATATCCGTACAGGAAACGGAGATACCCATCCTGCGAAGTGAAGCGGAGGGGCTGGATACCCAGCCGGGCCAGGCAAAGATTGTGTTTGCGGAAGGGGAAATCCTACAGCAAATAGGGGATGGGAAAGAGGAGATCTTACAGTCCCAAGGAAACGGAAAGGGAGAAAACATTCTCTCACAGCAGGAGATAAAAGTGCAGGAGGATGGCGCGGAGAGTCAGCCGGGCCGGGAGATACCAGAGAAAGCAGGAGGAGATCCGGCGCAGCAGACCGTCCGCACGGATTCCTTCCATCTGCTGCGTCATGTGGCCCGGGCCCTGTCGGAGGGAAGGTCTCTGCCTCTGAAGGAACTGGCTAAATCTCCGCAATTTCAGAGAGAGCTACAGGAGTATGTGAAACAGGAACTGTCCCTGCGGCCGCAGGATACCAGCAGGGAGAAGCTGGGGGAAGTATATAGCCGACTGAGTAGACAGCTGGGCGCTCTGTCAGAGGCTTTGAGCAGTACGGGACAGGAGAGCAGCGCGCTTGGCAGGACCGTTCAGAATCTGAACCAGAATCTCAATTTTTTAAATCAGTTGAATGACACATACTCTTATGTACAGTTGCCTTTGAAAATGACGGAACAGGATACCCATGGTGAATTGTACGTATATGCCAACCGGCAGAAAAAGCCGGTACGGGAGGGTGAAGTCAGCGCATTGCTTCATTTGGATATGGCCAATCTGGGGCCTATGGATATCTATGTCCAGATGAAAGACAATCATGTGGGAACCCGATTCTATCTGCCGGATGAGGAGATGCTGGATTTTATTGCGGAACACATCGACCTGCTCAACAGTAGATTGGAAAAGCGGGGATATCAGATGAACTGCGCTTTTCAGACCAGAGAGATGAGGGAAGAAAACACAGTGATGCAGGAATTGCTGGAAGAGCAGAGCAATCGGCCAATAAGTGCGGATTATTCCTTTGACGCGTTTGCCTGAGAGGCATGGCGGCTGCGGGTGCTGCGGCCAGTGTCTGAGAAGCATGGCGGCTGCGGATGCTGCGGCCAGTTTCTGATAAGAGGGACGCTCGTGGGAGAGCGCGGCGGATGTTTGAGAAGGACGACAACCGAGCATGTCCGTATAGACGGATATATAGAATAAGTTTTTTAGGAGATTGGTATGGCGGAAAAGAATAAGCCCAGGCAGGCGGTGGCCTTGGAATACAATCCTCAGGAGGACGCGCCCAAGGTCATCGCCTCCGGAAGAGGAAAGCTGGCTGAGAGAATCATTGAGAGGGCACAGGAGAACGATGTACCCATACACCGGGATGATAAGCTGGCGGATACATTGTCAAGGTTGGAGATCGGGGATATGATACCGCCGGAGCTGTATGAGGTGGTGGCGGAGATACTGGTATTTGTGGATTCCATGGATAAACTCAAAGGAAAAGTAGGAACGAAAGGTTGGAAGTAAATTATGAACAAGCGTAAAGTGGGGGCAAACAAGGAAATGCTGGCCGCCGCTTTTCTGGAAAAACAGGGTGTGACCATATTGGAACGCAATTACCGAAACCGAAGCGGGGAAATCGATCTGATTGGCAGGGATGGAGAGTATCTGGTCTTTTGTGAGGTAAAATACAGGCGTAACGCGGAAATGGGGCATCCGGAAGAGGCGGTGGGATATGCCAAGCAGAGACAGATCTGCCGGGTGGCGGATTACTATCGCTGTACCAGGGGCCTTCCCGCGCGGACGGCCGTTCGATATGATGTGATCGCCATCGAAGGAGAACAGGTGCGCTGGGTAAAAAATGCTTTTCCGCATTACAGTTGATCACAAGGCCATATTTCGGGGGTATACGGGGAAACGGAGGTGTTTATGGAACAGATCATAAGAGCGGCAGGCCGGGAGTCTGTGATCCGTCAGCAAAAAGCGGGGGAAGTGGAATATCTCACTTTTCCATTGCTCTCCGCCCAGCAGGGTATTACCCACGGGTTTTCTACCAGGAAAGGCGGGGTCAGCAGGGATATCTATGCCTCCATGAATCTGTCCTTTACCAGAGGGGACGAGGAGCAGAGTGTGCAGGAGAACTTTCGGCGCATGGCGGCGGCGCTGGGTACGGATGTACAGCATATGGTATGTACTTTTCAGACGCATACTACAAATATCCGCCGGGTCTATGCGACAGACGGGGGCAGGGGGATTGTCCGGGAGAGAGGGTATACCGATGTGGACGGTCTGGTGACGGGAGACAAAGAGTTGTGTCTGGTGTGTTTTTTTGCGGATTGCGTACCTTTGTATTTTGTGGACCGTGCACACGGGGCCATCGGACTGGCGCATTCCGGTTGGCGCGGAACGGTGGCAGGCATGGGCAGATATATGGTAGAGCGCATGGGACAGGAATTTGGCACCAGACCCCAGGACCTGGTGGCGGCAGTGGGTCCTTCCATCTGTAGGGACTGCTATGAGGTCAGTGAAGAGGTGGCGGAGCAGTTTAGACAGATGGAGGCTTCCATTCCGGACAGCCGGAAAATGTTGAGGGAGTTGGCTGCGCGAAAGGCTTATCCCCGGGAGCAGATTTTAAGTCCCGGAAAGGAGGCCGGTAAATACCAGCTGGATCTGTGGCTGGCGAATCTGCTGATTTTGCTGGCGGCGGGGATTTCTGTGTCCCGGATACAGGTGACGGATGTCTGCACCTGCTGCAACAGCGGCTATCTGTTTTCCCATCGGGCGACCCAGGGAAAGAGGGGCAACCTGGCGGCATTTCTGATGATGCGGGATTGAGCATATTGTTTCAGGATTGGCACAGAAAACGGATACGGGATTTGAAGCGGGAGGCTGTATGGCAAATATATTGGTATGTGATGATGATCGGGAAATTGTGGAGGCCATTGATATCTATCTGCGTGAGGAGGGATATCAGGTGTACAAGGCTTATGATGGGGAGCAGGCTGTGGAACTGCTTGCCAGAGAAACGATTCATCTGCTGATTATGGATGTGATGATGCCCAGAATGGACGGAATCGCAGCCACACTGAAAATCAGGGAGAGCAGCAGCATTCCCATCATTATTCTGTCTGCCAAATCCGAAGATACAGATAAAATTCTGGGGTTGAATACCGGTGCGGACGACTATGTGACAAAGCCCTTTAATCCGCTGGAACTGGTAGCCAGAGTAAAGTCAAATCTGCGTCGATACACTTCACTGGGCAGTCTGGGACATGAAAATACGCAGACTTATAGGACGGGAGGACTGGTTATAAACGATGAGACCAAGGGGGTCTCCGTGGACGGAGAGACGGTAAAACTGACTCCAATTGAATACAATATCCTGTTACTGCTTGTGAAAAATCAGGGCAGAGTCTTTTCTATCAACCAAATTTATGAAAATATCTGGAATGAGGACGCTATAGGCGCCGACAATACAGTGGCCGTACATATCCGTCATATTCGTGAAAAGATCGAGATCAATCCACGAGACCCCCGCTATTTGAAAGTGGTCTGGGGAGTGGGCTATAAAATAGAGAAACAGGATCAGTGACTTGTCATGAACAGGAGTATCAATGAAAAAGAACAGAGTGGTAAGCCGGCTGGTGCTGCATGCGTTGCAGCATCTTTTTGCCATTGGGATAGCGGTGATGGTGGGAATTATTGTCGTCAACTCCAATATTGTCGTGGATAATATGTATGGTGACGCAATTGGTTATCGGATAGGACTGATGGATAATGCGGGGGAATTTGAGGATTCCCGCATATTCACCGATATATTCCGAAATGCCATCAATGATATAACCCGATTGGCGGTAATCAAGGGACAGTTGGAGTCCAACGGACAGTTTGACGGTGCCAAGGTTATTAATGTGACCGATTTTGTGAACCGTGTTTCGCAGAAAAGCAGCTGTCCAGTCAACGCCAGTTTTCAGTTGGATGAACTGATCCGCTGGGGGAAATACGGGCTGGAAATTCAGACGGTAACTTTCCAGAGCAAATTTGACTTTATCGCCTACTTTGGCTATGACAGTATTTTTTCCAGCTATGGATATGGAGATAATCTGGAGCAGTTTGGGCTTTCGGAGGGAACAGTCTCTAACATGATTGCATGGGATATCAAAAACGAGATGGACAACCCGGATGCGACCGGCGATCAGGAAGATGAAAGAACCGTGACGGACTTTGATCTTATGGAGCAGGAGGAAGCATACGAATTTGTGAGAGAGTATGTGGAAAGTTACTGGGGAATTGACTCTCTGTTCAACCGGATTACCACAGAGATGGCAATGTTGGGAAAACAGGTGAAGATTCTTGACCGGGGCGGACAGGAGATTATCAGCTTGGAAATGTTGGTACCCAGATATGTAACCGTGACGGATCAGTCCATTGTGGCCTGTTGTACCAACTGGCCGGATTATTGTATGCTGGAAGCGGATGTGATGGAGACTGTAAACACGCTGGCCTACAATTATAACCTGTATCAGAATCAAAATGATCTCTATGCACGGGGCAAAACCAACCTACAGTTTTTTATCAGTACCACCACCAGGAGCGGACAGGAGTACTACACCAATATGGAAGAGGCTTTTGCCGGGCGTACAGACAGTGAGAAGACCGATTATTTTCATGATCTCGGCAAATATGTAGTGTATTTTACGGATGCCTTGCGTCTGGACTCCAATGCGGATATTACGGAGAATGAGATGTTTGACAATGTCAGCGATTATGAGTATGCCTTTCCGGAGAATACCAAACTGTGGATCGGAGTGAACACCCATTTTCCGATTCAAGGGGATCAGTTCTATCTGGCCCAGGATACGTATAACAATATTATTCCGCATATATGGCTGAAATTAATTCTCTCCGGTGTCTTTACACTGCTTTGGCTCGGGATCGGGGGCTATATCAGCTATACTACGGGCAAGGAGGAAGAGGAGGGAAAGACGGTATCCCGGTTGTATCTCTTTGACAGATTGCCTACAGAGTTCGCTCTGGCGCTTTTACTTGCGGCGTGCTTTGGCCTGTGGCTGCTTTTTCGCCTGATTTATGGAAACATATATGATTCGGTTTTCTATCGCGGCAGTCGTGCCACACTACAGCAGCTGGCTACGGCAAAGCAATATGTTCTGGCTATGATCGGAGGCCTTGGGCTGTTGACGAGCTTAACCGTCTGTCTGTTCTGGTATAGCATGTTGAGAAGGCTGCAATGCGGAAACCTGTGGAGAAACAGTATATTCTTTCAAATAGGCAGGGGAGCGGGAAGAGGATTGAATCAAGTGCTGGAAAATCCCAGCGCGGTGATCAGGACTTTTATGCCGTATAACATTTTTCTGCTGGCAAATTTTCTGTGTGTGCTGGCCTTGTACGAGCTTCGGGAGGACCCCCGCAGGCTGTTTTTGATTCCTCTGCTGTGTATCGCCCTGCTGGATATGGGCGTGGGAATCTATATTTTTCGCAGAAGCGCGGAGCGCAGTGACATTATAAAGGGCATTTCCAGGATCAGAGAAGGGGATATCAATTATGTTCTGGACAGTGCGCGTCTGCATGGAGATAACAAGGAACTTGCGGTGTCCGTAAACAACATGGGGGATGGAATCCGCAAGGCTGTGGCTACCAGTATGAAGGATGAGCGGATGCAGGCGGATCTGATCACCAATGTGTCCCATGATATCAGGACGCCGCTCACTTCCATTATCAACTATGTGGACCTGTTAAAAAGGGAAAAGATTACCCAGGAACCGGCCAGCGGCTATATTGCGGTGCTGGATACCAAAGCCCGGCGTCTTAAACAACTCACTGACGACTTGCTGGAGGCATCCCGGATTTCATCAGGCAATATCACGCTGGACAATAGCAGACTGGATCTGACGGAACTGGTGCGCCAGTCCGTGGGGGAGTTTTCGGAAAAGTTGGATGCCAAAAGACTTCAGGTCCTGATTACGGAACCCGGCGGATCGGCCTATATCTATGCGGACAGCCGCCGCATGTGGCGCGTGGTTGAAAACCTGTTCAACAATATCTGCAAGTATGCCATGGAGGGAACCCGGGTCTATGTGGATTTGGAGAAAGCGGAGGGTGTGATTACGGTATGTGTAAAAAATATCTCCGAGACCTCCCTGAATTTCAGTCCGGATGAACTGACAGAGCGTTTTGTACGGGGGGATGTGTCCCGGAGCAGCGAAGGCAGCGGACTGGGGCTGTCAATTGCCAAGAACCTGACGGAATTACAGAAGGGTGAATTTCAGATCGTATTGGACGGAGATCTGTTCAAGGTGCTTCTGCGCTTCCGGGAATATCAGGAACCTGAGCAGGAACAGCATAATTAATTATTCAGCGCGAAATTCCTGCGGCTGTTATATGTCTCCACATAATTATGTATTTTTTCCGTGGGGGTGGCGGCATTGCTGAGAGATACATCATGGTTCATAAAATCAATGATGGAAGCCATGAATTTGCTCATATCCGCCTCCACAAAATAGGGTCTGGTATAGATTTCGGGGGGCAGGTAGGTCAGGTTGGTGGTAATCACCTTGTCGAAATGTCCCTGTTCATAAGCGTGGTCAAACGCTTTCAGACCGTCGGTAAACAGGCCGAAAGTACAGCAGATATATACCCGCCGGGCATTCATACGTTTCAGCTGTCTGGCAGTATCCAGCATACTGCCGCCGGAGGAAATCATATCATCGATGATAATAATGTCCTTGCCGTCAATATTGTCTCCCAAAAATTCATGGGCTACGATGGGGTTTTTGCCATTTACGATAGTGGAGTAATCCCGGCGCTTGTAAAACATACCCGTATCTACCCCCAGCACGGTGGCGAAATAGATGGCCCGGTCCAGAGCTCCCTCGTCGGGGCTTATGACCAGCAGATGTTCTTTGTCCACCAGCAGGTCTTCCTCGGCGCCAAGGAGTGCCTGTAGAAACTGGTAGGGGGGCTGAAAGTTGTCAAAACCGCTTAAGGGGGTGGAGTTTTGCACTCTGGGGTCGTGGGCGTCAAAGGTCACAAAATTGGCCACCCCCATATCCCGCAGTTCTTTCAGCGCATAGGCGCAGTCCAGAGACTCCCGCCCGTTTCGCTTGTGCTGTCTTCCCTCATACAAAAAGGGCATAATAACATTGACGCGGTGGGCTTTGCCGCCTATGGCGGATATGGTGCGTTTCAGATCCTGATAGTGGTCGTCCGGGGACATGTGGTTGGTATAACCATTCATCTCATAGGTGATACTGTGATTGCACACATCCACCAGAAGAAACAGGTCCTTTCCACGGATAGATTCATGGAAGATGCCCTTGGCTTCCCCGGTGCCAAAGCGGGGACAGTCTGCAAGGATAAGGTAGCTGTTCTCGATATAGCCGTGAAAGGCGGGATCATTTTTTACTTTCTCATTGTTGATACTGCGGCGGAACTCCACCAGATAATCATTGATTCTGCGGGCCATCCGCTCTGCGGAGGGCAGGGCGATCAGCTTGAGTGGCGCCACAGGCATTGCGTTTTCCAACTCTCGTAAATTGGGCATCGAATTTCCTCCAAAAGTGTAGAAACTTTGTGTAAAAGTAGAGATTGCTGTTCAATAAATAATTTAACATTAAGGGAGTGGACACGTCAAGATATTTCTAGTAAACTGTAGATAAAGTTGCCGGGACCGGTACAGAACATGGAACAGCCCATGACGCGCGGAAAGAGATAAATATGGAATTAAATTTCCAAATATGTATTCAGGAATATCGCGGGCACGGATATTCGCGGAGAGGAAGATATGGAAAAGAAAAAGGGGCATGTTGTAAGCAGAGTCCTGCCGGGAAGTATTGCGGAGGAATTGGAGATTGAGGCGGGAGACAGGCTGCTGCTCATAGACAATACGGAAATTGAAGATATATTTGATTATCAGTTCCTGATTCAGGACACTTATATTGAGGTGGTAATCGAAAAGCCGGACGGAGAGCAGTGGCTTCTGGAGGTGGACAAGGAATTTGACGAGGATCTGGGGATTTCGTTTGAGAACGGACTGATGGATGAGTATCGAAGTTGTCATAATAAGTGCATTTTCTGTTTTATAGACCAGATGCCCGGGGGAATGCGGGATACTCTGTATTTCAAGGATGATGACTCACGACTGTCTTTTTTGCAGGGCAATTATGTGACGTTGACCAATATGTCAGATCATGATATCGACCGAATTATCCGCTACCATCTGGCCCCCATCAATATTTCCTTCCATACCATGAACCCGCAGCTCCGGTGCAGGATGCTAAATAATCGCTTTGCGGGAGAGGCTCTGAAAAAGGTGGACAGACTCTTTGATGCGGGGATTGCGATGAACGGACAGATTGTTTTATGCAAGGGAGTCAATGACGGCGCGGAACTGGAGTACAGCATTTCCAAACTGACCGGATATCTGCCCTATCTGGAGAGTGTGTCCGTGGTGCCCGTGGGGCTGTCCAGATACCGGGAGGGCCTGTATCCGCTGGAGCCGTTTACCGGTGAGGACGCCCGGGAAGTGCTGCGGATTATCCATGGATGGCAGGAGAAAGTTTACAGGGAACAGGGCACTCATTTTGTCCATGCCAGCGACGAGTGGTATATTCTGGCCCAGGAGGAACTGCCTGGGGAAGACCGCTATGACGGGTATTTACAGCTGGAAAACGGCGTGGGCATGACCCGGCTGCTTCTGAGCGAATTTGACCGGGAACGAAAGAGGCTGCGGCAGGAGAGACAGATTCCGGATCTGTCCGTGCGGGAGGAGATGTCCATAGCTACGGGCAGATTGGCCTATCCCTATATTCTACGGATGGCTGAGAATATGATGGAAGATTTCCCAGGTCTGCATATCCATGTCTATGCCATCCGCAACGACTTTTTCGGAGAAATGATTACGGTATCCGGGCTGCTGACAGGACAGGACATTCTGGCGCAGCTTAAGGATAAAGTGCTGGGAAGGAGGCTGCTTCTGCCGCAGAACGTGCTGCGCAGCAGGGAAGAGGTCTTTCTGGATGATTTGACGGTGGAGGAGCTGAAAAACACTTTACAAGTGGAGATTAATATTGTAAAATCAAGCGGATGTGATTTTATGCAAGCCGTATTGGGCGGCTTGTCCTGACGCGGGCACGGCCCGCGCCGGGAATGGGTAAGAGTATTGACGCAGTGTCGCGGGCATGTCCGGCGATTTGCAGGAATGAGGTAAGTTTGAAAACGAAAAGAAGAACAGGAAAACCTATAGTGGCTGTGGTGGGAAGGCCTAATGTGGGCAAGTCAACTTTGTTTAACGCTTTGGCAGGTGAAAAGATATCCATTGTCAAGGACACTCCCGGAATTACAAGAGATCGGATCTATGCGGACGCTACTTGGCTGGATCGCGGTTTTACTTTGATTGACACCGGCGGTATCGAGCCGGAGAGCAAGGATATTATCCTCTCTCAGATGCGGGAACAGGCGCAGATCGCCATGGACACGGCGGATGTGATTATATTTCTGGTGGATGTGCGCCAGGGATTGCAGGACGCTGACGCCAAGGTGGCGGACATGCTGCGCCGCTGTCATAAGCCGGTGGTGCTGGTGGTCAACAAGGTTGACAGTTTTGAAAAATACATGGCGGATGTATATGAGTTTTATAATCTGGGCATAGGAGAACCTTTTCCTGTATCCGCTGTGAACAAGCTGGGACTGGGGGATATGTTGGAAGAGGTGGTTTCTCATTTCCCGGAGCCTTCCGGGGAGGAGGAAGAGGACGACCGCACCAGGGTCGCCATCGTGGGCAAGCCCAATGTGGGCAAGTCTTCCATTATCAACAAGCTGTTGGGGGAGAATCGTCTGATCGTATCGGATATTGCGGGCACTACCCGGGACGCGGTGGACACGGAGATTTCCTATGGCGACCGGGAGTATGTGTTTATCGACACGGCGGGACTGCGGCGCAAAAATAAAATTAAGGAAGAGCTGGAGCATTATATGATCATTCGCACCGTGGGCGCGGTGGAGCGGGCCGATGTGGTAGTTCTGGTGATCGACGCGTCGGAGGGCGTGACAGAGCAGGACGCCAAGATCGCCGGTATCGCTCACGACAGGGGTAAGGCCGTGGTCATCGCGGTCAACAAGTGGGACGCTGTGGAAAAGGACGACAAGACCATTTACCGATTTACCGAAAAGGTGCGAAATACGCTGTCTTTCATGCAGTACGCCGAGCTGGTGTTTATCTCCGCCAAAACGGGGCAGAGGCTTCCCAAACTCTTTGAGACCATTGATATGGTAAGTGAGAATCACGCCATGCGGGTAGCCACCGGCGTGCTCAACGAGATCATGGCAGAGGCGGTGGCCATGCAGCAGCCTCCTTCGGACAAAGGCAGGCGCCTTCGGCTGTACTATATCACACAGGTATCCGTAAAGCCTCCCACCTTCGTGATATTTGTCAACGACAAGGAACTGATGCATTTTTCTTATACCAGATATATTGAAAATCAGGTAAGAGAGACTTTTGGCTTCAGAGGAACGCCTCTGCGGTTCATTATCAGGGAACGAAAGGATAAGGAATCATGATACGGATTATATGTGTGCTGATTGGTTATGGGTTTGGCCTGTTTCAGACCGGCTACTTTTATGGAAAGGCCCATGGGATAGATATTCGGGAGCACGGCAGCGGCAATTCCGGCACCACAAACACGCTGCGAGTGCTGGGCACTAAGGCAGGGCTTATTGTCTTTGCCGGGGACTGCCTGAAATGTATGGCGGCGGTGTGGCTGGTGCGGCTTCTCTTCGGCGGCAGCCATCATAATATCATATACTTGCTGTGCCTGTACACAGGGGCCGGGGCGATTCTGGGACATAATTATCCTTTTTATATGCATTTTAAAGGGGGAAAGGGAATTGCGGCCACTGCGGGAATGGTTCTATCCTTCCATCCCTGGTTTATTGTGATGGGCGTGGTGGCGTTTTTTACAACTTTTTTTACCACCCATTATGTATCCCTGGGATCTTTGTTTGTGTACACCTTGCTGATGATTCAGCTGGTGGTCAGCGGGCAGACGGGATTGTTTTCGGAGATGACCCAGGGACAGCTTGTGGAGATGTATGTGCTCTTTGGCTGTTTGACGGCGCTGGCTTTTTGGAAGCACCGGGAAAATATCGGGCGGCTTCTCCACGGTACGGAACGCAAAACCTATTTGACTAAGAAAAACAAGGTGGAGGACGGCAGCGGTCACGAGGCCGGACAGAAGGACGGGAAGCACTGATGGCGGCGTGAAATGGAAACGGGCGAAGGAGATATTTCCCTCATAGGGATGAAAATGTTGTACAATTGCGGAATTTAGGTATCCGTGATGGAAAGGACAGGGGTGTCATGGCAAGGGTTACGGTGATTGGCGGAGGAAGCTGGGGGATTGCTCTGGCGGTATTGCTGCACAGGAACGGACATCAGATCACGGTCTGGTCCGCTCTGGAAAAGGAGATTGAGATGTTGCAGGCGCAGCATGAGCACAAGATGCTGCCGGGGGTGAAGCTGGCGGAGGATATCCGCTTTACCCTTAAGGAACAGGAGGCCGTGGAGGGGGCGGAGCTTTTGGTAATGGCGGTGGCCAGCAGTTTCACCCGCAGGACGGCGGCAAAGCTCTGTCCTTTTGTAGCCCCGGGCCAGCTGATCGTCAATGTGGCAAAGGGCATTGAGGAGCACACACTGATGACCCAGGCGCAGATCACGGAGCAGGAAATTCCCCAGGCCCGGGTGGCGGTGTTGTCGGGGCCTTCCCATGCGGAGGAGGTGGGCAGGGGGATTCCCACCACTATTGTGGTGGGGGCCAGGAGACGTTCCGACGCGGAATATATTCAGAATCTGTTTATGAACGAGGTGTTTCGGGTTTATACCAGCCCGGACGTGCTGGGGATCGAACTGGGCGGAAGCCTGAAAAATGTGGTGGCGCTGGCGGCGGGGATTGCGGACGGTCTGGGCTACGGCGACAACACCAAGGCGGCGCTGATCACCCGGGGAATTACAGAGATCGCCCGGCTGGGTACGGCCATGGGGGGACGTTTTGAGACGTTCTGCGGCCTTACGGGCATCGGGGATCTGATTGTGACCTGCGCCAGCATGCATTCCCGAAACCGCCGGGCAGGTATTCTGATCGGACAGGGAAAGACCATGGAGGAAGCCATGGAACAGGTGCAGATGGTGGTGGAGGGAGTGTATAGCGCCAAGGCCGCCATGGAACTGGCCCAAAAGTATGACGTGCAGCTTCCCATCATCGAGCAGGTCAACAAAATCCTGTTTGAGGGAAAGCCTGCGGATGTGGCGGTGAAAGAACTGATGCTGCGGGATCGGAAGATTGAAGTGTCGGATGCCCTGTGGGAAGAGGAATGAGTGTTTATGGGCGGCGGAGCCGCCGGCCCCGACTATGGAATCGCTCCCTTTGCCTGTTTTATGACCCGGGGGGAAAGTCCGGGCGCGGAAAAACTTCGGGAGGCATATCGGCAGAGTCTGGCGCAGTCCTTTATGCCCCGGCGGCTGCTGGCGGATGAAGTGGAAGAGTATGCCATGACAAGAAAATACTATGAACTATATCCTGAGAAATACTCTATTTATGAAAATCTCGACGAAAACGCCCTGTGCGATACGGCTGGTTATTATGTGCTGGGGACCCACGGGTGCCAATATTTCACATAGATGGTCTTCTTGCCGATTTTGTCAGGATATTGCAGTATTCCATGCGGGCAGACTGATCCAACGCGGAAGTCATAATGCGTTGGCCAGCGACAAGTCCGGAATGTATTACAAGCTGTGGGGCGCTCAAGCACAATACTATGAAACAGAAAATTAATCACTGCGATAGCGCAAAACATAGTGTTTATACTGATTTCAGGAATTTTGAAATTCCTGAAATCAGCTTGTGCGAGGAAAAAAATCTGTAATGACAGTTAATCTGGGGGCTATTCTACTATTATATTGGCATTTTCACCATTTAACAGTCTGTTTGCAAATGCACTGAGTGCTTGACATGGTTCATATTTCGTCTTATAACCAACACCATCCATCACAAAAAATGGGTTATATGCCATGGCTTCTGTCTGTGTTCCGTCTGACAATATCAGCGTAAATGTTACGCCTTGTCCGCTATACTCTGTATAGGAGTTATCTTCATTATAGATAACCACATCATTTAAATATCCGGTTAATTCCTCGATTTCTGCTATTTGAATGGTGGTGCCTGGCGGAGTCAATCGTACTGTGGCTGACACTATTTCCGATGGTTCCAAATCCTTAAACGGTTTTTGAACACAAGCAGTATTGCAAATAATGATAATCCCAATAAATAATATACATGTTAATATACCTATCAACGCCTTCTTTTTCATACCGCTTCTCCTCATATCTTTATAAGCCATATAAATGTTATAACAAAAACTTTTGTTATCATATTTATACTTTTTGAATTTTTATGGATACGCAATTCCGAAAAAGGCGATTTTACATAATAGTTTCCCTCTACAGATTATGCCGAAGAGGGCGGATGGTTTCCATAATTTCCGCTGCCATCTTGGGCCTGTTCATGGTGTAGATGTGAATGCCGTCCACGCCGTTCTGTTCAAGGTCAATCATCTGGCGGACTGCGTAGTCAATCCCGGCCTTGCGCATGTCCTCCTTGGAATCCCCGTAACGGGCGATCATGTCGGCCAATGCCTTGGGGATGGTGGCGCCGGAGAGGGAGATACTGGTGCCCAGTTGTCCCGCGCTGGTAACGGGCATGATCCCCGCGTGTATGGGCAGAGTGATTCCCTTTCGCCGGGCTTTCTCCAGAAACTCATAGAAACAGTCGTTGTCGAAAAACATCTGGCTGATCAGATCCCGGGCCCCCGCGTCCTGCTTAAGCTTTAAATATCCCAGATCGGACTGCATACTGAAACACTCATAGTGTTTCTCCGGGTAGCAGGCGGCAGAGATGTGCAGCGTGGGGTCAAGTTCTTTCAGGTAGGCGATCATGTCGCTGGCATGTTCAAAATCCCGTGCGGCAAACTGTTCGTCCGTCATGTCTCTGGGGCGGTCCCCCCGCAAAGCCAGCACATGGGTTACCCCGGCTTCCTTTAACGCGGAAACCACGCTTTGCAGTGCTTCCCGTTTGCTGCCCACACAGGTGACATGCGCCAGGGCAGGGAGTTTTAACCGGTTTTGTATGTAGGAGGCGATCTCCACGGTCTTTCCGGAGTTGCTGCCCCCCGCGCCGTAGGTCACGCTGATAAAGGCGGGAGCCAGCGCTCCCAGCTTGTCCAAGGTGGCGAAAGCCGCCTCAAATTCTCCGTCCTTCTTGGGGGGGAACACTTCAAAGGAGACGGGGATGGATTTTTTGTCCACTGTCGTATTCATGTTTTATGCCTTTCTGATTAAGAGTTCCGCATATCCCCTCCCGGCACACAGGCCAGGTGATCCATATCCGGCCGCTGCGGCGTCCAGACATGGATCCGTGCGCCGTCCGGGGATATGCTGATTAAGAGTTCCGCATATCCCCTCCCGGCACACAGGCCGGGTGATCCATATCCGGCCGCTGCGGCGTCCTGACATGGATCCGTGCGCTGTCCGGGGATATGCTGATTTAATTTTTTGGTAATTAACTTGCTTTTCCATGGAGAATATCGTAACATGTTAGTAGACATTTTTCAAGTCATATAGTTTTCTGTTTCTTTTAAAAGAAATGTGCGGCTTACGTAATACGCAACTGTTTAAATAAGAGGGGTGTATATAATACCAGCCAGCGTAGGAGGTATATAATGTCTATATTTGATCGTTTTAAGAAAAAGCCTGTAGCCGGTCCCACCGACTCCCCTGCCTCAAAGTGGCCGCAGCCTCCGGCAGAAGATACCATGTGTCTGCTGCTCATGGACAGGGTGCTGGAAGATGTTACTTCTGTGGCAGAACACCTGAAATCGGTCTTTGGCAGTCAGGCCGCCGGTGAGATTGATCGCGGGCATCCACGGGTTCCGGCATTTATTGCCACCATAGACGGTTTGGAGTTCTGGTGCTCCTATCTGCCCATGCCCATTCCTGCCGATACAGCGGATATTCCCACGGCGGCACAATACAGCTTTCTCCTTACCGATGCGGAAAAGCAGGCTTTTGCAGGCCACAAATCCTTCTGGATGCTGGCGCAAAAGGGAGGCGGCACCTCTCTGGAGGAAAAGCGCAGGGCTTGCTGGGCATTTTCCCTGCTCTGTGCCGCGTTGCTGGAACTGGAAGGCGCGGTGGGCGTCCACATCGTAAATCGGGGCGGTCTTCTGGTTAGTAAACGTCATTATCTCCAGCAGCGGGAACTGATGGAAGATAAGAAATCCACCAACGAGGAGGGGTATTTTCCTGTACCTCTGTGGGTGTGGGTCTATGGCAGTTATCAGGGTAAGACCCCCATTATCCGGACCCAGGGATTGCAGGACTTCGGGCTTCCGGAGCTGGGTTTTTATGATCCCAAACAATTTGACACCGGTGAGCTTTTGGACTTTCTGTACTCCATGTCCAGCCTCCAGATTACAGGCCGCCAGTTGTACCGCAATGCCGCCTTAATTCCGTTGAATGAGAAAACGGAAGTGGTCTGTAAACAGGACGGTGATATTTTATTCTTTTTCGGGGCTTAGAATGCGCAAAAAAGTGGGGAGGCGCCGGATGGGAATCTATTTAAGTCAGGGACAGAGGGTATGCTCAGGCTCTGGAGGGGCATGGGAGAGAGATCCTTTTGTCGGAATAAACTATGAATAAGAACAACATGGACAAGCCCCACAGTTGCGTGATTGAAAAATCCAGGTAGGACACGGTCTATAAGTCATGCTGAGAGAGGAACCATTGTTCAGAATAAAAAGACAGGAGAACGAATCCAATGAGTGAAAACACCAATCAATTTCAGGGAACCAGAGAATATGTAGCCAGCGAGGAACTGATGGCCAGCGTGAACATTGCCATGGCACTGCAAAAGCCGTTGCTGATCAAGGGAGAGCCGGGCACGGGCAAGACCATGCTGGCGGAGGCGGTGGCCAGGGCGCTGGACAAGCGGCTGATTATCTGGAACATCAAGTCCACCACCAAGGCCCAGGACGGTCTGTATGTATATGATACCATACAGCGTCTCTACGACGGACAGTTCGGTGTGGAGGGAGTGGACGATATAGCCCGGTATATCAAGTTGGGAAAGTTGGGTGAGGCTTTTGACAGCGAGGAGCAGGTGGTGCTGCTCATCGACGAGATCGATAAGGCGGATCTGGAGTTTCCCAACGACCTGCTGTGGGAACTGGACCAGATGGAATTTTATATAAATGAGACCAAGCGTACTGTGAAAGCGAAGCACCGTCCCATCGTGATCATCACTTCCAACGCGGAGAAAGAATTACCGGACGCATTCCTGCGCCGCTGTATATTCCACTATATTGATTTCCCCTCCAAAGAGTTGATGGAGGAGATTGTACGGGTGCATTTTCCCGATGTGGAGGAGCACTTGTTGAAAAATGCCATGGAGGTATTTTACAATATCCGCAGTATCCGGGACATTCGCAAAAAGCCCAGCACTTCGGAGCTGATCGACTGGGTCAACGCCTTGCAGATCGGAGGAATCAGTGCCGACCGTATCCGCGGCGCGCTGCCTTTTATCGGCGTAGTGGTCAAAAAGGACGAAGACCTGGAGTTGGTGCGCCATGAGACAAATCTGTGAAGACGGGAGCGACTCCGGCTTTTTTGCAAAGGTATTCCGCCTTGGAAAAGAAATGTCTTTTCGCAGGATTGGCTGTATCTGAATGAAAAGCGTTTTGTGAAGGGATGGATGTGGAAAGACAGAAATATACGCGGAGGGAATATGCATGTTCATAAAATTTTTTGACACGCTGCGGGCAAAGGGGCTCCGAGTGACGCTGGGGGAGTGGCTGACTTTGCAGGAGGCGCTGGATAAGGGACTGTGTGACAGTTCTCTGACGCAGTTTTACTATGTGGCCCGGATGATTCTGGTAAAGAGCGAGACGGATTTTGACAAATTTGACATGGCCTTTGAGGAATGTTTTAAGGCGGCATCGAAGGAGACCGAGGTGGGAGCCCAGATGCTCCGATGGCTGGACAAATCCGAGATGATGGAGCTGGCCCATGAGGAGGCCCGCAATCACTTAAACCAGATGGAGGATATCCATGTGGACAAGGAGCAGGTGGAGGAGACTTTCAAGCAGCGGCTGAAAGATCAGAACGAGGAGCATAACGGAGGGAGTTTCTGGATTGGCACCATGGGTAAGACTTCCTTTGGCAATATGGGCGGCAATGTGGGAGGTGTCCGTGTGGGGGGCAAGACCGGATATCAATCTGCCTTTGCCGTGGTGGGTGCCCGAAAGTACCGGGACTTTCGGGACGACCGGGTGCTGGACAACCGGCAGTTCCAGCTCGCGTTTCGCAGACTTCGGCAGTTCTCCAGCAGACTGGACATTCCCGAGACGGAACTGGACATAGACGGCACAGTGGACAAGACCTGCAACAACGGCGGATGCCTGCAGATTGTTATGAAGAAACCCCGCAAGAACGCGGTAAAGCTGCTTCTTCTGATGGATTCCGGGGGGACCATGATCCCTTTCAGCTCTCTGCTCAACGATCTGTTCCAGGCGGTACACAAGTCTAACCATTATAAGGATGTAAAGACCTATTATTTTCATAACTGTATTTACAGCAAGTTGTATAAGACTCCGGAGTGCGAAAACGGAGATTGGGTGGATACGGAGTGGATGTTCCGCAATGTGGGCAGCGATTACAAGGTGATTATCGTGGGGGACGCGGCCATGGCGCCGGAGGAACTCTATTCCGCCAGCGGTAACTACCGGGGCCCCAATGGCGGCCTGTCCGGCTACGAATGGCTGCAACTGGTGAAGCGCAAGTATAAGAAGGTGGTCTGGCTCAATCCCAAGATGGCTCCGGGACACGCCCCCTGGCGGGAGGCGGAGACTGCGGTGAAACAGCTTTTCCCCATGTTCAAGCTGACGGTGGATGGGCTGAACCGGGCCATGGTCACGCTGATGGCAAATAAATGACCCTGATGCCTGCATTTGGAATGGAAATGCAGGCATTTTTCTGCACACAGCATTTCTTAAACAAATCTTAAAATTCCCTGTCTTGTTTCCTGGCGGCACAATTTATATAATAGAAACAGCAACTACATCTGATATATACCGGGAGAGGAAATTATGAACAGGTCGGCGGGACTGGAATATTGTGCCATAATGCTCTTTTTATTGCTGTTTTTGGGGGGATGTGGGGAAGCAGGAGCGCCCTCTTCCAGGAGGGAGGAATCGGAGTCTGTCTCCCTGCGGGAACAAGTGATATCCTGTGACTTGCTGGAGGAAAAATGGATGTCGGAGCGGGTGGATACGGAAAGCGCTTCCTGGAGTGTGACCGATTGCCTGGAGGTAACGCTTCCGGACGCGTCAGCGGCGGACTATATCTATTATTACAGCGCCATAGAGGATTCCTGTTACTATATTTTGGAGGATCTGGTGACGGAAGGGGAAAAGACGGAACAGGCTCTTTTCTGGAGTACCACGGACCTGGTAGAAGGGGAATCTGTCCTGGAGAATTGGATGCTTGGGACGGCACCGGGAGCGGAGGAGAAGGAGGAAGTAGATTCCCTCTTGAAGGCTTTTGCCGAAAGCCAGGCGCTACTTACCGGAATGGACGTATCCGGGGGCAGAATTTATTTGTTTTTTCAGCAGTGGGATTTTGAGAGTCCCGGGAAAGTTCGGTATGTCAGAGCGCAGGCGGACCGTGAAGGCCGCATAGAGGGAGTGCTGGATCTGTCTCCTGCCCTGCTGGAGGGGAATCTTATGCCCCAGGACAATGTAATACTGCCGGGAGGGCGCTGCGACAAAACGGGAAGATCTTATATGGCCGACTGCGTCATGGGGCGTATCGCCGTCATAGACGGGGAAGGCCGACTGCTGACAGTCCTGGAGGAGACCGGCAAATCGGGAGAGGCAAAACCGCTAACATATATGGGGAAAACGGAGGAGGGAAATCCTCTGTACGCCTGCGCGGATTCTCAAGGACAGAGCCTGGTCATTCTGGGGTATGCCGGAGAGGGGAAAAAGGAACTCTACAGGGGTGATTATGAGCTTTTGCAGAATTGTCTGATCAGGCCGGACGGCAGCCTGTTGTATGGCAAAAACGGCCGACTGTTTCGCTGGAATGTGTTAAACGGTGCCTATGAGAGCCTGTATAACGGAAAAAATCTGAATTTCCTTAATTGCGATGGACTGCTGGAGGGGCCGGACGGGGAAGTGTATGCCGCGTTCCGGCAGGCGGATGGGACCTTTCTCTACGGTTTTGCGGACCAGGCAATGGAAAATGTGGTGATCCGGCTGGAACTGCTGACATGGGGAAAAGACTATATAGAAACCTGTGCGGCGGAGTATGCCCGGCGGCATCCCGGGGTGGTCATAGAGATCACGGAGCCTCAGGAGGATGTACAGGCGCAGCAAATCCGTGTTATGGCTCAGATTTCCCAGGGGCAGGGCCCGGAGCTGGTGCTGGTGAGAAGACCGCAGTTGCTGGCCATGCAGAGGGAAGGGGCTTTGGCCGAGCTGTCGGACGTGCTGCCGACGGAGGACCGGGAGCAGATTTTTCCGTCCGCACTGGAAAACGGCAAAGTTGGCGACGAACTGTACGGCATAACCTGCGGCGCCACTTTTTCCACGCTGCTGGTATCAAAAGAGGTGTGGCAGGATACAACCTGGTCTCTTGAGGAGGTGATGGGGATCCTAAAGGAGCTGGAGATGCAAGGGCACCCTGTGGAACTGTTCGCGGCTGTCCCCTTCAGTGATGGCAGCATGCAGGCTTCCCACACGTTCTATGATCTGGTGCTGGCCAATATAGGCCAGTGTTCTCTGCTGGATCTGGAGGCAGGTAAATGCTATTTTAACACGGTGGAATTTTATAATATACTGGAATTTTGCAAAAAGAGCGGAGAAATGATGCGGGGCAGCGCAGAACTCACCACGCAGGAAACGGGGCGGCGGGTTCGGGAACAAAAAGCCCTGGTCTATAAGGCGGAAGGAAATCTGATGTCCATCAGCCGGGCATTTGCACTTTTGGGTGAGGGATATCATGCGGTGGGATATCCCACCGACGGGGAGAGCGGAAATCTTATGATGGCCTATGATGGCTATGTGGCAGTGAATGCTCATGCGGGGAACAGGGAGATTGTGGATGATTTTCTTTGCTTTCTGACAGACTATAAGTCCCAGCGGCAGTACAGCGCCGACTGGATACGGAAGGATGTGCTGCGGGACTGCGTGGAGGAGCGGAGGGAGCTATATGGATATCCGGCATTGGTGCCCGTATTTAAGAGCGGCGACCGGTCTGTGACTGTGCTGGACGGCAGGGCGGACGGCACTTCCTATCTGGAGGAATTTCTACAGATTGCGGAGTTTGGCATCCCCTACGCCACGGAGCTGGACGCCATTCGTGGCATTATGCAGGAAGAGTCGGATGTCTGCTTTGCGGGAGACCTCAGTCCGCAGGAGACGGCAGAGGTGATCCAGCGCCGGGTGCAATTATATCTGGACGAAACCAGGTAACGCCCCCATTTTATGCAGGCAACCGTTGAACTGTGGGGGCTACGCTCCGCGCATAGGGTAGCGGATGGAATAAACAAATGGAATGAATACGTTAAGTGCGGACGCCGGATGAAAATACCGGTGAGAAAAATGCCTGCAAAAATCATACAGCAAAATTATAGGAAAAAGAGATTGACACATCTGATTTTATCGGGTACAATAAGCCCAGGTTTTGAAAAAAGCGAATGCGATGAAGAGAAAGAGTACTGTCATTCCACTTTGTACAGAGAGCCGCCGGTTGGTGAGAGGCGCACAGAGCCTGACAGGAATACATCTCGGAGCAGCAAACCCAAATGCGGCATACAGTTTTCCGCAGAGTAGGCTTTGACGGCGGGCCCCGATATCGGCCATGAGTATTGATGGATACTCTCGGAGCCATAAGACGCGAGTTTTATGGGAAAAAAGGTGGTAACACGGGTACTGGCCCCGTCCTTTTATGGGATGGGGCTTTTTTGTGCATTCGTGTACTGCCACATTTAGCTGAAAGTAGATGTGGCAGTACACCAGTTCCCGGCAGAGCCAGATATTGAAATGTTGGCGGCGCGCAGGACCTGCGCTATCCGAAAACAGGCGATTGCGAACCTCTTTTTCGGTATACAGGGATTGGGTAACATATACAAACTAAGGGCGACTTGCCACCGCATTGGAGCCCGTTTTGTATATGTTGACCGATTCCGTCACTTACAGAGAACATTTCGCAATCGCCTGCTACCCGAAAACAGAAAAAGGAGAGAAGAAAAATGACGGTATTTGACGAATTGAAAGCCCGGGGCCTGCTGGCCCAATTGACGGATGAGGAGGAGATCAAGGAGCTGATCAACAACGGAAAGGCGACATTCTATATCGGTTTTGACCCCACTGCGGACAGCCTTCATGTGGGACATTTTATGGCGCTGTGTCTGATGAAGCGCCTGCAAATGGCGGGAAACCGTCCTATTGCTCTGGTGGGAGGCGGCACGGGTATGATAGGCGATCCTTCCGGCAGAAGCGACCTGCGCTCCATGATGACCACGGAGCAGATTGACCATAATTGCGAGTGTTTCAAAAAGCAGATGAGCCGATTTATAGAGTTCGGTGAGGGAAAAGCCATGATGGTGAACAATGCGGACTGGCTCAGAAATTTGAACTATATAGAGTTTATACGAGATATTGGGGTACACTTTTCCGTAAACCGCATGCTCACCGCAGAGTGCTACAGACAGCGAATGGAAAAGGGACTGAGTTTTCTGGAGTTTAACTACATGATCATGCAGAGTTACGATTTTCTGTGCCTGTACGAGAAGTACGGCTGTAACATGCAGTTCGGCGGCGACGACCAGTGGAGCAATATGCTGGGAGGCACGGAACTGATCCGCCGCAAGCTGGGCAAGGACGCCTACGCCATGACCATAACACTGCTTTTAAACTCCGAGGGCAAGAAGATGGGCAAATCCCAGAAGGGGGCCGTGTGGCTGGACGCTGAAAAGACAACTCCCTTTGAGTTCTACCAGTACTGGAGGAACGTGGCGGACGCGGATGTACTGAAATGTCTGCGGATGCTGACTTTCCTGCCTCTGGAGGAGATCGAAGCCATGGAAAGCTGGGAGGGGAGCAGACTCAACGAGGCCAAGGAGATTCTGGCCTTTGAGCTGACTGCCATGGTACACGGTGACGAGGAGGCCCGGAAGGCACAGGAAAGCGCCAGAGCGCTGTTTGGGGCCGGCAACGCGGAGAATATGCCCACCTATGAGTTGCAGGAAGCCGATTTCAAGGACGGTGTCATAGATATCATCGGTGTGGTGGCCGCCGCCGGACTGACGGCTTCCCGCTCCGAAGCCCGGCGCGCGGTGGAACAGGGCGGCGTCACCGTGGACGGAGAGAAAGTGACGGATCTAAAGAAGACATACACCAAGGAGGATTTTGCCGGGGATGGCAAGGTGGTAAAGCGCGGAAAGAAGAGCTTTAAGCGCGTGGTGACAAGTATATAAAGGCAGGAGAGCGCATCCGGAAGCGGCGGACTATTAACAAAGGGCCATGTGACCGAGGGCAACCTTCGGAACATCAAACAGAATAAACATTCATGTATCGGGAGCCTTTCGCATATACATATACCAGTATAGGCGGGAGGTTCTTTATATGGAAAATTATGCGATGAATACTTATGACCTCTATCATGATATACAGCAGCGGACCGGTGGGGAGATCTATATCGGTGTGCTGGGGCCTGTGCGCACGGGAAAATCCACGTTTATCAAGCGTTTTATGGATGTGATGGTTCTTCCTTATATGGAGGACGAACACGCGAAGACCCGTGCCATGGACGAATTGCCCCAGAGCGCCGGGGGGCGTACCATCACCACCACGGAACCTAAATTCATTCCCAAAGAGGCGGCCCATGTGGTGCTTAACGAGGATGTGGAAGTGGATGTACGACTGATAGACTGCGTGGGCTACATGGTGGACGGCGCGGCGGGGCACATGGAGGAAAATGCGGAGAGGATGGTGAAAACGCCCTGGTTTGAGAATGAGATTCCCTTTACCAAGGCGGCGGAGATTGGCACGGATAAAGTGATGAATGATCACTCCACCATCGGTCTGGTGGTGTCAACGGACGGCAGCTTCGGGGAACTTCCCAGAGAGAGTTTTCTTCCGGCGGAGGAGAAGACCATCAATGCCCTTAAGAAATTACATAAACCTTTTCTGGTGCTTTTAAACAGTCAGAAGCCCTTCTCAGAGGATACCAGAGCGCTGGCGGAACAGATGCAGGAAAAATACGGTGTCGCCGTGCTGCCGGTAAACTGCGAACAGCTTAAGAAAGAGGACATTCATAAGATTCTGGAAAATGTGCTCTACGAATTTCCCATATCCGTGATTGAGTTCTACATGCCCAAATGGGTGGAGATGCTGCCCCGGGATAATCGGATGAAGCAGGAACTGATCGAGCGGGTAAAGGGTATCATGAAGGAATACACCACCCTGCGGGATTGCCTGGAGCACCCCATCGCCATTGACAGCCAGTATGTAAGGCGGACCAAGGTGGACCAGATTTCCTTAAGCGACGGATGTGTGCGGATTCAGCTGGAGGCCGACGACGCATATTATTATGAGATGCTGACGGAGATGGTGGGAGAGGATATCGGGGATGAATATCAGCTTCTCTCGAAATTACAGGAATTTGCCAGAATGAAGTCGGAGTACTCCAAGGTGCTGCAAGCGGTAAACATGGTGCGGATGAAGGGGTATGGTGTGGTGATGCCCATGAAGGAGGAAATTGTTCTGAATCAGCCGGAGGTGATACGCCATGGCAACAAGTACGGGGTGAAGATCAAGGCGGTGAGTCCCTCCATACATATGATCAAGGCCAATATCGAGACGGAGATCGCTCCCATAGTGGGCACACAGGTACAGGCGGAAGATCTGATTCAGTATATCAACAACACGGACCATGAGGGAGAGGGGATCTGGGAGACCAATATATTCGGCAAGTCTGTGGAACAGCTTGTAAATGACGGAATTGCCACCAAGATTGCCTCCATAGGAGACGAATGTCAGGTAAAGTTGCAGGATACCATGCAAAAGATCGTAAATGACAGTAATGGAGGGATGATCTGCATTATCATTTAAGGAAGTTGGGGGCTGTGACGATAAGAGCAGCCCCTGCTTTTGTGCGTGTGCTGTTGCCGGACAAACTGATGGCAACCTGTGGTTGCGAAAATTCCAAGGATAATTGGTGGAATATTTTCTCCGGGACAGGTACAATAAGGATGATATACAGTCAGCATGCCCCCCTGACAACAGCCGATTTTGATAAGAGGGTCACCGTATGTCCGGGCGGCAAAATCTTGAACGGAGGAATAGCTATGAGTATCGGAAAACGGATTCAGCAATTGCGCATAGACAACGGTCTTACGCAGGAGCAGCTGGCCGAAAGACTTGCCGTTTCCAGGCAGTCCATCTCCAAGTGGGAAATGGATCAGTCACTGCCGGAAATCGACAAGGTGGTGCAGATGAGCAAAGTGTTATCCGTTGGAACGGATAAAATACTGCTGGAGGAGGCGGATGTCAAAAGGATTCGTCCGCAGCAACTTCACCTGGGCAGTGTGTACCTGATCGCAAGGGACTTTGAGGCATCCGTCGCTTTTTATGAAAAACTTCTTTCCATGGGGGTGTCCAACCGGAACTGCGGCAACAGGTTTGCGGAATTTTTCTTTGACAACAAATGTCTGGCCATTATGAATGAGGAGAACCTGCCCGGACATCACTACGGAGAGGGAGACCACAAGTTTGTGTTGAATTTTTGGGTGGAGGATCTGAGGAGAGAGTACCGGCGAGTGAAAGAACTGGGGATAGGCCGGATGACCGGGATTGAGAAAGTCCATGAAGGATATTACTATTTCAACATTTATGATCCGGACCGTAACGTGTGTGAGATAACCGGCGGGTATGAGGAGCATAAGATATCGGATGGCGGTGTTTCATATTAAAGTGGCAGGGATTCCGTCGGAACTTAAATCTGTCTGGTCAATGAATGTGGAAAGAACGTTTTACAGCGTCGAAACAGACATGTCCGGTAAGGGCATGGCAGTCTGAAAGCGGAACGAATGAGAGGAGAAAATGAGATGAACAGAGTATGTCAGAGCTGCAGCATGATGATGGGGGAGGAGGATTACGGGCACAATGCCGATGGAAGCAGAAACACGGATTACTGCAAATACTGCTTTCCCAACGGAAACTTCGGAAGAGACGAAACCATGGAAGAAATGATAGAAAGCTGTATTCCGTTTTGGGTGAGGGGCGGAAAATGTAAAACTTCGGAGGAAGCCCGAGAGCAGATGAAAATGCTGTTTCCGACTTTGAAGAGATGGAAGAACCAGGGACGGCCGCAATAAAGCGGCGGTCCCAAACTTTTTGTCTAATGGAATTGCTTTTTAGGAATAAATTGGTTATAATGTGCGTGTAGGAAAAGAAAAGGAGAACGCCATGCAATCAACGGTCTATGAGAAACTGAAAAAATGTGAATCCTGTGTACGGCGGATCACGGATTTTACTCCCAGAGTGGCAATTGTTCTTGGCTCCGGGCTGGGGGACTACGCAGACACCATAAGGGTTGTGGCCCAGGTGCCTTATGGAGAGATCGAGGGATTCCCTGTTTCCACTGTTCCGGGACATGACGGGCGGTTTATCTTCGGTTATGTGGAAGACGTACCGGTTGTGTGCATGAAGGGAAGAGTACATTACTATGAGGGCTACGACATCAGTGATGTGGTTTTGCCCATACGGCTTATAAAATTGCTGGGGGCGGAGATTCTCTTTCTTACAAACGCCTCCGGCGGTGTAAACACATCCTTCCACGCGGGAGATCTGATGCTGATTACCGATCATATTTCCTGCTTCGCGCCCAATCCGCTGATCGGCGGAAATATTGAGCAGCTGGGGACTCGTTTCCCGGATATGAGCCATGTATATGACCTAGGCCTACAGGATATCATAAAGACGGCAGCCAGGGAGAGGGGGATCTTTCTCCAGCAGGGGGTGTATGCCCAGCTGACGGGGCCTTCTTTTGAGACTCCTGCCGAGATCCGGATGTTGCGGATATTGGGATGTGACGCAGTGGGTATGAGCACGGCGGTGGAGGCAGTGGCTGCCGCGCATACGGGCATGCGCGTCTGCGGGATCTCCTGTGTGTGCAACCTGGCTGCGGGCATGACGGCCAACCCTTTGAGCCATAAGGAGGTGCAGGAGGCAGCGGATCAGGTGGCGCCCGCGTTTAAGAGTCTGGTGACGGAATCAATAAAGGGGTTCGGTACAATACAGTAGGAAATTTGCATTTCATCAAACAGGGGAGAGGTGTTGCTCACTGGCCGTGGCCAGAGGAGAAAAGTCCGTGTTGGGGCAGTACATACGCGGATTGCAATGCGTCGGAAGGGGTATGCTGTGGACAGACAGAAGCGTAACAAGGAACTGATACAGGCGGCCATGGAGGCAAGGAAGCTGGCTTATGCGCCCTATTCCCGGTATTTGGTGGGAGCGGCTCTGCTGACGGGCGAAGGGGAAGTCTACCAGGGCTGCAATATAGAGAACGCCTCCTATGGGGCCACTAACTGTGCCGAGCGGACAGCCTTTTTCAAGGCAGTCAGTCAGGGGAGCAGGGATTTTCTGGCCATTGCCATTGTGGGCGGCAGCGGGGAAGGGCCGCAAGGCGATTGTTTTCCGGAAATGGCGTATCCCTGCGGCATATGTCGACAGGTGATGCGGGAGTTCTGCGGGCCGGATTTTTGTATTCTAGTGGGCAGAAGTACAGAGGATTTTGAGGAATATACATTGAAAGAGCTGCTGCCTGAGAGTTTTGGACCTTATATGGCTATGTGGAGGAATTGTTGAACTGATCATTGGATTGATAAGACATAATAAAGAGAAGAAAAGCAAGTAGAAACGCTTTTCCGAAAAGGGAGATAAAGAAAAAAGGGGAAAGAAAAGGGAATGAATTTAAGATTATATAATGCCAGAATTTTGACCATGGAACCTGGCAGGGATATCTTTTTTGGAGAGATCTGGGTCAAGAACGAAAAGATCGTTTATGTGGCGGATCAGGAGGAGATCGAGAGGGAGTGGAGGGGGGAGGGAGTCCCCCGAATCTCCTGGGATTGTGAGATAGACTGTGAGGGGAATCTGTTGATGCCGGGATTTAAGAACGCGCACACCCATTCCGCCATGACTTTCCTGCGGTCCGCGTCAGATGACGTACCTTTACAAAACTGGCTACAGGACAGCGTATTTCCGATGGAGAAGAAACTGAGGGATCAGGATATCTATCAGATGACCCGGCTGGCGATTCTGGAGTATCTTACCAGCGGCATAACCGCCATTTTTGATATGTATCTGCGGCCTGACGTGACCGCGAAAGCCTGTCAGGACATGGGAATGCGCTGCGTGTTGGTCAGCGGCCTGAACAATTTTACCTCCTCCATAACCCAGGTGGAGGAGGAGTATATGCACTGGAACCGCAAAAACCCTCTGATCAGTTACCAGCTGGGCTTTCACGCGGAATATACCTGCGACCGGGCGCTGATGGTACAGCTGTCCGGGCTGGCTCATCGGCACAGGGCGCCGGTGTTTACCCATATGTCCGAAACTATGGAGGAAGTGCGGGAGTGCAAGAAAAAATACGGTATGACCCCTGCCTTTTTTCTGGATTCTCTGGGAATGTTTGATTTTGGAGGAGGCGGGTACCACTGTGTACATATGACGGATTCGGATATGGATGTTTTCCGCAGACACCGGATGTATGTAATCACCAATCCGGCCTCCAACGCCAAGTTGGCCAGCGGAGTGGCTCCCATCAGGGATTTCCTCAAAGGGCAGATTCCGGTGGCCATCGGGACGGACGGCGCTGGCAGTAACAATGCGCTGGACATGTTTCGGGAAATGTTTCTGGTTTCCGGGTTGTCCAAGCTGCGGGAGATGGATGCCGCCAGTCTGGACGCCATGGAGGTGCTGAAGATGGCTACGGTAAACGGAGCCAGGGCCATGCGCCTCGGCAGGGCGGACGTACTGGCCAAGGGGAAACTTGCGGATATGATTTTGTTGGATTTGCAGCAGCCCAACATGCAGCCCATCCACAATATTCCGAAAAACATAGTTTACTCCGGCAGCAAATCCAATGTAAAGATGACTGTCATAAACGGCAGGATTCTGTACAAAGACGGATGGTTCAATATAGGAGATAAGCCCGAAAATATTTACGCGGCCTGCAACGCCATCGTACAGAGGTTGTTATCTGAGTGATCCGCTCAGACATCAATAGTCACTGTTAATCCTCTTCTGACAGTAGATCCGGACCATGTTTCCGGCAGAAAACGGCCGTCCACTGGCAGCAAGGGGAATCTTAAATCAGGAGGGAACCAAATGTTGGAAAAACTCTTTCATCTCAAAGAGAACAAAACAAATGTTAAGACCGAGATCATTGCGGGATTGACGACATTCATGACCATGGCGTACATTATCGCCCTCAATCCCAATCTGCTCACCGGCTTTGGCTATAACGGGACACCGGCGCTTTGGAACGCTGTATTTTTGTCAACCTGTATTGCCTCGGCGGTGGGTATGTTTGTCATGGCTTTCCTGGCAAACAAGCCCTTTGCCATGGCGCCCGGCATGGGGCTGAACAGTTTCTTTGCCGTGGTGGTTGCCAATATTGTAAGCATCACCGGGCTTTCCTATGTGGAATCCTTTCAGGCAGGCCTGTGCATTATTCTGGTGGAAGGCATTGTATTTCTGGCTTTGTCGGTGCTGAATGTGCGGGAAAAGATTGTGGATGCCATTCCTCTGGGGGTGCGTCTGGGGATTGCGCCAGCCATCGGTCTGATGCTGATGAACATTGGCCTTGGCTCCAACGCGGGCGTCGGCGCAAACAGCCAGTTTTATGTAATGCGTGACTTTTTTGGTTCTCTCACGGCCGGTCTTGCCAGCACAAATATGGGAGAGGATTATTCCGCCATGGTGCTGACCGTGGTGACTATGTTTGTGGGTCTGTTTGCAATCGTGATTCTGGCGCAGAAAGGCGTGAAAGCGGCTGTAATTCTGGGCATGTTGGCGGCCAGCGTGATCTACTGGGCGGGGCAGGCCATATTCCTACACACAAATCCTTTCGCCAGTCTACAGGGAGCCTCCTTTGTACCGGCCTTTGGGGATATGGTATCTACAACCCTGTTTAAGTTTAATTTTAAAGGCCTGATGGAGATTGGCTGGTTTACGGCGATCACGCTGGTAATCACCTTCTGCATTATTGACATGTTTGATACCATCGGTACGCTGGTGGGCACTGCCAGCCGCGCGGGTATGTTGGATAAAAACGGCAAGATGCCCAAAATGAAGGAGGCTTTGCTGGCGGATGCCGTGGGTACCGTAGCCGGCTCTCTGACGGGGACTTCCACGGTCACGACCTTTGTGGAATCCGCTTCCGGTGTGGAGGCTGGCGGTCGTACCGGACTGACGGCCCTGACCACGGGCATTGTATTTCTGGCCTGTGTGTTTATTGCGCCTGTTGCGGCAATCATACCTGCGGCAGCTACTTCCGCAGCCCTGATCTACGTGGGTGTACTGATGATTACCGGTCTGAAAAACATTAATTTTGGCGATATTGCCCAGGTTCTGCCCGTGGCAATTATGCTGATCTCCATGCCCATTTCCGGCTCCATAGGGCATGCGATTGGTCTGGGACTGATATCCTATACCGTTATCAAAGTATTTACCGGAAAAGCGAAGGATGTGTCCGCGCTGACCTATGTGATTTCCGCAATTTTCCTGGTGAAATTCTTCCTGGTGGTATAGTGCGGGATTGCGTTCAAATATTGTAAAACGGCGAAAAGAGGGCAGTATATCCAATCTGCTCTCTTTTTGCCAGAGAGGCAGGCAGATGGAATATATCATATTTTGGGGTGCCATGGGGCTTTTTGTTCTGGTTTTGATGGGGCAGGGAGTTCTGGCGGACAGCAGAGAGAAGAAACGATTTGAGCGGAAACTCTACGAAAGCTATGGAAAGAGGCCGGACAAGGAATACAAGGTGGAGCGCTTTGTGCGTATTTCCGGATACTATGAACATCACAGGGAACCCGGACAGATTGATGATATCACCTGGGACGACTTGTCCATGGACCAGGTGTTCATGCGGCTGAACTACACCATATCTTCCAGCGGGGAGGAGGTGCTGTATCATATGCTTCGCACCCCGGTCCGGTCCCAGGAGGAACTGGCGTATTTTGACAGGGTAGTGACTTACTTTATGGAACATCCGAAGCAGCGGGTGGCTTTCCAGAAACTAATGCGGAGTCTGGGAAGCACCGGGAAGTTTTCCCTGTATGATTATCTGGAATATCTGCACACTCTGGGAGAAAGATCCAATGCAAGAGATACCCTTGTCAATCTGCTGTATTTCCCCGCCATACTGCTGCTGTTTTTCAAACTGCCCGTGGGGTTGTCCGCCATCGCCGTGCTGATGGTATACAATATTGTCACCTACATGGGAATCAAGAGGGAAATTGAACCCTATGTCACCAGCCTGGCCTATATTGCCCGGCTGCTCTCGGAGGCACAGGCGGCAGCCGATTTACAGATTCCGGTGTGTGAACGGGAAAATCAGCAGCTCCTTCGGGGAAAAAAGACGCTAAACAAGTCCCAGAGAGGCGCTTTCTGGGTGTTTTCCAAGACAGGAACGTCCACGGGAGGAAGTCCAGCGGATGTGCTGCTGGACTATGTGCGGATGGCGTTTCATGTGGACCTGATTATTTTTAACCGTATGCTGCGGGAGATCGGCAGACATGGAGAGGAGATTGACCAATTGATTACGACACTGGGATATCTGGAGTCTGCTGTCAGCATTGCCATGTACCGGGCGAGTCTGGACGCGGAAGGTTTGACCTGGTGCAGGCCGGATCTCCAGGGGAATACCCTTTCCGCAGAGCAGCTGTATCACCCGTTGATTGATCAGCCGGTGAAAAACAGTATATTCACTCACAGAGGCGTGCTGCTGACAGGCTCCAATGCCTCCGGCAAATCTACCTTTCTCAAAACCGTGGCTCTGGGCGCTCTGATGGCGCAGACGCTGCATATGGTTTTGGCAGACAGCTATCGTGCTCCCCTGTACCGCATCTATTCCTCCATGTCTCTTCGGGATGACCTGGAGGGAGGGGAAAGTTATTATATAGTGGAAATCAAATCTCTGAAGCGTATTTTGGACGCCAGGAGAGAAGAGGGTGCCAGACCGATTCTGTGCTTTGTAGACGAGGTGCTACGGGGAACTAATACGGTGGAACGGATCGCGGCGGCCACTCAGATTCTGGTCAGTCTCACGGGAGAGGGGATTCAGTGCTTTGCCGCCACCCACGATATCGAACTGACGGATCTGTTGGCCGACTTGTACGATAATTATCATTTTGAAGAGGAGATCCGGGAGGGTGACATTCTCTTTAACTACACTTTGCGTGAGGGCAGGGCAAACAGCCGAAATGCAATCCGGCTGCTGGAGATCATGGGTTATGATCCGTCAATTATACAGAAGGCTCAGACCCAGGCGGAGGGATTTCTGCGACAGGGAATCTGGAAACTGTCTTGACGGAGACTGGCAGGTATTGCTATAATAGTTTTTGCAAAGCGGCTTTCCAATGCTGGCTGGGAAGCCGTGGAATACTTAAATCAGGAGGCATTTTTATTATGATAGCTTTTTTCAATTCGTTTTTATCCTATCTGATGCTTATGGTGGTAATCGCAGCTGTGGCGGGGATAGCGATCTTTATTGGCATAACCATGCGCAGGAAAAAGAATTTGACGGAGACAGCGGAAACGGAACATGCGGGAGAAAAGTAAACCGGATTTTACCACTCTGCTGTGGGATGTGGACGGGACTTTGCTGGATTTTGATTATTCCATGCGGGGAGCGCTGCGGAAATGTTTTTACACTGCCGGAAAACCCCTCACGGAGGAGATGATCCGGAACTACAGCCAGATCAATGACAGCTACTGGAGGAGACTGGAGCGGGGAGAAGTGACCAGGGAGCAGCTTCTGACCGGTCGGTTTCGGGATTTTTTTGCCCTGGAGAAACTGGAAGGCATAGACCTGGAGGCTTTCCAGGAGGAGTTTGTATCTGGCCTGGGGCAGATCTACGCGTATAGGGATGACTCGCTTACGTTGGTAAAATCCTTGCAGGGGCATTATAGACAGTATGTGGTCACCAACGGCGTGACGGGCGTTCAGGAGAGCAAATTGCGCCTTTCCGGTCTTGCGGAGGTCATGGACGGCGTGTTTATCTCTGAGATGATCGGTCATGCCAAACCCGGCAGAATTTTTTTTGAGTACTGCCTTGAGCGCCTGGAGGAGAAGGACCGGGGGCGGATACTGATTGTGGGGGATTCCATGACCAGTGATATTCTGGGCGGTATGCAGGCCGGGATACGGACCTGTTGGTATAATCCGAAAGGGCAATCCTGCGACTATCCCTACAGAGCCGATTATGAAATATTTGTCTTGCAGCAGCTTTATGAGGTATTGGGCATTTATGTATAGCTCTGTCTGTCGGCGTCTCCTCTTTCTTTCGCCCTGCGGAGCGACAACAGATTCAGGGTAGTTCGTTCAAAGATGCGTGCCCGTATTCCAGCCTGACCAGGGATATAGAGATATATATCCGGCCAGGCTGCTTTTTCGGCATCACGAGAGGGATTCATTTTGCGGCGGCCGGTTTTGTCGTCTGCGCATACGAACAGGAGATAAAGATCTATGGCCAGGGCATCAGGACAAAAATTAAAATTGCTGTATTTGGTTAAAATATTGATGGAGGATACGGACGAAGAGCATCCTATCAGCACACAGGAACTGATCAGCCGCCTGGAAAGCCTGGGGATACACAGCGAGCGCAAGAGTATCTATGACGATATTGCCTGCCTGCAGCAATTCGGCTATGATATCCTACAGATACAGAGCAGGCAGGGAGGCGGCTATTATATGGCGGGCAGGGAGTTTGAACTGGCGGAACTGAAACTTCTGGTGGATGCGGTTCAGTCTTCCCGCTTCATTACAACCAGAAAGTCCCGGGAACTCATCGGCAAATTGGAAAAGCTGGCCAGTAGTCATGACGCGGGCAAACTCAGGCGCCAGGTTCATGTGGTGGGCCGTGTCAAGGCGGAGAATGAGAGAGTGTATTATTGTATTGATGCTCTGCACCGGGCGATTCAGGGCAACCGCCAGATCACTTTCCGGTACCTGGAATGGAATGAAAAGGGACAGCTGGAGCCCCGCAGACAGGGGCGCCTTTACAGGGTCAGCCCCTGGGAACTGATCTGGCGGGAGGAGAATTACTATCTGCTGGCCTGGGACGAGTCTGCGGCCATGATGAAACATTATCGGGTGGATAAGATGGACCAGGTGGAGGAAATGCCAAAGCGGCGGCAGGGAGACGAAGCCTATGCCGCGCTGGATCTGGCAGTGTACGCGGACAAGACGTTTGGCATGTTCGGAGGCCGGGAGGAGACAGTAGTGCTGGAATTGCTTCCGCGCCTGGCAGGGGTGGTGCTGGATCGCTTTGGAAGGGAGATATCTCTGCGCAGGGAGGGGGAAAACTGTCTGCGGGCCAGAGTCACTGTAGTAGTCAGCGAACAGTTTTACGGATGGCTGGCCGGACTGGGGCGCCAGATCCGAATCGTGAGTCCTTCGTGGGTCAGGGAAGAATATTGCGGCAGACTGCGGGATATTTTGGGACAGTATCTCCCGGAGGCGCAAATGCCGCTGAAAGAGGATTCCGGCGCGGAAATTGCGGGAAGTCAATAAAAATCTGAAATAAAAAATGACAAATTTTACATTTCTTTTTCATGGAATATTCTACAGATCATTCGTTGACTTTTGGCACATTTTTTTTTATACTAGAAGACAAGCACTAAATATAGAAGTCAAAAAGTCAAATGCCTACTATATATAGTAGGCATTTGACGACGGCCACAGGAAAGGAATGGGGTAGCATGAACAATTTGGCGGGACAGGAGAGCAGGAATGCGGAGGATTATGGCATTATCTATAAGCCGGAGCAGACGGTATATGTCATTAAGAAAGACGGCAGCAAAGAATCTTTTAATGTTCAGAAAGTGATTGATGCCGTGGGGAAAAGCGCGTACCGTGCCCTGACCAAGTTCACCGATGAGGAGAAGCGCCATATCTGCCAGTATGTGGTGGACAAGGTGGATGAACTGGGGCAGACACAGATCCCCATCCCCATTATGCACAATATTGTGGAGAGCGCGCTGGAGCAGGTCAAGCCTGTGGTGGCCAAGAGCTATCGGGATTACCGCAACTACAAGCAGGACTTTGTGCGCATGCTGGATGATGTGTATAAAAAGAGCCAGTCCATTATGTATGTGGGGGACAAGGAGAATGCAAACACGGATTCCGCTCTGGTGTCCACCAAGAGAAGTCTGGTTTTCAACCAGTTGAACAAGGAATTATATCAGAAGTTCTTTATGACTACAGAGGAGATTCAGGCATGTCGGGACGGATATATCTATGTCCATGACATGTCCGCCCGCCGGGATACCATGAACTGCTGTCTATTTGATGTGGAAAACGTACTGCGGGGCGGTTTTGAGATGGGCAATGTGTGGTACAATGAGCCAAAGACTCTGGACGTGGCCTTTGACGTGATCGGAGATATTGTACTCAGTGCCGCCAGCCAGCAGTACGGTGGTTTTACTGTGCCCAGCGTGGATCTGATTCTGGAGCCCTATGCGGAGAAATCTTATCGCAAATACCTGGACAAATACGCCCGTCTGGGGATTGACCCGGCCACCGCCGAAGCGGAGGCAAGCGCGGACGTGGAGCGGGAGTTTGAACAGGGCTTCCAGGGCTGGGAATATAAATTTAACACCGTGGGCAGCAGCCGGGGGGATTACCCTTTTATCACGGTGACGGCGGGCACGGGTACGGGCCGTTTTGCCAGACAGGCTACCATCACGATGCTGAATGTGCGCAGAAAAGGACAGGGCAAGGCGGAATGTAAGAAGCCGGTGTTGTTCCCCAAAATTGTGTTTCTTTTTGATGAAAATCTGCATGGCCCGGGCAAACCCCTGGAGGATGTGTTCGAGGCAGGGGTGCAGTGTTCCGCAAAGACTATGTATCCAGACTGGCTGAGTCTCACCGGCAAGGGATATGTGGCCAGCATATACAAGCAGTATGGCAGGGTTATATCCCCCATGGGGTGCAGGGCGTTCTTATCTCCCTGGTATGAGAGAGGCGGCATACATCCTGCGGATGATGCCGATATCCCCGTATTTGTGGGGCGATTCAATATTGGGGCAATATCCCTGCACCTGCCTATGATTCTGGCCAAAGCCAGAAAGGAGAGTCGGGATTTCTATGAAGTGCTGGACTATTATCTGAACCTGATCCGGCAGCTGCATATCCGAACCTATGCCTATCTGGGAGAGATGCGCGCGTCGACCAATCCTCTGGCCTACTGCGAGGGCGGCTTTCTGGGGGGACATCTCAAGCTGACGGATAAGATCAAGCCTCTGCTGAAATCTGCCACGGCCAGCTTTGGGATCACGGCTCTGAACGAATTGCAGGAGTTGTACAATGGAAAGAGCCTGGTGGAGGATGGGGCCTTTGCGTTGGAAGTAATGGAATATATCAATGCCCAGGTGACGCGGTTCAAGGAGGAGGACGGCAATCTATATGCCATCTACGGTACGCCTGCGGAAAATCTCTGCGGTGTGCAGGTCAAGCAGTTCCGCAAGAAATACGGTATTGTGGAGGGTGTTTCGGACAGGGAGTATGTGAGCAACAGCTTTCACTGCCATGTGTCGGAAGAGATCACCCCCATTGAGAAGCAGGACATGGAGGATCGTTTCTGGGATCTGTGCAACGGCGGCAAGATCCAGTATGTGAAATATCCCATTGATTATAATATCGACGCAATTAAGACCCTTATTTACCGCGCTATGGATATGGGTTTTTACGAGGGAGTAAATTTGTCTCTGGCCTACTGCGATGACTGCGGTCATCAGGAGTTGGAGATGGATGTGTGCCCCAAGTGCGGAAGCCGCAATCTGACCAAAATTGACCGTATGAACGGTTATCTGTCGTATTCGAGAGTACACGGGGATACCAGATTAAACGAGGCAAAGATGGCGGAGATTGCGGAAAGGAAGTCCATGTAGTATGCGATATCATAATATAACAAAGGACGACATGCTCAATGGGGACGGTTTGCGTGTCGTGCTGTGGGTGGCGGGCTGTAATCACTGCTGTAGGGAGTGCCACAATCCGATTACCTGGAACCCGGACGGAGGTCTGCTTTTTGACGGGGAGGCAAAAGAGGAGATATTTGCGCAGCTGGAAAAAATGTATATTTCAGGGATCACTTTTTCCGGCGGAGATCCTTTGCATCCGGCTAACCGACGGGAGGTGCGTTCTCTGATGGAAGAGATCAGGGAACGGTATCCGAAAAAGACCATATGGTTGTATACCGGCGATCTATGGGAGAACGTTCTGCATTATCCTCTGATGCAATATGTGGATGTGCTGGTGGACGGTGAATTTCAGGCGGAGAAGAAGGATGCCAAACTGCTCTGGAAAGGCAGTTCCAACCAGAGGGTGATTGATGTGCAGGCCTCCCTGAAACAGCCGGACCCGACAGTGCCGGTTTTGCACTGCGGAGACTATGCGGGAGACACTTTGCAGAGCGGTGAGATTCCATTAGGGCCCCGATGTGATCAGAGATAGATATATGAGACGGAAATTTGGGGTAGCGGACGCACGGATCAGAGGAAATGAGGAAAAATGAAGAGAATAGCCAGATTTCATAAGGTTAGTATGGAACAATTCGCAGTTGCGATGAGGGAGGAATATCCGGAATACGCAGAAGAGGGGATCAGGGATGCCTATGAGGCCATCAGATTGCCCGGCCGTGCCACCAAGGGCAGCGCGGGGTATGATTTTTATTCTCCTTTTGCTTTTTCACTGGCTCCCGGCGCTTCCGTTAAGGTGCCCACAGGCATAAGAGCAGAGATGGAGGAAGACTGGGTGCTTAAACTATATCCCCGCAGTGGCCTTGGATGCAAGTACCGACTACAGTTGAATAACACAGTGGGGATTATTGACAGTGATTATTTTTACTCGGATAATGAAGGGCATATTATGGCCAAAATCACCAATGATTCCCAGGAGGGCAAAACCGTGGAGATTCGTGCCGGAGAGGGTTTCATGCAGGGGATATTTCTGGAATATGGCATTACCGTGGACGATGATGCCAGCGGAATCCGCAATGGGGGATTTGGGAGTACCACAAGACGGTGAGAAGATGACGGCCAATTCGGGTGGTGTCAGTTGACCGAACTGAAATCAGAGTGCGGAAACGGCCCTCCGGCAAATCCTTGCAAGAGAGGATCTTGCGGCGCAGAGACGTTTTGTCGGAGACATTTTATCGGATGGCATAAACAATGATAAGTATAGCAAGAAGTATAAGTGCATCACTGAAAAACCAGTTTGTCAATTTACAAAAACAATATTTTGTGGTAATATGAGGAACGGATACGTCTCGGGATGTATCCGTTTTCTGATGTTCAGAAGGAACCAAAGAGGCCGTTCTGCGGCAGAAGTGAGGTACATGTGAACGAGAATATAAAGGTAGAGGATCTGACCCCCATGATGCAGCAGTATCTGGAGACCAAAAAGGAGTATCCGGACTGCATTTTGTTTTATCGGCTGGGTGACTTTTATGAAATGTTTTTTGAGGACGCCCTGACGGCCTCCAGAGAACTGGAAATCACACTGACGGGAAAAAGCTGTGGCCTGGAGGAACGCGCACCCATGTGCGGCGTGCCCTATCACGCGGTGGAGAACTATTTAAGCAAGCTGGTGGCAAAGGGTTACAAGGTGGCCATCTGCGAACAGGTGGAAGATCCCAGACAGGCCCGGGGACTGGTAAAGCGGGAGGTGGTGCGGATCGTCACTCCGGGCACTAATCTGAATTTGCAGTCTCTGGAGGAGGGCAGAAATAATTACCTGATGTGTGTCACATTTACCCCGGCGGGTATTGGCCTTACGGCGGCGGATGTAACCACCGGCGATTTCTATATGACGGAGGTGGAGGACCTGCGGCGGCTCATGGATGAGCTGATGAAATACGAACCATCGGAAATCATCTGTAACGACGCTTTTCTGGTCAGCGGCATGGAAATCGGGGACCTGCGTGGGCGATTACATATTGCGGTCAGCGCGGTGGACGCTCATTATTTTGACGATCAGGTCTGTGTGCAGAGCATACTGCGGCATTTCAAGGTAAAAAGCCTGATTGGTCTGGGCCTGGAGGATTTTCCCATTGGAACCATCGCCGCCGGAGCGCTTCTGCATTATCTGTATGATACCCAGAAGACGGACCTGGGACACATCGCCCATATTCATTCTTATCTGACCAGCAGGTACATGCTGCTGGACTCCTCCACCAGGCGTAATCTGGAACTGGCGGAAACCCTGCGGGAAAAGCAGAAGAGGGGGTCTCTTCTGTGGGTGCTGGACAAGACCAGGACAGCCATGGGCGCCCGGACTCTGCGCAACTGTCTGGAGCAGCCTCTGATCGAAAAAGCAGAGATGGAAAAACGTCTGGACGCCATTGAAGAGTTAAACCGGGACCCGGTGTCCAGGGACGAAATACGGGAATATTTAAGTCCCATCTATGACCTGGAGCGGCTGTTGGGTAAAGTCACTTACAAGACCGCCAATCCCCGGGATCTGCTGGCCTTTCGGGGCTCCCTGGAAATGTTGCCCCCAATCCGGAAAGTGCTGGCCGGATTCCGAAAGGAATTGCTGACAAATATCGCCAGAGATATGGACAGTCTGGAGGATTTGTATACCCTGATCGACAGCGCCATCAAGGAAGAGCCTCCCATTGCTGTCCGGGAGGGGGGCATCATCAAGGACGGTTACGACGAGACCATCGACACGCTGCGCCGCGCCAAGCGGGACGGAAAGATGTGGCTGGCCCAGTTGGAGGAGCAGGACCGGGAGCGCACAGGCATCAAAAACCTGAAAATCAAGTACAACAAAGTATTCGGCTATTACTTTGAAGTGACCAACTCCTTTAAGGATATGGTGCCGGAGGACTATGTGCGCAAGCAGACCCTGGCCAACGCGGAGCGGTATACCACCCCCCGGCTGAAAGAACTGGAAGATACCATACTGAACGCGGAGGATAAGCTGTCAGCCCTGGAGTATGAAGTGTTCTGTAAGATCAGGGATACCATTGCCGGAGAGATAGAGCGGATACAGCGCACCGCCAAGGCGGTGGCGGGGTTGGATGTATTCGCGTCCCTGTCCTATGTGGCGGAGAGGAATCATTATGTGCGCCCGGCCTTGAATGAAAAGGGTATCATAGACATCCGGGACGGAAGGCATCCGGTGGTGGAACAGATGATTGATCACGAGATGTTTATTGCCAATGATACGCTGCTTGACAACGGACATCACTGCGTCTCCGTGATCACTGGGCCGAATATGGCGGGAAAATCCACTTATATGCGGCAGACGGCGCTGATCGTGCTCATGGCCCAGATGGGGTGCTTTGTACCCGCTAAGAGCGCCAATATCGGCATTGTGGACCGGATATTTACCCGGGTAGGCGCCTCGGACGATCTGGCCAGCGGGCAGTCCACTTTCATGGTGGAGATGAACGAGGTGGCCAATATCCTCAGAAATGCCACGGCGAACAGTCTGCTGATCCTGGATGAGATCGGCAGAGGCACTTCCACCTTTGACGGACTCAGCATTGCCTGGGCGGTCATTGAACATATCAGCAATAAAAAGCTCCTGGGGGCAAAGACTCTTTTTGCCACCCATTACCACGAACTGACGGAACTGGAGGGCAAAATCAGCAATGTGAATAATTATTGTATCGCCGTAAAGGAGTGTGGGGATGACATTGTGTTCCTGCGCAAGATCATCAAGGGCGGTGCGGACCGCAGTTACGGCATTCAGGTTGCAAAGCTGGCGGGCGTGCCGGATATGGTTATAGACCGGGCCAAGGAAATTGCGGAGCAGCTTTCGGACAATGATATCACCGAGAAGGTACAGAGTATTGCCATAGACCGCAAGGGGGAGGGAAAAGTCAGGAAAGCGCCCCGATATGACGAGGTGGATCTGGCCCAGATGTCCCTGTTTGACACGGTTTCCGACGAGGACGTGGTGAAGGAGTTGACGGAGATTGACATTACGGTGATGACGCCTCTGGATGCCATGAACACCCTGTACAGACTCCAGAATAAGCTGAAAAACAGATACAGGGGCTAATGGGACCATACCCTTTAGAGCTACCGCGCAGCGCCGAAGGGACTGTACCCTTTAGAGCGATCGCGCAGCGACGGTAAAGTCGCAAAGGCGCGCGAGAGCAAATTTCATGAAAGTATTAAGCATGAAATTTGTCTCTCCCAGGGCAGCGCCGAAGGGACTGTACCCTTTAGAGCGATCGCGCAGCGATTTAATTAGGAGGAAAAAGAGATGAATCCCATACAGGTATTGGATGCGGAAACCATAGACAGAATTGCCGCCGGTGAGGTGGTGGAACGGCCCTCCAGCGTGGTGAAAGAACTGGTGGAGAACGCTATTGATGCCGGGGCGGATTCCGTCACCGTGGAAATCAAAGACGGGGGCATCGGTTTCATACGTGTCACGGACAACGGGGCGGGGATTCCCAGAGACCAGCTGCGGACCGCTTTTTTGCGCCATGCCACCAGCAAGATCCGGGGAGCGGAAGATCTGTCCGGCATCGCCAGCCTGGGGTTTCGGGGGGAGGCTTTGTCCAGCATCTGCGCGGTGGCCATGGTGGAGGTGATCACCAAGACGGCGGATGCTCTTACCGGTACCCATCTGGTGATGGAAGGTCCCAGGGAGACCGCGTTTGAGGAGGTGGGGGCTCCCACGGGAACCACGTTTCTGATTCGAAACCTCTTTTTTAACACTCCCGCCCGGCGGAAATTTCTGAAAAGTCCCACCACCGAGGCGGGCTACATCGTAGATCTGATGGAGCATATGGCCCTGTCCAGGCCGGATATCTCCTTTAAGTTTCAGGTGGGCAGCCAGACTCGGTTCTACACTTCGGGAAACGGGGAACTGCGGGAGGTAATCTATCGGATCTACGGCAGGGACATGATTCAGAATCTGGTACCCTTCTCTCTGGAAACGGAAGCGTTTCAAATCGACGGCTATCTGGGCACCCCGGCCATTGTCCGCTCCAACCGCAATTTTGAAGTCTATTTTCTGGGGGGCAGATATATCCGTAGCAATCTGCTGGGCAGAGCCATCGAGGAAGGGTACCGGGAATATCTGATGCAACACAAGTTCCCCCTCTGTGTGTTGCATATGAAACTGAAAGATATTTCCAGAGTGGATGTAAATGTGCACCCCAGCAAGATGGAAGTGCGTTTTATGGACGGCCCGGGAATTTTCGACGCTGTGTCCGCAGGCATCAGGGAAAGGCTCAGAAACCGGGAGATGATTCCTTCTGTGGGTCTGGACGAAAAACAGCCTTCCCACAGAGAAATACAGCTTTTGCAGGAAATGTCCCATCAGGGGAAGCCCGTCGGGGGAGGGAACCAGCGGCAATCAGGTTTTACAAAAGAAAAGCCCCAGATCGCTCCGGAGCCTTTTGAGGTAAACCGCGCCAGGCAGTACCGGGTCATGGAAGAGACTCGCTATCAGGCGGACCGTGGGCAGACGCAGGATTTCCATCAGGGAGAACTTTTTGAGGAAAAGGTGCTGACACCGGAAAAGCGGGTGTATTTCAGACTCATTGGCCAGGTTTTTGACACCTATTGGCTGATCGAGTACGAGGACAGGATGCTTGTCGTGGACCAGCATGCGGCCCATGAGAAGGTAAAGTATGAGCGGTTCATGAAGCAATACCATGAGAAAAGTTTGATAACCCAGAACCTGCTGCCCCCTGTTATCGTGAGTCTTACGGGACAGGAGGAGACCGCCTACAGGGAGTACGCGGCTGTCTTCGCGGAACTGGGCTTTGAGGTGGAGCCCTTCGGCGGCAGCGAGTATGCCCTGCGCAGCGTACCGGTGGACCTGTATGGCTGTCAGGAAAAAGAACTGTTTCTGGCAGTGCTGGATGAACTTCTGGAGGGAGGAATCCGGGGGGATCTGACCGTGGTGCGGGAAAAGATCGCCTCCATGTCCTGCAAGGCGGCCGTGAAGGGCAACAACCGTCTTAGCACCCAGGAGGCCCAGCGGCTTATCGACGAACTGCTGACGTTGGACAATCCCTACAACTGTCCTCATGGAAGGCCCACAATCATTTCCGTGAGCAAATATGAAATGGAGAAAAAGTTTAAGAGATGAAACCTTTGATTGTACTGACGGGCCCCACGGCGGTGGGGAAAACGGCGCTGTCCGTTGAACTGGCCAAAATGGCGGGAGGAGAAATCCTCTCCGCAGACTCCATGCAGGTCTATCGGGGCATGGATATCGGTTCCGCCAAGATCCGCCCAAGAGAGACGCAGGAAGTTCCTCACCATCTGATCGATGTGCTGGATCCGGATCAGGAGTTCAATGTGACGGTTTTTCAAAAGCTGTGCAAACAGGCCATGGAGGGCATCTATGAGCGGGGACATATCCCCATCCTCACCGGCGGCACGGGCTTTTATATTCAGGCAGTGCTGCGGGATATAGACTTTACGGAGAATGAGGAAAATACCGGCTACCGCAGGCAGCTGGAACAGCTGGCCGTCAGGGAGGGACCGGAATCTCTGCATAAGATGCTGGCCGAAGCGGACCCGGAGGCCGCCGGGGCCATCCATGCCCACAATGTGAAACGCATAATCCGGGCGCTGGAATTTCATCATCTCACCGGGGAAAAGATATCGGAGCACAACACCAGGGAGGCTGGTCGGCAGTCTCCCTACAGGTATTGCTATTTTGTGCTAAACGATGACAGGGAAAGGCTTTACCGGCGTATTGAAGAGCGGGTGGATCAGATGCTGGAGGCGGGGCTGGTGGAGGAAGTGCGCCGCCTGACGGACCGGGGATGCAGGCGGGATATGGTGTCCATGCAGGGGCTGGGCTACAAGGAGATTCTGGATTATCTGGCGGGAGATACCACTCTGGAGGAGGCTGTTTTCCGCATTAAGAGAGACACCCGACATTTTGCCAAGCGTCAGCTGACCTGGTTTCGCAGAGAAAAGGATGTAATCTGGATAAATAAGCCAGATTTTGGATATGATGATAGGAAAATTCTGGAGGTTATGCGTCGGTATCTGAGAAGGGCGGAGATTTTGCCGTAAGCGCTTTCCGGCGGCGCGTTGTCCGGCAGCCGGGAAGCGGCGGGCTTTATATCCTCCGGTTTTGGCATCAAAGGAATGAGAATTGTATACGAGGAGTCTATATGAATATTGGATACAAAATGTATGAAGCCCTGGGCATTTCCAGGGAAGTTTACGAGTATGGGGAGACTGTGGCGGGGAATCTTGCGGAGCGTTTTGCCGGGATTGACGCCACAGCGGAATATAATCAGCTGAAAGTACTCAGGGGCATGCAGGATCATCAGGTCAGCGAAGCCTGTCTGCTGGGTACCACAGGTTATGGCTACAATGATCTGGGGCGGGACACCCTGGAGCAGGTATACGCCTCCGTTTTTCATACGGAGGATGCTCTGGTGCGTCCTCAGATTACCTGTGGTACCCATGCGCTGGCGCTGGCTCTTATGAGCAACCTGCGCCCCGGAGACGAGATTCTCTCCCCGGTGGGAAAGCCCTATGACACTCTGGAGGAGGTCATAGGCATCCGCCCCTCCAGGGGATCTCTGGCGGAATATGGCGTGACTTATGCCCAGGTGGATCTGCTGCCGGACGGCGGTTTCGACTATGAGAATATCCGAAGAGCGATAAACGGGCGGACCCGCCTTGTGACGATCCAGCGCTCCAAGGGTTACCAGACCCGGCCCACGCTGTCCGTGGCCAGAATCGGGGAGCTGATCGCATTTGTGAAAGAGATCAGACCGGATGTGATCTGTATGGTAGATAACTGTTACGGAGAGTTTGTGGAAATTCAAGAGCCCAGCGATGTGGGAGCGGATATGGTGGTGGGTTCCCTGATCAAGAATCCCGGCGGCGGTCTGGCCCCCATCGGCGGTTATATCGCGGGCAGGCGGGAATGCGTGGAAAATGCGGCGTATCGGCTTACATCCCCGGGACTGGGCAAGGAGGTAGGGGCTTCTCTGGGAGCGTTGAAAGATTTTTACCAGGGATTTTTCCTGGCCCCCACTGTGACGGCGGGAGCCTTAAAAGGAGCAATTTTTGCCGCCAATATATACGAGGGTCTGGGATATGATGTGGTGCCGGACGGCAGAGAGAGCAGGCACGATATTATTCAAGCCGTAACCTTTGGCACACCGGAGGGGGTGGTGGCCTTCTGCCAGGGGATTCAGGCGGCGGCTCCAGTGGACAGTCACGTGAATCCCGAGCCCTGGGACATGCCCGGCTATGACGCCCAGGTGATTATGGCGGCGGGAGCCTTTGTGTCCGGCTCCTCCATAGAGTTGTCAGCGGACGGTCCCATAAAGCCTCCGTACGCAGTATATTTTCAGGGAGGCCTGACCTGGGAGCACGCCAAATTTGGGATTCTGCGATCTTTGCAGTCTCTTGTCGACAAGGGACTGCTTGGGGCGGAAGATGTCGTCAGAGCCAGTGAAAAGTCGAAAAAATCCCTGTCATAATTCTTGGATTGGGTGTGTACAGAACTGCAAAAATATGGTAAGATTACTAATATGCTTTGCATGGCAAAGGCAATACCAAAGAAAGTAGAGGGAGTACTTTTGAAGAGAGTCAATTGGGTATTTGTTGTTCTGATATTGATCGGTTTTGTGATTGGTCGTTTTATCGGAACTTACTTCAGCGGAAGTTTCCTGAATTATGGACAAACCTTTGGCCTGAGCAGTCCCTTCGTCCTGGATCTGGGATTTATCATTCTGACTTTCGGACTGCAAATCCAAATCACGATCGCCAGCGTCATCGGTGTGGTCATCGCGCTGGTCGTATACAAGTTCATCAGATAGTCCTTATGCATCCGCACATGGGAGAAGGCGGACAGGAGGACAATGAATGCATTGGAAAAGGTAAGGCAGAGGGATCTGCCCTACGAGAAATTTCTTCGTCTAGGGCCGGAGTGCCTGACGGAGAGTGAACTTTTGGCGATTATCCTGCGGACGGGCACCAGGGATAAGAGCGCGCTGGAACTGGCCCAGGAAGTCTTGGCGCTGGCCGATCCTTCCAGGGAAGTGTTGCTTGGGCTGTACGATATTCCCCTGGATCGCCTGATGCAGATCAATGGGATCGGGCAGGTCAAGGCGGTAAAACTTAAATGTCTTACCGAGCTGTCCCGGCGCATCGCCTCGGCCACAGCACGGGAGCGTGTCAGCCTGCACGAGCCGTGTACAGTGGCTGACTACTATATGGAACAGCTTCGCCACCGAAAGACAGAGAGTGTGATACTGGTGTCTGTGGATGCCAGAAGCCGTCTGCTGGGAGACTGTGTGATGTCAAGCGGCAGCGCCACCATGTCTCTGATTTCGCCCAGAGAGATCTTTCTGGAGGCGCTCAGACAACAGGCAGTCAGCATTATATTGGTGCACAACCATCCCAGCGGGGACCCTTCCCCCAGCAGGGCGGATGTGGAACTGACCGGTCAGCTGGTCGGGATGGGACAGATGCTTGGCATTCCTTTGCTGGACCACATCATCATCGGAGATAACGAGTATATGAGTTTCCGTGAAAAGGGACTCATACCCTGATATTAAATAAAGCTGCGTCGGCAGCGGAACTTCAAGACAGCCTCTGCCCGGACATATGCCAGGAAAAAATACTGACCGCAGTATGGGCAGGAATTTTTCCACCGGGGAGGTATATGGGAGGGCGGAGGCGGAACTTCAAATAAGAAAGGGGCCTGTAACATGGCAAACAACGCATACGGTATCGACTTAGGTACCAACAACATTAAAATCTACAGTCGAAGCGATGACAATATCGTGGTGGAAAAGAATATGATCGCCATTGAAAATAAAAACACTCTTTTTGCCTATGGAAATTCCGCTTTTGAAATGTATGAGAAAGCACCGGCAAATATTCATATTTCTTATCCCCTGTCCAACGGCGTGATTGCCGACATAAAAAACATGGAGACCCTGATCCGGTACTTTATCAGCGATATTCAAAAGGGTAAGAGCCTGCCTGCCGATTACTTTATCGCCGTTCCCACAGACGTGACAGAGGTGGAAAAGAGAGCGTTTTATGACCTGATTCGCGATGCCAACATGAAGGCCCGCAAGATTATGGTGGTGGAAAAAGCCGTGGCGGACGGTCTTGGCATGGGAATAGATGTGAAAAATTCCCAGGGTGTCATTGTTGTAAACGCCGGTTTTGAGACCACTGAAATCTCCATATTGTCCCTGGGCGGCATTGTGCTCAGCCGGCTGATCAAGGTGGGCGGCGTCAAGTTCGACGAGGCCATCCGTTCTGCGGTCCGCAGGGAGTTCAGTCTGATTATCGGCGGCAAGACAGCGGAATCGGTGAAAATGTCTCTCTCCAAACTGGAGGAGGAGAAGCAGGGAGCGGTAGTTTACGGGCGGGATATTGTGACGGGACTGCCGGTGGAACGGGAGATTCCCACCAAACTTGTGGTGGATTCTCTGGAGGAGCATTTCAATACGATTGTGGACAATGTAAAGGTGATTCTGGAAAGGACACCGCCTGAACTGGCAGCAGATATCTATCGCCACGGTATCTATCTCACGGGTGGCGCTTCCCAGACCAGCCATCTGGCAGAGCGCGTCAGCCAGGGCACAGGGCTGAAGGTCAACGCGTCCGAAAATCCCATGACCAGCGTGGCTGTGGGATTATCCAAGATCATCAATGAGGATAACTATAAAACCGTAGCGTACGCGATTGAAGGGATGAGTAAATGAGCCCAGTAATCAAAAAAAAGGGGGAGAAATTTACGATACCGAGTAAATATCTCCTCTTTGCTTTAACCTGTCTGTGTACTGTGCTGATGGCGCTGACTTTCAGCACAGATGTGTTCAACCAACCGTTAAATACGGCTGTGGGCTATGTGATCGTCCCGTTTCAACAGGGAATCAGCAAGGTGGGCAGCTGGCTTTCGGGAAGGGCAGATGAACTCATACAGATCCGCCAGCTGCTGGAGGAAAATGTGAACTTGCAGAAACAGGTGGACGAACTGCTGGTGGAAAATACACTGCTTCAGCAGGAAAAGGCCGAACTCAGTCGGTTGCGGGAACTTTACCAGCTGGATAACCAGTATGATGCGTATCACAAAGTGGGAGCCAGAATTATTGCCAGAGACAGCGGAAACTGGTATTCTGCGTTTGTGATAGACAAGGGGGCTAAAGACAGCCTTGAGGTGGACATGAATGTGATTGCCAGCGGCGGTCTGGTAGGACGGATCAGTGAAGTGGGGCCAGACTGGGCCCGAGTCACTTCCGTCATTGCCGACAACTCCAATGTGTCTGCCAAGACGCTGAACTCCTCCGACACCATGATCGTGTCCGGTGACTTGCAGGCCATGCATGACGGCGTAATCCGGTTCAGCCAGCTGATAGACAGCCAGGACAGCGTGGTGGTGGGAGACAAAGTAGTGACCTCTCATATCAGTGACAAATACCTGCCCAATATCCTGATTGGTACGATACATACCATTAACAGGGACTCCAATAACCTGACAAAATCCGGTTATCTGACACCTGCCGTAGATTTTGAGCATCTGGAGGAAGTGCTGGTCATCACGGACATGAAAAGGGAGTGGGATGATGCTTAGAAAAATTACCATGACTGTCCTGATTCTGTTTTGCTTTGTGCTACAGACGACGCTGTTCCGCAGTCTGGCTTTTGCGGGGATTGCTCCCAATCTGCTGATTGTGCTGACATCGGCTTTCGGATTTATGCGCGGGGAGAAGGAGGGGCTGCTGATCGGCTTCTTTTCGGGGATACTCTGTGATATATTTTTTTCGGATATATTGGGATTTCATGCGCTTGTATATATGTATATCGGTTTTTTGAACGGTAAATTCTGTAAGATTTTCTACCCCGAAGATATTAAACTACCTTTGGCGCTGATCACAGTCAGCGATCTATCCTACGGTGTGGTCTGTTATGTGCTACTGTTTTTGCTTCGGGGCAGACTGAATTTTCCCTTTTATCTGGGAACGGTGATCCTGCCGGAAGCGGTATATACCATCATTGTCACCTGTCTGCTATATCCGCTGGCCCTGTTTGTGAACAATCGGCTGGAGGAATTTGAGAGAAAGAGAGCGAAGAAATTTGTTTGATAAGCTGAAAGAAGATATTATTAATTTTTTCACAAGCAGACTGACGCTTCTGACAATCGTCTTCGGTCTGCTGGGCGGCGTGCTGGTATACCGATGCTTTGTGCTACAGATCGTACACGGACAGGAATACCTGGACGATTTTATGTTACGGACGGAAAAGACCAGGGATATCGCCTGCTCCAGAGGCAGTATCCGGGATAGAAACGGCAATATTCTGGCTTACGACGAGTTGGCTTACTCTGTCAAGATAGAGGACGTCTATGAGAACAGTTCCAATAAAAACAAGGAGCTTAACAGCACGGTCTATGAACTGATCCGCATGATCGAAAAGAACGATGACCACATCATTACCGATTTTAACATTGTTCTGGATGAACATGGAAACTACACATACAATGTGTCGGGTACCAGACTGTCGCGCTTTCTGGCGGATGTCTACGGACATACCACCATAGACCAGTTGGAGGAGGAAGAACGGACTGCTACCCCTCTGGAAGTGCTGAACTATCTGGGAAAAAGATTTGGCCTCGGAAAATATGCTGTGGAAGATGACACCAAAAGTGAATTTCTGGTGGGAGAGGGTTATACCCCCGAGGAATTTTTGAAAATGATGAATATCCGTTACGCCATGCATCTCACCAGCTATCGCAAATACATTGGCACCACTGTGGCCAGGGATGTGAGTGTCAGGACTGTGGCTGTCATCATGGAAAATCTGTATGAACTGGACGGCGTCTCCATCGTGGAGGACACGGTGCGCAGATATAATGAAAGCGAGTATTTTGCCCATATACTGGGTTACACCGGCAAGGTGGATTCAGAGGAACTGGCCAGCCTCAACGAGCAGGATCTGGCGCAGGGGGGAGGCGGAGAGCGTTATACCAGCAACGATGTGGTGGGCAAGAGTGGCATAGAGAAATCCATGGAAGCCACTTTGCAGGGAGTGAAAGGTTCCGAGACCGTCTGTGTGGACAATATGGGCAAGGTCATCAGTATATTGGAACGTCAGGAGGCACAGGCGGGCAACGATGTGTATCTGACATTGGATATGGATTTGCAGATAGGATGCTACAAGATTCTGGAGCAGCATATCGCAGGCATTTTAATCAACAAAATCATCAATGCCAAAGAGGCCCCCGAGGTCACCAACGGAGATATCAAGATTCCCATCTATGATGTGTACTACGCGACCATCAACAATAATGTCATTGACATAACACATTTTTTGCAGGAAGATGCCGGTGAAACCGAGAGAGCCGTATTTGAAAAATATGTGGATTATAAGGAGAGAGTCTATCAGCGCCTGGGGACGGAACTGCGGGAAGGGAGGACTCCTTATAATAAGCTGACGCTGGAATATAAGATGTATCAGCTGTACATTGTGAACGATATTCTTAGGGCCGGGGGCATCATAGACTCCAGCCTGCTGGACTGGGAAGATCCGATGCAGATTGCCTGGTCTACGGACGAGGTGATCAGCCTGTATGAGTATTTGAACCATTGTATCGCCGCCAACTGGATCGATGTGGACAAGCTGAAGATGGAACAACAGTACGCGGATTCCACGGAAATCTATGACCGGATATGCGAATATGTCTTTGAGATATTGGACGATGAACTGGAATTTCAGAAACTGATCTATCGTTTTATGATCGAAAATGATGTGATTAGCGGCAGGCAGATCTGTATGATCCTCTGTGAGCAGAAAGCCATTGAGATTCCCCCCGAGGAGGAGCAGAAACTTTTTGAAGGCGGCATTTCGGCTTTTGAATTTATGAGAAACCGCATCCTGTATATGGATATCACCCCTGCCCAGCTGGCTCTGGACCCCTGCACCGGCGCCGTGGTGGTAACGGATGTGAACACAGGCAATGTGCTGGCTCTGGTATCCTATCCGGGATATGACAACAACAAGATGGCAAATTCCGTGGACCCGGTATATTACAATAAGCTGTTGGCAGACAAGACCAGCCCCATGCTCAATTATGCTACCCAGTACGCGGCGGCACCCGGCTCCACCTTCAAGGTGGTATCCGCGACAGCGGCGCTGATGGAGGGAGAGATTTCCTTAAACAGCAAAGTGAATTGCACGGGTACTTACACGCAGGTAACACCTTCGCCCAGATGCTGGCGGCGAAGCGGCCATGGCCCTTTGAATCTTACGGCGGCCATTCAGAACTCCTGCAACCTCTTTTTCTATGATATCGGATACCGCTTCGCGACTAAGAGCGGAAGTTACAATGCGCAGGATGGTCTGGATGTGCTGGCAAAATACGCGGAGATGTATGGATTGTTGGAAAAATCCGGTGTGGAGATTGAGGAGTCTCAGCCCTCTGTCTCCGATGAGCTTCCCATTCCGTCAGCCATCGGTCAGGGAACCAACAGTTTCACTGCGGTAGGGCTGACCCGCTATGTGGCCACAGTGGCCAACGGCGGGAACTGTTACAACCTGACGCTTCTTGACCATGTACAGGACAAGGAAGGGAAGGTGCTGACGCGCCGTGAACCGACTCTGCCGGGCACGGTAGAGATGTCGGCGGAATATTGGGACGCCATAAGGCTGGGGCTGCGCCGTGTGGTGGAAGGAAAGAGTTATTTCAACGAACTGGCCGTCCAGGTGGCGGGTAAAACAGGTACGGCACAGCAGATTGCCAGCCGTCCCAACCATGCGCTTTTCGTGGGCTACGCGCCTTATGAACAGCCGGAAATTGCCATCACCGTCAGGATTCCCTTTGGCTATTCCTCGGATTATGCGGCGCAGACCACCAAGGACGTGATCTCATACTACTATGGCTTGAAGCCGACGGCAGAGATTATTGACGGTATGGCAGATACTCCCGAGGCCGGTGTCACGATCAATGAGATATAGGAAACAGGGCAACAGGAAATGCAGACGGTCCCACAGCAAAGACGCTCCTTCCCTCCCCCGGGCCGGGTACAAAGGTTTACAGGGCGTTATGTGGAGACTCAACTCTGAGCAGGAGAGAAAATGAAGGACGCAGTGGTGATTAAGAGCTATCAAAACGGTATTAATCTGATCATGAGGGAGGATGTGCCCTTTGAGCAGGTCATTGAGGAACTGGCCGCCAAGCTTTCCGGTTCGCGGAGCTTTTTCGGCAACGCGGATGTGGCGCTTTCCTATGAGGGACGCAGACTGGAGTCTGTCCAGGAACTGGCCCTGGTGGATGTGATCCGCAAGTCCAGTGATCTGAAACTGATCTGCATTGTGGGCAAGGACGAGGAGACCAACAGACGCTATATCAAGGCCATCCAGAAAGTGCAGCAAAAGCTACCGCTTGGCAGCGAGGGACAGCTGCACAAGGGCTCCCTGAAGAACCGTGAGGTTCTGGAGACAGATAGCAGCATTATCATATTAGGAGATGTGTATCCCGGCAGTGCCGTGATGTCCCCGGGCAACATTATTGTTCTGGGGGGCCTGTACGGGGAGGCGTATGCGGGAACTGACAGCAGTGAGGGAGCCGAAGGGGCCTATGTGGCAGCGCTTGAAATGGAGCCGGAAAGATTAAAAATCGGCGATTTCAAATATAAAAGTAAAGACAGACAGACAAAGTGGGGAATACGCTCCAAGGTACAGCCGAAAATCGCGCATCTAAAGAACGATAAGATTGTCATGGAACCGCTTACCAAGGAGATACTGGACACCTTTTAACCAGGGTTCGGGCGACGATTATGATTACTGCCGCAGGCACGGCAGAACGGAGGTAAGTATGAGTGAAGTAATTGTCGTCACATCAGGGAAAGGCGGTGTGGGTAAGACCACCACATCCGCAAACGTTGGAACCGGTCTGGCCAAGGCGGGGAAGAAAGTATGCCTGATTGATACGGATATCGGGCTACGAAATCTGGATGTAGTCATGGGTCTCGAAAACCGGATTGTGTACAATCTGGTGGATGTGGTGGAGGGAAGCTGCCGGGTGAAACAGGCGCTGATCCGGGACAAGCGCAATCCGGGACTGTATCTGATGCCTTCGGCCCAGACCAGAGACAAAAGCGCTGTGACTCCCGGTCAGATGGTCAAGGTAATCGAACATCTGAAAGAGCAGTTCGACTATATTATTCTGGACTGCCCCGCTGGCATTGAGCAGGGATTTCAGAATGCCATCGCTGGAGCGGACCGGGCGCTGGTGGTGACCACCCCGGAGGTATCCGCCATTCGGGACGCTGACCGTATCATCGGGCTGCTGGAGGCAAATGGTTTCCAGAAGATGGATCTGATCATCAACCGGCTACGCATGGACATGGTAAAGAGAGGGGATATGATGTCTGCCTCGGATGTGGTGGATATTCTGGCTGTGCCGCTGATCGGGATTATACCTGACGATGAGAACGTGGTGGTCAGCACCAATCAGGGGGAGCCTTTGGTGGGCAGCAATACCCCCGCCGGCATGGCGTATCACAATGTATGCCAGCGTGTACTGGGCAAGGAGGTGCCATTCCTGAACATGGAAAAAACCATATCCTTTTGGACAAGGGTGAGCGGTATTTTCCACAAGGTATGAGAGGGGGCGGTTTAAAGCATGAGACATTTTTTTAGAAAAAAAAGCTCTTGCGAGGTCGCCAAGGACAGGCTTAAGATCCTGTTGATATCGGACAGAGTCAACTGTTCCCCGGAGATGATGGAGCTGATCAAGACGGATATTGCAAAGGTGATATCCAAATACATGAAGATTGATACCGGGAATATGGATATCCAGATCAGTAAGACGAAAAGCCTGGGCAAGAGGGGGATTCGAACCCCCGTGCTCAGTGCCAGTATACCCATACTGGATCTGAATAAGCAATCATAAGAGGACACGTTAAAAGATGTTTAACAAGGGCTATAAAATCAGGAATTACGATTTTAAGTTAATCCTGCTGATACTGGCACTTTCCACAATCGGTGTTTTTGCGGTGGGCAGCGCGCAGCAATCGGTACAACAAAAGCAGCTGCTGGGAGTGATCGCCGGTACCTTTTTGATGGTGGTGATTTCACTTCTGGATTATACGGTTCTATTAAAGTTATACTGGCTGATGTACATTGGGAATTTAGTACTACTTTTGTTGGTCCGTTATTTGGGATATGAGACGAAAGGCGCACAGCGCTGGTTTCAGTTCCCCGGTGGCTTCCGATTCCAGCCCTCGGAGACCGCAAAAATTTTGTTGATTTTATTCTTCGCACAGTTTATTATGAAACATATAGAGAAGTTTAATACCTTTCGGATTATTGGCCTCTGTGTGCTGCTGATGGCAGCGCCCTGGTATCTGATCTACAAGCAGCCGGACCTGTCTACAAGCATTGTGATGCTGGCTCTGTTCTGTATCATTATGTTCGCCGGGGGGCTGAGTTTCAAGGTCATTTTCGGCGCTGTAGCCGTGGCCATACCGGCGCTGGCTCTCCTGGTGGCGCTGGCGCTACAGCCGGACAGCGACAACACGATACTCACCAACAATCAGAAAGGCCGTATTCTGGCATTTATATATCCGGAACAGTATGCCACCACCACTGCCTACCAGCAGCTGAATTCCGTGACGGCCATTGCCTCCGGCATGTTGGAGGGCAAGGGATACAAGAACAACGAGATCACCTCCGTGAAAAACGGCAATTTTATCTCCGAGGCTCAGACAGATTTTATCTTTGCCGTCATCGGAGAGGAGTTCGGGTTTAAGGGAAGCCTGGCTGTGATTGCGCTGGAGATGTTCATTGCGCTGGAGTGTATTCATGTGGCACGCAGGGCCAGGGAACCTGCAGGCACCATCATCGCCGCCAGTATGGGGGGACTGGTGGGGGTTCAGGCATTTATCAACATCGGCGTGGCGACGTTCATACTGCCCACCACCGGACTTACCCTGCCTTTTGTCAGTTATGGGTTGACTTCTCTGATGAGCCTGTATATCGGCATGGGATTTGTGTTAAATGTGCGTCTACAGGTCAAAAGATAGAACGTGCGTCGGCAATGCGTGCCGCAGGGCAGTCTGCGGTATGGGGAAGGAACAGACGCGCGGGGGTATCTGGCTGCCGGAATAAGGGGGAAAGCTATATAATGTATGGAAGAGGTGTTTGACATGAATATTGCACTTATTGCGCATGACGCGAAGAAAAAGCTGATGCAGAATTTTTGTATAGCGTATCGGGGGATACTGAACAAAAATGAGCTGTATGCCACCGGCACTACCGGGCGGCTGATTGAGGAAGTGACCAACTTAAACATCCATAAGTTTCTGGCCGGTCACCTGGGAGGAGAGCAGCAGATCGGGGCACAAATCGAGCACAATCAGATGGATCTGGTGATTTTTCTGCGAGACCCGCTGACTCCCAAGTCTCATGAGCCGGATGTAAACAATGTGGTAAAGCTGTGCGACATGCACAACATTCCCTTAGCGACCAATCTGGCTACGGCGGAACTGTTGATTAAGTCCTTGGACAGAGGAGACCTTGAGTGGCGTGAAATGTACAAATAATTTCAAGATAAGACTAATCTGCCTTTTTCTTGGCGCAATGACGGCGACGGGATGTGTGAGCTGTGGACGGCAGACATACGACATGCCTTATGATCCGGATGCGGCTGTCAGCGGCTTTAATGTAATCAGTCGTCAGAACAGCAAGGCGGCCCACACCTTTGCGGAGAATCTGTGCGTGGTGACGGATAATGTGTTGAATGAAGAAACGGTGGACATGACACAGGCGGAGGCGGCGGTTCTTTTTGACTTAAGCAGCTGTCAGGTGTTATATGCCAAAAATGCCCACGAAAAGCTGCATCCGGCCAGTCTGACCAAGGTCATGACAGCGCTTGTGGCTTTGAAATACGGCAGCATTGACCAGGTGATGACGGCTTCCAATGTGGTGAATATTACGGAGACCGGCGCCACTTTGTGCGGACTTAAACCTGGAGATACCATGACTCTCAATCAGGCGTTGTATGTGCTTCTGCTGCACAGTGCCAACGACGCGGCCATGATGATCGCGGAGAATGTGGGGGGCAGCGTAGAACATTTTGTGGAACTGATGAACCAGGAAGCGCTGGAACTTGGAGCTACCAACACGCATTTTATGAATCCTCACGGGCTGACCCAGGAGGAGCATTATACTACGGCATATGATCTCTATCTGATCTTCAATGAGGCACTGAAATATGAGAAGTTCAACGAGGTGATCCAGACGAGCAGCTATGAAGCTACCTACAGTGATTCTTCAGGAGCGGTAAAGAACATCCGGGTTCAGACATCCAACCTTTTTCTGCGGGGCAATTACAAAGCGCCTGACAATATCACGGTGATCGGCGGGAAAACCGGCACTACCAACGCGGCCAGAAGTTGCCTGATGCTGCTTTCCAGAGACGCGGGAGGCTCTCCCTATATCTCGGTCATACTCAAGGCGGAGACCAGGGATACGGCCTATGAAAAAATGATAGATTTATTGGGGGAAATACAGAATTAAAGGTTGTTTTTTATGCTGATATAAACTATAATAAACGTAGTACTAAAAATTTACTTTAGGAGGGTTACCAATGGTTCAGCTGATCGTAGGCAATAAAGGTAAAGGAAAGACAAAACAGTTATTGGACAAGGTAAATAGTGAAGTGAAGAGTATTACAGGTAATATTGTATACCTGGATAAGAGTACCAAACATATGTATGAACTTAACAATAAAGTCAGGCTGATTGACGTATCCCAGTTCATGATTGAGAATGCCAGTGAGTTTATAGGCTTTGTCAGTGGCATTATCTCACAGGATCATGATCTACAGCAGATGTACTTTGACAGCTTTCTGAAGATTTCCTGTCTGGAGGGCACCGATATCACGGATGCGATTGCAAAGCTGGAGAAGGTCAGCAAGGCTACGGGCGTAGATTTTATCCTGAGCGTTTCCAAGGATGAAGGAGAACTTCCCGAGGCGGTTAAGAAGAATATTATCATTTCTTTATAAGCAGGATTGCCGTTTATATGGTTTACATCAGAAACATTGGAAAACGTACAGACAAAAGCCTCGGACATGGAACTGGGGCTTTTTTCTAAGCGTATACGGACCAAAAGTTTGATTTGTCCTGCTGAGAAATGTCAGGAGTTTTCCTGCATCCGGGCTGGATTGTAAAGTTGCGAAGGGGCTTTACCCTTTAGAGCCATCGCGCAGCGATTAGGGGATCGAATGATCTCCAATAGGAGGTGAACGGTGGCACAGAGACAGCATTCCCCTGACAACATCAGGAAATATCGAAAACCCCTGAATCTGAATATCGGCATGATCATCTTTGTGGCCATCTTAGTCTATGTGGTATACTGCATTTTCGCCTCCTTACAGGTAGAGCATATATCCCCCTATGAAGTAAAGGAAGGCTCTCTGGCCACGAATTACACTTACTGCGGTATTGCCATCCGGCAGGAGAGCGTGGTGAGCGCAGACACGGCCGGGTATATAAATTATTATGCCCGCGAGGGAGAACGGGTGGCCTGCGGAGACCTGGTTTATACGGTGGATCAGACGGGACGGCTCAACGATTATCTACAGAGCACGGATATGGGTGACAACGCCCTGAGTGAGCGGGAACTTGCGGAACTGCGGGGAGAGGTAATCAGCTTTATCCACGGTTTTGATCCCACGGATTTTGACAGTACATACAGTTTCAAATACAGTCTGAAGGGCACGGTTATGAGGCTGGCCAACGCGAACATGATGCAGAGCATCAACGATATCAATAAAAGCAGTGAACTGATTAACATGGTGGACTTCTGCCGGAGCAGCAATACCGGCATTGTGACTTACTGGACGGACGGTTATGAGCAGCTGACCCCGGAGATGGTGTCCGCAGAGATGTTTGATACTGAAAAGTATGAGAAAAACCAGCTTTTGGGCGTGGATCTCATCACCCAGGGAGACGCGGTGTACAAGCTCGCCACAGATGAAAACTGGTCTCTGGTGATTCCTGTGGAAGAGGATATGGGTCTCATGCTACAGGATAAAAGTGTGGTCAAAATCCGCTTTTTAAAGAATCAATATGAGTCCTGGGCCACAGCCAAACTGATCCGGGGCAGTGACGGGGCGGCTCTTGTTCAGCTGGATTTTAACAATTCCATGCTGACTTTTGCCACTGACCGGTTTGTGGATATCGAGTTAATCCTGAATGATGAAGTGGGTTTGAAAATCCCGGTTTCCTCCATTGTTCAGAAGGATTTTTACCTGGTGCCCGGGGAGTATATGACCAAGGGAGCGGATGGCTCGGACGGGGTAATTCTGGAGCGCTACAACGAGGAGGGAAATGTTTACAGTGAATTTCTGGAGACCTCCGTCTATAATTATGATGAAGAGAATAAGGAGTACTATCTGGACAGCGCTGCCTTGCAGCTGGGTTCTAATATCATTATGCCGGACAGCCAGGAAAAATATACCATCAGCCGCAGGGCTTCCCTTACCGGTGTGTACAATATGAACAAGGGATATGCGGATTTTCGGCAGATTAATATTCTGTATAAAAATGAGGAATACGCGATTGTAAAGTCCAATACCCGGTATGGGCTGAACGTTTACGACTACATTGTGCTGGAGGCGGCCGCTGTGGACGACGCGCAATTTATCTATTAGATTCAAATTGAAAAGAGGCGGAATAATATGATTTATGAGCAGTTGGCGCAGACCAGACAAAATATGGAAAGTGCATGTCGGCGTGCGGGCCGCAGCGCTGAAGAGGTGGAGTTGATAGCTGTCAGCAAGACCAAGCCAATCCCCCTGCTTTTGGAGGCCTATGAGGCCGGTGTACGGGATTTCGGAGAGAACAGGGTGCAGGAACTGTTGGAGAAATACGAGGCTCTCCCCAAGGATATACGCTGGCATATGATCGGTCATTTGCAGCGCAACAAGGTGAAATATCTGGTGGACAAGGTACACTTGATTCACAGTGTGGATTCCCTGCGACTCGCTCAGGAAATTCAGAAAGAGGCGGAGAAGAAGCAGACACAGGTCAATATTCTGGTGGAAGTCAATGTGGCCGGAGAGGAGAGCAAATTTGGCGGCAGCCGCGAAGAAACGATGCGGCTGGTGAGGGAGATTGCTCTTTTGCCTTCCGTCCATATTCAGGGGCTCATGACAGTGGCTCCCTATGTGGAAAATCCGGAGGCAAATCGGATGTTTTTTGCCAACTTGCGGCAATTAGCTGTTGACATTAAACGGGAAAGCATTGATAATGTTAATATGCATGTGTTATCCATGGGAATGACGGGAGATTATCAGGTGGCTGTTGAGGAAGGTGCTACCTATGTGAGGGTAGGCACCGGCATTTTCGGGAATCGGTCATATGAAGGAGAGACAATATAATGGGTGTAATGGACAAATTTCTGAATTATATGAAGTTGAATGAGGACGAAGACAGCTACTATGACGATGATTACTATGATGATGATATAGAGGATACTCCTGCTCCGAAGAAGATGAGTGTGGTGAAAGACAACGATGATCTCATGGAGGATAAGCCTGCAAGAAAGCCCTCTACCGGCAAGGTGACACAGATGCGCCAACCCACTACCCGCAAGCTGCCGGGAGGCAGCGGCATGGAGGTCTGTGTTATTAAGCCTACCACCATTGAGGATGCCAGGGAAATAACGGAGACACTGTTGGCTAACCGCACTGTGGTACTGAATTTGGAGGGACTGGATGTGGATATTGCCCAGAGAATCATTGACTTTACCTCTGGCTCCTGTTTTGCCATCGCCGGCAATCTACAAAAGATTTCACATTATATCTTTATTATTACACCGGCCAGCGTGGATATATCCGGCGATTTTCAGGATATTTTCGGAGGCTCCTTCGATTCTCCCCTGAATACGGATTTGTAGGATCAAAATAACTGTTCAGCGGCTCATTGCTGGGCAGTTAATTTTTTCGTAGTAAAGTATATGGATGTGCATCATGAGCCCGTGTACTTGAAGGGAAAATGCGGAACTTAAACAGCATGTTCCATTCAAGTACACTGATGCACATTCGAACGCCTGATGCGGGCGGATGTGCATCATGGGTCTGTGTACTTGAAGGGAAAATGCGGAACTTAAATTAAGAAAGTGAGGAACTGTTTATGGCGCAGAGATTACCTATTCTTTATAAGAGCAAGCCATGTTACGATATCTATATCACCCGGGATTTTACGGATGTTGTTCAGGAATTTACCCCTTTTGTCACCCGGGAAAAGAAGGTCTGTATTGTCACGGACTCCAATGTGCGGGGGCTTTACGCAGATGCTCTGAAATCGGAACTTGACAAACTCTCCGGAAAAGTTGATATATACACTTTGCCTGCTGGGGAAGAATACAAGACCCTTGACAGCGTCAAGGGGATCTATACCTTTCTGATTCAGGAAGGCTATGGACGCAAGGACCTTCTTGTGGCTCTGGGCGGCGGCGTGGTGGGAGATATGACGGGATATACGGCTGCAACGTATCTTCGGGGAGTGGACTACATACAAGTGCCCACCACTTTGCTGTCTCAATGCGACAGCAGCATTGGTGGCAAAACGGGGGTGGATTTCGACGGCTATAAGAATATGGTGGGGGCATTCAAGATGCCCCGGCTGGTATATATGAATATGGATACGCTGCGCACTTTGGAGGAACGCCAGTATTTTTCCGGTTTTGGAGAAGTTATGAAACACGGCCTCATAAAGGATGCACGGTTTTACACATGGCTCATTGATCAGATGTATGAGATCTGCGAGAAGGATATGGATGTGCTGGAGGAAATGATTCTGCGCAGCTGTACCGTGAAAAAACAGGTGGTGGAGAAAGACCCAACGGAGCAGGGGGACCGAGCCCTTTTAAATTATGGTCATACCATCGGCCATGCCATCGAGAAGGCCCGTCATTTCCAGCTGTTGCACGGTGAGTGCGTGGCTCTGGGCGCTGTGGCCGCCGCCTATATTTCCTGGAAAAGAGATATGATATCCATGGAGGAATACTATGAGGTTCGGGATATGTTTGTTCCCTTCTACCTGCCTATCACAGTGGAGGACATTGAGCCGGAGGAAGTGCTGCGATTGACAAAGTCCGATAAAAAGGCGCAGGCTGGCACGATTCGTTTTGTCCTGCTACAGCGGATTGGCAAGGCGGTAATTGACACCACCGTGTCGGATGAAGAGATTCTGGCGGCTATAAAAGAGATATATTTTGACGGTATGGAAGACTGATTGCATGAAAGCTGAGACAGGCTGTGCGGAAAAGAGGAGAATTTTGAACCGGAAAAAGACATTCATGTTAGTTTTGGATATATTGCTGGGCATCCTTCTGGTTTGGTTTGACCAGTTTACGAAGGGACTGGCTGTTAATCATTTGAAGGGACAGCCTGCCTGTCCCTTGATCGACGGGGTATTGGAATTACAGTACTTGGAGAACCATGGAATGGCTTTTGGCATGCTGCAGAACCAGAAAGTATTTCTGGTTCTTATGGGCAGCATATTCATGCTGGTGCTGCTTTTCTTCCTGCTGAAAATGCCGGTTACACCCAAATTCCGAGTGATCCATGTAATGATGGTGTTTATTATCTCCGGGGGACTGGGCAATATGCTGGATCGTCTGCGTATGGATTATGTGGTGGATTTTATCTACTTTTCGCTGATTCATTTTCCCATATTCAATGTGGCTGATATCTATGTGGTCTGCGCTACCGTAGGAATGTTTATCATGTTCATGTTTGTTCTGAAGGAGAAAGATCTGGAGTTTCTGAATTTCAGGCGGGATATGAAAAGCGATTCGTAGCCTGATTACGCCACATATGTCAAGTGGGAAATAATCTTAGCTTTTATCAGTGTAATACGTTTTGCGGATGGTATTGCCTCGACATGATTTGCCGGGCAGGAGCAGGATATGGATGAGTTTTGTTTTCAGATTACAGAGGAATATGAGGGGGAAAGGATTGACAAATGCATGGCTATGCTGGTGGATTCTCTCTCCCGCAGTTATATTCAGAAGTTGATCAAGGAGAGGCAGGTGCTGGTGAACGGAACGCCTGTCAAGAGCAGCTGTCTGGTGCAGGCGGAGGATGAAGTGCGTTTTACACTGCCGCCGTCTCAGGAGCCGGAACTGCGTCCGGAAAAAATTCCCTTGGACATTCTGTATGAGGACAAGGATCTGCTGGTGGTCAACAAGCCCAAGGGAATGGTAGTGCATCCCGCCGCAGGACATTACACCGGCACTTTGGTCAATGGTATTATGTATCATTGCGGCAGTGAACTGTCCGGCATCAACGGCGTTTTGAGGCCTGGTATTGTTCACCGGATCGACATGGATACCACAGGCTCTCTGATTGTATGTAAGAACGATAAAGCTCATAACAGCATTGCCTCCCAGCTGAAAGAGCATTCCATTACCCGGCGTTACCGCGCCCTGTGCCATGGAGTGATTAAACAGGCACAGGGAACCGTGGACAGGCCCATAGGCCGTCATCCGACGGACCGAAAAAAAATGGCCGTCAATGAGAGGAATGGCAAGCGGGCTGTGACTCATTACCGAGTGCTTAAGCGCTTTCGGGAGTATACTTATATAGAATGTGAACTGGAGACGGGACGTACCCATCAGATTCGGGTACACATGACCAGCATCGGACACCCTCTGCTGGGGGATTCTGTCTACGCTCCGGGCAGGAAATGCCCTTTTTCCCTACAGGGCCAGACGCTCCATGCCATGACAATCGGCTTTCTGCATCCTTCTACCGGAGAGTATCTGGAGGTAATCGCCCCTTTGCCCGAATATTTTGTGCATTTGTTGGATATTTTGCAATAATTTATTGTGTTCAAACCAAATTTGATGTATAATATATACAGATAAATGATTTGTGTATGCTGTAATGGGGAGAATCATTTATACTTTATAGGGAAAGAGGATTTGTGTATGAATACTGTGATTACCATTGGGCGTCAGTTTGGTTCCGCAGGGCGGGAGATCGGGGAAAAGTTGGCGGAATATTTCGACATCAAATGTTACGACAAGGAACTACTCAGCAGGGCGGCCAAGGAGAGCGGTTTCTGCGAGGAGATGATTCAGAACCATGATGAACGTCCCACCAATTCCTTTCTGTATAACTTGGTAATGGATACCTATTCCTTTGGCTACAATGCATCCTCCTTTGTGGATATGCCTATCAGTCACAAGGTTTTTCTGGCGCAGTTTGATACGATCAAAAAGATTGCTGACGAGGGCGGCTGCGTGATTGTGGGGCGGTGTGCGGATTACGCGCTGGCTGACTATGAAAATTGCATTCATCTCTTCATCTATGCGGACGAGGACACCAAAGTCAAGCGGATCATGCAGAAGTATGAGCTGACAGAATCCAAGGCCCGGGATATGATCACCAAGAAGGATAAGCAGCGCCAGAGCTATTATAATTACTATTCTTCCAAGAAGTGGGGACGCGCCGACAGTTATGATCTGTGCATTAACAGCAGTGTGTTGGGTGTGGAAGGCACGGTCAAGCTGATCATCCAGTATGTAGAAGATTTTGAATCCAGAAAGAAGCAGTAGGAAAAATATGATATTTTCTTCTTGACAAACAGGGCACCTCATGCTATGATGTTCCAGTATGCCGCATAACTAGGTAGAAGTGTGTCATTTTCTGTAAAATGCACCACCAAAGTTAGCGAGTAAGAACGAAGGTATTCGTTGCTGGAGTTCATGAATAGGAGGTGCCTTATGTACGCAATTATTGCAACAGGTGGAAAGCAGTACAAAGTTTCTGAGGGAGATGTGATCAAGGTTGAGAAACTCGACGCGGAAGCTGGTGATACTGTTACTTTTGACCAGGTGATCGCAGTAAGTGACGCTGCCCTTAAGGTTGGCGCGGACGTGGCTAATGCCACTGTAGCAGCTACCGTTATGGAGCAGGGCAGAGGTAAGAAGGTTATTGTATACAAGTACAAGAGAAAAACCGGCTACCACAAGAAAAACGGTCATAGACAAGCATACACTCAGGTTAAGATTGACAAGATTAATGCTTAATGTAAGTGGACGATTATGACGACAGTAGTGATTCGCAGGACAAGAGCACAGCGGTATACAGGATTTACCTGTATGGGACATGCGGAGTACGCAAAACCCGGTAAACCGGACATTCTGTGCGCATCCATATCCGTGCTGGTGATCAATACCATCAACTCTTTGGAGGAACTTGCAGGGGAAACCCTACAGGTGGACTCTGACGAGGAGACAGGGTTTATCCGGTGCGTGATAGAGAGCAGCCTGCAGGAGAAATCCGTCTTTTTGATGGATTCCATGGTGTTTGGTCTGCAACAGCTTTCCAAAACCTACGGAGAAAAGTATCTTACTTTAAAGTTTGAGGAGGTGTAAATCATGTTGAATATGAACCTTCAATTCTTCGCTCACAAAAAGGGTGTCGGTTCTACCAAGAACGGCAGAGATTCCGAGTCCAAGAGACTTGGCGCGAAGAGAGCTGACGGACAGTTCGTAAAAGCCGGTAACATTCTGTACAGACAGCGTGGTACCAAGATCCATCCCGGCGTAAACGTGGGCATCGGCGGCGATGACACATTGTTTGCATTGGTTGATGGCGTACTGAGATTCGAGAGAAAAGGCAGAGACAAGAAGCAGGCATCTGTGTATCCTGTTGAGAAATAATGCCGGTTATCGAACATAGTCACGAGAGGCTTCAAACATATTTTATTGTTTGAAGCCTTTTATTCATGACAATAGAATCCTCGCAAAGTGTGGATTCCATTGTTCATAACTCGGCGGAAAGAGGAGTAAAACGGGATGTTTGCAGATAGAGCAACAATATATGTGAGAAGCGGAAGGGGTGGGGACGGACATGTCTCCTTCCGCAGAGAGAAATATGTACCCAGCGGGGGGCCGGACGGCGGAGACGGCGGCAATGGCGGAGATGTGATCTTCCAGGTGGATGAGGGAATGAATACTCTGGCAGACTACCGTCATATCCGGAAATACAGGGCGGAAGACGGCGAAACAGGCGGCAAAAGGAACTGCCACGGAAAAAATGGACAGAACATTGTGCTCAAGGTGCCTCTCGGAACCGTAATCAAGGAAGCGGAGTCGGGAAAGGTCATTACGGATATGTCCGGCGATAACCGACAATTTGTTTTGCTGAAAGGGGGCAGAGGAGGCAATGGCAACCAGCACTATGCCACCAGTACCATGCAGGCTCCAAAATATGCCCAGCCAGGCCAGGCCGCTCAGGAATTGACACTGTTGCTTGAACTGAAAGTAATTGCGGATGTGGGCCTGGTAGGCTTTCCCAATGTGGGAAAATCTACCCTTTTATCGCGGGTGACCAACGCACAGCCCAAAATCGCGAACTACCATTTTACTACTTTGAGCCCTAACCTGGGAGTGGTGGATCTGGATGATTCAAGAGGATTCGTTGTTGCGGATATCCCCGGACTGATCGAGGGCGCTTCCCAGGGAGCGGGTCTGGGTCATGAATTTCTTCGGCATATTGAGCGGACCAAGGTCATTATCCATATTGTAGACGCGGCGGGAACCGAGGGCCGAGACCCTGTGGAGGATATTTATGCCATCAATAGGGAGCTGGAGAGTTATAACGCGGAGATCGGGAAGCGTCCCCAGGTTATCGCCGCAAACAAAATGGATGCTGTGTATTCTGTGGAGGAAAGCGACCCCCTGGCGGCGCTGAAAGCAGAATTTGAGCCGAAAGGTATTCCTGTATATCCCATTTCCGCCATCAGCGGGCAGGGTCTGAAAGAACTTCTATATCATGTTCGGGATATGCTTGATCAATTGGATCAGGAACCCACTGTTTTTGAGCAGGAATACTTTCCGGAGGAAGAGAGGAGCTCTGACAGCGACGCGCCTTATACAGTGGAGTATGATGAGGCATCGGATGAATATGTGGTGGAGGGGCCCCGCATAGAGAAGATGCTGGGTTATACCAATTTGGAGAGTGAGAAAGGCTTTACCTTCTTCCAGAATTTTCTGCGGGAAAACGGAATCTTGGAGCAGTTGGAGCAACTGGGAATCCAGGAGGGAGATACCGTCAGAATGTATGGCTTATCTTTCGAGTATTATAAATAACAGAATTTACGCTCCACGGGAATTCTATTGCAACGAATAATAGAATTCCACGTTTCGAGAGTAATTCCATTTCCATGAATAATGGAAATCCACACAAATTATAGAATCCACACGTCGCAGTGATTTTATGATTAAGAATATGTTGCATTCAGGTGTTTGGCCAGACCAGACTCCTTTGCGAAAAGAGGAAAAACTGCTATGACAAGTAAACAGAGAGCATATTTAAAAAGCCTGGCCAGCAGTCTGGACCCTATCTTTCAGGTAGGAAAGTCCAGCCTGACTCCACAGGTTACAGAAGCCATCGGGGAGGCTTTTAATACCAGGGAACTGATTAAGGTAGCAGTGCTGAAAAACTGCATGGATGATCCGAAAGAAGTTGCGGAAATGGTGGCACAGCGCACACATTCCCAGGTAGTGCAGGTAATCGGCAAAAAAATAGTGTTATACAAACCGGATAAGGACAATCCCAAAATTCAGCTGCCCTGAGTTTCAAAATCACTATAGAACCTTATATAGGGAAGGAAGTGTGACATGTCCTGGAAAAAAATAGGCATTATGGGCGGAACTTTTAATCCTATACACATTGGGCATTTGCTGCTCGCCCAATGGGCTATGGAAGAGGCCAAACTGGATGGTGTTATATTTATGCCCACGGGCAATTCTTACTTGAAGGACAAGACAGAAATGCTGTCCGGATCAGATCGGCTTGCCATGACCCGGTTAGCTGTTCAGGACCGCGAATGCTTCGTCTGCTCGGACATGGAGGTAAAAAGGGGCGGAAATACATATACGTATGAGACCCTGGAATCTTTGCGGCACATATATCCTAATGCACAGTTGTATTTTATTGTAGGCGCGGACTGCCTGTTCTCCATCGAAAAATGGTATTTTCCGGATAAGATATTTAAGCACTGCATTCTGTTGGCGGCGTCCCGCGGCGGTGCGCCTGCAATTGAATTGGAAGAGAAGCGACGGGAACTGGCAAAACATTATGGCGCGAATATCCTGCTGATAACCTTTCCCGGTATGGAGATTTCTTCCACAGATATACGCCGTCGATGCAGGGAAGGGAAGAGCATTCAGTATCTTGTGCCGGATTGTGTGAGGGAATATATTACTGCAAAACACTTTTACGAAAACTTATAAAATGCGGAAGTTTTCTATAGAGGATATAGCATTGAAAACAAGTGAACTGAGCAAACTAAGAAAAGAAATGTCCAAAGTTCAAGATGGCAAACGCTTTGAACACACTCTGAGTGTGGCTTATACGGCATCAAATCTGGCTGCGTGTTACGGTGAAAATGTAGATTATGCACTTATTGCAGGCATGCTCCATGATTGTGCGAAATGTATGCCTGACAAGAAACTGTTGTCCATCTGTGAGAAGCAACATATGCAAATCAGTGGGGAAGAGTATAGGAAACCCTCTCTGCTCCACGCCAAGGCGGGGAGTTATCTGGCAGAAAAAAAATATAATGTAAAAAACAGGGATATTTTGAATGCCATTTGTTACCATACCACGGGGCGGCCCGGCATGTCTCTGCTGGAAAAAATAATTTTTGTGGCCGACTATATGGAGCCGGGGCGCAGGCAGGCTCCTAGATTGGATCAGATACGAAGGACAGCCTATACGGATTTGGACAAAGCAGTTCTGATGATTTTGGATGATACATTGAATTATTTGCAAGCCAGCAGCTCTGTGATTGAAAAAACCACCCAGGAAACTTATCAATATTATAAAGGACATGTGGAAGACTAAGCAGCAAATCCTGAGCAGTACAGGGGCGGGTACAAAAAAACGCCAGACAGTGCTTTATTTGTTTTTCACTGACAGAGAATACGCGGAACAAAAGGCAACAGATTCCCGGACAATACACGGACCTGCCCTTGACCGCAGCCTGATTCAGACACGCAACAACAATGTCGTGCATAATTCGAAAAGGCAATAAATTAATTTGGAGGAAAAATATGAATACATCCAAAGAAATAGCCAGGCTTGCCATAGAGGCCCTGGAGGATAAAAAAGCAGAGGATATCAAGGTAATTGATATCAGTGAGCTCTCCGTCATCGCCGATTACTTTATCATAGCAGGAGGAAATAACCGTAGCCAGATTCAGGCACTCAGCGACAATGTCGAGGAAAAGCTTGGACGGGCGGGACACTTCAAGAAACAGGTGGAAGGTTATGACACTGCCAACTGGATTTTGATGGATTTTGGCGATGTAATTGTACATGTATTTGATAAGGAGAACCGGTTACTGTATGATCTGGAGCGAATCTGGAGAGACGGTAAACGGGTGTCAAAAGAAGAATTATAGGACCATTTTTTGAAAACGCAGTGGCTATTCTTAAAACAACGAATAGCCACTGTTTTTCAGTCTGATATGGGTATGAGGATGTTTAAGAGGCATCTCCACGATCATTACGTCCAAGATGCATATAAAAAGTAACCAGGTACAAACCACAAAGTCCCACGATCACATAGACAATTCTGGATAACCATGACATATCACCAAATATGAAAGCCACCAGGTCAAATCGAAACAAGCCTATTAATCCCCAGTTTATTGCGCCAATAATAGCAATGGTCAGGGCTGTGCCGTCTAAATATTTATTTCCCATAAATTGATACCTCCCTGTTTATAAGATTCCCGGCCTTCCACTACATTCCTGGCAAAAAATATGGCGAGTATAGTCCCTTTTCAGGTGCTGTACGGAAGACGGATTAAAGTTTCCACAATTATTGTGTCCCAAAGACAGAGAGAGTATACAGCCTATTGATAAAATCGAAAAACGCCAAAAACCTTTCCCAAAATTTGGCAATCATCGACAATGATAGGCGCCATGGAATCATTCTCAGGCTGTAAGCGAATATGTCCGTCTTCTTTATAATATGTTTTTACCGTGGCGGAATCATCCAACAGCGCCACTACCATATCTCCATTGACAGCGGTGCTACAGCAGTTGACAAAAATGCGGTCTCCGTTGAAAATCCCCACATTGACCATAGAGTCCCCCTTGACTTTCAATATGAAGGATTCGCCTCGAGGCACTACATCTGCGGGTATGGGAAAATAGTCCTCAATATTTTCCTGCGCCAATATAGGCTGTCCTGCCGCCACCTGTCCTACAATGGGAATGCTGACCATCTCCGTGCGCACCATCTGAAAGCTGTCATCGCAGATCTCGATGGCTCTAGGTTTAGTGGGGTCACGGCGTATATACCCGTTTTTTTCCAATGTCTCCAGATGGGAGTGTACGGAAGAGGTAGACTTCAAATGTACCGTCTCACAAATCTCACGGACAGTGGGCGGATATCCCCTTTTCAGAATTTCATCCTTAATATAATCTAAAATCTCCTGTTGTTTGGCAGTTATCTTACCATAGCCCATTCTATGGTCCTCCATTTCTCAAAAATATTGTTGACGGTTTCTGTATTGAATAAAGTCATTATAACATATCGGATCAAAAAAAGCAAACATATATTCCAAAAATATGTTCGATAGTTCTTGACAAAAGAATGTGCGTTCGGTATAATGCATTTAGAAAGAACAAATGTTCCGAACGGAGATTTGCATAAAAGCCAGCGGGGGGATTGAAAAATGAACCAGACAGCACAAATATATGACAGATACTTTAAAAACCAGCAGAGAAAGCGTCAAAGGCAGAAAGAGATTCGCCGCAGCTTTATTCTGACAGGTATTGCGGTGGTGCTGGTACTGAGTTTCACCCTTTCTTACCATGCATTATTGTCCCAGGCCAATACGGAGCTGGAAGAAACTTCCTACAAGTATTTTACCAGTGTTCGGATCGAGCCCGGCGAAACCCTGTGGGCTCTGGCAGACAGATATGCCGACAGAGCGCATTATGCCACCCAGGCTCAGTATATTGACGAGGTCATGCGGATGAATCATCTGGCGGGAGAGGAGATCTGTGCAGGCAATTACCTGATTGTTCCATATTACTCTACAGAGTTTGTACAGTAGAATATCTCCTGTAAGACATTATTCACGAAGTCGCACGGCGTTGGCTGCCCGGCGTCTGCGTTCATCCTCTTGGGCGGCATAGTGTTTTCGCGTGGTATTGACATCACTGTGCCCAAGTACATCAGCTACCAGATAGATGTCGCCGGTCTCCTGGTATAGGGCTGTGCCATAGGTACTGCGTAGCTTGTGAGGCGTTATTTTTTTCAGAGTAGTAACCCGAGAAGCGTATTTTTTCACCAGGTTTTCTACAGAGCGCACAGCCATGCGCCGGTTTTGCAAGGAGAGAAAAAGGGCATTTTCGTGACCTTCCGCAGGTATCAGATGCTCACGCTGTTCCAGGTAGTCCAGCAGAGCTGTTCCCACCTCTTCCCCGAAATAGATTATGGCCTCTTTCCCTCCCTTGCGTAGAATTTTGATTCCATATACATCAAAATTGACATCCTGTATATCAAGACCCACACATTCTGACACTCGAATCCCGGTCCCCAGCAGCAGTGTAATCAATGCCACATCCCGAAGTTTGGTCTTCTTATGGTACTCCAGTTCCTTTTTGGTCAGCTTTGTCCCATCCTCCACCTGGTCCAGCAATATAGCCACTTCATTGGGCTCCAGACGAATAATCTCCTTTTCGTGCTGCTTGGGAAGCGGTACAAGAGCCGCCGGATTTTTCTCTATTTTCTCGCTCTCAAAGAAATAATTATAGAAGCTTCTTAGGGATGCCAGTTTACGGCTTTTTCCCCGTTCCTCATTGATAATGTCTTTCCCATCCTTTTGATATAGAGATACATATTCCAGGTATTCCTCAATGTCCTGCCGATTGAGCATATCCAGATATTCCAAAGGAATTTGGGAAATTGTCAACTTGGCGCAGGCGCTGTTTTTCTCATGTAAAAATTCAAAAAACATTCGCAGGTCATAGGCATAGGCCAGACGAGTTCTAGCCGAGGTATACGGTTCAATACCCCGGAAAAATTCTTTGCAAAAAGGGGGCAGTTCCTCCAGAACGGCACGCATTTTCAGAATATTTTGTTTCTTTTGTTCTTCATGATAACTGAATTTATTTGTGTTATTTGCCATTGCCTTCCCATCCTTTCAAATTGCCGGTCTGTATGGCTGTAAACATGCGCTCTTTTACGCCGGGATTTTCCTGATTCAGTTGTCGAAGCAACTTTTTGACATATTCTCTCTTGGTATAACCGTCTGCCGGGCAAGGACTTTTTACTACAGGTACATTGTATTTGTGGACAAAGCCAATGACATCTGCTTCGTTCATATACATAAGAGGTCTGATTACAGTCAGATCCATACGGTCTAAGTAGGTCACAGGGGAAAAGGTGTGGAAGCGGCCTTCATAAATAAGGGACAAAAGCATAGTTTCCACCACATCATCCTTGTGATGTGCATAGGCTACCTTATTACAGCCGGCAGCTTTTATAGCGGTATTCAATGCGCCTTTTCGCATTTTGGCGCACAGGGCACAGGGGTTATCCTCCTTGCGAACCTCGAATACAACCTGCGCAATATCCGTTTTTACCACCGTATATTCCACATTAAGACTATCACACAAATTCTGAATCCCGTTCAGATTCAGATTCTCAAACCCCAGATCCACTGTTATAGCGTGGATCGTGAAGTGCATCGGATAGAAGCGCATCAGGCCATGCAGAGCATAGAGCAAGGTCAGGGAATCCTTTCCACCGGAAATCCCCACTGCGATTTTATCACCATCTGCAATCATATGGTAGTCATCTATGGCACGACGGACATAACTCAGTACCTGCTGTAATTTCATAGGTAAATCCTCCTGCTAAAGAGTCCAATCCAGAGAACGTTTAAAAAGTGCTTTCGTTAGATGTGCGGACTGTTGTAGGAAATATATGCCAAATAGATGAGATATAGTGGGCTGACGTTGACTGAAAATGGGCATATATATAACGCAAAGCAGGGCGTACAACAAGTCGGAAATGTATACCTTTCGAGTGTTTTCCTGTCAAGGGAGACAGCTACACTTATCCTATATTTTTAAACATGCTCTAGTCTGAATACACTATATTTTTATAATGAGTATCTAACTATCTTATTCTACCTTTTTTTACGCCAGTAAACAATATTTTTTTCGTTTGTTTCACAAAATTTTCCCAGTGTTACCAGTTCTAAACAAGTATAATACCATATGCGATCTATCCATGTGCATAATTCATACGATTCCTCAAAACGCATAAACTATATGGTAACCGAGGAAGAAGATAAGCAGTGCCTGCTTTCCTTTTTCTTATAGTTTTCTTTTCTTTTTTTTGGTAAAATGGCTCTTGTTATATACGCAAAATCAGTGTATGATATAGTGTATAATATGAGAAACAGAAATCACTCCGAAACAAATTTTCCTATTTTCAGAAAAAGGTTGGGGATGATTTACTCTCAAATATGCTTTAAACGCAAGTATCACCGACATAGATTAAGACACTTGCAGGAAAGAGGTAAAGATGAAACTCAGATGGAAGAATCAATATATCAGATGGGGACTGACAGCATTGCTTGTGATTATGGGCGGCATTATGTTTTACTATTTGTTGTTCCATTCCTCGAATATCAAATCGGCTTTTAATGTTGTTGTAGGAATTATGATGCCGGTGGTTTTCGGATTTATACTGTCCTATCTATTGACTCCAGTTTTGAACAACATTGAACAGAGGGTATTGCTTCCCCTCAGAAAAGTTCTGAAGATTAAGGAAGGACCTCAAAGTCAGAAGAGAACCCGCATGTTGGGTGTTCTGATCACAGCCCTTTTGTTCTATTTTGTTATCCATCTTTTGGTGAGTATGTTGGTCTCCCAGATTGTTCCCAGCATTCAAAATATTGTGTCAAATTTTGATACGTATATGACAAATTTTACAGAATGGATGAATAAGCTGTTGGCTGATAATTCGGAGATTAAGGATTATGCAATCAGTCTGATCAATCGCTATTCCGTAGAGTTGGAGCGCTTTCTAAACGAGACTGTCCTCACCAAGTCCAGTGAGCTTATTAAGACGGTGTCCCTGAGTGTATTGGGCATATTTAAAACTCTGTGGAATTTTATCATTGGATTTATTATCTCAATATATATTCTTGGCAGCAAGGAGAAGTTTGCCGTGCAGGCAAAAAAATTAATCTATGCCTGCTATCAGTCTGATTCGGCCAATGTGATTATAAATAATTTTCGCTTTGCCCACAATACATTTATCGGGTTTATCAGCGGAAAGATTCTGGACTCACTGATAATAGGTATGTTATGTCTTATAGGAACCACCTTGCTACAGACTCCCTATGCGGCACTGATCAGCGTTATTATCGGCGTTACAAACATAATTCCTTTCTTTGGACCATTTTTGGGAGCAATTCCCAGTGCAGTGCTGATCCTGGTAGTAGATCCAATGCATCCACTAAATTGTGTATATTTTATAATCTTTATACTAATTCTCCAGCAAGTAGATGGCAATCTGATCGGACCGAAGATTTTGGGAGATTCCACGGGCTTATCCAGTTTTTGGGTAATTTTTGCCATCACATTATTTGGTGGTCTATTCAATGTGCTGGGCATGATTGTGGGGGTTCCAATTTTCGCAATTATCTACGCGGCGGTAAGATCCCATGTAAATTCTGCCCTGATAAAAAAGAATATGCCTATCAGAAGCGATGTATATGAAAATATAGAATGCGTGGACGAAGCAGGAATCCATGCTATAAATAATTTGGAGCGTCGCAGGATAATAAAAGCCAATAATCTTGAAAAGAAGGAGAATAGAGCAGATGACATGCAGGACGGCCTGCATGAAAATCTAGTCTCCGGAATGCGTTTCATAAGTAATGCGGAAGAGTGGAAGAGAAGAGTACCCGTGCGGTGGAATGATGCAGAGTCAGTGGCCCGTGGGGAAGCGATACATGGAACAGATACTGCAACAACTACCGCAACAATTACATCTGTTTTTTCTGAAAAAGAAGTCGGATCGGAGGAAATAAGAGATGTCTCCAAAGAAAAGAACGATATGTAATGTATTGGTTTGGGTAGTAAGCCATGTCTCAAAACAACATAACTCTATGGGACATGGCAAAACAAAAAAGCATACAGACAATCTCTGCCATCCGGGACCCAAAATGCAGTGTGGAGGATGGAAATTATGCTCAAGTATATAAATCAACATTTATTGGGGAATGATTATGAAAATACACTATCTGTGAGAGCATAACAGAAATGAGACAGTATTTAGATAGTACAGATTCTGTAATTATATGTAAGAATATGCACTATAATACCTTGGAACTTATGTGTATAGGAAGCATTTTCTCACAACGGGAGTACTAAAACTCTAATTCAAGATCGTAGTAATATTGAGAATAATTGCGAATTTAAGATAATAGTTAAATTGATAATGTTTCTGAATCTAATATAATAGTAAAGGGTCCATCATTTAACAGAGAAACTTTCATATCGGCTCCGAAACAGCCATGTCTAACCTTTTCGGAAGAATTTCCCAGCTGATGTTGACATTCATTGATAATATATTGATAAAGGTTCTCAGCCAATTCCGGAGCGCCTGCATTTATAAAGGAAGGCCGGTTGCCCTTGCGGCAATCGGCATACAGTGTGAATTGTGAAACCAGAAGAAGACTGCCATCTACATCCCGTAGAGACAGGTTGGTCTTGCCATTCTGATCTTCAAAAATCCGCAGTCCCAATAGCTTTTTAATCATTTTATCCGCAACAATCCTGGTATCTGTATGATTTACACCAATCAGCACCAGAACCCCCTTCCCAATAGACCCGATAATCTGCTGATCCACAGATACACTGGCCTCAGAAACTCTTTGTATTACAAATCGCATAATATCAACTCCCTAAGAAATCTTCGCCCAGTATTAACCATATCAAATAGTGGGTGAACCTGAATCATTTCACAAGCGGTCTACCAAACCCCATCTTGTATAAAAAATCAAAACTGGAAACAACCTCAAAAATATTCTACACATATTTGCTATAAGCACACCTAAACCTTATCCAAGAGAGGTCCTTCCGAGACAACTATGTGAACAAATATATAAAAATGGTAATCAACTTAAAAATATTTTCCCCCATTTTCTCCACACCCCAACTTTAACGAATAGTTGACTTGGAGGATTCTCTTGCGGATGGTGGTTTTTAGGGGCGCCAACTATTCGTTAAAGTTGGCTTTTGCGCATAGTTAATTATGAGTCCTGCCGCAGATTTTTCAGCTTTTCAATCAATTCCAGATCATCGGAGGTTAGCTTTATATTGGTCTGAAATTCCTGTCCGTCGGCAGTCACGACTTTGCACTCCATAACGGTTCCCTCCTGAATACCGGTCCTGGTGAGTGCCTTTACAAATTGAATAAATTTCGGATGGTTATTCTGAAACCTGTCAAAATCGTTTTTTAACCCTAATATGGCCATAGGATTCAAATTCATTTGCATACACCTCTTATCTGTAAACCTGTACATTCTGACTGCAAAAGCGGTCGAATAAATTCCTCAAATAATCACTTCATTGCGGCCTTTATGGCTGCCATCAACTCTTCATAGGTCTCATAAGCTGGCAGCTGCGGATAGTCCGCCTTGATCTTGTCTGTGGTCTTAAACAGGAATCCGGCCTTACTGGCTGTTATCATACCCAGATCGTTATAGCTGTCCCCGCTGGCAATGGTATCATATCCAATAGACTGTAGGGCTTTGACGGTAGTCAGTTTAGAATCCGCAATTCGCATTTTGAATCCAATAATCTCACCGTCTTTAGCCACTTCCAGGGAATTGCAGAATATTGTGGGCCATCCCAGCTTTTTCATTAGAGGGCTGGCAAATTGCGTGAATGTGTCGCTGATAATGATAACCTGGGTGATGGAGCGCAGTTCATCCAGAAAGTCTTTGGCGCCAGGCATGGGATCAATTGTCGCTATCGTTTTCTGAATCTCCATCAGGCCTAAATGACGCTCCTTTAATATCTCCAACCTATATTTCATCAGTTTTTCATAGTCTGGTTCATCGCGGGTAGTTTTCCGAAGTTCGGGAATGCCGCTGGCCTCGGCAAAAGCAATCCATATCTCCGGCACCAACACTCCCTCTAAATCTAAACAGGTAATGTACATAATCATGTCCTCCGTATTTCCAAAATCAACAATATTTTCTATTATACAACAATCAGGGATGTTTCACAATACCTAAGATTCCGCTATATATTGCAAAGTCTGGATCAGGCTCTCAAAATTCTTAAAACGTTTTTCCTCTACTACTATGCTCAAAACAGAGTCATAGGTATAACGAGGAAGGTCAAACTGTGTATTTATTCTGAATTTTCTATTTTCAGGTCGTGATTTCAATTCCGTTATATTATAAATCTCCAGTATGTGCCATACAACGGAACGGTCCGCCATTTTGAGCAAGAAATCCACAGCTTTTTCCGCGGGAGCAGGCTGCTCCTCTGCGTGACCATGCAGGTAGGCATACAACCCCTCATCCGCCTTATTTAGAGAGATCAGATACATTTCCCCCTGATGAAAATAGAAAATGATATTTGAAAGGATAATTCTTTTTTGGAGCAAAAAAAAGACCAGAAGTACAGTGACAGCCATCACAATACCCACTATAATGCAGACTTTATACCCCCCTATAAGAAGGGTCCCCAGAAGTAGCACTCCACCAGATATGGCCAGGGCAACCGTTGTTCTCTCGTGTTTTTCCGGAACAGATATCCAAATTTGTGCCTGCTCTTCGTCGCTTATATTTTTGCTTTCCATGTTTCGTTATCTCCTTTTGCGTTTATAGTGTAATTAGTACTTTATAACACGTCTGTTTCCTCTTATACTATAATACACAAAATAAAAGGGGAATGCAACCCCTAAAGGCTACATTCCCCCATAACATTGAAAATATTTATTCTTACTTATTGAAAACGGTGAAGAATACGTCACCTTCAGTATTGTCAGAGAAGAACTCCAGGTAAGATACCGAAAATTCCTTAGCTTCCGCAGGCACTTCATAAATAATATGATAGGTGCAGCTGTCCCCCTTGGCAAGAGAATACTCGGAAGGCATAATGGTGCTGGAGCTATCCATCTCAATACCAAAATCAAAGTCGTCATCGCCATCGCCCAAATCGTGCCACTGAATCTGGAAATCGCTGTTAAACATGGGCAGCGCCTCACCGAAAGTGTTCTTGATCGTGATTACGACATCCAGCAACTGCATACCTTCACTGGGGGTATAGCCCTCGTACTCAGAAGGATATGCTACGGAATCAACGCTGTAGTCAAAGAATGCCGTTCTGAAAGTAGTGCCGATCTCCCCGTCTGCCTGACCGTCCACTGCCTTTACGACATTGTTCACTGTGGTTCCACTGGGGCTGCCACAAGAACTGAGCATCATACATGCCATCATCATGACCGCAACACAAGCTACTAACTTCTTTTTGAGTTTCATAATTACTCCTCTCCTCTTCCATACACTTTTTTGTTTGATCCCTGTCTACCAGCGATCAAATGAAATTATAGTACTATTTTTCGTTTTTGTCTATATCTTTCCCAAATTATTTTTCAAAATAAATCTGCGTGACGTTCCTGGCAAAGTATTTCCCATATACTCCTACAAAAATTTCATGATATTCCGCAAAGCTGACTTGACACTGGCAGGTCATAATCTCCATCTCCACGCCAAACAGCCCCACATGATATTCCATGCTTTCCATGCCGCAGGACTGGTAAAACCGTTTACGGCGCACTCGTTCCAGGCTGTTTTCACAGGAAACATCCGGCGTCTCAATCTCCAGCAGCAATCTCTTTCCCTTGCACCGCTCTTTCATAAGCCGCAGAGCCAGCGCTCCGTAGCCCTGCCCTCGAACATCTTCCGCAATGGCAAAATAATCCACCAGCAACAGATCCTGCCATGCAATTGTAATGATCTCTCCCACCAGCCGGTTTTCCTCATTTATCAGTCCCAGGATTTCGGAGAACCCCTCTCGCTGCTTTTTTTGAATCAGCCAAAACGGTTTCTTCTCGCTTGCCGGAAAAGCATCCCGGTACAGTATTTTCAAATCCTTCATCTGCGATTTAGTAAGCTGTTCCGCAATGTGAATATTCATTCCGCTTCTCCTCCTATTATCGTTTTGCGTGTTCCCTGTAGCGCTTCTATGCTGTATCAACAGGATTCAATATCTGGATCCGGTAATTTCCGGATGGACCGCGCTAATCAGCTTGCATTGATTCAGGGACTGGAATCCGATAAGATAGGACATGCGGCGCTGGATGTTCCCCGTGTCAGCATAACTTACAGTTTTACGCGATTCTCTCCTTCACTGTGCGCTGACATGACAAATATGTGTATCTCGGACCTTTATGGACCAATATACTGCCTTTCACAGGATTATCAGAGGATTTTCCACATGTTCCATCATATCCTGTACGCCTTTGAATGTTTTATAAGCCATATTCCAAACGACTCTTTCGGTATAAAAAGCAGTGTGGGGAGACAGAATCACATTGGGAAAAGAACGCAGGATGGCCATCTGGTGATTGACGATCACATCTCCCATTCGGTTAGCATAGTATAATCCCGCTTCATCCTCCAGGACATCCAGCGCCGCATGTCCTATCTTGCCGGATTCCAGTCCCTGAATCAATGCTTTTGTATCCACCAAAGTCCCTCTGGCCGTATTGATAAGAATTACGCCGTCCCGCATCTTTGACAGGGCATGAGCGTCAATCAGATGATAGTTTTCCGTCGTGGCCGGAGCATGGAGCGTAAGAATATCACTCCGGGCATAAAGATCCTCCAGGGACACATATTCTGCCAGCCCCTCCAGCCGGGGATTCCGGTGCAGGTCATAGGCCAGCATTTTACAGCCAAATCCACTTAGATGTCGGATTACAGTGCTCCCGATCTGGCCCGCGCCTATAATACCGACGGTGCAGTCACTGATATCTCTGCCCATCTTCCCTTTCAGGCTGTAGTCCTGCACCAGAGAACGGTTCATGATATGCGGCATGTTGCGGCAACACATAAGCATCAGCATAATGGCGTAATCTGCCACTGTTTCCGGCTCATAGCTCACATGGCAGACCCCCATGCCCAGCTGCCTGGCCTTATCCAGGTCAATATGGTCAAAACCTATGGAGCGGGTGGCAACATAGCGCACACCGACATCGTAAAAGCGCTGTAGCATATCTGCCCCCATATTGCAGGGCGTACAGCTGACAGCGTCGTATCCCCGAGCCAGTTCCACATTATCCGAAACCGGATATTCCGTGTTGTAGCCATACTGGGCGTTAAACGCTCCGGCCAGTCGGTCAAACATAGGTTTTTCATCAAATTCCCGCAGACAATACGCAAATATCTTCATATATGTTTTCTTCCCTTCTAAAAGTTAGAGTCCAGGCCTTATAAAATCTCCTCTACAGAGAAAAATGGGTGGAGAGAAGGAGAGGCTCCGGGTCCTTTTAGCTTAAAGCCCCCTGGGCAAAAAAATATGCCGCCAGCTGCGCCCTGGAACTGAACTGCTCCGTCTGTATAAGATCCCGCACCTCTTCCCTGGTGTAAAAGCGGGAATCTATCTGTTCGTTCTCGGAAGTGTGGTCCTGCATCTCTCCCTCTGCTTCCACAATTGCGATGTAGGTGGTGACATCGGAAAAAGCCACCGCCGCGAAGGAGGCAGGCAGTATATCCCGAATCTTTTTGACGGAAAGGCCGGTTTCCTCATACAGTTCCCGTTGGATGCAATCCTCCACTGACTCCCCTTCTTCCAGCATCCCTGCACAGAGATTGTAAACGTTCCGATTAATACCCATACGAAATTCATGCAGCAAAAGCATCTTTCCCTGGCAGACTGCAACGATGGATACGCCGCTGGGCTTCTGCCCCAGATCCTCCGGAGAGGACAATTCTCTGCGGCTGACAATCTCATACTTTTTTTCCCGTCCCGCCTTGTTCATATAGGTCAGTTCATAGTTCTTTAAAAATCTACCGTCTCCCACTTTTTCCATCTTAAGAAGTTTCATATGCCTGCACCATATCCTTTCTATCGTTAATCCAGCATTTCGTTTCCGATGTCTCTGTACATTTTTCCTTTCCGAAGTCTCTGCGCGGATCTTCTGATGCCATTTTTGAGCGCGCAGAAAAGCAAAAGCGCAGCAGACCGCCTTAAGTATCTACAGTCGCCTTCCCCAGCTGTTCCCGCAGAGAGGGATACATTTTCTTACGAGTGATCTCCACCAGCCCCAGAGGTGTCATATCCACTACCTGCACTGTCACAGGATCGGCTTCTGTCATCTCCCGCAGCTTTTGCAGTAGTTCTTCCTCCTGGGCCAGAGTAGCCAGGTTAATAAAATCCACAATAATAATACCTGACAGGTTCCGCAGTCGCAATTGGCGGGCTACTTCCCCGGCAGCCTCCAGGTTTACCCGGCGCATGACCTCCGCCGAAGATGCCTTTCCGGATTCTCCACCGGATGTCAGGGTACATTTTCCTGTGTTTACATCAATGGCTGTAAGGCTTTCCGTCTGTTCTATCACCAAATTGGCGCCGGATTTCAGCCATACCGTCTTTGCCATGGCTTCTACCAGCCTTGTCTCCAGGCTGTATAATTTGTACAAAGGAAAATCCGGGTCCTGATACAGACGGATCTGCTTTTTTTCCAGAGAAAATCGCCCCTGCTGCTGTAGCTGGGACAATTCCTCATATATTGGCATAAGATCTGTCACCACTTCTTCATATTCATCCGGTAAAAAGGGTCCCAGCGCTTCCTGTAGCGCAGATCCGGCCTCGTGCAGGCAGCTGTAACAGGTACGGTGCCGTCCCTGTAAAAAGACGGAAGTAAACTGTCGACGCAGACGTTCATATTCTCCATACAGGACATCCTCACAATCCGGTGCGGCTTGCTCCAAAATCAGCCCTGCCCGGGTGCGCGCCACCAGTCCGAAGAGAGGCACTCCTTCCTCTTGTACCAGCAAGCCATCCTGATCTGTGATTTTCATGCGCTCCAGAAAATCACGCAGAAGAATTTTCTGAGTCTCTCCCAGCTTTCTGGAAATCCCTGGCCTGGATGTCCCTGTGGCAAGTACAAAAAATTCTCCCTGCATGGTGATTCGTGTGGATACAGCCGCCTGCTTTGTTTTAATAGCCTCCTGCCGTATCTGAACCGGTAATTCATCCCCCTCCATAAGTCTGCCGTCATAGGTTCTGTTCGTCAGAAAAGGGGCGTCATTTTCGCCGCCCATATGCAGGAAGCATTGTTCTCCGCCTGCGATCTCTACAAAGCAGGCGTTTAAGTTCCTGACAATTTTTTTGATTTTTCCCAGATATACCGCGCCGATACGACTGTGCAAATCCGGAGAAAAAGTTTGAACGGCAGTCAGCCGATCCTGCCCAAACAACGCCGCCAACAGACATTTGGATTCGGAATCAGGGGCATGTCCTCTTTTGGCATATAAGCCGGACGGACATGCCGTAATTAGGACTTTTCCCGTTCCCCGCTCCCTCCGCTGTTGTTCTCTGTCAGGCCGGGGCACTGCCTGGCGTATGTTCCTGCTCATTCTTGCCCCTCTTCCTGACTGCTATTCTGAATATGCTCCTGCCCAGATTCATATCCTTTTTCAGTCTGGGAACGCAACCACTCCTGTTGCTGTGCCTCTTTGGCGGCCAGAGTTTCCTGCCGAAGTTGTCGGGCCTTTGCCGCTGCCTCGGCCTTTCGGAGATCTGCCTCCCTGGCAAGCAAAAGCCTCTTTTCATCTTTCTGAGGTTCCAGAATCTGACTGCCGATGGCATCCAGCGGAGCCAGATGCAAGGGGTCTCCGGGAGCGGCCAGATTCAGATAGGTATCCCGGCGGTGGACAGTAAAAGCATTTTCCGCTAATGTTTTCCCCTGCCAGGCCGCATAGGCCTCCATGACCTGAGAAGGCTTGATATTACCGCCGCTAGAGGCATCCACCAGCATGTGGATCTCCCGCTTTTCCCTGTCCGCCCATAGCTCATAGATTCCCGGTCTGATATCTACGGTCAAGGTGTTTTTTTTGGTCTCTCTAGTGATGAAAATTTCCTTTTGGGCATAAAAATCCGTAAGGTTTCCCAGATCGTCAGAGAAGAACTCTCTTCCCTCTCTGCATCTGACCGTATAGCCTGCCGCCGCCACACTGGCCATGGCATTGCCCGCGTTGTCCGGCAGCAGCACTACGCTGACAATTTCGATACCCGGAACGCTGGCTCCATTGAAACGTTTGATCATATCCCGGGAGGAGGTGACGCTGTTGCACTCTATATCCATGTACTCTCCGTCGCTGGTCAGTCCCACCCCCAGCGGAGCCGCAAAGGACATAATCTGGTGAGGGCTGTAACCCGTGGTATAAGCCACATCAATACCGGCCCGCCGTATACATTTCTGAAAAAAACGCATTACATCCAGATGCCCGATAAAACGCACAGGGCCGTATTTACGAAACTTCACACGCACTTTCATAAGCTGTTTTCTCCTGTTCTATCTCACGAACAGTTTCATTTCCCTTCCTGTCCGCCTCTCTGGATTCAAAGCAGATACCGCCTCCGAATTTGGTCACGCCGCAGCCCTGGCATTTGACTTTACAATTCTCGGAGGTTTGTCCTTGCCGGGCTTTCAGCCACTCTCTCTTAAGAAACTCTTTAGTGACGCCGCAGTCGATGAAATCCCAGGGAAAAATTTCCTCCAGCGGCCTTTCTCTGTGGGAATAGAACTCCGTAGTCAGGCCGCATTCCGCCATGGTTTCCTCCCAGACGTCATTCTTGAAATATTCGCTCCAGGCATCGTAAAAGCAGCCCTTCCTGTATACCTCCAGAATTACCCGGGCCAACCGCCTGTCTCCCCGGGCCAATACCCCCTCCCACACACTGGCATCCGCCTCATGATAATTGTACTTAATACTTTTCTGGTTCAGCTGTTCGGAGACGCATTTTCGGGTATAATAGGCTTTTTCAATAAATTCCTCCCGGGTACACTGACTGGCCCACTGAAAAGGCGTAAAGGGCTTGGGCACAAAAAAGGAGGTACTGGTGACGATCTGGACTCGTCCGTTGGTACGTGCTTCCTTGGGGACTTCCTCAAAAAAGGTGGCGGCAATCCGGTTGGACAACTCCGCAATGCCTCGCATATCCTCCGGGGTTTCCGTGGGCAAACCCAGCATAAAATATAGTTTAACCCTTGTCCATCCCCCTCGAAATGCCAGGGCGGAACCCTGTATAATGTCCTCCTCGGTCAGGCCCTTGTTGATCACATTGCGCAGCCGCTGGCTGCCTGCCTCCGGCGCAAAAGTCAGGGAGGATTTGCGGACATCCTGTACTTTGCTCATCACGTCCAGGGAAAAAGCGTCGATGCGCAGAGAGGGGAGGGAGATATTGATCTTTTTATCTCCGCATTCTTCAATCAGAAAGTCAATCAACTCCGGCAATCTGCTGTAATCACTGGAACTTAGAGAACTTAGGGAGATTTCCTCGTGCCCCGTATTTTGCAGCATGTCCAGAGCGTAGTCTTTAAGTACTTCCAGATCTCTCTCCCGCACCGGACGATACAACTGCCCTGCCTGGCAGAACCGGCAGCCGCGGATGCATCCCCGCTGGATCTCCAGCACCACCCGGTCCTGGGTTACTTTTATAAAGGGAACCACCGGTTTCATGGGATAATAGGTGTGGGACATTTCCAGTTCCACCTCTTTTACTATGGTTCGGGGGATTCCCTCCTCTGTGGGAGAAAAACTTTTGATGGTGCCGTCCTCGTGATATGTCACCTGATAAAAACGGGGCACATACATGCCCGGCAAACGGGCTGCCCGGCGAAGAAATTCCACTCGCCCACAGCTTTCTTTTTTACAGGATTTATACAGATCCAGGAGGTTGCGGTACTGCGTCTCTCCCTCTCCGATATAGAAAATATCGAAAAAGTCCGCGATGGGCTCCGGGTTGTAAGCGCAGGGGCCACCGCCTATGACAATGGGACAACTCTCCCCCCGCTCTTTCGCCAGCAGCGGGATCTGAGCCAGATCCAATACTTGTAGAATATTGGTGTAACACATCTCATACTGTATGGTGATGCCCAAAAAGTCCATGTCTTTAATAGGTTCCTGTGATTCCAGGCCAAAAAGAGGAATATGCCGTTGCCTCATAATGGCATCCAGATCTATCCAGGGGGAGTAAACCCTCTCGCACCACACATCCTCCCAGCTGTTGAACATATCATAGAGTATCTGGATTCCCAGATGGGACATGCCGATCTCATACACGTCCGGGAAGCACATGGCAAAGCGTACCTCCACCCGGGACTTATCCTTGACCACCGCGTTTACTTCATTGCCGATATATCGGGCAGGCTTCTCTATCTTCATCAAAATATCATCTGACAGGGCCAGCTTTTCTGTCATCATCGGTTTTAATGTCCTTTCCTGCAAAGGAATGCCGCATATTCTCTGCCAATACATAACCTGAGAAATATGCGGCTCCCAATGGCATTGTGTTCTTCTTATAGTATACGGCATGGGACGCGTAAAAGCAAGACCATGCCGGGGCATGAATGGCGCGCGCGGACTGTTCCATGAAAAGATCCCCGAAAGAGTAACAGCTGCAAATCTCCGAAAGCATTTTCAGGGCGTACAGTCCCATCTGATATAATCCGCTATCTGTCCGCTGGTCAGACCAAACAGCGTATCCCCTCGGTGACCGGCCAGGGACAACAGACATACCAGTATCGCTGCCAGCAGTATTCGCAGACCCAAGGTGCTCGTTTTGCCTGCGCTGTTTCCGTCCATGCCGCCATATTGTCCGTCATAACCGGAAATCTCACCGTAAGCCGGATCTTCCTCAAAATAACTGAGTGTTCTGCCATAGAGCAGCTGCTCCCGCTGCCCCAGATCATGCCGGTCCTGCTGGTAGCGCTCTCGTACCTGCCTGGCCAGCTGTAACTTCTGTTGTGTGGAAATGTCTCCCATAGTTACCTCCCTGCTCCATTGGAAACTGATAGATGAAGATTACGATTATAGAGAAAATGAACAAAAATCCGAGTATCCACAGACACCCGGATTTGATCCGCTCTGTTAATTCATTCTATGTTTTAAGGCAGGGAACCTAGTACTCCGCCTCCGAAGTTTTGGCATAAGTTTTCGTACGTTTCAGACAATGCGCATATGCGTGAATGGCACCTGCGCAAGAGGCGGTTATAGTACTAACTATATTTTACCATTGCTTACCTGTCTTCATATTGCATAGGAACATAGGGAAGAATTGCCCAAGTTATCTCGTCCGCATAGTGAACCTCCGTATGTATCATAGAGCGACAGTCCGCAGATGTTGCCTGGATACATGGAAATTCCGCACACTCTCTACACTCTTCTAATTCTCTCTTTGATGCACACTCTTTCGCATTACACGGGGCATCTTTACAATAGCAATTATCACTATAGCACCCTCCGCAACGCATACTCCAATCTGTTTTTCCCCACATTTTGCTTAATTGTGTTTCCATTGTAGTCCGCATTTCTTCATCCGTATGAACATAATGAACACATAGGTCACAACGCTGACCACATTTGGAATATATTGCATTTTCCTTTGGAAAAGGTTTCCGATTCGGCTTCTTTTTAATTAATATGAGTTTTTTGATCTCTTCTAATTGTTCTAAAGTGTTTACATCAATAAGCATCCATTTTCCATCGGGATAGGTTTTTGAACCGTCATAATAATCGCAAATATATTTAGAAAACTCGCTTTTCTGCATTTCAAAACATTCCCGCTCTTTTTGACCAAAAATAAGCAGAAAAGAAAATTTGTCCTCATGAATATTAATGGTGACAATAGTCTTTTTTCCCTGTTTGAATTTTAACTCATCTTTACCGTTTCCAATTTCGTCCAAACGGTATCTGCCACGCATAAATACCATTGTTTCATGGCTGATCTGTTCCAGAATAGTCATAGATTCCTCCATACTTTCTCTTTTCTGATTGTGTCACATTCACATATTTTTTATCTGCACCAAGCATAAAACAGCATATTCCTACCCGCTGCCCAGAGTTTTTAAGTACCGGAGTCCAATAACAGCACTCTTTACTCTCCCCAGGCACCTCAAGCTCCTTTTTTATTCTGCGTCAACATCCTCTTTTGCCTCGTCTGGTAAGTATTTGCCCATTTCAGAGTCCTTCCATATACGGTAAGCCCCAAGTGCATCTTATTATGCAAACCCCCTTAACGTGAGCCTTGCAGTATCTATCGGTTTGATTTTTTACAGAAACATGTTATATTATATATAACAATTGCATCTACCATTAATCATAGCAACAACATTCATGCCTGCATTGCAGTTTACCACACGGATTCCAGATGCATCATACCTTCATTTTCGCAATCCTGTAAATCATATCCGGCAGGACCTGACACCGGGAATGTTCGTATTTCCTCTGTAGCCCTTCGCTTCTTCCCACTAGAGGGACTCCTGTTGCGGAATTATCCGAAACCACCAGCAGTGCCACCGCAGGAATGTCCATTATTTCAGCAATGGCGTAAAAGGCGGAGGTCTCCATCTCAATTAAATCCGTGTCAAAGGATCTGATCTCATCCAGGTGCGTGTATTCCATGGCAATGGAGTCGGTACAGAAAACGCTGGCTTCCTTAATGGAATAGCCGTTTTCCGCCGCCAGCTTACACACCCTTTCCACATAGTCTCTGTCAGGATAGATCTTCTCAAAGGGGACATAATCCCTGATGCTCTCTTTCAGATATGTATTGGCCAGCGTTCCCGCCACTGAAAAGCTGGGCGTACACAAATCTCCTATATCAAATTCCTCTTTCAGCGCCCCCACCGCCCCCGCAAATATGAGCTTACGAAATCGAAGCTCGCCGCAGATCAGCAGATAATCCAACATATTACAGCCCCCCGCCGCCGTTTTGATCCATGCGATCTTCAACCCGTCCTTCTCCACCAGAAAACCCTGACAATAGCTTTGCGAGCCTAATTCCGTATACCGGAAACTGTTGTCCTTAAGTATTTTACCGGGGCTGTAGGACGGAGCGACCACCAGGGCGTCATAGACCACATCGTCCGTCAGTCCGAAATTAATCTTTGCCAGCCCCTTCATATTATACTTATGCAAATTGTCCAAAATCGATTTTAACCTGTCTGTCATTCATTGTCTCCTTCATATCCGACTTTTTCTGCAATAATTTTCAAGTCGCTAAACCATTGTTCTCTGTCATCAACCATGGCAACGTCCTGTTCGTATGCTTCTAATACCATTAGAAAATTTTCCTTACCATATTTCGCAAACAATTCTTCACTTGTTTCTGCCACCCAGTCAACTTTGTAAAGATACTCAAACATACCAAAAATTTCAGACCACATGCCCACATCTTTTTTACTTTTCCATTTGTGAACTTCCACAAATCAATTGTCTGCTTGAATTTCTCGCTGTCAGATATTACAACTGCATAAAAATCCTTGTCATATTCCACAGACCATGCCTTAATCTATTCCCGTGAAACTTGTATTTGTCAGAAACAGGAACAAAACGGGTGAATATATTATCCTGCTGACGACAGACTGTAGTCTCAGCAACAGTGAAGTCATCCGCTTATATGGAAACCGATGGAATATCGAGCTTTTCTTCAGGGCCGGCAAATTCCTGCTCTGTCTTGGCAGTGAGTTCCAGGGACTCAGCAGCGACATGACCGTGAGCAGTACGGTCATTGTCTTTACCAGATATATCCTGCTTGAATGGCTGCGCAGGAAGGCTAATGACCCGAGAACCATCTGCGAGTTGTTCTTATGTATGCTGTGATGATATACAGGACATAGAACTATGCACAGCCCTTTCCGCCACCGTCATTTATCGTAAATTATTCATTGCTTCTTCTCCCCCTTAAAGTAAAATCTAATATTCGAACTCGGCATATTCTTTGCTATTCTTAATTATTTTTGCTCAATTTTATACAAATACACGCTCAATTTTACATCAATTACATCATTTATAATGGTTTGCTGATTTTCTGTTGCCAAAATATTGCCACGTATTTATTATAGCAAATTCCGGCAACTTGGCAACCCATTTTTGAAATACTACACAGTAAAATAGCGTTTTGAGGGGTATAAATTTAAAATGCCATTTATTTCTCTATTACCTCTCAACTCCTTGTAGAATAATCTTTTCAAAAGAGCCAAAACGGAACATTGTTTGCGGAAACTCATGATCGCTAATCAAATACTTATGATAACAAAATATCAATTTTCTCCTTATCCGCTCATATACATGGTGCCAGCACCATGTAATCATTCGGAAAAGTGCCATGACTCCATCGCACATTTACTGGAATATTTAACCTTATAGACCGGCAATCAGCTCTCTGCCTATTTTTCTGTACCTCATCTGCAAATGGCAGGTAATCCTCCATGATTACCTGCCACACTACGCACAAATATTTATATTGGTTATCTAACTTTTCTTGCCCAAATAATAACCCTGTTTGTCATTTCACTTATCGGATGCCCCTGATAATCGCCGCACTCTTGCTCCACAACAAATCCTGCTTCATCTAACCACTTAAGTATCTGCTCAAGTGATGCAAAGTGTTTCTCAGATGGAATTTCCTGCACTAAAGTACTTCCATCCGCAAGTATCATGTCAAACCTACGGATAAATCTGAACATTCTGCTCTCTGTGTCATAAACATTATCAAGCAACGCCATTTTTCCAAAGTTTCCATGACTGTCCGTACCTTCCCATACAATAATCGGATTGGGATTATAAAACCATTTCTCCGGATATTGTGAGTATGCATAATCCACAAAAATGTGACCACCAACAACTAACGCATCCGCAGACTTCTGAATCATCAATTTTTGGGCTTGTTCATAATTCATATCAGATATAATATTGAATAAGAAATTAGCGCCTAAAGTTACGACATCAAATCCAGTACCCCAATCATCATAAACCACATCGGCCTTATGCCATTTGATTTTTTCATTTGTGATTTTGTGTGCGATCCTATCCAACATATACTCATCAAAATCAAGTCCCGTTACATCGTGTCCTGCCCTTGCCACAGGAGCCGTAAAACGCCCGCTGCCACAGGCAATTTCCAAAATTTTTTGGCTCTTCAAGGGTAATGGTGGGTAAAAAACACCCACAACCCCAGTGTT
>CANSPM010000007.1 GCA_947648875.1 uncultured Lachnospiraceae bacterium
CCGCCAGTAATTGGTCAGCGCGTCCTTCCCCCCCAGCAGCATGGCCTTGATCTGCAAAGGCTGTTGGAAAATCCTGTAATACACAATCTGCACGAAAAACACTACGTATTCCAGTATGACCATGATCCAGAATGCCCTGTGCCTGTTCCTCCGTGAGAAACTGCCGCTGATCAGCGCCTGGATGGCGGCAATCAGAGAAATAAGGCCCAGAGAAAAGACTGGATTGAAGCCCGTCAGGCCAAAGCAGCCCAGGTGGAACACAATTTCCATATAAACTAATATTCCCGCATAAATCAACCAACTCGACATAATATTTACTTCATCCTTCGTCCCTTTAACTTACATAATATGCTATCATTTCTTCACGCATACCACAGGATTCTTTTGTGATATGCCGTCTTCAATCTTTTGATTTGGGATTGAAAACAAGGCTTGCCAGATAGCCGAAAACCAACGCCGCGCTTGTGCCTACCGCCCCCGCCTTGAAGCCCCCCGACCACAGACCCAGTAAGCCCTGTTCGTCCACAGCCTCCTTGACTCCCTTCATCAGCACATTGCCAAATCCCAGGAGCGGCACACTGGCACCGGCACCGGCAAACTCCTGAAAGGGTTCATACCAGCCAAGCACACTGATACAGGCTCCCAGCACCACCAAAAGCACCATAATGCGTCCGGGCATCATCTTTGTCTTTTCCATCAAAATCTGTACAAGGGCGCAGATCAGCCCGCCTATCCAAAAAGCATTGATATAATCCATTCGCCTCACTCCTTCTGAATCTGCCATAAAATCGGCAGATTTCCTCGAAGGTAGTATCTGCGATATTCCGTGAAACTATTCCGTCCCGTGACCGTACCTCTTTTTGCCGCTCCCTAATGCATCAGATAAAGAGCGCGTTACCGCTCTGTGCCTGATTCCGGATAGCTACCTCTTCCTGAAACGGGATTCCCTCGGTTTCGAAATTCTTTATTCAGGCATAGCCACATCCGGCTCGTCAAACTCTGCCGTCACATAAAAGCCCCGGGCGTTCTCCTGTATGTCTATCACCCTGCCCTTTCGCGACTTCAATCTGTAGCGAAAGGGAATATTTCCCGACATGGCCAGAGCCGGATCAATGATGTAATAATAATTACTAGGCAGGAGCCCTTCTGTGACAGTCACGTCCTGTCCCACTTCCAAAAGCCCCTGCCTTTCCATCTTAAATTCCATCCTGCGCATGCTTTTGCCGCCTTTCTCATGAATGAATTGTACTAGAAAAAACGGAGCAATGCAAGAGATAATCTAAATCTTAATGAATTTTTATTTTTCGTGATATATAACAGCCTATAGCGCCTCCAACACCACGGCATGCGCAATTCCCGGTACGCTTTTTCCTTCGTTAAAGCTGGTCTTACTGAGCAGGGCGCCCGTGGGCATAAACAGCACTTTCTTCCAGTGATGTTCCTCCAGCTGCTTTAATATATAGGCGGAAAGCGTCACTGCACTACAGCCGCAGCCGCTGCCCCCGGCATGCGTGTCCTGTGACTGGGCGTCAAAAATCTCAATCCCGCAGTCCATATGCTGTCTGGCAATATCATAGCCCTTATCCCGCAAAAGCTCCAAAAGCACTTTCTGTCCGACACTACCCAGATCTCCTGTGATAATCCGGTCATATTCTTCCGGCATCACGTTAAAATCCAAAAAATGCTGCGCCAGTGTGTCCGCCGCCGCCGGAGCCATACAGGCCCCCATATTCATGGAGTCCTTCAAGCCAAAGTCCACGATTCTGCCTACCGTCATGCCCGTGATAACCGCTCTGGGAGGCCGTCCCTGGGGGTCGTTCTCCTGTTCCCCGCCCAGAATGAAGGCCCCGCTCCCCGTCACTGTCCAGCTGGCCGACAGAGGTCTCTGATTCCCGTACTCCAACGGGAAGCGAAACTCCTTCTCCGCGCTGGCAAAATGGCTGGAAGTCACGCAGGCCACATAGTCCGCGTACCCCGCTGAAACTGCCATGGCTCCCAATGTCAGAGACTCCCCACAGGTAGAACAGGCCCCATAGACCCCAAGCAACGGAATCTGGTAAGACGCGATGCCAAAGGAAGTAGCGATGGATTGGCCCAGCAGATCTCCTGCAAAAAGATAGCGGATATCCTCCTTCATTTTGCCCGCCTTTCCCAGGGCCATGTAGACCGCGTCCTTTTGCAGATTGCTTTCTGCCTCCTCCCAAGTGTCGCAGCCGAAAAGGTCGTCCTCCCCCACCATATCAAAGAGATTCCCCAGCGGCCCCTCCCCTTCTTTTTTTCCCACAATACTGGCACTGTTTAAAATATATACTCTTTTTTCCAGCTGAATGCTGGATTTTCCCGTCATTTGACTCATATTTTCCCCTTTCCGCTTAGTTCCTTCAGCCACCGCGAAACACTCTGCAAGTCCCGCTCCGACCTGTAATCCTTTTGCGGAGTAGTATGTCCTTTTTGGGAGAAAAAATGTATCAAAATAAAGAACTCCCTGCCCGTATCACCCTGTTTTCACACTGTAAAACAGCTTTTTTCATCCAATAGGTCAATCTTATCCCTTAGCGGATTTGCACGGGCCTGTATGCGACGTAAACAGCCCCGGAAAATCCCCCCACACCGTGATCCTGTGTGTCGCAAAAATCCGCCGCATCGCTGTCCCCGTGTTTTCCGGGCCTGCTTTTGTATGCATCCCCTGTCTCTTTTATGCTTATCCTTCCATACCTGCCCAGTCCGGACCGTCCTCCACATTTCCTGTCACATGAATGGAATGTCCGTAAAACATGTCTCCGTCATAAAACCAGAACTCGAAATCTCCGCCCTCCCCGGCCTGAATGGACTCCAGTTCCATGCGTTCCATAAACTGCTCCCGGCTTACCAGCTGCCCGTCTTCCCCGGAAAATTCCGTTTCCTCCTCCTCCGCCGTGCTTTCCGCCCATTCATTGGCAAGTTCCAGCAGCTGATCCGCCGCGTATTCCCGAATCCGCCGGTCCCAGCCCTTCTGCTCTTCCATCAATGTCCGTGCCGTCTCTATGGCGCTTTCCATCACCTCTTCTTCGTCCTGATCAAAGGTGAGATTGATCTCGGTTCCCAACCAGTCCTTCTTAGTCTCAAACCATCCCACCGTGCGCTCCAGCACAAATCTGCCAAGTCCTTCCACATCCATAATGACATCCCGCAGCTGCTCTTGCAAAATCATTTGCAGCTCCGGGTCATCTCCCTCCTGCGCAGGACCCGTCATATACAGATATTTTCCGTTTTTAGCAGGGCGAACGCGGCACCGGATCAGGGAATCACTTTTTACAGTGTCACGCAGATGCTTCAAAAGTCTGTCGTCTGCCAGCGTTGAAAGCGATCTGTTTTCCCGATGCATTTCGCCGCCCTCTTCTTTCCAGGCCGTCAGTTCAACGGATGCCCACCACAGCTTCTCTTTCCCCCCTCTGCCTGCCGTAAATCCGTTGGCGCCCACCGCCGCCTGGATCTCCAACTCCTGAGGCAATATGTCTTCCATCTTCTTTCGAAAGTCCCCTGTCTGTACAATAGATTGCCACATCTTTGCCGCTTCACCTTTTTTCGATAACTCTTCCATAGTTCCTCCTTTGCGCTCCCCACAATTCTGTTGTCATAAAAAAGACCGGCACCCTGTCAGATACCGGCCCCTATTTTATATATGCTTACTGCGCCGCGTCCACCGCAGTCAGATACTGACTCACCGCATATACCACCTGTCCGTTATACTCCAGCTGCGACCAGCCTGTGGCGGCGTTGATACCGATTCTATGCGCATTCTGTCCGTTGCTGAGTTGGGTGATGACCGTCAGCTGGCCCTGATCCGTGCTGGGCTCGCTGCGCAGATTTGTAACCTCCTTGGCAGTGACATACTCATCCACCGTCTCAAATTCCATGCCCAGCGGGTTTTCCTGTCCGGTAACCTCCGACGAATCCGAGGGGACCTCCGATGATCCCGCGCCGGTCTCCGGTGTACTGGACTGCACGCCCCAGTCCGCAATGGAGTCCATGGAATTTTCAGTGTTTGTCCCCGGCAGCGCGGCCGGGCGATTGGCATGGGTGATTTTCCACACCGCAAAGCAGAATATCACTACCACCGCCACCAACACCACCATGGTCACCAAAGTCTGCATGGGATTTAAATTTTCATCTTCCAGAGTCGATGCTCTCTCTTCTTCATAATTCCGTCTCATATTTTTTGACCTGTGCCTCTATCAAATCCATATCTTCAAAATAATTGATGCGCATGGCGCTCTTGACCTCGGATAAAGTCTGCGCCGCCACCTCCCGGGCCGCCTCGCTGCCACGCTTTAAAATGTTGTAAATCTCCGGAATGTCCTTCTCATATTCCCTGCGCCGCTGCCGAATAGGCTCCAGTTCCTCCTGGATCACATTGTTCAGCAGTTTCTTTACCTTCATATCTCCCAGACCGCCCCTGGTATAGTGGTCCTTCAATTCCTGTAGGCAGGTATATTCCGGCAGATATCTCTCAAAGTGTTCGTCGCGGCAAAACGCGTCCAGATAGGTAAACACCGTGTTGCCCTCCAGGTGGCCGGGGTCGGAAACCAGCAGATGCAGGGGGTCCGTATACATGCTCATAACCTGCTTTTTCACATCCTCCGGACTGTCCGCCAGATAGATACAGTTCCCCAGGGACTTGCTCATCTTCGCCTTGCCGTCCACGCCGGGAAGCCGCAGACATGCCGCGTTCCGGGGAATCAGCGCCTGCGGCTCCACCAGTACCGGCGCGTAGACGCTGTTAAACTTATGCACGATCTCCCGGGCCTGCTCAATCATGGGCAGCTGATCCTCCCCCACCGGAACCGTGGTAGCCTTAAAAGCGGTGATATCCGACGCCTGGCTGATAGGGTAGGTGAAAAAGCCCACCGGTATACTGGCTTCAAAATTCCGCATCTGAATCTCATTCTTAACCGTGGGATTGCGTTGCAGCCGGGACACCGTCACCAGATTCATATAGTAAAAACTCAGTTCCGTCAGCTCCGGGATCTGCGACTGGATAAACAGAGTGGATTTGGCAGGGTCCAGCCCGCAGGACAGATAATCCAGCGCCACCTCCACAATATTCTGACGCACCTTGTCCGGATTTTCAAAATTATCCGTCAACGCCTGGGCATCCGCAACCATAATAAATATTTTACTGTACTCTCCGCTGTTTTGCAGCTCTACTCTTCTTCTCAGGGAACCCACATAATGCCCCACATGCAGCCTGCCTGTAGGCCTGTCCCCCGTCAAAATAATCTTGTCCATTTCCTGATTAACCTTCCTGATTTAAGCATAAAATATGCCTCTGTTTTACTTTTATCTATAATACCATCTTTTTATCCATATGAGAAGAGAAATTTTTACATTTTCACGGATCACATCTTTCTAAGCCCCTTGGGATAATGATTTTTCATAATTCCCCCGGCCAATTTCCCCCAGCCCAGGCTGTAACCGTCCACGGTAATCAGATACCAGCCCTTTTCCCCTGCCGCCGGAAATGTCTGTCCCTTTAAGTACGCTTCCGCCGAAGCTGCCGAAATCTCCCGCGCTTTTGGGCCGTCCACCGGGAAGCAGCGCCTGGACTCCCTGGGAGAGAGGGCCAGAGCCAGCGCATGGGAGGGTTCGAATCGGTTCTTCTTTACGGTGCCCAAATGCAGACCGGGACGCAGTACATGCAACCCTCTGAGAGACGGCATTTCCGCCGGAGCCAGATACAGCTGCTCTCCGAAACGCAGATAAATCCCCCAAAGCCGCACTCGCAGCGTATCCGACGCAAAGTCCAGATATTCCCGGCATTCCCTCTCCGAAATTCCCCGCTCCGTCCCGTACGGGCTCCGCGCTTCTCCCCGGGTGTGAACCCCATCCTTTTGCAGCACGGCCAGAAAATGTCCCTCCCCGCGCAGCCTGTGGGGCCAGAGCCGGAGCGTCTTTTCGGTTCCCGGAATCCCTGGCATAGTCCCCTCCTTCGCGCCGGATGCGGTCATGGGCTTTATCTGTGACTGCACTTCCGGCTTTGCCGCATCCTCTATCCAGTCCGGCCTGCCCGGGGCAAACCCCCAGGCAGCCAGACGCTCCCGCGTCGCCGGCTCTCCAGTCCCTTTGCCGCTTTCCTCCAGGCATCCGGCAGGGTCCAAAATCTCCATCTCCGGATGCCGCCGGATTAAGCGGCTTATGCTCCCCTCGTTCTCCTGCGCCGCAAAGGTACAGGTGGAGTACACCAGCCTCCCGCCGGGTCGCAACATGGCCACGGCATAATCCAGTATTTCGTCCTGTCTCGCGGCGCACTGCCCCACACTCTCCGGGCTCCACTCCTCCCCCGCGTTCTCGTTCTTTCGAAACATTCCCTCTCCGGAGCAGGGAGCGTCCACCAGAATACGGTCAAAATAACCGGGGAAAACTTCCGCCAGCCGCTCCGGAGTCTCGTTTAAAACCAGACAGTTGCGGATGCCCAGTCGCTCCACATTCTCGGATAATATCCTGGCCCGCTGGGGATGGATCTCGTTGCTCACCAGCAGCCCTTCTCCCCGCATCCTTCCGGCGATCTGAGTGGTCTTTCCCCCGGGAGCGGCACAGAGATCCAGCACCTTCTCCCCCGGCTTGGCTCCCAGAAAAGCCGCCGGAGCCATGGCGCTGGGTTCCTGAATATAGTAGACTCCCGCGTCATGGTAGGGATGTCTGCCAGGGCCTGTCAGGAGGCCTCCATTCCCTGTCGCCCGGCCAGACCGCGCGCATCCCTCCCCCCGGGCGACTTCCTCTACAGCCGTGCCCTCTCGGGTGAGCTCCCGGTCATTCCCATGGTCTTCCCGCATATAGTAGAAACCGTCCTCCTCCCAGGGCACCGGCTCCAGCCGCCAGGGACACAGCTCCAGAAAGCGTTCTCTTGCCTCCCACGGGCTGTCTCCGCCTTTAAGCGGATTGACCCGCAGCGCCCTGTGACGCTCTCCTTCCAGACTCTCCGCGAAAGTATCATACTCTGTTCCCAGCTGCGACTGCATTCTCTTTTGAAAGGCTTCCGGTAACATCCCCTACCTCCTTATTTCAATTCCGCCTCTACACAGCGATGCCCTTACCGATCATCTCCGTTTTGAAACTTTTGTAAACTTCCTGTGGAATCATCCTCCCTGTTTTGACCGGTTTGTGTGAGGAATCCGCCTAGTTCTGCCAATCTGACAAATGTCTTTTACAATAGCTGTATCATACCATTTTTTTCCTGCGGATTCAAGAATCTTCCCAAATCTCCCTCTTTCCTAGTCTTCCCCCCTTCTCCCTCCCGCCAGAATCATAATCTCATGGGACAACAGGGGAAAAGATGCCAGCAGTGCCAGGATGCCCCATTCCTCCCACCGCAAATGTGTAGTGCCAAAAGCGGCGATCAGAAAGGGGATTTCCGTCACGGCAAACTGTAACAGGAAACCCAGTATACAGGCCAGCACCATCAGCTTATTCTCCAGATGCTTCATCCTGAAAAAGGAACGCCCCATATCCCGCATTCCCACCGCATGAAACAGCTGACTCATGCCCAGCACCGTAAAGGCATAGGTCTGAGACCGGCGCAGAATGCCCTCCACCGCCATCATGCCGCCTATATTTTCCAGAGTAAAGGGCAGGTGCTGCGCCTTCATGGCCCGCAGGGGCGTGAGAAAAAAGGCCGCCAGGCTGATGGCCGCGATCAGCAGCCCGTAGAAGCAGGTACAGGCCAGCCCCCCTCGGGCAAACAGGCTTTCCCCTGGCTTTCTGGGGGGATGCCGCATCAGAGACCCGGCATCGTTGGGGTCCACCCCCAGCGCCAGCGCGGGCAGCGAGTCCGTGATCAGATTAATCCACAGAATATGGCTGGAGCGCAGGGGGGAGGCCAGACCGCAGACCACCGCCAGAAACATGGTGGCGATCTCCCCCAGATTGGAGGACAACAGGAAAATCACGGATTTGCGGATATTTTCATAGACTCCCCTGCCCTCCTCGATGGCTTTCTCAATGGTGGCGAAATTGTCGTCTGTCAGGATCATGTCCGCCGCCTGTTTCGCCACATCCGTACCCGATGCGCCCATGGCTATGCCGATATCCGCCTTTTTCAGGGAAGGCGCATCGTTGACTCCGTCTCCGGTCATGGCCACGATATGCCCCGCCTGCTGAAAGCCGGTTACGATCTGCACTTTCTGCTCCGGTGCCACTCTGGCAAACACTCGCACCCGGGCCAGCCGATCCGCCAGTTCCCCCTCCTCAATCCGGCTCAGTTCCTGGCCTGTCATGCACTGCTGTCTGCTCTGTACAATGCCCAGTTGACGACCGATGGCATAGGCCGTATCCACATGATCCCCGGTGATCATCACGGTCTCCACCCCCGCCTGTCGGAAGGTTGCCACCGCTCCCGCCGCTTCGGGACGGGCCGGGTCACGCATGCCCACCATCCCCAGAAAAGTCAGTCCCTGCTCCGTTATGCCCGCTGACTGGCCTCCGGCCCCTGGCCCGGAATTTCCCGCCCGCATAGCTATGGCCAGGGTGCGCAAAGCCTCATCCGCCATATTCTCCATGGCCTTACGGATCTGCCGCGCGTGCCCTGGCTGCAAGGGCACACACTGCCCCCGCACCATGATATGGGTGCAGCGCCCCAGCACCACATCCGGCGCTCCCTTGGTAAAGGTGACGCCCGTGTTTCCTCTATAATGAAAAGTGGACATCATCTTGCGTTCGGAGTCAAAGGGCAGTTCCCGGCGACGGGGCATACGCTTTTCCAGTTTTAGTCTGTCCACACCGAAGCCACTGGCCAGCTGCAATAGAGCAAGTTCCGTGGGATCTCCGATTTTTTCTTCCAGCACGGCGTCATTGCACAGGCTCATGCCCGCCAGCAACTCTTCATACTCCGGTCCGCCCAATTCTGTCACCGGCACCATTTTCTGTCCGGCGTAACACTGTTCCACCGTCATGCGGTTCTGGGTCAGCGTTCCCGTTTTGTCCGAGCAGACAATACTCACAGCCCCCAAAGTCTCCACGGAGGGCAGCTTTCTCACAATGGTATGTACCCTCACCATGCGGGTTACGCTCAGGGCCAGACAGATGGTGACCACCGCAGGAAGCCCCTCCGGCACCGCCGCCACAGCCAGAGAGATGGCAGTCAGCAGCATATCAAAAAGATTGCGGCGCTGTAGCAGGGCAATGCCAAAAAGCGCGGCGCACAACAGCAGTGACAGGATGCTCAATACTTTTCCCAGATCTCCCAAACGCTTCTGGAGCGGAGTCTGCTCCTCCTTCCCCTCATTGATCAGTGACGCGATCCTGCCGATCTCCGTATCCATACCGGTGGCCGTCACCATACCCAGCCCCCTGCCACCGGTGATCACAGTCGACATGTAAACCATGTTGCGGCGATCTCCCAGGGGCATCCCCTCCTGGCCGATAAAGGCGGCTGACTTGTCGGCAGGCAGGGATTCCCCGGTCAGAGCCGACTCCTCCGCTTTCAGATTCGTGCTTTCAATAAGCCGCAAATCCGCCGGAACCTGGCAGCCTGCCTCCAGATTTACCAGATCTCCCACCACCAGAGTATATGCCTCCACCTCCTGGAGAACCCCTTCCCGGATCACAAACGCCTTGGGACTGACCAGCTTTTTCAGAGAGTCCAGAGCCCGTTGGGCCTTTCCCTCCTGCATCATGCCCACCACGGCGTTGAGCAGCACCACCACCCCGATTATAACGGCGTCGCTGGTCTCCTCCAAAAATACAGAGATGGCCGCAGCCACCAGCAGCACATAGATCAAGGGATCATTCAGCTGCGAGAAAAAAGATTCTATCACTGTCTTTTTCCGCTTTTCCCGCAAAGCATTTTTACCGTGGATGCCATAGCGCCTGACAGCCTCCTGCCGGGTCAGTCCTCTCTCCCCGTCGCTTTGCAGTTCCCTGCATGTCTCCTGTATGCTCCTCGCTTCAAACATTCCTGTCCCCTTTCCCGCATATCGCGGCCCAAAATACCCGCGATACCGCATCAATCCGCATTCAGACCGGGGATAAGCCCCCTCGTCCTATACTGGTACAACCTATGAAAGCCCGGACAAAAATATGCGTGGGAGGAACACGCATATGTCTGTAAAAATTTGCTGATTTCCAACAAAAATGTTGCAAAGTTCTGTAAAATCTTATATGATAAAGCCATATACATATAGATTGGAAACACCTCGTTTCTACCGCTGTGGGCGGAAAACATTTTAAAACTGCCGGATGCGTCTGCCGGGCGTTTTGGCATTCCGGGGAAATGCCAAAACCGTCAGAGATCCCTCGTAGGCAATGCGCCATCTGGCGTACACAAAACGCAAAACAGGAGAATATGACATGGGAATCAAAAGCAACAAAGTCGTTCTTATGAAAGCAATTTCCGAGTTGAAGGATGCCGATTACTCCAGGGAGCCGGAATTAAGCGGCATCTACAAGCGTCTGCTACAGGGCAGAAAACAGTTCGCCGAAGTTTTTGACAAGAATATCAAGGCCGTCATGCAGATCAGTTCACTGGATCTGACTATGCAGTACCAGAATGACAAAATTCTGGACATCTCCCGCAAAGTTGCCAAGGCCACGGAGACCCTGTTCGGCTCCTCCGAAAACCGAAGCGCGACGGGCCGGTCAGGCAATATGCATGAGGAGATGACCCACAATATCGTAAATGTCTCCTCGGCGGCGGACAATGTATACCGGAAGATCGAGACAGCCCAGCAGGAACTCACATCTATCAGGAACCTCTCCGAACAGACCTCCGAGGTATCCCGCAGCATGAAGGGAGACATGGATGCCCTGCTGGATGTCATAGGACGTCTGAACAATGTCATAGAAGGCATTGAGAACATCTCCCTCCAGACCAGCCTGTTGGCGCTAAACGCCTCTATCGAGGCGGCCAGGGCCGGGGAAGCCGGAAAGGGGTTTGCCGTCGTGGCGGGCGAAATCCGTGAATTGGCCGAAAAGACGCAGAATCTCACACAGAATATGAGCGAATTTGTATCCAATATAAAAGACGCCTCCCAAAAGAGCGTGGGCAGTACGCAGGATACCATCAACATTCTGGAACATATGACGGAAAAGATCGAGAATGTCTGGACACTGAACAGTGAGAACCAGGAAGAGGTCTCCCACGTCAGCGAAACCATCAGTTCCATAGCCGCCGTCAGCCAGGAGATCAGCAGTTCCATGACCGAGATGGAAAATCAGCTGCGGGACAGCACCGAATTTATGAGCACTGTCAGCCAGGACCTGATCAAGGCCGTTGAACCCGTCGTGGGAATTGAAAAGACGCTGGACGACGCAGCGAAGCAGATGGGTACCATGAGCGAAGATCCTTTCTTCCACCTGGAAAACAGAGAATTTGCCCAGTATATGAGCAACGCCATCACCGCGCACAACACATGGCTTAACAATTTGCAGGATATGGTGCAGAGACGCACGGTGCTGCCACTACAGCTCAATTCCAGCAAATGCGGTTTTGGGCATTTCTACTATGCCCTGACTCCCCAAAACCCCGAGGTACTGTCCATCTGGAATGCGCTGGGAGAAAAGCACAAGCGATTCCACCAGTACGGTTCGGACGCTATTCAGGCGCTCGGCAGACAGCAATACGAACTGGCACAGCAGCTTTGCAGAGAGGCGCAGCAGTACTCTACAGGGCTCATTGCGGACATGGAGAAAATTGTACAGCTTTTAAAAAAATAGCATAACGAAAAATTGAGGAATGTTCCCCCCATCAGCCGGATATATTGAAACAGCCGGAGTAGATGGGGGGATTGTATTTTATGGAGAAACAACAGAGTTGGTGGCACATCCTGGTCAAAGCCATGATGATAGGCGGCACCATGACAGTACCTGGAGCCAGCGGCGGCACCATGGCCATGATCCTGGGGATCTATGAAGATTTGATCGCGGCTGTGGGAAACCTGCCCCGGCTGTTGGGCGACTATATATTTTCCAGGAGCAGGACTACTGTCCCCCCAAGACCACATGACATAAAAGCAGGTGGCTCTGAGATCCCGGGAGCGCAGGGTATCCTGAATAGTTTGCGCTTTCTGACGCTATTCTGCGCGGGCGCGCTGGCCGGCATGGCCCTGCTGGCAGGGGGAGTGCTGGCCCTGCTGGAGCGCTATCCCATGGTCGTCAGCTACTTCTTCCTGGGGGCGGTGGCCGGGGGCATCCCTCTGATCTGTCGACAGGCACAGGTTAAAAAAATGACCTGGCAGGCACTTTTCTGGCCCCTGACAGGTCTGTTTATAGTCTATAGTCTGGCTGCGCTGCCGGAGGGACTGTTTGCCGCCGGGATGTCCGGCAGTGCCTCCCATGATACCTTTCCCCTCATCCGGTTCCTGTTCCAGTTTCTGGGGGGCTGCATTCTGGCTGTGGCCCTGATCCTGCCCGGCATCAGTGTGTCTCAGATGCTGCTGATGCTGGGATTGTATGAACCGGTGATGACAGCGGTGAGCCAGTTCCACTTTCTGACTCTGATTCCCCTGGGAGCCGGAGCCGTTCTCTGCACTCTGCTGGTCACACGCCTGCTGGGAAACGCCATGCAGCGTCACCCCCAATCCACCTATCTGCTGATTCTGGGATTCGTGCTGGGCTCCCTGGGAGAATTGTATCCCGGTCTGCCCACCGGCTGGGACCTGCTTTTCGCCCCCCTGGCCGCCGCCGCAGGTTACCAGCTGCTCTCCCGCCTGTCCCGCCGGGCAGGATAAAAGAACTTACGATGGCTATTCCCCTGCGTCCGCACTCTCAAGCAGCGCTTTCAGAAGATCCGGATAGGGATACGTCAGTTCCCTGCGGTTAAAGAGGCCAAAATTCTCTCCGTCCCCCTCGAAGGCGCCATTGTCCCACCAGACACAGGGAATGCCATACTCACTGGCCTTGCCCACATAGTATTCGGCCCACTGGACACGCTCCTGCTCGTTATCCTTGTTCATGGCACCAAACTCACCGATAATTACCGGCACCCCTTTTTCCAGGAACAGTTCGTTCAATGTCTTCATCAGATGGTCAATATCCCGGGTATCGTTGTCCCAGGTGGAACGGCCCGCGATGTTCAAAGCAAAATCATAGGGAGTATAAGCATGTACCGACACGATCAGATGATCATCCTGGGGCAGTACAATCGCTTTCAGCGCCCCATCGCTGGAGGAGGCCGCGTATCCCGGCACCATCAGGTTGCGGATGGTATTGTTGCCGCCGGTGGCCCGCACTGCGTCCACAAATACCTGGTTCAGATAGTTGACTACATCACGGCCCTCCTTGTCGCCGCCGTTCCACTCCACGCCGGTCCCCTTTTTCCGGGGCTCATTCATACCCTCAAAAATCAGGTGCTCATCATAGTCTCTGAAACGTGTGGCAATAGCGGACCACAGGGCAGTCAGTTGCTCCGCCGCCGCGTCCCTATTCTCCTCGGAGGGAAAATGCCATTCCTCATGATGGATGTTGACAATCACATATACCCCCCGGCTGTAGGCATAATCCACCACCTCCTGCACCCTGTCCATCCAGGCCGGCAGAACGGTATAGGACGGCGCTCCCCCCATCTGGCCGCCCCAGGACACCGGGACGCGGATCACGTTGAAACCCTGGTCAATAATCGAATCCATCATTTCCTGAGTAGTCTTGGGGTTTCCCCAGGCCATCTCCGCGTTCACACCCACACCGCCCCCCACGGCATCCAGTGTATTTCCCAGGTTCCAGCCAATCTTCATCTCTTTTACCATGTCCATGGGAGATATATCCCGCATTGTAATCTCAATATCCGCCATATTATTTTCGGCCTTCTGTGTCTCCTCACCCAGGACCTGTTCGCTCTCATCCGCTCCGTCGTTCTCGTCTGCTCCCACGCGCTCGTCTCCTGAGGTGCCGCCCTCGGAAGCTGCCGGGGTCTCCCGCTGCCCCGCGCCTTCCTCTTCCTCAGCGTTCTCCTGTCGCCCCGCGCCTTCCTGCTCCTCACTGTCTTCCTGCCCCGGGGAAGGCTGCTGCGACTGGGGTCCGGATGCTGTCGCAGCATCTGCTCCCGTGTCTCCGCATCCTGTCAGGGCCGCCATGGTCAGCGCACAGCAAAGCAGTACAGTCAATATTTTTCTCTTCATGTCTACCTCTTTTCCACCACAGCAAAAGTCTGGTGAAACCATACTTTTGCCAGTCTGCAATATTGTGAAAACAAGTAAGGGGATCTGTACCCCTACTCCGTTTTCTCTATGCTACCATAAAAGGCCAATTCCCGGCAACCCATTTCTGCCCTTTTCTCTTTACCCCGTCAATCGCCCCAGCTCTTCCGATCCAATTGATTCCGCTTTCTCCTACAGCCAGCGCAGGCGCCCCATAAACTCCACTTTCCTGTAACCCTCCTTAACGCTGCCGATCTCATAACAGGCATAGTGTTTTGACACAGCCCCCATGATCTCTTCCTTTTCCTCCCGGGAGACCACCAATATAAAGCCCACGCCCATATTGAAAGTCCGCAGCATCTCCTCGTCGCTGACCTTGCCCTGGGCCTTGATGTATCGAAAGATGGGCAGAATGCGAATGCGCTCCCGGTCAATCTGCGCACTGAGTCCCTCCGGCATGACACGGCACAGATTGCCGGCGATTCCTCCTCCGGTGATATGCGCCATTCCATGCAACCCTTCTCTTCCGAACAAATCCTTGATCGCTCTGTAATAGGGTGTATGAGGCTTCATGATCTGCTCAATAAAGGTGATGCCCTCCACCTTGTCCAGTTTGATAGCAGGCATTTTTTCCATCAACAGCCTGACCAGCGAATATCCATTGGTATGCAGTCCGTTGGACGCGACGGCAAGCACCGCGTCCCCCTCCCGGATCGCGGAGCCGTCCACCACCCTGCTTCTGTCCACAATCCCGGCAATGCTGGAGGTGAGGACATATACGCCCGGATCTATCACCGAGGGTTGTATGGAGGTCTCCCCTCCCACAAGGGAGCACTCATTTTCCGTGCAGGCCTGAGAGACACCCCTTACCAGAGATTTGATGGTATCCTTCTCCGCGTTTCCGCAGACGATGGTATCCAGCACCGCCAGCGGCCTGGCCCCCATCACCGCTATATCGTTGACCAGGTGATTGATCATGTCATGGCAAATAGATTCCGTGTAGCCGTACTCCATGGCCAGTTTCTGCTTGGAGCCTGGCTCCTCCGATTTCAGCACCAGCACCGGATTTTTTATTTCCGGAAAGCGGATATCATACAGAGACGCAAAAGGCCCCAGGCCGTTAAGCACCCTGGCATCACGGGAATGCAAGTATGCTGACATTTCGTTTTTCATCGCGTCTGTGTAGGAGATATCCACCCCCGCCTTACTGTAGGACAGGCCCTCCTCCACTTTTTCATTGCCGGACAGAATCTCGTCAACACTCACCCCCAGGGCGATTCCCAGATCATATAAAATCTCCACATTGGGATAGGCCGTGCCGTTCTCCCACTTGGATACGGCCTGAAAGCTGACGTTGAGCTGATCCGCCAGCTGCTGCTGGGTCAGTCCGAGTTTTTTGCGCTTTGCAGCTATAAAGCTCCCCATTTTCGTGCTGTCTAACATTTTCTCCTCTTTCCGCATACCATAGACCAGGTCCATGATATTGCACCTGCAAATTTTATTCTTGCAATCATCATACCATCCCCCGCCCCAAGGCTCAATAACCGGGAGACCGAATCTGTCATGCGGATTCAACTGACGGTAGAAAACCGTTTTTTGCCCTGTTTGATGCAAAAGTCTATTCTATGTACCCTTGTCCGCAACAATAGAATCCACACGGAATGTGGATTCTATTGTACGAAATACGCAACAACAGCGCGAATGAACCCATCGTTTTCACCACACGCCGAAGCACTTTCCGATCCAGTATCCCAGCCCCAACACCCAGCTGGTGAAGATGCCATAGAGGATCACCGGCCCGGCGATGGTAAATATTTTGCAGCCCACGCCAAAGACCTGGCCTTCCTTCTTGTACTCGATGGCAGGCGCCGCTACAGAATTGGCAAAGCCCGTGATGGGCACCAGCGCCCCGGCACCGCCCCATTTTACGATCTTGGGATACAGGTTAAATCCCGTAAGCACCACGGAACAAAGCACCAGTATCAGAGAACACCAGCTGCCAGCGGTCTGTTTGTCCAGATTCAGCTTTTCGCAGTAGTTTAAAATAAATTGCCCGACGCAGCAGATTATGCCGCCAGTGATAAACGCTTTGAGCATTTGCAGGCCCAGATTGTGCGTGGGGGTCACCTGCTTCACATATTTTTCATAATCCTGTTTTTGCTTATCATTCATACCGTTTTCCTTTCTTATTTGGAGTCCCGTCTCTTCTCTACAGGCCCTATCCGGGGGAGTATTTTCAGCTGCATAAAGCGCATCTGTAAATCCTCCCGGGCCTTTCTGTTCCGAGACTGTCTTGGAGTCCCGTCTCTTCTCTACAGGCCCTCGCCCCTTTCTGTTAGCCGCCTGTCACTCTGTGCAGCTCCTGCCAGAAATAGAACAGGGAACCACAGAACTTGCCCACCGCCATGGCCAGCACGGCGCAGCCCAGTCCGTGCCGAAAAGAAATCCGCCTTGTAAATATGGGAATGCTGTCCAGCATTTCTGCGATGGCCAGGGCCAGGCACCCCACAAACATACCGTAAAACAATCCGGATATGCCCAAAAATCCCTGCCCCAGCGCCTCCCATAGCCAGTCCAGCCCCGGCAGACGGTTTCCCAGCCATGTGCCAATCTGGAGATAACGATGGAATATACTGAAAATACAACCTACGATGGTTCCCACCATCACCATGTCCTCATAGAGCCAGATTTCTTTGGCGGAATGGGTTTTCCCGGCAAAGCGCGGGACCAGCCCCACCGCACTGAGCACCGTAAATACCCCCGCCGCCGCCAGCAGACCAAAGCTGAACCCCGCCAGGGCCAGCAGACACCACATGATTCCCTGCATCAGGCGTCCACCTCCTTACCTTCCCGGCCTGCGGTATCCACCAACGCCTTGTTCACATCCTCCTCATAATTGCGCATGGACACTTCGATGGGAGTGGGGTCCTTGGTGATACGTCTGCCGCCAATATGGTTGAAAAAGACGATAATGCCCAGCGCCAGTCCCAGGCTGTAGGCCACTTCCAGCACATTCAGTCCCCCCGGCTCCCTGCCCATGGCAATTCTGTAGATCTCCGTAAACACTTCATTGATTCCCACATCATTGTGGAAAGCCATGATGGTAAAGCCGGTTCCAAAAAAGCTGACCAGGCACACCAGCGCCACCTTGCACCACAGCTTCCCTCCCTTATACTTCGGCACGGATACCCGCTCCAGCACCACGTCCGTCTCCCCCACGGACTGAACGGTAATTCCCGGACAGGTCTCCTCCATCAGGGAGATGACTTTCAGTACGCTCACTACCGTCCGTTGCTGATGTCCCCCGCCGGCCCATGGTTTCTTGCCGCTGCCGCTGCTTTTTCCTCCCTGCGCCTGGTCGCTCTCCGTGAAATGATGCACTTTAATGGCTTTACACTTGGCCAGCACCTGCTGGTCCGCGCATTGTATGGTGGCAATATCCTTCAAAAAGATGTCCCCGTTTTGGCTTTCCACATTGCGGTCACATTTCAGATATACAGTTACATTTGCCATAACATTTATTCCTCCGGCGCTTCCGGTAACGGCACGGATATTTCGCTTTCCATTTCCGCATACGCGAAAATGTTCGCGAAACTTCGCGCGAAATTCCAAATGCCGTCAACTGTCTCTTTTTCTAATGATTTTGATTATTCATTTCCAAACCGCCTTAAAGTTATGCAAATACAACCATAGAAGCTACGCTTTTCAAAAATTCTAATGTCATGCGTAAGGAAGTCCACAATCTCATGGCACTCAATGGATATAAAAAAATCGGAGAAGCCCGCAAGCTCCTCCGACTGCTGTGATCTCTCAATCCATAATCCGGCAAATTGTCTTTTTTTCATCATTTGCCGCCTTTGCAACCGCTTTTGTCAGTCCCACATCTTAAACGCGATATTCATATCCACTTCCCCGCTGATCCCGTTGACGTTTCCTTTCTCCGAGTACTGCCACACACCGTAGGCGTAGGGGTAGTAAAGTTCCTCTCCGTAATAGGCGAACCACTTGTCATAGTTCTCCAGCCGCTCCAGTTCCAGCAAAAGCAGGGCCGTCTCCATATTGTGATAGAACATGGACTTATATCCCGCAGCCTCAATGGTGTCCAAAAACGCGATGGTCACATTGGTGCGCTCCTGGGGTGTCAGCTGATTCATCCGCGCCGTGCTGCTGCCTACCTTCTCCACATCAAACACCACGGGGCAGTCGATCTGGTAGGGAGCGATACGCTCCAGCACAAAATTGGCTTCCTCCACGGCCTCGGCCTCTGTGATGGCCTGTGAAAAGAAATAGACGCCCACTTTGATGCCATGGGCCAGTGCGCCCTGAATATTGGTCTGGAAAGTCTCGTCCTCCACCAGCTTGCCGCTCTCGTAGCCCCGCAGACCCAGCCGCAGAAAGACAAACTCCACGCCGTCCGCCGCCACTTTCTCCCAGTCTATGCTGCCCTGATACTTGGAGACGTCAATTCCCATGTGAGACACTACCTGCCCGTTCTCCAGATACTGGAAACGACCGTTCTCAAGGACCTGTAGATTCTCCTGCAGATAACCATGCTGCGCCAGTTCCTTCTGGATCGGCACAAAATGATATTTGCCGCCGCTGACCAGCACCACGTCGTCAGGGTACAGGGGACGCAGCGTCTCCAGCGCGGACTGACCGTCTGTCAACTGCACCCGGATCTCCCCCAGAATTTCCTCCTGCTGGGTGTGAAGCGCGGTCTCCAGCGTCTGCTCATTCTCCGCCTGGGCACGGGCCACCGCCTCCGCTACCTTCTGGTCCAACTCCTCCTGGGTGTAAATATTCCCCTGGGCCATCTGGGCGTTGCCCATGACTTCCTGCACCATCCGCTCCGTCTCCCCCGTCTTGGAATCAATCCAGGAATATACCATAATTGCTAACAACGTGACCAGAAACAGCCCGCCAAAAGCCATTGCAATGCCCACCACATAGGAGAGAGTGGCCTTTCTCCGCAGCCGCTTTCTGCGCTGCCTGTTTTCCTCGTCATAAGAACGCAGTGTCTTGCCATCCCTCTTATCTGTCTTGTTCTCTTCGCTCATCTCGTACTCCCATCTTTCCGCGCAATCCAAACTATAGTCAATGATATCCGAAATTTCAATATTGTTCTCCGTACATCTCTACTATAATCGAATTTATGTGCATTGGGAAGAGAGAATACATAAAATTTATGATTTTTTAAGGATCGTTTACTCTACCGCCATCTGCCGCATATGCAGCAAAATCTTCTTTTCCAGACGGCTCACCTGCACCTGGCTGATGCCCATGATGGACGCCACTTCCGTCTGCGTGTGGTTACGATAGTAGCGCAGCACAATCAATTGCCTCTCCTGCTCCTGCAAAGTGGACAGAAGCTGCTGGAGCAGCAGGTGGTTTAACAGGCTCTCCTTCTCCGGGTCCTGACTGCCTGCGCTGACGCTGCCGCAGCCACCGGGCCCCGCCGCCACCTTATCCACCAGATAAACCTCGCTTCCGTCATCCTGATATACCGACGCATAGATGGACTCCACCCGGGTCTCCGACTCCATGGCTATAATAATGTCCTCCGGTTCGATCCCCGTCTCCCGGGCAATCTCGTTAATCCCCGGCTCCCTGCCCAGCTCGCCCTGTAGTTTGGCCCTGGCCACCTTCACTTTCACCGCGCGCTCTTTCAGCGTCCTGGATACCTTCACCGGACCGTCGTCCCGCAGGAATCGCTTGATCTCTCCGGTGATCATGGGCACCGCGTATGTGGAAAATTTTACGTCATAGGACAAATCAAACTTGTCCACCGCTTTCATAAGACCGATGGTCCCGATCTGGAACAGGTCCTCCGGTTCCACGCCCCTTCCCAGGAAACGCCGGACAATAGTGCGCACCAGCCCCAGGTTTTTCTCTATCAGTACTTCTCTCGCCGCCTTATCACCTGCCTGTGATTTTGCAATCAGCACTGACACATCTTCCATAAATTCCTTCCACATGCCGCAGATTCTGGCTGCGGCACTGCACCTATAATTCCCCTTTCTTATTAAGATTCGGTATCCACGCTCAGTTCCCCTCCTCGATCAGCGGATATGTACCCAACTTTTTCACCATGCGCACCAGCGTGCCCTGCCCGGGCCTGCTATGTACTTCCAGTTCGTCCATAAAGGCTTCCATGAACGCAAAGCCCATGCCCGAGCGGTCGTACTCCGGCTTGGTGGTATACAGGGGTTCCATGGCCTGCTCCACATCCACGATCCCCTTGCCGCAATCTTCCACCTCTATTTGCAGCACGTCTTTCTCCAGACGGCAGCGCAGCTGCACTTTTCCGGGATGGATGATCAGGTACGCAGGCTGACTGTTGCCATGTTTGCCGTAACCGTACACATTGTCATATCCATGGATAATAGCGTTGGTCACCGCCTCGGACACAGCGGTTTTGATATCCGCCACCTCGTCCAGAGTGGGATTCAAATGCGCCACGAAAGCTGCCACTGCCACTCTGGCAAAACTCTCGTTTAAAGATACGGCGTCAAATTCCATGTTCATCTCATTTTTCCATGGCATCCTCTCCACAACGCCCGCGTTCTGTTGTAACTGTTTTTCTGCTGTCATACACCTGCTCCTCTTTTCTCCAAAATTTCCCCTTTGCTTCCTCTTCCCCATATCCGGCGTACAGCCTTTACTAGTCCATAACCTCAATCAGCTTATTCAGTCCCGATACGCATAAAATTCTGCGGATTTGCGGGTCCGCGTGAATGGCGTACACCTTGCCGCCAAAGCAGGCGATCTTCTTGTATCTGCCCATAATGATGCCGACCCCGGAGGAATCCATGAACCTCGTCTCCTCAAAGTCAAACACCACATTCTCCACTTCCTCCTGTAGTATGTAGCTGTCCGCCCTCTCGCAGATATAGGACGATTTATGATGGTCCACCTCCTGCGGCAGCTTCACCATCAGGCAGTTGTCAATAATTTGAAAATTCTCCATCTCTCTCACCTTTCCATTTAATGTTCCGCGTCATTTTCGAGCTGCGGCATCTATCCTGCCGTTGCCCTCTCCCACAGGAATATGGTTTTGCGCCTTTTCTGTCGGCAGATGTTCCCTTGCGTCTCGCCCTTTATCGACATTTTTTGCATAAAAAGAGAACACATCCTTGCCGACATGTTCTCTCTTCCTTGGTAACTTATGCACATTTTTCCAAAAGGTATTTTACTGGTTCGCCAGTTCACTTTTTAATCTCTGTATAATCTGTCTTGCCGTGGTGGCGCGATCCCGCAGCGGTAATATTTCCACAAATTTCTCCAGGGCGGTCAGCGCCTCCTCACTGCGGCCCACACCGTCGTAGGAACGTCCCAAGGCATAGTAGGGGTCCCCGTTTTCCGGGTTATACTTCACCGCTTTTTCCAGAATCGGAATGGCTTCGTCGAAATTGCCCGCCAGGTAAAGCGGATTCCCGATCTCATAAAATGCCGCACTCATATAGGGACCGATTCCGCCAAACAGCAGCCGATACAGATTCCGGAAGGACTCCGAGGTTTCCTCCAGCACAATCCCTGCCTCAATCTGTTCCAGCATATCCGCCGTCTCCTGGAAATACTGCCCTCTCTCCACACTGGCCTCCGGGTGCTGCATTGCGGTCACATACGAGCCTGCGGCCACCAGCAGCTGATCCATGGCCTGTAGGGTGCCGTCCGTACCTGCGTATCGGACCAGCTCTTCCTGTAATCTGGCCGTCTCCTGCTCTATCTCCTTTATCTGGTTTTCCAGATCCGAGATCATATTGTTCTTGACATCAATCTCATTGGATATCTCGTTGATCTTCTGCTTGGCCTCATTAAGTACATTGGTCCGCACAGCGGGCACCACAAGAAAATACATGGCAGCCACGCCGATCACCAGCCCCAGCACAATGTTGAGCAACGTGCCCACACCGCTGCGCCTGGGCTCCTTAATGCCCTTGGGCTGAATCAGGATCTCATTTTCCGTCTGGAAGCGCACGGCCTCCTCCCGTTCCTTGCGGCGGCTGATCTTGCCCGTCTCATCGGGGGCCAGCATCCTGTCCACTTCCCGCATATAGGTGAGAGTCTGGATATTATTGCGGTCCAAATCAGCACATTTCGCCAACTCCCGCTTGGCCTTGTCCCACTGTTCGCTGTCCATATACAACAGCGCCAGCAGCTGGTGGGCACGGATAAACCTGGGGTTCAGCGACAATACCTTGCGAAGCTGGATCACCGCCAGATCCTTGCTGTCCTGTTTGCAGTACACCAGCGCCTGGTTATATTTCTTGATAGTCTGGTTAATCGCGTCCAGACGGGACGCGCTGGCCTGAATCATATTGATATAATCATCCGCAATGTTTTTTTCGGGGCGCGTGTTTTTGCTGATCACCCACTCGCTGAGGGCCGCCACGGTCTCTCCCATTTCAAAGTACACCAGGCCCAGCAGATTACGGGCCTCGATATTGTTCTTATTAAACTTAAGACTCTGCCGCAGGCTGGTTACAGCGCCGGTCAAATCCCGCAATCCCGCTCTGGCAAGGCCATCATTGTAAAACCGGTTGGACAAAATCATGATCCTTTTATATAAAGCCACGTCCGCGCCGCATGAAGTACAATAATCATGCTCCGACAAGTGGCAGCCACAGTTATAACAAAACATCCTGTTCCTCCCATAATGCGTTATGCATATTATTGTTCTTCCGTTTCCTGGACTTCCTGGAGCATCCGCACCAGCAGATCCGCCATATCGGTCAGATCCTGGCTGTAAATGGACTCCTCCGCGTCCTCCACTTCAAGACTGGGACGAAATTTCTTTAGTTCTTCCTCAAAATTAATCATTATGCCATGCCTTTCTATCCAAATATCATATCGCCCTGCAAATCTCAGCCGGGCCCATGTAGTTTTCAGTTTCGACTAAATTCCTTTTTGTATGACGGCTTTCACTTCTCCCACCAGATACAGGGAACCGGCAATATAAACTCTCTCCGGCTTCCCTTTTGTTTCCCGGGATGCCAGTATGGCCCTAAGCGCCGCCGGAACCGTTTCATACCAGGTTGCCGAATTGGGCCAAAACGCTGCCAGCGCCTCTTCCAGACACTCCGGCAAAGCCGCCCTTTTATTATCCAAACGCGCTATACTTAGCCTCTCAAACAGACCGCTCTCCACAATCCGGCGCAGCATGGCAATATAATCCTTGTCCGCGACCACGGCAAACAACAGATGCCTGCTGCCCCCAAACCCATCCTGCGCCACAGACTCCAGAAACGCCCTCACACCGTCCTCGTTGTGTGCGCCGTCCACAAAGACCTCCGGCAGCACTTCCTCCATGCGCCCCGGCCAGAAACAGGCCGAAACGCCTTGCTCCATCAGTTCCGGGGTAAGCCGCAGCGGCACATGCGCCGGGTCCCCGCTGGCCTTCCGTTTCTCCTGTTCCGCCAACACCTCCAGAGCCCGCAGCGCCAGGCTACAGTTCTCCGCCTGATACCCGGCAAAAGTAGGAAGTGTCAGACTGACACTACCATAATAACGGGAAATATAAGAAAATGCAATGTTTTTATTGCTGATTTTTGAGATTCTGTAGTCATTTCTCGACACGGAATATACATCCGCCGACAAATGCCGCGCCCTGCTGTGAATTACCTGCCCCACCTCCTGGCAGGTGTCTGCGTATACCACGGGCGCGCTCCCCCTGATAATCCCCGCCTTTTCCCCGGCGATGGCTGACAGAGTGTGTCCCAGGTACTCCACATGGTCCAGACCGATCCGGGTGATAACCGCCAGTTCCTTGCGATTTACGGCGTTGGTGGCATCCAGCCTGCCCCCCAGTCCCGTCTCCAGAATGCAGTAATCCGGCTGTGCCTTCGCGAAGATCAGCATGGCCATAAAGAACAGATATTCAAAAAATGTGGGGTGGTATCCCTCCCCCGCCTGCCATTTTTCAAAGTCCAGCTCCTCATAAACCCGCAAAAAGGCCTCCAGAAATACCTCCCGATCAATCATTTTCCCTTCCACCACAAAGCGCTCCCTTATATCCACCAGATGGGGGGAAGTAAACACCGCCACCCTTCTGCCCGCAGCTTCCAGCAGACTCCGCAGGTAAGCGCATACCGAACCCTTGCCGTTGGTCCCCGCCACATGGAGAATGCGCAGTCCGGCATCGGGGTCCCCCAGCCGGCGCAGGAACTCCCGGGTATCCTCCATGGTGTTTTTGGACGCGAACCTGGGAATATTCAGTATATACTCCACCGCCTGGTCATATGTGGTAATTGTCTGTCTCGTCATATAATCTCCCATTCCACTTTCCGTATATAAAATCAACAACGGGGACTGCCCACTAAAAGGAGCCCGCAGCTTCCTGCGGACTCCTCTTTTTCATGGCAGCAGAATCCTCACAAAACACGGATTCTATTGTTATGCTCACAAACGGTCGCAAAAATATCTCACTCATTGTACCGCACTAATCCAGCTGTTGCAAGCGCAATTTCACTTGCTCCATCATCTGGGTATACTTCGCCAGCTTCTCCCTCTCCTCCTGAATCTTGGCTTCGGGGGCCTTGGATAAGAACTTCTCGTTATGCAGCATACCATGAACCCGGGACAACTCTCCCTGCAAGCGCTTCTCCTCTTTCCGCAGCCGTTCCACCTCCTGGGCAATATCCACCAGCTCCGCAAAGGGCATATACAGAGTGGCGCCGGGAATCACCACGGACACCGCGTCCTCCGGAATACCCGCCTTGTCCCGCCGGGTGGCTACCTCTCCGGCATAGGCCAGAGAGGCGAAGAACAATTTCCCCTCCGCAAAGATATCCAGAATCTTCTGATCCTCGCTGACCACAAACACACTGGCTTTGCGGCTGGGCGGCACATTCATCTCACTGCGCACATTCCGGATGCCTCGCACAGCCCCCTTGATCGTCTCAATGGCTTTCTCCTGGGCTTCATAGCAGCGCTCCTTTTTATACGTCGGCCAGCTGCTGACCATGATGGACTCTTCCCTCGACTGTAAGCTACAGAAGATCTCCTCCGTGATAAAGGGCATATAGGGATGCAGGAGCTTCAGCGCGTCGATGAGCACCGTCCGCAAAGTCCACAGCGCCCCGTTCTGGCTGACGGCGTCGTCCGTATCGTACAGGCGGGGCTTTACCATCTCGATGTACCAGTCGCAGAACTCATCCCAGATAAAATCGTACACTTTCTGCACGGCGATACCCAGTTCGAAGTTCTCCATATTGTCGGTGACATCCTTGATCAAAGTGTTCAGTTTGGACAGAATCCACTGGTCCGCAGGCTCCAGATCCCCGGCGGCAGGCTCCGTCACTTCCTTGCCCTCCATGTTCATCAGAATAAAGCGGGAGGCATTCCAGACCTTGTTGGCAAAATTGCGGCTGTTTTCCACTCTCTCATAATAAAAGCGCATATCGTTGCCCGGAGCATTTCCGGTGATCAGCGTCAGGCGCAGGGCATCCGCGCCATATTTTTCGATGATCTCCAGCGGGTCGATGCCGTTGCCCAGGGATTTGCTCATCTTCCGGCCCTGGCCGTCCCGCACCAGTCCGTGGAACAGCACAGTCTTAAAGGGCTTCTCCCCCATCTGCTCATAGCCGGAAAAAATCATCCGAATTACCCAGAAAAAGATAATATCATAACCGGTAACCAGCACATCCGTGGGGTAAAAATACTCTAAATCCTCCGTCCGCTCCGGCCAGCCCAACGTCTCAAAGGGCCACAGAGCGGAGGAGAACCAGGTGTCCAGGGTATCCGGGTCCTGGGTCAGGTGTTCATGACCGCACCTGGGGCAGCGCTCCGGCATCTCCTTTGCCACCGTCACCTCCCCGCACTTGTCGCAGTAGTAGGCGGGAATCCGGTGCCCCCACCACAGCTGGCGGCTGATGCACCAGTCCCGGATATTGTCGGTCCAGTTGTAATAGGTCTTCTCCATGCGCTCGGGAATCAGCCGGATCTCGCCCTTTTTCACAGCCTCCACCGCAGGCCTGATCAGTTCCTCCATCTTCACAAACCATTGCTCTTTTACCAGAGGCTCGATAGTGGTTTTGCAGCGGTCATGGGTGCCCACATTGTGGGAATAGTCCTCTATTTTCACCAGCAGGCCCTGCCGCTCCAGCTCCGCCACGATGGCCTTTCGGGCCTCATAGCGGTCCATGCCCTTATAGGCGCCGCCGTTTTCGTTGATGGTGGCGTCGTCGTTCATCACGTTGACCACAGGGAGGTCATGGCGCTTGCCCACCTCAAAGTCGTTGGGATCATGAGCCGGAGTGATCTTCACCACGCCGGTCCCGAACTCCCGATCCACATAAGTGTCGGTGACCACCGGGATCACCCGGTTCATAATGGGCAGCAGCACACTCCTTCCGATGAGGTGCCGATACCGCTCGTCCTCGGGATGGATGGCCACCGCCGTATCGCCCAGCATGGTCTCGGGCCGGGTGGTGGCAAAGGTCAGAAACTCCGTGTCGCTGGGAGTGCCGTCCTCCTTCATGACCGGGTACTTGATATGCCAGAGATGCCCCGCCTGCTCCTGGTATTCCACCTCCGCGTCGGAGATGGAAGTATTGCACACGGGACACCAGTTGATAATTCTGGCTCCCTTGTAGATGTATCCTTTCTCGTGCATCTTTACAAATACTTCCGTGACGGCCTTATTGCAGCCCTCGTCCATGGTGAACCGCTCCCTGTCCCAGTCGCAGGAAGAACCCATTTTTTTCAGCTGGGAGATAATGCGTCCGCCATACTCTTTTTTCCACTCCCAGGCACGCTCCAGGAATCTCTCCCGGCCCAGATCGTGCTTGTCGATGCCCTCTTCTTTCAGCTTCTCGATAATCTTGACCTCCGTGGCGATGGAGGCGTGATCCGTCCCCGGCTGCCACAGGGCATTGTATCCCTGCATCCTCTTAAAACGGATCAGAATGTCCTGCATGGTATTGTCCAGCGCATGGCCCATATGCAGCTGCCCGGTGATATTCGGGGGCGGGATCACAATGGTAAAGGGGGTTCTGTCGTGGTCCACCTCCGCGTGAAAATATTTTTTTTGAAGCCATTTGTCGTAAAGTCTTTCCTCTATGCCCTTGGGGTCATAGGTCTTAGCCAACTCTTTGCTCATCCTTTTTCTCCTCTACAAATCGTTTTTCGTTCTCGGGCTGTGTACGTCAAAAAGCCCTTCGCAGGCCTTCCGGCCTGCAAAGGGCGCCCGCGCGCGTTACCACCTTTGTTCACAGACATCTTCCAATGCCTGTCTTCGTGACTTGCTTCTATTAATGTAAGAAAGAAGTCCTATCCGCTAACGGGGATAAACCGTGAATCCCTACTCCCGCCCTGACGCCATGGCACGTTCCGCCGCAGCATACACACAGAGCGCCTCATTCAGGAACCGGCTCAAAAGCTACCTTCGGAACGCTTTCCTTCAAGCGGCCTCCCAGCGTGTTTCCACAGCCGCCCTCTCTGGCAAGGGGTCATCCCTACTCCTCTTCGTCACTGCCTTTGTCTGCGTATAATCTTAATGCAGTGGAAGGGCTTTGTCAAGAAATTTTTGCGGCATTCAGTTCTTCCATGATTGATACAGCTGCGCGATTATCTGCTCTATGGGAGCCCGTCTGATCTCCACATCCCTGATTCCGTCAGTGTGGGATAACATCTCCAGCAAAAACCGAATGGACGTGTGGGACAAATCCGCCTCAAATTCAAAGACTCCATGCCTTCCGCCCAGCAGACGGCAACCCGTAAGCTCCGGCTTTCTGCCGTCTGTAGTAACCGTGAAATGTGTCATATGCCCTGTCAGCAATCGCAATCCGTCGAAATCTCCGTCATAGGCAAGTTTTCCCTTTGAGATCATCAGGATTCTCTGCGCCATCTCCTCAAGATCATCCATGTCGTGGCTTGTCACCAGAATTGTCACCCCCTCTTCCCGGTTTATCTTTTTCAGAAACTCTATCATCTGGCGTTTCGCCACCACATCCAGACCAAGCGTGGGCTCGTCCAGTAAGATCAGCTCCGGCGAGTGCAGCAGCATCATGGCCAGATCCGCCCGCATCCGCTGTCCCAGTGACAATTCTCTGGCAAAGGTGCACAGAATCTCATCCATCTCCAAAAGTTCCTTCATCCTTTCCAGGTTCCGCTTATACACCTGGTCCGGAATATCCCATACTACCTTTTTCCATTCAAAGCTCTGTATTACCGGGTGATCCCACCAGAGTTCTGTGCGGTTTCCAAACAAAACCCCAATCCGTTTCATAAGCGCGATTCTGTCCTTCTCCGGCGACATCCCCAACACGGAGATGCTGCCCCTCGTGGGTTGAAGCATACCGGACAGCAATTTCATGGTTGTGCTCTTTCCCGCTCCGTTCGGCCCCGCATAAGCCACAAACTCACCCCTTTCAATCAGAAAGGTAATGTCCTCCAGCGCGGCCACTGTCCTTTTTTGCTGCCTGAAAATGCTTCTCACCCCCTCCTTTCTCTGCCATTGTGTAAATATTTTACTGACGGAATCTACAATTACCGCCGTATGCTTAAGAGCGATGTCCCCCTGAGACATATCTGTTAATTCCTTTTTGGACATAGTATCGAAATCCTTTCTTAAAAAAGCAGGTTGCCAGCATCGCCGCGAAAAGCGCGAACGCTGTGGGATAAAAAGTTTCAAGCGCGTTGGTCTTACCCAGCAATATCATTGTGGGAAGCCACGCCATAAGCCCTGCCGGAAAAACGGTCAGCAGCGGATACCGGACATATGCCGGCATACCGGACAGAGGAAAGGTCATGGTGCGCTCCACGCTGTATATCACTGTAGAGGATATTTCCTCGCACTGCACCGGCGCGTAAAAGGCAAGGCTGGAAAGCAGATAAGAGAGTGACACTACTGTCACCATGCTGACTGCCAGCAGAAGAACCAACAGCCCCGGCCACCACCACGGCAGAGATTTCCCCAGATTGCGCAGCGCCACAATCAGCAGCGCAACTCCCACCAAAAAGGTACTGGAGCCGGTAAAAGGAAAAATCCCCACTGTGAGCTGTACCCCATAGGGAAGGGGCATGACAAACATATGCTCCCACTGTCCTCTGCCTATAATCCTGCTGGGAAACAGCGCATTGCAGCCACCCATCATATTCAGAAACCCCATGACGATATTGCCGTATGCCAGCATAAACAGGACCTCAAACCGGTCCATGCCGCCAATCCCGCCGTATTTCCAGGCCAACAGAAATATTCCGGAGACGGCAGATATGTTGGAAATCAGATCCGCAGCTATGACAAGGGCCATAAACTTTCCGTCCCGCGTCAGGGAGGCCAGATCCATCCTCGCGTATATCCCCAGCAATTTAAAATATCTCTTTACAGATACCCTGTTATCCACCAAAACTCACCATCCTCTCCCGTGACCTCCGAAACCAACAGACTGCGGCGATCCATATAACCGCGTTCCAAAAAAGCTGTACCGGCAAAACTTCGGCTGCGTCAGCGCTCCCCACATACAATGCCAGAAAAGCGCCCCCAAGGCTTCCGAAGGGCTGATAGAGAATCCATCTGTCCATGCCGAAGGGCAATATTCGAAAAGGTATCACCGTCCCCGAGAAAAAGGATACGATGGCGCTCCTGATCACATAAGTGAGCCAGGAGACATTGCGCAGTCTGACCGTGACGCAATAAAACAGTATCTCAAACGCGAATCCCAGAGATATGCTTAAAAACAGCGACGGAACCGCCCAAAGGGTTTGGGGCAGGACCCGGATACCCAAAACCGGGGCCAGCAACAGCATAGGCACTGAAAACAGGGCCAGCATCGGCGTCCACTCTCCCACCGTCCTCGCGATTACCTGCCCGAACACCGACATGGGACGGGTAAACAATTCCAAACTTCTGGTATCAAAATCCCAGGCTGACAGACAGGTATTTACGACCATCAGATCCGCCGCGACAACGTTGATATAGGTGTGGCTCAATAACTGTGAAACCGACATTTCCCCCTCTGTTCCGCTCTCCGCCAACACTCTCCAGATACACAAAAGGGGTACCAGATATACCAGTCTCATAAAGATCTCCGGTACAAGATATAGCAGACCGCCGTTTGTCCTTGCCTGCGCAGCCATTCGGACGGTCATTTCATATTTACCAAACATGTTTATTTCTCTCCTTTCGCAGTTGATTTTCAGCCGGCTATGCTGTCAGACATACATTCCTCCTCCACATACCAGCCAGACTATTTCCTGTTTCAGGGCACAAAAATACCCTGCGCAGACCGTTTTGTCCGCGCAGGGCATATCATCCCTAAAATCATCCTTGTATTCAACGCCACAGCATGACAAGTCTCTTTGTCTCTGTCATACTGCCGGGCTATGCTTTACATGGTGAGCGGCATACAAAACAATCCGTTTGCAAAAATGGGCATAGTTATCCCCTGCACCTGCCACCTTGTACGAAAAACGGCGTATGATATCACTGCCGCGAAATATTTCCTTCGCCAGAAGAACTTCGTATTGCTTCATACCTCTCACCACCTTTCCAAAAGAATGAAATAAGTGTATCACAAATTTTGTCCGCCTGCAAGCGAAAATTTTCACTGGACTGGTAAAAAAGTTTTATTTTGGCACTTTTAGAACGGCCACTTTTGTGTAAAATAGAGATCAATTCATCTGATCAGAGAAAGAGCCGCACCTGCGGCGGATAGTGAGGAATTATTTATGAAAAAAGAACGAAATGGTAATTCATCCGAGAAACGGAAAAAGAGTTACTTACTGCTGATCGTGGGCGCTGTGCTGCTGACTGCTGCCATAGCCTTCACCGTTTATGCCCATGGCGACAGCTACGCCGCCTCCCTCGTGACCGGAAGCCAGCTGTCGGAGGTCAAGGAGACGATCAAATCTGTGGAGGCCGGAGAGACTGCCGGAGACCTGGAGGCCCTGAAAGCGCGGCAGACTCAGCTCACCGCTCTGAAACTCAGCCAGGAGCGCCCCTACTCCTATGGACTCACCGCTCTGTTTTTCGCTCTCCTGCTGGTCACCAAAGGCCTGTACAATGCGCTCATCGGCAATGTCAGTCCCCGGGAAAGCATAAAGCGCCTGGCAATGACGGGGCTTATGGCAGCCCTGTGCTACATCGGATTCGCCGTGTTTAAGATTGATATTCCCGTAGGGCCCGGCAAGACAGCTTTCCACTTTGGCAATGTATTCTGCGTGCTGGCCGCCCTGTTGCTGGGCGGCTTCTGGGGCGGTCTGGCCGGTGCCATCGGCATGACCATCGGTGACCTGACCACCGCCTATGTGACCAGCGCTCCCAAGACTTTCCTTCTCAAGCTGTGCATCGGCCTGATCGTGGGGCTGGTGGCCCATGGGATTTTCAAACTGAGCCGCACCCATTCCAGAAAATATGTAATGGGGGTTACCGTGTTGGCCTGCGTCTGCGGCATGGGCTTCAACATGGTGGCCGACCCGCTGGTGGGATATTTTTATAAGATGTATCTGTTGGGAATCCCCCAGGAATTGTCCGCTGCCCTGGCCAAGATGGCCACTGTCACCACCTCCGTCAACGCCGTGGTGGCTGTGATCGCCGCCAGCATCTTCTATCTGGCGCTGCGGCCTGCCCTACGCAAGGCAGGGCTGTTCATCCAGGTGACAGACGAAAAATCGGATATGGAGTAAGCACAGGCCCCGGCAGTTTTCTGCCGGGGCCTGGTTCCGCTGTGCCGTGTGTATCTGTGACATCCTCACTTTTTGCCTGTTCACAGTTTTCCATACGCGCTGACGCTGTGTGACTTTGCAAGCTCTACTTCCTGCCCAATAACTGAAAATGCTTCTAATGCAGGAATTGTTATATCATTTCTTTTCCTTATGCGCTGTTATAATCGTATAACTATATGTATTTACCGTCAGGATACAATAATCTACACTCACATACCAGTTTTTGCCATTTCTGGTAATAATAGCATTAGCAGATTTGATTCTGGTTTTACACCAGTCCACCACGTCATCTGTATCTAAAGACAGATTTCTTTTAATGCGCTCTACACCTGATTCGGTTGTGTGCTATTTATCCAGATTTTTAAGTAATTCATTTTCTACGTTCATTTATCCATTTCCTTATCATAAAAGCAAATTTATTACCTGTTATGCTGACGGCTCTCGTTCTAAAGCTCCCTTTCAAGGTTCATCCTGTTATAGCTGATTACCCTGGCTTTCCGCTCTTTCTCGTCCTGTTTTATCTTCTCGTTGGCTACACTTCGCCTGTCCCAATGCCTGCAATCCTTTTTCTTACGCTTCCTTTTCCCTTTGATAATGACCGCACCAAAAAAGACTACAACCGTTCGTGTCATAGCCTTTTAGGGATGGAGATCAGAAACCCACCTCCACATTACCCATGGCGCAATCAATTTCAATCAGCCTGACGGCTCCATTGTCGATATAGCGGTCTACGGCCGCCCCGGCATAACTTTCCCCGTCAATCTCCATATTGCCTGCCGCGCAGTTCAGCTGATAGTTATAATCCTCCCTCTCGCCTTCCAGCGCCATGCTGACATTACCCATAGAGCAACTGATATTGGCACTTTCAAGAATTGTGCCCGAATAGTCCATATTGCCTGCGCTGACAGACGCTTCCACAAACTGCGACGACACATCCACGGTCCGCAGTTCTCCTGCCCCCAGAGACACATTCAGATAACCCAACGCCAACCGCTCCAGCACCAGCTGCCCGGCCCCCACGGATGCCACCATATTTTGCACCTCCATGTCGGAAAACTGTAGTTGTCCGGCTCCCAGAGACACTGCCACCTCCTCCAGGGATACTGTTGTCTGCGGTAAATACAGCGTGATTCTGCTGCTTTTAATCTCTTCCGCCAGGTTGGCGGGGCGCACGGATTTCACATACAGCACGCCGTCTTCCATATAAGCCTGCATTTTTCCAACGCTCTCTCCCTCGATATGGATATTTTCATCATCGGATTTTTTGATCTCCACCATGCTGCCGCCGATCTCCAGGTTCAGTCCGGTAAGGCTGCCGTCGCAGGCCACCTGCTGGTACACATTCCCCTTCCAGATCTCATAGTCCTCGGAAAAGATGGAGGCTTCCTCAATGCTATACGATCCCAGCCGGTCCTGTAGCAGGCCGTCAAGGTCCACCCACTCGCCGCCGAAATCCTCCAGCAACTCATTCATCTCCTCCCTGCCGCCCGTCTTTCTGCCCAGCGTATAGAACACGCCGCCTACTATAATCAGCATCAGCGCAAGCACAAAACAGAATTTCATAAATTTTTTCATAATCTTCATGCCTTTCTTATTTAGAGTTCCGCATGGACTCCATCCGGAGCCATGCTGTTCAGAGTTCTAGAATAACTTCTTTATTCGTTTGCACAGCCAGCGTATGCCCCGGAATATAGCCGGGGTAGCCACACCTGCCATGGCAACCGCAGCCATCAAAAAGAAAATTCCAATGCTCACCGCAATGAGTCCGCCACCCACAAGCCCCAGTCCGGCCAACGGATAAAGGCTCATGCCCACTGCACCCACAACACAGACAAAGAGCCCTGCCAAAATACATACCACCGCCGCAACGCCAAAGGCAAAGATCATGGCAAACCAGGTGATGACCAGGCCCAGCACTCCTGCCAGAAGGCCCCCGATAATCCCCAGCGCGCCTCCCAGAAGACCTGCGCCCACAGGCAGAAGTATAATACACAGAATTACGATCAGCGCTATGACACCGCCGGACATTGATCCCTGTCCTTCTTTGCCCGATTTTCCCTGAGCGCCCTGTCCCGCTCCTCCCCATGAGGACACAGGCCAGGGTTTTGCCGCCATGGCCGCTGCCGGAGCGGGACCCGCAGGCGCGGGAGCCTCCGGACCCTGTCCACACATATTTACGCCCTGCGTCCTGGTGCCCTGCGCGGTGGCATTTTGTGCTGCGGTGCCCCGCGCCGCCGTATTCGGAGCGGCGGCATTATGCGCTTCCGCGCTCTGCCTGGCACTCTCCTGGTTCGGATTCTCCTCCGAAAAGGTACCATATTCTGTAAGCTCCCTGCCCGTAACAGGCTTTCGAGCCTCATAGCCGTCCCCATAGCCTGCTCCATACAGATCTCTTCTGATATTCTCCGCCACCCGGGCAGGATTGCCCAGAGCTTCCAACACTGCCTGTTCGTTCTCCGGCCCGGCGTCGTCAAAATAATCGCCATAATATTGCAGGGCCTCCTTTCGTTCCTGCTCAGAAATATTTTGCAGCAGTCTCTCCAGCTGCCTCATAAATTCTACTTTATTCATTCCTGCCTCCTTAACCCTTCCCTCCAAACAGCGAGGTAACTTTCTTAGAATAGCTGCGCCATTCACTCTCATAGAGCTGTAGTTGGGCCCAGCCCCTGCTGGTCACCTTATAGTAACGCCTGTTTCGTCCCGCGCATTCCCTGTCATATACCTCCAGACAGTCGTCCTTCTGTAGACGGCGCAGTACCGGATACAGCGTGGATTCCGACAAATCTATAATCTGCCGCACATCCTGGGTAATCTTATACCCGTATGTTCCCTCCGGCTCCTTGGACACCACCGCCAGTACAATGGCATCCAACAGAGCGGCACCTGTATTAAATACCATGCTCTTTCCTTTCTATGGTAGCGATATCGGAAATATCATTTCAAGCCTGTTCAAAACGGATCTATATGTTTTTGCAGAAACCGAAATCAGATATTTCAATACCGCTTACCAGAATGAGAGATCCGCATGTTCCCCATGCACTCAGCCCTGTAATTTGTGTCAGCCCCCTTACGGGTGCTCTGACATAAATCAGTGCGATCTACAGGAACATGCACTTATCATTTCCTCTTGATTTTCTTTGCAGGCTGATTATGAAAATGGCGTCTGCGGCACAGGGCTGACATCGTTGCAAAGTTCCGCTTACACTCTGGCAATACCTCTCCCCGCAGAGGCAGACGTTATACTGTGTAGCCATACAATATTATATGGCGTATAGTATTGCTGATGAACATACTATACGTCATATAATATGCTTTGTCAATCCCTTTTTAGATAATTTTAGGTCTCTCGTCAAAACAAATTTCCCACCAAATGCCAGCGGGATATTTCTACCATACTGACAAACGGTCAGATTTTCAATAATCTGGCCGTTTGTCAGCATAATTCATATGGAAAATGGAGTCGTTTTCTTTGCCACTTCTGCGGCCTGCTGCTCCAGCGCCTGTCGACGCAGGCTGTTCTTGTGAACCACAATGCAGGAAATCATCAGCATTCCGCCGCAGATTTGCCAGGGAATCCATCTGGAATAAAGCATATATAAGGAGCTCACGGCCAGCAGAACATAGGTGATCCGCGTTCTCCGTGTATGGGGTCGTATGCGCACCACCAGGGAAAAAAACAGATAGATGCTGCACAGCGCGAAAATGGGCTCCGTATGGATAGGCATCAGTCCGATCAATACCCCAAAAGATACCGCGATGGCTTTTCCCCCTCTGCCCCGGTGGTACAGGGAATAGGCATGTCCCAGCACCGGGGCCGCCATAATCAGGGAGAAGAGACAGCCACTCTCCAGCCCCAGCCGCAACGCGATATGCACGGGCATCACCCCCTTACAGATATCCCCCAGCAGACACAGTAAGCCCACCGGGATTCCCGCGTGCTGCATGGCATTGGCCGTCCCGGGATTGTGGTCTTCACTGAGTGCCACGATATCCACTTTCTTAATCCATTTAGGAAGATACTGACTGAACAGAATACTGCCGCACAGAATTCCCACCACAATCATTATAATCTCATTTTCCAACATAATCGCACCTCTTTTTGCATCTTAGCGGCGGGATGAGCGTCCTCTTCCTCCGCCTTTTCCTAACAAGTACTTTGTCTCAGGATGAACTCACAGATATCCTCCGCAGCGTTACCATTGATCACCCGTTGCTGTCTTTCCGTCATCTGCGCGCATTCTCCGGGATGGGCCAGCAGTTCCATAGCCTTCTCCACCAGCTGTCTCTCGGAATCCGCGCTGACCGAGAGTCCGTGACCATTATAAAATGCCTGGTTGCAATCCTCACAGCCCGGTATGGGCCTGGTATGAGCCAGTGGTATCCCGACCACCGCAGCCTCTGTGGATGTGAGACCGCCGGGCTTGGTGAACAACAAGTCCGAGGCCGCCAGATATTCCGCCGTCCTGTTTGTGTAGTCCAGTACCCGTACCCTTTTATTCCCCTGATAAGCCTCCCGCAACCTGGTTTTCAGTTTTTCATTGGAGCCGCCCAGAATATACACGCTATCTTTCTCCTCCATATGATGCACCAGCATACGCACCAATGTCTCGATCTTGCCATAGCCCATGCTGCCGGTCATAATCAAAATGCAGTGTCCATCTGACTGCATTCCCAGCGCCAATCTCGCCTCTTCTCTGGAGGGAAGATTCCTGAAGCGGTCTGAAACAGGGATTCCCGTGGGAATCAGTTTCTGCTCAGGAATTCCCTTCTTCTTATACTCTCCCAGAAGTTCCTCATGGGCAATGAAATAGTAATCTGCCTCCGTCTCCTCCGTGAAAGGTATACACGTGTAATCTGTCCCCACAAAATAAGTGTGGATGTCAGGGCGACACTCGTGTTTGCGCAACATGTAAGTTAAGGCTTCCGCAGGGAAAAGATGGGGCATGACGACAGTGTCATATTTATTGTCAACAATGTATCGGTACAGCTTTTCCGCGTAGAGGGCATTGGCATAATACACTGGCGATTTCCGCCGGGCTGAGGTTATGGCTTTCCCGGCCCTGTAGGCCCCTTTGAATACTTTTGTGGCCTTAACCGTACTCCACACGTAAATCCGCTTGCCATAGCTGGCGGCCCTCTCTGAGGCGAACGCCAGCACATCTTCCATATCACAGGAAATACCTCTCTTTTGGAATTGTTCCTGAACCGCCTTGCCTGCGGAGTTATGTCCTTCACCTGTGCCAGTGGACAGTATCAGTACTTTCATATAAACCTCCTTGACCGCTGTCTGTTCTCTCATGCGCAATATCAGCATTCCCTGTAAGGCCACGCCAATACGTGCCAGAATGGGGCATCTCTTCTATGTACCTATAAAGTAACATGTTTTGCATGAAATTGCAAGGCGGGAGAAAAGGATGCCGCTATTTGTTTTACATAATCCAATTGACCGCTATAGTACTGCTTTTTCTTTTTGCAATTTTACATGCAAAAAGTCTTTTCAGGCACAAAATTGAAATATTTGTCATATTTTGGGCATTCCGAAAAAATAATCCACCGTTTCCACATAGTTATCCACATATACACCGTTGTCATCCCCACTCACAAAGGCGTCAAAATTGCAAAAATCATATGTCATATTTTCCTTTTCTTATCAATTCAAACATATATTTGGTTTACATAATTTTTTTTGCATACACAACCTATGGGGCACAAAAAAAGAACTCCATATGCAAAGAGTTCTTTTTTACAACAATAGCTTAAATTATGCGTTATAAATATATGATTATGGCAATCTAAAGCCACGAATCCCAGAACCGTTCTACCCGTCTGGCAATACTGCCAAGGTTTACCCGCTCATAGCCCGCCCATTCTCTGGGGAACATACGCAGATAAGCGAGCTGTAAAAATCGTTCATCCAGCAGAGCCACAATGCCCACATCCTCCACGGTGCGGATTACCCGGCCCGCCGCCTGTAGAACCTTGTTCATCCCTGGATAGCGATAGGCATAGGCAAAGCCGTCCTGACCGCACTCATCAAAATATTGCTTTAGCAGTTCGCGTTCGTAACACACCTGGGGCAGACCCGTGCCCACAATAACAGCGCCGATCAGACTGTCCTCCTTTAGATCAATACCCTCGCTGAAGATTCCCCCCAGAACACAGAAAGCGATGAGTGTCTTTTCCTGCTCCACCTCGATATCCATGCATATGGAGGCCCCCAGATCACAACCCTCATTTCCCCGAAACCTGGCCAGAAAGGCCTCCCGATCTCCCTCACTCATATACTCGGACTGCAGGATACACTCCCTGGTATCATCCGCAAAGTGTTCCTGATACCTTTCATGTATTTCCCGCATAAAGGCGTAGGAAGGACAGAACACCATATAATTCCCATGCCGGTTTTTCACAATCTCATCTATATATTCGGCTATCCTGAAAAATTCGCCGTCGGAACGCCTGGTGTACTTGCTGGTCACATCCTCCGCAATATATAACGCTCGTTTTTCCGGGTTAAACACCGAGTTGGCATAGACCTCGTAATCTGATTTTTCTCCCCCCAGAAGAGATTTATAATATTGGATCGGCAGAAGTGTAGCCGAGAACAGAACAGTACTTCTGCCCCGCTTCATACATTCCTTCAAATTGTTGGACGGGTCCACACAGAATAGTTTGAGCAGAAAAGTTCCGTCTTCGCGCAGCTGTGTATATTTAATATATTTTTCATCCAGCAATTCATAGATTTCCAGAAAGTGAACCAGGTTAAAATAGAACTCCAGCAGTTCCTCCCTCTCGGGCAGTTCTGCCTCCTCCTGTTCCTCCAGATAGGATTCGATGGTTCCCTGCAAATGCAAAAGAAGGGTTGTGAGAGAATCTATTTGCACCACCACACGGCATTCCTCACACTCCCGCTTTAGCGCAAGCATCTCCTTGTTACAATTCTCTAGCTGCCGCACCATCCGGGCGGCAAACCCCCGGGAAACCAGCACACTTCTTCCCGGTCTGCGATTTTGCGCCCTATCGGTCCCGGCAAAATCCGCCTCCTCCGCCATATCCCGGGAGTCCTGAGCCGTCAGCGCAAAGTCCGTATAGTCCTCCGGCACAAACAGTTCCTCCTGTGTCGTTTTTCTGTTTCCCTTTTTCCTGCCCTCCTCCGAAGCCTGAATTTTCTGCAAACTGTTTTTCAAGGACAGAATATCTTCCTTGACCATGACGGCGCTGTACATCTCCCTCCCCCTTTCCAGCAGATTATGGGCCTCGTCTATCAAAAAAAGATAATCTCCCCTGACTTGCTCCGCGAAAAAACGTTTCAGATACACATGGGGATCAAACAGATAATTGTAGTCACAGATAACGGCATCCGAAAACAGACTCATATCCAGACACATCTCAAAGGGACAGACCTGATGCTTTGCGGCATATGTCTCCACAGACTCCCTGCAAAAGCCATCTTCATGGGTCAGCAGGTCATAGATGGCTTCATTGATTCGGTCATAGTGTCCTTTGGCGTAGGGACAGTACTCCGGATTGCACTCCGTTGCTTCCATAAAGCAGATTTTCTCTTTAGCGGTGAGAATCACGCTCTTAAAGCGCAGTCCCTTATCCCGCAGCAGCACAAAAGTATCCTCCGCCACTGTGCGGGTGATCGTCTTGGCCGTCAGGTAGAACAACTTGTCTCCCATGCCCCGCTCCATGGCTTTCACCGCCGGAAATACAGTGGATATAGTCTTTCCCACGCCCGTGGGGGCCTCCAGAAAAAGTTTTTTCTTATGATAAATAGTCTGGTATACATAAGTCACCAGCTCTTTTTGCCCCTGCCGATAAGGAAAAGGAAACTCCATCTGCCGGATAGAAGCATCTCTTTCGCGTTTCCACCGAAACTGATAATCCGCCCATTTCAAATAGGATCGGATTAATTCTCCAAACCACTGCTGTAGCTCCTGGGGGACAAAGCTATAACGAAAATATCGAATCTCCTCCGTTTCCATATGGCAGTAGGTCATCTGCACATGGATTTCCCGTAGTTCTCTATCCCGGAAACGGTGCAGATACATGGCAGCATAAACCTTGGCCTGCGCCAGATGCACCGGCACAGGGCCGCTCATAAAGTTAAGATCCCGATACGTGCCTTTGATCTCGTCAATGGTCACGCCTTCCGGTTTATCTATAATGCCGTCCGCCCTGCCCTCCAGCACCAGGCGGTAATCCGCAGTGGGATAGACGTATCGCAGGGATACCTCCGCCTGATATTCGCTGCCCATGCGGCGCTGGATCATACGGTGAATCCGTCCCCCCTCCTGCATGGCCTGCTCCGGAGACGCATGATGCCGATTGTCGATATCGCCGCCGCGCATGATAAACTCCACCAGTTCCCGGACAGATAAACGGATCTCTTCCTCCATTTCCTGTGGCTGCGACGCCGCCTCTTCCTGGCGTGCAGACACTATAGTCTGTTCCTTTCGCGCCGTTTCCTGTCCGCCCATCATATTCTTTTTGGGCATTAGGCTTCCTCCTCGCCAAAGGTATAGGGAAATCCCAACTTTCTCATAAAATCAGCCATCTGCCAGCAATCACACTGCCCAAACTCATCCCCAGGATAAGCGGGCTTTTCGTACTGTTCCATCATATCCTCCGTCCAGAACCTGAGATATCGCTCAATGTCTTTCTGTTCCACATGAAAATAGTCGGCAATCACAGTGCTGTCTCCAGCGCTGCTCTGCTGTTCCGTGGGAGAGCTCTCGAAATAGTCAGGCAGGGAATTAAAGCTGTCCAGCTCCACTTTTTTATCATAGAAGAAATACCCCCAGAAATCTCCGTCATAGATAAAGAGCAGCATAACCGGACGCGACAGCTCAATGGACAAGCGCATCGCCAATTCGTTAAAGCCGTAACAGTCGTCATTGAAGAGTACCGCGCATCCTGCCCCGGATTCTCTGTAATGACACTGCTCTGGTATAAGCTCCATCTCGGACGCCAGTTTCTCCACCGCCTTCCGAATCTCCATCTCCCTACAATCCCGAACAATTGCCGTCTGTAAAAAAAGTCCCATTTTGTTTCCTCCTAATTATCTGTAATATGCTTTCAACAGACCCCATTATAAGTTATCCCCGCCCGAAAAGCAATCGCAAAAGGGACCGTCGCCCAAAGCGACAGTCCCTTCACACATAGTAATTCGTCAGATTCCCGGGCACATCAGCAGGCCACCGCCATATTGCCCAGCATCTCCTCCAGTTCCCGGTTGTATCCCTCATAGGATACCTCCAGCGTCTTGGAAAAATCCAGTCCATAGACTCCAAGAAATGATTTGGCATCCACTATATATCTGTTATAATAGATGTCAATATCAAAGTCGCACTTGGAAGTCACACTGACAAACTTCTGTACCTGATCCTGCGTAAGTCTGATCTGCCTTACCATATTGCATCCTTCCTTTCTCTGATCATACCGTGCCGGAGTCCGGCTGGTATAGGCCCCCGCTGCCTTCGTCAGACACGTGCGCAACCGCCAGTGCCCGGCTCCCTGCCTGCGGGATGAACTGTATCCACGTCCGCGTTGCCGCGTCCCATGAAAAAGATGGAAACCGTTTTCATGATGGATATACCATACTATATGCAAGATCAAAAGTAAATTGTCGATTTTAACAATTTTAGGTTTTTTTGGCAAATTCTATTGTGTATTTTTGGAAGCGCTTGGGCATCATCTGGTTCTGTAACCCGATATTTCTCCTCTCTTTAATTGCTATCTTATGGCAAAAGTACCGGAAGAGTTCTTCATAGGCCATCTCCCGGGCGGAATAACCCACCTGTCGCAGAGCCCGAAGCAGCTGCTCGCTGTCTGTCAGATACCACTCGCCGCCTGCGGGATGAACCCCCATTAGCCCTCTTCCGATATCCCTTACGGCAAAATCCTCCTGGGGAAAGCGGTCGGCAAAATGCACCATCACATAGGGCAGCACATTACACTTGGGCGCATTCTCCGCATACAGGATGCCTCTGTCTAATTCCCGAAAGCGTAGAAATTCCCGCAGCTGCCCATACTCTCGCCCCGCCTTTTTAGCCAGCTGAAAGGTCTGTAGCACATATTGATCCGTCTGATGGTCCAGCAGATGACCGGGCGGCAGGGCGGCCCGCAGGCCATACGCCACTGTCTGATATACGGCCTGGGCCTTCTCCGGAACCGGGGTGGTGAGCGCCAGACCCAGCGACTCGTAATCTTCCTGTCCAAAACGTCTTCGCAGGGTGCGCATCACTTTCTCGGCCCTCTCCAGATCCGTCTCCACAGGTATATATTCACCAAAAAGCATCAATTCCTTGTCCACCCTAATCCAGGTGTCCCGATGCTCCGCATGGTCCTCATAAGCCCGGTAAATAGCCGTACATACCCCTTCCAGACTGTCCTCGCACTGATAGACCCGCATATGTCCTTCCTCCTCACAATATAGTCGCCATGCTAAACCATAAAGCAACCTCGCGAATATCTCTTACATTAACCTTCTCGCGCCTACATCTGCCCGGTAACCACCCGGCACACATCCCCTGGATCTGGTTTTATGTTGTACTGTCCGTCATCAAAAAGACTCATCTGGCGATAACTCATTCCGTCACTGCCAAACTGTACTCTGTCCTTTTCACTGGTCAAATTCCGCACGATATAATCTTCCTCCAGCCTGGTGGGATACATCATCCTCCCTCCGCATGTGATGAAATACAGCGCCCGCTTCAGCACCACCCCAATTCGCTTTAAATCCTCAAAGCGAAGCCGGGCGCTGCGGCGTGCCGCCACAATCCGCTGGGCGCTGCGCACGCCGATTCCCGGCACCCGCAGCAGTAACTCATAGGAAGCTCGGTTGACTTCCACCGGAAACTGCTCCAGATGCCTCACCGCCCAATCCTCCTTAGGGTCCAGCAAAACATTGAAAAAAGGTCGCTTTTCATCAAGCAGCTCCTGGGCCTGAAAGCCGTAGAAGCGCAGCAGCCAATCCGCCTGATATAGTCGATGTTCCCGTTTCAGAGGCGGCCCTCCCGGCAGGGCAGGCAAAGCCTTGTCCTCATTGACCTTCACAAAAGCAGAATAGAACACCCGTTTTAAATCAAAGCGCTGATACAGACTCTCCGCCACGTTCAAAATCTGGTAGTCGCTCTCCCCCGTAGCCCCTATAATCATCTGGGTGGACTGCCCTCCCGCTACAAATTTGGGCGCGTGACGGTATACTGTCAGGTCATGTTGGTTGACTTTGATTCCGTTCTGTATCTGCCGCATGGGGGTCAGAATATTCCGGCGGTGCTTGTTGGGGGCCAGTTCCCGCAACCCCTCCGCCGTGGGCAGTTCAAGGTTCACGCTCATGCGGTCCGCGAGAAAGCCTGTCATCTGGATCAACTCCGGCGGAGCGCCGGGAATGGCTTTCACATGCACATATCCGTTAAACCTATACCGATTCCGCAACAGGTAAAGCGTTCTGTAAATCAGTTCCATGGTCCGGGTGGGACTCTCAAATATTCCAGAACTGAGAAACAGGCCTTCTATATAATTGCGCCGATAAAACTCAATGGTCAGTTTACAGACCTCATCCGGCGTAAATGTTGCCCTGGGTACATCGTTGGACTTCCTGTTTACGCAATATTTGCAGTCATAAACACATTCATTGGTCATGAGAATTTTCAACAGTGAAATACATCTGCCATCACTGGAAAAGCTGTGACAGATTCCCTCTTTCACACAGTTCCCAAGATCCCGCCCATTACCCTTGCGCTCCACGCCACTGCTGGTGCAGGCCACATCATACTTGGCGCTGTCGGTCAGTATCCCCAGCTTTTCCATCAGTCCCATGGTATTGCCGCCCTGCGCTGCCCTTGCGGGAAGGATGTCCATATTTTGCGCGCTCACATCCGCAGTCGAAAAAATCTTCTCTGCTCTGTCCGTGATTGCAGGCGAATTTGTGCCCGAAGCCATGCCATCTAAACTGCTCCCGGTAGTATTCACCACGCACAACTGCTCTTTTGCCAACCTGCTATTCTTTATCAACCCGCTTTCTCTTTCCAGCCCGTTTTCCCTTTCCGGTCTGTTCTCTCTTTCCAGCCCGTTTTCCCTTTCCAGTCTGTTCTCTCTTTCCAGCCCGTTTTCCCTTCCCAGTCTGTTCTCTCTTTCCAGCCCGTTTTCCCTTCTCAGTCTGTTCTCTTTTTCCATAAAGGCCCATGACATTTCCATAACACCATACTCCTTAAAACCCGCCAGGAACACTAGTTCGATATAACTATAGCACATATGTTCGCAAAATGCAAGAATAAAATAAGCCCCATGCTCGTTTAAAAGAGAACATGGGGCCTATCACTATGTATGACAATAGAATCCTCACAGAGGATAGATTACATTGCTTTATCCTTATTTCTTCTTCATTACCAGATGCTGGGGCAGGCCGTTGACCATAAAGGGCTGATAATCTCCCTGAATCAGCGGTTCTATATAATTGATAAATTCATCCGTCACATAATTGCCTTCCTTATTCATCCAGGAGCGGGGAACCAGTTTCTCGTTGTTGGCAATCCGGTGCACATCATAGATGCCGGCTGCACTCATATACGGATCATCCGCCACGCGGTCAATCACCACCATCTTGCCGGTGTCCCCCTCATCCGCCGCTTTCACAGCAGCGCCGCCCACCATAAATGCCTCGTCAACGTCCACCCGGGAGGCCATGTGGGAGGCGCTTCTCTGTAGGGTAGAGAACTCTATACTGCGCGTCTTACAACCGATTTCCGCACCCAGATATCCAGCCAGATAGGCGGCGGTTCCCTGTAACTGTTTATGTCCAAAAGGATCCACATAACCGGCGCCGCCGGATAATTCACAGACATATCTGCCGTCCGCAAGCTTTATGCCCTCTGAAACCGCAATCACTACGGATTGCTTTTTCTTAAGAAGTTCCGCAGTGGTCTTACGGAACTTCTCAATATCAAATACCACCTCCGGCAGATAGATCAGATCCGGCCCTTCACACTCCTCCGTCTTGGCAAGAGCCGTGGCGCCGGTAAGCCACCCCGCGTTTCGTCCCATAATCTCAATAACAGTAATCATGGACCTGCTTCCATAGGTCAGTCCCAACGCGTCCCTGATAATCTCCTTGGTGGACGCCGCGATATATTTGGCCGCGCTCCCAAAGCCCGGTGTGTGATCCGTGAGCGCCAGATCATTGTCAATGGTCTTCGGCACACCTAAAAACTTCTGGCTGTGCCCCTTCACGATGGCGTAATCGGACAGCTTCTTGATGGTGTCCATGGAATCATTGCCACCAATGTAAATGAATGCCTCAATGTCCAGCTTATCCAGTATCGCGAAAATCTTCTCATAAATCTCGGAATTTTCATGAATCTCCGGCAACTTGTAGCGACAGGAGCCCAGAAACGCCGACGGCGTTCTTTTCAGCAGTTCAATATCCATGTCAGAGTGAATTTGCGTAGCCAGGTCCACATACTGCTCATCCAGAAAACCTTGAATCCCATGAAGCATCCCGTATACTTTGTGAAACCCTCTCTCTCTGGCTGTCTTATAGACACCAGCCAGGCTGGAATTGATCACTGCTGTGGGACCGCCCGACTGCCCCACAATGATGTTGCGTTTTTTTGCCATTTCCTCTCCTTTCCCGCATATCAGAGACCGCTCATTACCCGTCCTGTGCCTGGCCAAAGATATGCTTCGGTTTACCCTCCAATTTATAATGCGCCTGCAAAACAACCGCTATATAAATCATATCAAATATGGGAGAAAAACACAACAAAATAATCAAATATTTGCATAAAAAGCACTTGCTTCTACCTGCTGCATATGATAAACTAAATCCATAAAAGCGGGGATTGCATGCCCTATCAATAAATGGATTTGTTGATGCTGCAAGAGTTTCCCCGGAAATGATTTATTTGTCTGGCTTATTTCATGGAAGAAAGGAGGCAGGGCTATGAGTGCTATTCTAAACACCATACACAACAACTATCTGGCCGCCTATGCGCCGTCCAGCCTCACCCGCTATGACACGCATAAAAAGAGTGAACTTCGCGCGGTATACAATTCCATTGTAAAAATGAACAAGGATACCCCCTGGTATCTTCCGATCAAGAGAGTAGATGTCCAACAGTTTGCCATCGGTCTCAAGGAAGGCGCACGGGATCTCCACAATACCATCGCATCTCTGGGAGGTCTGGAAGAGGATGATCTTCTCAGCAAAAAGACGGCCTTTTCCTCGGACGAAGATATTGCCACCGCCACTTATGTAGGAATCTATACACCGGGCGAGGAGAATCCTTCCATCGCTCTGGAGGTACAGGAGCTAGCTGTTACACAGGAGAATATGGGGAATTTTTTGCCCACAGGCAAGGTGGGCTTATCTCCTGATACTTACTCCTTTGATGTGAGCATCAACGATATGAACTATGAGTTCCAGTTTACTCTTGGGGAAAATGAAGCCAACCGGGATCTTCAGGAGAGATTGGCACGCCTTATAAATAATTCCGGCATCGGTCTGTGCGCCAGGGTACAGGATGCCAGCGGGCGCAGTTCTCTGGTACTGGAATCAGAGGCCACAGGACTGGCCCTAGGCAGGACGCAACTTTTCCACGTCAGCGACGAGCACACCAGCAAGGCAAAGGGCGCTGTGGATTATCTGGGGATCGATTATATCAGCCGTCCTGCATCCAACGCCCGCTTCACCATAGACGGAGAGCCCGGTTCCACCGCCTCCAATACCTTTACATATGAAAAAAAATACGAAATTTCCCTAAAGGGTATCAGCCCTGAAGGGCATCCCGTGACCGTCGGCCTCAAAACCAATGTGGAGTCTTTGACGGACAATGTGATGCAGCTGACGGAAGGATATAACCGTTTTCTGAGAGGAGCCAGCAATTATCTGGAGGCCCAGCCGCGAAGTAAACACGTGGTGCGTGAGATGAACAAGATCATCGCTCTGTATCAGGATTCCCTCAAGGCCATGGGCGTTACCAGCCAGGAAGACGGCACTCTGGAGGTGGACCGTTCCAAGCTCGGCAGCGCGGTTGTGAGCTCCGAGGATGCAGCTGATACCTTCCACACCCTGAAGGATTTTTCCAACCAACTGCTCCGCAAGAGCAGCCAGATAGCCATTAATCCCATGCAATATGTAGATCAGACTATTGTAGCATACAAAAATCCGGGGCGCAGCTATATCAACCCCTATATTTCCAGTGCCTACAGTGGCATGTTGTTCAACGGATACTGTTAAATCCGTTCTCCACCAGGAGATGATGAGGCCCCAGCGGATATCTGTCTCCCGGAAAATCGGTTATACTTTTTCTTTCCGTTCCTGTAGTGGTAAATTCATGTACCGTTGATAAAATGGCTTAAAAAAGGCAAGTGATTTGCATTGCTTAATCACTTGCCTTATATAATGTATGTGTATTATGCGTGGAAATTATAGCTTTTTCTTGGCCTTCTGCTTATACTTGTCAATTTGTACGAAATCATCCATCAATTCCAGAATCTTATCTCTGCCCTCCTGGTTCAGCTTCACATAGTTCTGCATTACCCTGTTCTCCAACAGTTGTGCTCCCAGAGAAGCATCCCGCTCCAACGAAGTAAAATCCACAGGGTTTAAGCTCAACTTGTCACACATCCTGATCACAGTGCCATAAGCCATCCCTTCGATGCCACGCTCCAATGCTGTTACCAATGTACTATACGGGATATTCATCTCCAAGGCAAACTGACGAACACTGCGATACTGTCTTAAAATTTCTCTTTTCAAAATCTCAGCTTTTGTCATGATCTTTCCTCCAAAAATCATAGGTTTATTGCCTTTCTAACTCTACTATACGATAAACCCTTTGATTTTACAAGAGGTTCCGGCTGGATTTATATGTTTTTTTTGTGTACCAACGCCGCTTAACCAGCTGTTACAGAGCGGCTATGCCGCCCCTATGTCATTGGTGCGAAATGGCAGGCTATCTTGACCGACCTGCCGACAATCCCTGCTGCGCCGCCTTGAACTGCGCAAGCAGGCCGTCGACTTTGCCCCGGATAAAGTCTCTGTGTTCCTCTCTTACCAAAAAATACAAATAAGACTCCTTGACATAATCCAGCGGCATCCCCCGTCCCGCAATCTTGAAATTGCAGAATCCTCTCCTGATATAACTGCCAATCTGCTCATTGTTGATAAATGCGGGTCTGTCCATACACTCCGCAAAAGTACGCGGGGTGGACTGATTGGGACAGGGGAATCCTGTATGTATGTCATATTCCAGCTGCAAACGGGACTGCTGACGATAATGTTCCGCCCGCATGGTACAGCCCGGATAACACACCTCATTGACCAGAATCTCCACCCGACGGGCCTGGGGCTCAATGGCTTCCAGTACCTGGAGATCATGATTCAGATCATAATCCAGCACCACAAGGCAATAGTCCTTATCCAGCTCCTCCTGCAAACTCTTTAAATCCGTAATCCTCTTGGTAGTGGAGGAGATGAGCGGATACCGGGGATACTCCCGGCGTATGTAACTCTCAAGCTCCGGCGTGTTGACCAGCACCTGATTCAGCCCATTGTCCGCCAGCCTCATAATGAGGTTGCAGTAAGTGTCCTGAAGATGCTTTTCTTCAATCAGGGAATTGGTCCAGGTAAAGCGCACAGGGATTCCCCTGCTGTTGTAGATTTTCAGAATACTCTCCATATCCCGCTTGCAGGTCAGGCCGAAAGAAACACGCCCACCGTTCCAGATCGCTCCGGGAAATGTCCCATACACAGACCCGATCCGATAACCTTGCCGGAACTTGTCGGGGTAATCCTTCATCATATTCATGATTATCTGATTTAACATTCTGAAATAGCAAAAACCTGGCAGATGCCAATACACCTCTCGTTCCATACCCTGCACCTCTTTTGAAGTCCTGTGTTCTTCCTGCCGATTCATGTCCTGCGGAAAACCGGCTGCCATACCATCTGCCCCCACGACCACCGAACTGTTCTGGAATGGATTCACCGTGATGACCTTGCTGCTCACCAGATTGTTCAGCAGCATAATCCGCACTTCTCCCTGCTTTTCCGGACGGATCAGGTAGTGCGTGTAGGTCTCCACCAAAGAGAAAATATTAGCGGTCCTACCTTCAATTTTAAAGTGATGAAAGCCCATTGGCACATATTTTTCCCAGATATCCTCCGGGGACACATAGGTACTGTAACCTTGAATGGTGTATATGCAGTTGTATTCACCATATTCACAACTCCACTGTTCCAAAGGTCTGCGTTGCTCCGGAGGAAGCTCTCTGTTTTCCAGCAGGATACGCTGATTTCTGGCCACATTCTGATAATGGGCGGACCTGCGGGGACAGTCCGGCGTACACACAGCGTTCACCAGTATCTCACAGCGCGCCTTGTCCTGGATCTTTTCCAATTCCTCATATTTGTTGTTGAAATTGTAATCCAGTACTACCAGATAATAATCCTTTTTTAGCTCCTCGTTAACCTGATTGATATCCCGGATCTCCTTACAGGTGGAACTGTTTAGCTTGTAGCTGGGATATCGTTCCCGGATATACTCTTCCAAAACCGACGAAAAAATCATGACCTCGTTCATACCATTATCTGCCACCTGCATGCAAAAATTGCAGTAAAGGTCACTCAGATCCTCCTTGGTGAGAAGCATGTTGGTGTAAGTATAGCGAACGGGCACTCCCTCTGCATTGATACTTTTCACCACATTCCGTATGAAAGCCGCGTCGCATTGGTCATAGTTGGAGGGCCTGCCCCCATTCCACAACGAAGTGGGAAACTCTCCAAAGAAAGAGGCAATACGCACCCCCTCTCTAAACCATTCAGGCTTTTTCTTTAACATGCTCAACACCAGCATATTCAAAGGATAATTCTGGCGCAGGCCAGGCAGATGAAAATTTACTTCCATGGTAAGTGGTTTCCTCTCTCCGAAGTATTCTATACCAAGGCCAACCGAAACCGTCCTTGCTATCTCTGAAATGAGACGCCCCGGCAGCCGATGATCCCCATATGCTATAAAAGCCCTGACATTCAAAGTATTGCTAGTAATTTAGCAATTTCCGCCGGAAATATGAATGTAGTATATTATAGATTACCGCTTAATTCCCTATAAGAAAAACCTGTAAATAATACACGGCAATTCTCTTCCCCTGCCACTGCATATATTCCGGCGGTGCAACCCACAAAGCCTCCGGCTACCTCAGTGGAAAGGCTGCGAATATCCAGATCCCTGGCCACCGGTATATCCTGACAATCCACAGTGTATCCCGCCGTGGCCCGGAGACCGTCTATCTGAAGAAAAAGTTTCAATGTTTCACCGGGATACTGCGCAGGCAATGATATGGAACCTTCTATTGCATCCATACCGTTTTGACAGAGAATGATTTCCAAACCGCCCTGATTTACCTCCAAACGCAGATGATACGCATTGCTCTGAAGCAAAACCAAACCCGCATGGCCTCCAAAGCGACTGCCGTCGCAGGCACTGTTTCCTTCATTTTCGCCTTCCCCATTAGCTGTGAACTGCTCTGTCGCCAAATCCGCCTCCACACGGAAACGGTGATGCTGCTGTCGAACACCCACATAGCTGGGACTCCCCTGTTCTTTTAGTGTAACAGAATCAGCGGCAAGATACAAGCCCTTTCCGGCCTCCAAAGTATAATGAGACATCTGGGGATTGCGAAGATAGAGAAATTCATCTCCCAATGAATCCATTCGTGTAAAGTCATAACTTCTGTCGCTGCCAGGCACGGCATTGCGTCCGCCGCTACGGCTGGTAAAACTGTCCGGGTCCTGCTCCGGCAGCCACTGAGGCAGATTAATCTCCACCTGCTCCGTCAGCTGACCCACTCCCGCATTGACCACCGGCCAGTCATTCTCCCAGGTCACTTTCGCCAGAAAAGTCTCTCTTCCCATAGTGGTGTAACCCTCCAATGGCCGCACCGCCAGCATGGTCATATACCACTCTCCCGCCGGGGTTTGGATCAAGTCACCGTGACCCACATACTTGACAGGATAAGCCTGTCCCAGATGCCGGTGTGTCAAAATGGGATTGCAGAAATTGTTCTCATATGGCCCCCAGATGTTCTTGCTGCGGCACACGCTCACCGCATGTTCCGGCCCCGTCCCTCCCTCGGCATGAAGGATATAATAGTATTCACCCTTTCTGTACAGATGGGGCCCCTCCGGCCAGTGTACATCACGCATAGCGCCGTTCCATACATTTTTATGCTCTCCCACCAGCTTCCAGGTGTTCAGATCTAACTCCTGAATCCAGATATACCAGTCGCCGTTGTATTTACAGCCTTCCGGATTGGGATGTGTACCAATGTAATAGCACTTTCCGTCCCTGTCAAAAAACAGGCTGGGGTCAATGCCATCCGCCCCCTTCAGATAATGGGGTTCCGACCATGGACCCTCCGGACTTTCCGCAGTAACCACATAGTTTCCTCCATGAGACACATTGGTACAGATCACATAAAATATCCCCTCATGAAAGCGGATTGTGGGCGCAAACAGCCCTTGGGAATGTCCTGCATCGGCCAGCGGCAACTGAGAAGCCCGGTCCATCACATTGCCGATCTGCTCCCAGTGTACCAGATCTTTGCTGTGCAGTACCGGTAGCCCGGGAAAATAGGCAAACGTAGAGTTCACCAGATAATAGTCCTCCCCCACTGCGCAGATGGTGGGGTCCGGGTAAAATCCCGGCATAATTGGATTTTTTGCGTATAGTGCCAATTGCTTTTCTCCTTTCACAGTCTTGATTACCAGTGTCCATAGTAAAAAAATGGGTGGTGCCCGGAAAAACACCACCCACTTTACACATGAACGCTTATTTCAATTGTCCATACTTCTCAAAACAATTTCCCACAATGGATTATTTATTTGCTTCCGCAATGTATGCCTGCCAGGTATCTCTGATCGCCTCTACCTGCTCGGATACAACGGAGCCAGGCAGCTTATCCAGCAGTTCAGCGCCGATATCCATATTGCCGATCAGGCCATGATACGTTACGCGGCCATTGGTCATCATACGGGTAATGGTATAATCAACTGCCTCTGTGTCGGGGAAGTTCTTGTAATAGCCGGGTTTCCAAGCCTGATAATCTTCATATCCGGGAATGGGATCAGTCCACAGATTGTAGGCAAACGCCAGCTTCCAGGCCTTGTCCGCATCATAGCAGGCAGGGATGGCTACAGGGTTGTTGCTGTAAATATTGGTGTAATCGGTAGCCTTGGGTCCCATAGGGAAGCATACAAAACCATACTCATCTTCCATGGGTCCCCACTTCTTGCCGTCAGCGGTGCTGCCCGCGCAGTAAGCATCCTCTACGCAGAAAACATACTCACCGTTCATCCAGGCATTTACAAAGTAATCCCACTCACTGCCCTCAGGATCAACCAGACGGTAATCAGCCATAGCCTTCACAGCCCACTCCAGAGCTTCCAGGGTCTCATCGGACTCCAGCTTATATACATACTGTCCATTCTCCTGGCCCACATAATCACCACCGTTGGAGTATACGGCACAGTTTAAGAATACTCTGTTATTGAACGCCATACCGGCAATATCAATCACGCCGTCATTGTCGGTATCTCTCTGTACCTGAGCCAACAGATCCGTAAATGCATCCCATGTCCACTCACCAGCCTCCTGCAACTCATAAGGCTTGTTGGGATCAACACCGGCCTCCTCCAGCAGTCTCTTATTCCAGAATACACCGGTACGGGGCTCAGTGTCACCTGCATACATACAATAAATGGAATCACCCTTGCTCATCAGCTTATGTACGCCCGGTCCCCACTTAGCCTCGGAGAAATCCAGGCAGTCCAGAGTAGCCAGATCATACATCAGATTATTGTTCATCGCAGCTGTGGTAGCCGCATCCTCACGAAGAATAAAGATATAGTTCTCATCACCGCCTGCGGTGGAATAGTCAACAAAATCCTGCGGCGTGCTTCCCCAGTCAGAGATCGCCTGCTGCTTAAAGGTGAAGTTATATGTCTCCTGAATCCACTCACGGTATGCATCGCGGGCTTCCTCATAATCATTGACAGGATCAGCGGGTTCCGTGGAAGACCACCAGTCACGCATAATGATTTCCATACCGCCCAGATCATATACATTGCCGTTCTCATCGGTCAAAACAGTGTAGGGACTCACTTCCTCCTCAGGTGCGGAAGACTCGTCGGGAGTGGACTCCGCCGGAGTAGACTCTGGCGTTGTGGATGCTTCGGGAGCGGACTGTTCCGTTGTAGAAGCGTCGGGAGTATCGCTGCCGGGAGCGGATGTGGGCTCATTGCCACATGCTGCCAGACCCACTGTCATCACTGTCGCCAGAGATGCCGCAATTACTTTCTTTACAAGTTTACTTTTCATTTTTCATATCCTCCTGATTAAATTACGCGTCTGTTATGTATTTGAAAAAGCCATATATACAGACACAGTTACTTTATATAGAATCCCGACTGGCATGGCGCCACAATATCTTTTCCGGGATGACGCCAATGTGCGGGAAGCTATAGCGAAAATATATATTACATCTTGATACCGGAACTGCTCAGGCTTTCCACAAATCCCTTCTGGGCAAACAGGTACAGGATCAGCACCGGTACAATAATCATCAACGTGCCGGTAGACAGAATACAGTCCGTCTTGGCCACTGTGGGTGTAACCGGCGACCCTTGCAACCGCTGTAGAAACGCGGCCAGACTGTCTACAATTCTGGACAGAGAGGTACTCACCAATTTGGCATTGCCCAAAAAGAGTTTGGAGTAAAATCCGTCGGTCCACTGCCACACAAAGGAGAAGAGGAAGCAGGATGTCAATATGGGGGTTGCGTCCGGCAACATAATGCGCAGGAAGGTCTTAAGCGTTCCACAGCCATCCACATAGGCCGCCTCCTCCAGTTCCATGGGTATATTCCGGAAGAACTGGCGGATCATATAGATATACAGACCATTCTTCAGTCCCATACATCCCGCGCTCATCAGGTAATAGGGAAGTACCGATCCTCTCAGATTAAGAGAATTTCCCGTGATCAGCTTAAAAATCCCCAGTATGTCAAAGAACCGGAAATGCAGATGCAGGGATGTGGATATGGTCTGCGGCGGCACCAACACCACCATCATCACACAGGCAAACCAGAACTTCTTTAGCGGGAAGTTGAACCTGGCAAAACCGTATCCCACCAGTGTGCAGACTGCAATCTGCAAAACAGCGATAGAAAAAGAGATCAGCAGAGAATTGACAATGCTCTCTCCGTATGACATAAGTTCCGCCGCCAGCTGGTAATTCTCCGTGGTAAAGTGCTCCGGAATAGAAACTACCATGGGACTGTACAGATCCTCCTCCGCCATAAAGCTGACGGATATCTTGTTTAAGATAGGCTGTAGGATCATAAAACACATACCGAACAACAATATAAACCGACATATCTTAAGTCCAATATCCAGCACCGTCTTTTTCAGCAGGTAGCCTTCCGATTTTTTATTTCTCTCCCAGAAGCTACTATTTTTCTGTTTTGCGATTGCCTTAGTCATAATAGTAAACCCCCTTTGAAATGATAAACGAACTGATACCTACAAAAGCGATTACAATCAGGAAGTAAATCCATGTCATAGCCGATGAGAAGCCGTAATTGATCTGCTGCACCATAACTTTGGTAATTTTCTCTATGACCTCATTGTCAGATCTCATACAGAAATCAATGATGGTATAGACCCAATTCACCAGGAACATGGAACTGATCATAGGAAAAGTGATCTTCCACAGACTCTCCCATTTTGTACAGCCCTCAATATCTGCCGCCTCATACATACTGGTGGAAATGGTCTGGAGGCCGGACAGAAAAATAATAATCTGAATGCCGGAAGAAATCGCAATATTATAGATATTGTCTATAACTTCAAACACCTTTTCGAAGGCTCTGACACCCACGCCTGCCGTCCGCAGGATTTCCTCCACCGCCGCCGTGATACTGATACCAGAGGTATTTTCCTCTATGGCCACCTGAATCGTGGACATCAACGAGTTCTCTGTCTCTAATCCCAGTATAACACCGGATGAAAGAATAACAGGCAGGAAAAATATGGCTCTTACCAACGCCCTTCCCTTGAACTTCTGATTCAGAATCAGTGCCACAAAGAAGCTGAACACCATGATGGCCAGAGAATCGACAACCATTCTGGAGATTTCCTCCGTCAGCAGCCGTACAAACTCCGGGTCTATACGAAACGCCCGGTGATAGTTCTCAATCCCTGCCCAGATTGGATTAAAGTTGCCTGCGCCAACCTCCACATTACAAAAACTCATATACAGTGACTGAATAAAGGGCTTAACCATAAACACCAGAAATCCGACAATGAAAGGCGCTATGAAGATATATCCCGCTATTGCCTTACGTCTCTGAAGACCCGCTAACTTATTCTTCTGTTTCTTCATCTCTAACAACCCTTTCTACAATAAAATTCCGCATCTACCGAACCACCTTATAATCTCTGGCGGGAACCACCGTTCCGTCCTCCGCCGTCTGATCCAGATAACTGTAATTGACATAAACCGAAGTGCCATCCTCATAGGTAGTGCAGGCCAAATAGGCATTGATCTGCTCATGTCCTGTCATTTTCTGGTTAAAAGTGTGTCCCAGCTCCGCATTATATCTGGTATAGATTTCCACCAGCCTGTCATGCCATGCGGCATAATCGGCTCCAAAGTATTCTGTGTAAAGGGTCTTCTGAAGAACAAACGCTGTCTCATTCATCAGAGTGAAAGATAAGCCGGCCCCATATTCCGCGCTGCGCAGCAATTCATCCTCCGTCTCGCCGGTCAGGTTCAGCGCCTCGCCGGTGTAATTCACATATCCGTGTATCGCGATCTGGTAAAAGGGCACATAGGTGTCAATAATGGTATATTCGCTGCCCTGCAATTCCATATTGGTAATCATGTCACAATAGGGTGCCACATAGTCGTTACCCATATTGACCATAATCTGCTGTCCCTGATCCGCCAGGGCTTTGATCTGCTCCACCTGCTGGTTCAATACCTCCTGCCTGTGGTGAGTATCCTTGACATTATAGTCTGCGGACAGATCTTTTCCAGTCTCCCGGAAAGAGATTCCCGTGCCGTATTTTGCTGCTGTAGCTGCCAGATTATCCGTCATTTCCGCTGCCAGATCCGGACGCAGCAGATAAAAGCTGTCCTTATATTCACTTTTGCCATAGGAGATCGGGTTGTACTCAAACAACTCTGCCTTCTCCTTACTGATCTGACGCGCGGCATCCGAGAACACAACAAACCCGTTGAGGATTCCACTGTCATAGGCATACTGCGTCACACCATCCAGATAAATATCAACCCCCAGATCCTTAGCCGTATTGACAGCATTCTGGAGATCTTTCTTACTCCCCAGTCCGGATATGGGTTTCACGCGACTCAACATCTTCTGTTGCATACCGCCGTTGGCCCAGCCCGTAAGTTTCACCGACATATTGTTCAAGCCGTCTCCCTTAAGTTCAGCGATCATATCGGCAGCCTCCTTAAAGGAAGTAAGTTTCAACGGTCTCGAAACCGGCACACCCAGAATCTGTCTGACTTTGTCAACCGCCCCCACAATTTCCACCGCTACCGGAGCCTCTGTATCCTCATTCATGGCCAGATAACCCTCATATCTGTCCGCCATATAGGCCTGATAGTCCTTGGCCATATCCGTGTAGCTGCCACTATCCACAAAACTGTACCGTTGCACCAGACTTCCGTCGGGAAGCTCCGGAATATAGACATAAATACTACTGTTGGCAATCTCACCTACATTGTATTTCTCGCGCAGAGCAATACTGTATACCGCGTGAGCATAATTATAGCTGTTCAGCCTGCCGGAAATATCAGCCCGGATGGATGCGTAAGCCGCGCCGTCCTCCAGAATGCAGATAAAGGAATCCTCTCCCTGGCTGATTCCATACACATTAAAGTAACTACGGGTATTATGCACCACAGCCTCTCTGTTCAGTGCCATGTCCCAGCCGTACATATTTGCGTAATAGTCATTCTGGGAACTCTTCCCATTATTGAAATTGATCAGCGCACCGCCGCCCTCCGGTACCATCAGAAAGCCCTGATCCTCTGTACTGCCTGTGCCAAAGAAGGGCAACACGGCCAGATTGGACAAAGGGTTAGCGGAAGCGTACTCAATCTCCTGTAGAGGGATCTCCACCATCAGGTCATCCCCGTCCAGACGATAGATCACACTCACATTATAGATGGCCTTGTCAGAGCTGTTCTCTGCAAGATTCAATTCCTTGTCAGCCTGATAGTCCTCCATGGTATAGCCGATCTCTTCAAAGATGCCCTCAAACTTGCTCTTCAGATTATCCTTGATGGTATCTCTCAGTACCCAGATCACTTCATCCGCCAGAATCGGATAACTTTCCAAAAGCTGGTCCTGGATTTCCTTATCCTTCTTACTCAGATTATTGATATCGTATTTTTTATAATACTCCTTAACTAACGCAGAATTGACCTGATCCATCAGTCCCAGCCATTTCTGGAAGTCTTCATCCCTCATCACCGGCGGAATTACATATTCCTTATCCGTATCACCGATGGAATAGTAGACCTTGATATAGTCCTCACCTGCCTCTATATCATAAACACCCTTTGCGATGCTGTAGTCAAAATTGTTATATTTAGCGTCCACACCGTTTGCTGTACTCCAGGTGATCTCCATTGTAGACTGTAATCTACCCTTCTCGCCGGTCAGGGCAAGCGGGTCCGACGCACCGTCCACCGGATTGGAATACCACACTTTGCCGCTGGATTTCACCTCAAGAGTGAAATGTGTGTTACTGGGGTCCATCACGAACTTCAGCGCCTCATTCTCCAACACCAGCTCCTTCTCTTCCCCTTCCCAGCCGTTGATCCTTATAATCTCCTTCTCTTCTTCCTCATTGCGGTAGTTCAATACAATCAGCACTCCCGCCAGGATAATCAGTGCGATGATCCCCGGAGCGATCAGACTTTTCAGCTGCCGGATCAATGCCTTTTTCAATTCTGCTTTTCTTGCCGCTTTGTCTCTATACATGGTTTGGTTTCTCCCATCTGCCTACCAGAGTAGGCATATATCCTCTTTTACCGCTTCCGGCGGTATACCTTCCGTCAATCTCCGTCATAGTCGGAACAGTATCTCCCTGCCCAGAGAGATGAAATATGAGATACCCTGCGTGATCATACTGAAAAACAACAGCAGAATAAACACCATCACCAGCATTGCAAACAGGGAAGCAATGGTAAACAAAAAGTTTTTGCCCAGAGAATACTCGTGGATCTGCATCATGGCTGCGAAGATCAACGCCAGAGCCCACACCAGAGACACCGCACTGAGCACCGTGTAAAACTCATGCTCATCCACTGTCACAAAATTGCTGAAAATCATCAGGGGAAACTGCATCAGCGGGTACGGGGTCAGGGCATAACAGGTAGCCATATACACCTGCCCCAGTCTGCCCTTGCCGTCAAACAGTGTAGTCAGCGCCCAGTTTCCCACCACCCAAAGCAAAAGCGGGAACAGCACACTGGCTATGTACAGGAAGATATTGATCCCCTCCCAGTACACTGTCATGAAGATAAAGCTCGTGTAGCGCAACTTCATGACCCGCAGCAACAATGTCAGTAGCAGGATCGTGTTAGCCGCCGCGTAGGACCCTCTTCGCTCATGAGTCAGATCCCAAAAACCGTCCAGAGGGTGGGTAATACAGTACAGTGCAAACTTTAAAGTTGCTATATAATGCGCAAAAGTTTCTTTCATTTTCAATGAAGCTATCATAACGGCCTCCGTTTACATTCTGAAGATGTCAGCTGTGTCGATCTCATGCTTTATTTTCTTGACCTTGCCTATGGCCAGGGGAACAATCAGCACAGCGAACACCACAATGAAGATCGCCACAATATGTTCCTCCACCCACTCCTTGCGGTACTGCTTGTAAGCCTTGGAATAATTCTCGTCATCGTATTTCAACTCAAAATACTCCATTGCTTCATGGTAGCGCTCCTGCCGCAGAAGGGAACGTCCGATACCGATATAAGCCAGATCATAATTGCCGTTCAGGTTCATGACTTCCTGCCACGTCTCCCCTGATGCAGCATACTCACCGTCATCAAACTGGTCGATGGCCTGATAGACCAGACGACCGAACTCTGTGGGTGTAAACAGGGTGATAGCACAGTCCTGACTGTCCAGTACCAGCAGATCCTGCCCCATATGCTCCACAGCCGCGGGACTCCTGAAATATCCGTCCATATTGCCGCTGCCGCCAAATCCGAAAAGCATGCGTCCCTGATCATCATAGGCGAACAAACGCCCTCTCACCCGATCCAGCACCACATATACATCATTCTCAAAGACCGTGACATCACAAAAACGGGAAGGTCCCTCATATCCGCCGGCATTGCCCCAATACAGATCGCCGATTATGAACCACTCACCGTTGCGTACCAGAATATCGTTGCCCATCAGATTCAGCTTACGGACTGCGTCTGCCGCTCCGGAATCCAGATCGTCATCAGAGGCGCTGCCGTTGACCGCATAGATAAAACCTTCGTGATCCATATAGATGTTATCATATTCTGTGGGAACAAAGGATTCCATCTGGGCCCTCTGTTCCTCGGTGGCAAGCTTCTTCCAGATATAATCCGCAAAGTCATAAGTGACTTTGGTAGCCCCCACAAAACCGGAGAACACGCCGTCGTTCTCATACTTGATCAGACCCTTGTTGATACCGCTGGCTATGCAGTATACACGGCCCGCCGTATCAATTACAATCTTGTTCGGCGTAAAGCTGATTGTGGGGTCAAGGGTATTGTCCACAGGTTTGTCAAACTGCATCAGGTAATTCAGATCCGCGTCCAGTTTCAGAATACGGCTGTTCCCCCTGTCCGCTATGAAAATCTCCCCCGTCTCAGAGATTGCGATGTCCGAAGGAGCGGAAAACGTCTTAACCTCCACATCCCCCTGAAACTCCTCAATGATCTGTCGTACCTGAAAACTCTCTTTCTCATTCCGCTCCAGCACCACGATCCGGTTGTTGCCCGTATCGCAGATATAGACCAGATTGCCATATACAAACATCCCCTGGGGACTTGAGAAATTCTTATCCAGTCCCAGAGCCGCAGCAGTATAAACCTCCTGCACCGTGTAGGCATCCGGAGAATCCTGCACATCTCCCCAGTAATCATAATTGAAGGTATAACTGCCGTCGTCGGAGGCGCTCACCGCCAGGGAGGAACCCACCAACACACAAAAGCCTGCCAGCAGCACGCCGACTCTCTTTAATATCTTTCTCATACGCCACCTCGCTCCTCTATCATTTCTCTACGCCGCTTTTTCCATTAATCCTTCAGGCCGGAACTTGCCATAGTCTCCAGGATCTGGCTCTCTGAGAGAATGAAAATACAGATCGGCACTGCCATCACAATAACCTGTACCGCCGCCGACTGACCGGTTCTGGCGATACCGCCGCTCTGAATCTGCTGTAGCGCATAGACCAGCGTCTTTTTCTCCTCGGAATAAATGAAGGTTGCCGCCCTGTTGTTCCACAGGCCCTGCACGGAAAAAATGATCAGTGTGAGCCAGGCGGGTTTTACATTAGGCATCACTATACCGGAAAATACCCTCCACTCATTGGCACCATCTATCTTGGCCGCCTCGATCAGTGAAGTAGGAAGTCCTTCCATGAACTGCTTCATCAGGAACAAACCGGTGGGCAGCGCAAAAGCCGGAATGATAATGGCCCAGTAAGTGTCGATCCAGCCCAGGGAATTGATAATCAGATAGTTGGGGATGGATGTAACATATCCGCTGAACATCATGGCCACAGTGACAACCTTAAAGAAAGCCTGCCCTCCGGGGAACTCGTACTTTGCCAGTACAAAAGCCCCCATGGATGCCACAATCAGATGTCCGAAAGTTCCCACCGCCGTGATAAATACCGTGTTGAATATATATCTGGAGAATGTTACCCAGGACTTGCCCATGGTCACAAACAGATCGGAGAAATTATCCAGCGTAGGATTCTGGGCAAATACAGTAGGCGGGAATTTAAACAGTTCGTCCAGCGGCTTGAGCGCGGACTCAATGGCATACACCAGAGGAAACACCATGGCCACAGCCATCAGGAGCAGGAAAAGATAGACGAAGAAATCTCCTACTCTGGACCGATTGGGCTGTCTCCTCTTTAATACTACATGTCTCGGTTGCTTTTCGATTTTCGTTTCTTTTCTCTTTTTGCTCATATCAGGTTCCTACTCTTCTCAACAGACTTTGAATTGCTTTATTACACAGGATCATCACCAGGAACAGCATTGTCGCAATTGCCGACGCGTAACCCATCTCAAATCTGGAAAAACCATAGTCAAACAGGTGAGTCACAACGGTGCGGGCCGCATAGTCCGTACTGGGATAACCGCAAAGCGCCATAGTCACATCACAAACACCGAAGGACTGGGTGATAGCCATAACCGCGCCGAACATCAGCATAGGCTTCATATTCGGCAATGTGATAAACCATAACTCCTGCCACCGGTTCTTCACGCCGTCGATACAACCCGCCTCATACTGTGAGCGGTCCACACCCTGGAGACCTGCCACAAAGGACAGGAAGCCCATGCCCAAGCTCATCCACAGGATTACCACCATACAGATCGGAAGCATGTAGGCCGGATTGGTCAGCCACAGAACCGGGGCGTCAATCAACCCCATGTCAATCAACAGCGCGTTCACCTGCCCGTAGGCATCACCTCTGAACAATATGGAAAAGATTACAAATACATTGCCTGCGATGGATGGCGCATAGAACACCACCACCGCAATTGTCCGTATCCATCTTGGCAGTTCATTGATCAGCCAGGCAAACAGGAAGGACATTATATATCCGAGAGGTCCTGTAATTACTGCGATCATAAACGTGTTTTTCACGCCAGTCAGGAAGATATCGTCCGCCAGGATCAGATTGATATAGTTCTGTATCCCGATAAACCTGGGCGATTCCAGTATGTTGTAATAAGTGAAACTGAAAAAGATGGAACTACATACCGGTAATATGTAAAACAATGTAAACAGAATCGCATAGGGGGCCAGAAACGCGTAACACATTTTGGACCGTTTTGCTTTTTTTACCGCCACCCGGAAATTATGCTTCCGGAGGGTGACATATTTCTGTAAATATTCTTTCATGCTTATCCATTCCCCCCTATTCCAGCGGCAGACCAAATTCAGTACGCTTCTTGGTCAGCTCCTCATTAATTGTGATCGCGTAGTCTATGATAGTCTCCCGCGCGTCTTCCTTCTTGTTGATCACCCTTCGGATGGCATTGGTGATATGGCGTCCCGTATAGTAGCCGCCAGGCACCTCCCGGATGCCCACTGTCTGGTGCCACTGGTCCAGCAGTACCTCGATGTCATCCGCGCTCCAGGCCAGCTGTGAGAACGCGTTGATGTTGGCGGTGGCATATCTGGCGGAGGAACCCAGCAAAGCCTCGATCTCCCGTCCAAAGCGAATCTGTGTCTCCGTCTGGGACCACCACTTCATAAACTCCCAGGCATTCTGCTTATGCTGCTCATTATCCTGCTTGATCATCATTGTAGCGCTGCCGCTGATAAAATCTGACCGGTCTATGTATGTCTCACCGTTCTCATCCACCCTTTCCGTGCCGGGAATCAGAGTGAAATCCCACAATCCCCGGATCTCCGGTGCGGATACCATCAGGGTATTGTATGTAGCGTAGTTCGCCACGCCCACGGGCATCTCCCCGGAACGGAACCGGCTTACAAAGTCAAAGAAAACAGGAATACCATAATCGTTAAAATACTTGATATAGTCTGCCATGGCTTCCACGCCGGCCTCTTCGTCCACCGTGGTCCTGGTGCCCTTCTCGTTATACAGGTCTCCACCGTACTGGAACAGCATGCTGAAATACATACTCAGGTCCGCACTGTTGGAGGCAACCTGTGTGCTGGCCACCGCGCTTCCGCTGGAACCGCCCGCGCTGGGAATACCGATGGACATGTTATTGCCCTGTATTGTAGGAAGCATCTCCACCAGTTCCTGCCAGGTGTTGGGAACCTCCAGCTCCAGCTGTTCCAGAATATCCTTGCGGTAGAACAGCACGTTGAAAGTCTGGGTCTCGGGTACCGCATATATATGTCCGTCCAGGGAATACTGCCTGTAGGAGCTGGGCGTGTAATTAGCCAGAACCTCCTGATAATCCGCAAACTGGGTGATATCCTCCACCGAATTACGCAGCGCGTAGTTCACCGGCTGATCCGCGCCGATGGAGAGCACCACGTCCGGGCCCCTTCCCGCCACCACCGCAGTCAGCAGCGCGTCCTGTGCCACAATCTCCACATTGACTTTAATACCGCTCTGAGGGGTAAACGTATCATCCACCATGGATTTCAGGATTGTGCCCTGATCGCGTCCTGTCAACACCCATACTTTAATGACTTCTTCACTGCCCTCTTCATAGACATCGCCCACAGCGTCATAGTCAACCACGAAGGAAGCCACGAAAGAACGCACCTCATGAGCCAGTTTGTCAAAGAAGTTTGTTGTATCTTTCTCCGGTTTTGTATCTGTACCGCTAACCACTATATAGTCGATATCCAGCTTGGACTCGCTCATGTTCAGGATCGCTGTACCCAGAGCGGTAATATTATCCTTAAAGGTCACAAATTCCGTGGTGATCTTGCCCGGCTTTTCCATAAATCTCTCCAGCTGCTGGGCTATGGTCTGGGCCGTCGCGATCTTATCCGCCTTCTGGCCGCTGTAGGCCACCACCTCATCCACCACTTTGTAGAGTCTCATGCGCTCCAGGTCGATGGCTTCCATGACCTCCGGATAATTGGTGTCAATATGATAGTCTCTGTAGTGGTCAGGAGTCGCGCCGGTATATACCAAAATTGTTCTGTAAATCTGGTTCAGACGGAATGTGCAGTCTTCCAGCTCCTCCATAATGGGACCCATATCTCCCAACGCGGCCTCCAGCCGCAGGGTATGCGTACCCGCCGTCAGATAAAATTCATAGGGATTGCCTTCCTCATCAGCCAGCGTCTTGCACTCCCATTCGTTTTTATAATCGAAGGAGACGTTCTTTGCCTCCTCGAACGGGATTTCTCCATCTATGTAGAGAATCCGGCTGGACACGCTGCCTCTGGAATAATTCTGCCGTCCCTTGATCGTTATATTGTAATAACCGTCCTCGGGCACTTCGATATCCCATTGAATCCACTGTCCCGCGCTCCTCCAGGCGTCGCCGCCCACATAGTTCAGCACGGTGTGCATCACGGTGTAGGGCTGAGTGGAAGGCGAGGACCTGTCGTACTTGGCATATAAGGAGGATTCGGAACGCACGGTGGAATCCTCACCCTGGACCACCTGTATATAAGACAGTCCCAATCCGGAAGCCGCACTTCCGGTCTGCCTGGCTCTGTACTCCGCATAAGTATCCAAATCTGTCACCGGAAGAATATGTACGCCTTTGAGCACCATGGGCTCATTTACCGCCTCAAGGCTCACCGTGTTCGTTCCCTTCTCCAAATAGAACATGTAGGGATCGGAGATATAGCCCATGCTGTCCTCGCAGTAGGCGCTCTGCCATTCAAACACTTCCACCTGAGTGGGGCGGATCTCATTGCCCTGATTATCTATCCGGACTTCACTGCCGTCGGTCCAGATGCGGGTGAACTCCATATTGGCGGCATCGCTGAAGGGCAGTTCACCGTTGATATAAAGCGCGCGCTCCGCCGCCACACCCCTGGACTCCGGCACCAGATAATCCAGCGCCATGTTGTAAAAGCCCGCCTCGGGGACTTCCACTTCCCAAGTCACTACAGACTTGGTGTCTGTAAACAGGGATTTCGCAACACCCTCATAATCGTCATAAATCTCCACGCTGCCTTCCGCAGTGTAGGAAAAAAGATCCAGCGCCACCTCGGTCTGGGGACGCTGCGCATCCGCGTGGGCATTAAGATAGCGGGTGTAGGTTCCTTCCCTCACCGCACCCTCCGCATCGGCAGTCAGATCATGGCCTGCATACTTATCCTCAAAGGTCTCTACACCTCTTAGGTTTAGCAGCATGCACAATACCACAAATACTGCGACTACACCTATAAGTATGAGTAATTTTTTGACAGTCTTATTCATACATGCCTCCCTGTGTACCTATAGTAAATGTCATTGCATTTTGAATGCCGTTTACTATAACAAAATAAAAGTAATCATGCAGACTTCGCACTTTATGCTAATAATTATATCTTTGTGTCGTTGCTATGTCTCCTTATATTTTGCTATTTACTCTTCACACATTGCTTACTTTTTTAGAAATATCAAAAAATTATTGTGCAATATTTACTTTTCACACCTTAGATGATAGAATATACACATAGAAATATCTTATGTTTTCGGGCATTTTGGGCATTTTCCCCACAGGTATAAGCCATGTGAAATATCAGCATACACATATTTTGGGAAACATAGCAAAATTTGCCTATATGGACATTGCAATAAAAAACGGATTTTACATTACAGGTCAAAAATCCAATACATAATTGACAGATTCGGATTATAGATAAGAGCATTTTTAATTAAGGAGACAAAGAGAATGGCGGATATAAAGATAAACGGCAATTTTCTTGACTTTTACGGCATTAATCTAGATTTCACCGGCATAAGGGACGTGCAGGACTCTCAGGAAACGGTTTCTTTCCATAATAATTCTACCATTCGCATCTGGCCCAACACCCAGACGGATGGTTTTGAAGCCCACTGGCATGCCGCTCTGGAAATTATTATGCCCGTCGAGAATTACTACGACGTCCGCGTGGGAGAAAACAGCTACCATATACAGCCCGGAGAGATTCTCATAATACCGCCGGGGGATCTGCATGAACTTCATGCTCCCGGCAATGGCAGCCGCTTTATTTTCATGTTTGACATCTCCATGATTACCCGGCTGAAAAGTTTTGTGGGCATCCAGTCCATCCTCTCTCAGCCCCTGTATATTACCAAGGACAGCTATCCTCAGATCTACGAGGACATATACGAGTTGTTACTCCAGATGCGGAACGAATATTTCAACCGAAACGAATACGCGGAGTTGACTATTTTTGCCCTGCTGCTCAACCTTTTTACCAAACTCGGCTACAACCATATCAACGCCAGCAATTTGTTTCCCAATGTCCGTCTTTACAAGCAGAAGGAATACATTCAGAAGTTCAACAGCCTGATGGAGTATATCGACGTACATTATATGGAAGAATTAAATTTGGAAGACATCGCTGAGTCCACCGGTTTTTCCAAATATCACTTTTCCCGGTTGTTCAAGCAGTACACGGGGTTTACTTTCTGCGATTATCTCTGCCATCGGCGCATCAAGGTGGCGGAGGAACTGCTGGCCAGACCGGACCTGTCCATCACCGAGGTGGCCCTGCAAGCCGGTTTTCCCAGTATTTCCACCTTTAACCGCCTGTTCAAGCAATATAAGAACTGTACGCCCAGCGAGTACCGCTCCAGAAACCGCCGCACTCTGCTGGACGAAACTCCCTATGCCTGATAGACAAAATCTTTAAACACGGCTTCTCCGCCGCTTTCCCGAGTGGCATACACCGCCAGGGCAAAGCGGCAGCCTGCGAAGTGGTCCAGCCGAAAGTACAGCCGATGTCTCTCCCCCACCGATTCCCAATGAGCGCCGTTCTTCCAGGCAAATTCCACCGTGTCCGTCATATCCGTAAAATTGGCGGATATTCTCACCCGAGCCACCGGCCCGGGCAGGGCAATCCTGTCCGTCATTCTGCCGGGCATATAATCCTGCGTGGTAATGCCGGCGAATTTTTCATTCTGCAATGTTCTGGTGACCACCACCAGGTAGTATGTGTTTAGTGACCTGGCGATTCCGATCATGCCATAGCATCCCTGTAGCGCGCAGAGTCCGGCGCAGTCCCCCTCCCGCAGAGCGGAACCGTCCACCGTCACCTCCCCGCAGCACCGGGGGTACACCATCCTCTGGGTCAGAGTGTTCTGCGCCTGCAAAACATTGGTACAGAGCTTACCTGTTCGAACCCATAACCCACCTTCCTCCTTAAGTCCCCACAATCCGAAATCGGGATCATGATTCCACTGCCACTGTTTTTTCAGTTCATAGCGGCCCTGCCAGTCCCGCAGGCAGGGAAAACCGTCCGATGTGTACAGGGATTCATATTGATAACCGGGACGATTACTCTTGATCGACACAATGGCAGGCACCCTGCCCTCCCGTCCAAATACCGGCAGTTCCCCCTGCCAGGTCACAGGCACCAGCACCGGCATACGTCCCACCGCGCCGTGGTCCTGAAACAGCATGGCATACCACCTGCCGTCAGGGGTATCCACAATACCGCCCTGCGCCACCCCCTGATTTCGGAAACCCATGTCATCACTGAGAACCTCGTATTCCGCAAATTCTCCCTCCAGTGAGTCCGCCACAAAGCATACCTGGGTACGCCGGTTCCGCCCTTCCTCACTGGGCCAATGTATGGTGAACAGATAATACTTCCCGTTTATCTTATATAGGTGGGAACCCTCATGCCCCAGATAGACGTTCTGGCTCTCCCGGACAATCAGCCTGTTCAGCCCCCCTCCCCTGAGACCGGAAAAATCCGGTTCCCATTCCGTAAGCCGAATGTCCGACCGCCCGAAAGCGATGTAAACCCTTCCGTCCTCCTCAAACAGCAGCGACGGATCGTGAAGATAGCCGTAGGGACTCTCCAGTTTTTGCCGGATCCAGGGCCCCTCGGCCCGCTCCGCCGTGTAGAGATAGCTACCGCTCTCCGGCACGCCAAACAATACATGAAAGAGCCCGTTATGATAGCGCAGGGACGCAGCCCACATGCCTTTCCCATAGATACTGCCCTCTCCCTCCATCCTCTCCCGGGGAGTATTTTCCAGCGTATCATATACATATCCGGCAATCTCCCAGTTTTTCAGGTCAAAGGAGCGCAGCATCACACCGCCGGGCATAAAATGCATGGTGGCGCAAATCATATAGTAAGTATCCTCCACCCGGATGACATCGGGATTCGGAAAGTCTGCCTTGATAATCGGAGCCGCTCTGTTCATAATGAACCTCCTGTTTTTTGGCTCTTCGGCTGTGCGGGCTCTTTTTCGTTTTCCGGATTATCTGTGGGAACGCTGATAATGACTTTTCCCTCCGACATTTCCAGCTTCACCTTGTTGTCCCGCAGATTCATGGAAGTGAGAATATCTCTGGGAATCTGTACCCTGCCCGCCTTGTCCACGATAGCGTACTCCTCCTGTGTATCCTCGGCGCGCCAGTCAATGGCCGCCTCCTTGATGCGATCTGCGTATTTTTCTTTCAAAATACGCTCGCTGCTGATCTTTCCGTCCCTGATTGCCACCACTCTCTTTACCTTCTTGGACAGAGCCACATCGTGTGTGACGATCAGAATGGTCTGCCCCTGGCGGTTTAACTCAGTGAAAACATCAAAGATATAGTTGGCCGTCCGGGGGTCCACACTGCCGGTGGGCTCATCCGCCAGCAGGAGTCTGGGCGAGTTGGACAGAGCGATGGCTATGGCTATCCGCTGCTGTTCGCCGCCGGAAAGCATGTTCAGCCTGCTGTGCTTCTTGGCGGACATGCCCACCAGTTCCAACAGTTCCAACGCTTTCGCCTTCTTTTTATGTACGTCCGACAGATACATGGGCAACATCACATTCTCCAGGGCCGACAGATAGGGCAGAAGGTTCCTGGCATTATTCTGCCACACGAATCCCACGGTGTCCCGTTTATAAACCACCAGTTCCCTCTCGGTCATAGTAAACAGATTCTTGCCCCCCACCACCAGGGAACCTGCGCTGGGCCTGTCCAGACCGCCGATCATATTCAGAAAAGTGGATTTGCCACTGCCGCTGTTGCCGATCAGAGCGGTCAGTTCCCCCTCCTCCACAGTCAGGTCCAGCCCCTGTAGGGCGAGCACCTCTGTCTGCTTGGTTTTATATATTTTTACCAGGCCGTCCGCCTGTATCATTACCTCTGCCATCTCACATAATCCCTCTTCATTTAGAGTTCCGCACTATTTATGTCTGCTGCTCCGTGACCTGCCGCCCGTTCTCCAGTTCAATCACCATGTCCCCCGCGTCCATCAGCCCTGTATCATGAGTGGTCATGACGATGGTCACATGTTCTCTGTGTGTCATCTCCTGAAACAGACGGGCCACCTCCGCCGCCATGGCGCTGTCCAGTTCCGCCGTGGGTTCGTCGGCCAGAATAATCTGGGGTCTGTGGGCTATGGCCCTGGCAATAGCCACGCGCTGCTGCTCGCCGCCGGACATCTCCACAGGCATATGATGCATGCGGTTTCCCAGCCCCACCATCTTTAAACACTCTTCCACCCGCTCACCGCGTCCTTTTTTCACCCCCGCGAGACGCAGGGAAAATTCCACATTCTGAAAGGCGTCCATGGTGGGAATCAGGGACACGGACTGAAATACGAAGCCCACTTTCGTCCTGCGCAGATTCTCTCTTGCCCGCTCAGACAATTTACACACGTTCTGTCCGCCTATTAACACGCTGCCGGAAGTGGGCACATCCAGCGCCCCCACAATATTCAGCAGCGTGGTCTTGCCGGAGCCGGAACGCCCCTTCAATATCGTCAGCACTCCTGCCGGAACTTCCGCGCATATGTCCGTCAGCGCCTGAAACTCGCCGCCCGCCACCGGAAACACCCGGTTTACATGGCTGATCACGATGGCCGCCTCCCGTGTCCCCGTTTTTTTCCCTGCATCCAATTTATCCGCTTCCATACGCTTCCCCTATCGCAACATATTTTGCTACATGAATCCTGTAATCATTGCGCCAAACCGAAGACATGTTTTCTGTCCCCGGCCGGCATCCCTTTACTGCCCTACTCCTCGCCCAGCTTAAGCGCCCTGGCCACATTCATACGAAATACAATGAAAATCAACACCGCCAGGCAGAGCGCCATCACAGCGGCTACCACGCCGTAGAGCCGCAGCATATCTGACTGCCTGGTAATCAGTTCCATAGGCAGCACCTGATTGCTGGCGGCATAGGCCGTCTGTAGCATGGGCACAAACATGCCCGAGGAGAGATGCCCGATGCCCACGCCTCCCAGGATGGCAAACACGCCGGAAAAGATCTGTTCATTGATCAGCATGAAGAACATCTCCCCCTTGTGCATACCGCAGGCGCGCAGCACGCCAAACATCATTTCCCGTGAGCGTATGGACATGACCCAGTAGATCAGATAGCCCACGGCGCACAAAATTAAAGTGACGATAAATCCCATGGTGAGAATCCCGTTGGTGCCCTGCATCAGCGGGTCCGCCACCACTCTTTCCAGATCGGTATCTCTGTCCACATATTTGGCGATATGTACATGGTTGTCCTGAATCCACCGATGCAGCTGCTCCGGGTCCCACCCCTCCTCAAGAGAGATCCAGACCTCATAAGGCACCGTCCCCAGTGTCTTTTGCAGCGTGGCGTAATTCGCTATCACCAGAAAATTATCCCGGGTACTGACTCCCCCCTCCGCCTGCAAGCTCACCGTAGTGGGTTCATAACTGGGCCAGTAATCCACAAAATCAACGATTTTACATCTTACCTCCTTTTTGGAACCGCTGTAGCACTTGATGGTATCTCCCGCCTTATAGCCCAGCATGGTCTGAAAATTCCGGGACACCAGCACACCGGTGGGTTCCACCGCCAGCTCGTTCAGCACCTCGTAGTAATGTCTGCCCAAAAGTTCCTGATCCAGCCAAGTATTTACCCCGAACTCCCGGGTGTGAATGCCCAGCAGCGTGACCGGCTGCCGCTCGGCTCCCTGGATCTGCACATTGGCCTGTTCATCCCTGATCACCCTTGTGTAGCTGGCGCTCCCCTCCAGAGACGCGTACTTGCTGTAATCCGGCTCAGAGTACCGCACTTCCCCCGCAGCATCCCCGCTTGCGGACGAATTGGAGTTCCACACTTCCCGAATCACCAGATCCGTGCCATCCAGATACTCCACATTGGCCATGGCATTCTGTAGAATCGTTCTGGCCACCGTGGCATGGAACATGCCAAGGGAGACCGTCAGGATCATGAATAGCATGATAAACTGCTGTCTGCGGCCATTTTTGAGAATCTCCAGGTATGAAGCATAACTGGCCGGACGCCAGAATCGTCTGCCCAATGTGTAAATGCCCCGCACCAGCAGCGGCTGCAGGCGCAGAAAGAGCAACCCCATCCCCACGATAAACAGGGAGGAACTGATATAGAGCAGTGGGTCCAAAGCCTTGCCCATGAGCACATCTTCCACCAGAGAGCCTCTGTTGCGCGAGAAATTATAATAGCCATACATAGCCACGCCCAGACAGATCAGGTCCAGAAAGCAGATCTCCCACCAGGAACGCTTCTTTATGGCTTTCTGCCGTTTCAGCTTCACTATGGTCAGACGGCTGTGTTTTAAGGCGGGGAGCGTCATAATCAGCACACAGGCTGTCATGGCCGCTACCGCGTAATACAGCACATCCCTGGTCCAGACAAGTTCCATCTGGCCTCCCATGGAAAACTCCAGGAAATTGCGGGCCGAGCCCAAGAAGCGGCAGAACACCGTGCCCAGAGGAACGCCCCCCAAAGTCCCCAGGATGGTTAAAAACAGACTCTGATACAGATACAGTCGAAAGATCTGTCCGCTGGAACTGCCCCGGCTTTTCAGCACGGAGATCTCATTTCTCTCCAATTCATACATTTGCCCCGAGATCATAAACAAAAACGCCGCCAAAAGTATCAGCACCGGCACCTGTAAAATAAGCAGCGTAGCCTCTATTCGGCTCTGCTTTTTGTCAAAACCCTCCAGAATTTCCCTGTACGCAGGCTCCTTCAAAGTACTGCGGTAGGGGCTCTCCTGTGTCAGATAATCCGTGTACTCTCTGATCTGTGCCACATCCGCCGCTTTCAGATCCGCGTACTCAAACATGCTGTAATAGGTGCAGGTGATGGTATAGCGTCCCGCTCTCTCCCCCGTGAACATGTCATGGAACAGGTGCTCTTCCATAAAGCAGACAATATTCATCTCCTCCGGAGAAATCTGCCAGTAAAAATCTCCCGCCGCCGACTCCTTGTAGACGCCGGTAATCTTCATTCGCAGATTCTTTCCGTCGGGTCCTTTAAGCCCGTCATACTCCAGGGTCTCCCCTACCAGAAGTCCCGCTTCCACCATACAGGCCTGGCTTACGATTACCTCTACATTGCCCTCTTCATCCAGTCCGTCCTCAGAGTACATCTCCCCGGCCAGCATCTCCACATGCTCCGGCAGATCCGACAGGGAGCTGAGGCGCAGAGAAGCGGAAGTACTGTCGGAACGGTTCATCAGAGAAGCCACCGCTACTTTGGCCAGACTATAGTAATAGATGGTGTCCCGCTCCCTCACGCCCATCTCGTCATAGATCTCCTCCATCAGGGTTTCCACCCTGCTGATCGTCTTACCGCCGTTGTCCTTCTTGGAGATCAGTGTTATGGTGTTCATGGTAGGCCAGCTGCCCTGCTCGGCCAGCCATGCCTCCATCTCATCCTGCAGCATACGGTCAAAGGCCGCCGTCCGGTACAGGGGGAAACTGATCACAGTCGAGATCAACAAAATACACCCCAGCAGCATACACATAACCATCCACTTTTTATGCCAAAGTTTTTGCAACATTACTCCAAGCATAATACCATTCCTTCCGTCAGTCCCTCGACCACCCAGTAACTGTTCTTGTCATATCCGCCTGCCACAAAGCTGCGGCGCACAATACTGCCGTCCGCTTCCACCACATTAACATAAGTCTGTCCGTTTATCTCCCGCACGGCGCGTCTGGGAACCACCAGCACATGTTCCATCTCCCGCAGCCGGGCCTCCACGCCAAACCGGGCCCAGTTCCACCAGCCGCCCCAGCCCTCCGAACCCATGGACATATCGCCAATCAGTTCAGGCGGCAACAGAATATAGGCATACTCCGACTGTAGGGACTTGCTGACCGCCAGCCCGTTCACATTGGCCACCACGCCCGGAGCGGTGCGCTCCTCCCCCTCAAGATTCTGGTAGGTCACCGTGACCTGATTGCCGTAAGAAAGCACATTTCCCTCGTTTTCCAAAGCCACATAACAGGTATTTTCATCCGCGATCTCTATCAGAAACCGGTCTTTTTGCAGGATATCCTCCTTTTCCAGATCCTCCATCCATATGACGATACCGCTCTGGCTGGCCCGTATGGCTGTGGTCCGGTAATCCTGGGAAAGTTCCGCAATCTGCTCCTGTAGCTTCACTATGGTCTTCATGCGGCTCTCGATTGCTTTCTCATTCTTCTCTTCCCCCTGATCAGTGAGATCCTGCACTCTCTCCAATTCTCTCTGCAACTGTAGCGTCAGCCGCTGCATGCCGATCTCATCCGCCGCAACCCGCACGGTGGCGATCACATCCCCCTTCTCCACATGCTGATACAGGGAAGTCTGAAACTCCTGAAAATACACCGTGCCGTGGGAGATGGGATTTTGCACCACCACGCCGGAGGGATAGATCATAAAGCCGTTTCCGGAATAATCACTGTGAAAACTCCCCATCTCCACCTTCACCTGCTGGTCGCCGTACTGGCGTCCCTGGTCCAGCCTCACCACATCGCCCTCTTTTATCCCGGAAAGGATCTCCGTGTACACGCCGTCACTCATGCCGGTGCGCACAGAAGTATATACATTTTTCTCCCCGTCCATTATGTACACATAACTGCCGGTATCATCTTTGTGAACGGCCTCCGCAGGTACGGACAAAGCATTTTCCTGCCTCTGTTTTACCACCACTACCGCCACATAGTCGCCCACGCTGACATTCTCCGTGTCTCCCTCCAGGTACAGAGTGGAGTACACATCCTCCCCCTGGGTCGTCAGCCGGGTATACTCTTCGCTCTCTATGGGCACATATTCCACCTCATACCGCAGACCGTCGATCACCGCGTAGATGTCCTCAGCGGCGGCGGCGGTTTTCCTGTTAATATAGTCGCATTTCAGAACCTTCTGTCCCAGATCTCCCACAGCCACAATGGGAGTTTCCCCCTGGAGACGGTCTCCGTAACCGTATTCTGACACGGCCACCACATTTCCCGCCATGTTGGAGCGGATAGTCACATCATTCTTCTTCTCCTGTAAAAAGGCCAGCTGCTGTAAAGCATAGGCATGATCCAGGTTGTACAGCGCGGTCTTCTGCTCCAGTTGCAACAGTGCCGTGTTGACGCTGTGGTCCGTGATCCGATATCTGCCGTTCCAGTAGTCATATTCCTGCTCCCACTCCTGGTAGGCCGGATTGGGCACCGGTTGTCCTTTGTCGGCCTCTGCCCCGTCTTCCTCCCCGGCATCGCCGGGCCGGTCCGGATTCTGTTCCCCCGCGTCGGAGCCGCTGACGCTTGTGGGCGGCTTATCAGGTGCCGCCAGATACTCCTCCGGTTTATGTTTCTCCAGGTTTTCCACGACACCCGCCAGCCCCTTCACTTCCTCCTGCGGCTTTTCCAGATCCTCCTTCACCTGTAATTCATACTCGGCAAACTCCGTCTCCATATCCGTGATCTTTTTCTCCAGCTCCTCAATCTGTTTGTCCAGATCCTGCGTGCTGGAATAGGCCAGCGCTTCTCCCCGGCTCACCGCCTCCCCGGGAAACGCGCAGAATGTGTCCAGTACCACTTCCTCCTCAAAAGCATACTCTTCCACATAAGGCATTACTATGGCAGAATACACCTCCGCGTCATACAGATTGCGGTATGCCGCCGCCTCTCCGCTGCCGGTGAGTCCCACGGGCTCCAGCAGTTGCACCTCCTGTGCCACGACCGCCTGCTGCGGCGCCTCTCCGCATCCCGCCGCAGTCACCGCCAGAAAACCGGTCATAGCCAGCCCCAAAAGCCTTCGTCCCTTCATCGCAGTATGACCCTCTCTCCCTCTGTTAATCCGGACAGCACTTCCACTGAACTGTCCCCGTGCAGGCCGGTTTCAATCCATTTTACCTCACGCATCTGATCGTCCCCCAGCACATAGACATAATCTCTGCCATCCGCGCTGTGAACTGCCCCCAAAGGTACACACAACACCTGGCTTCGCTGATCCAGCACCGCCACAATGGTGCCTGCGGTTCCCACTTCAATAGTGGTATTCTCCCCACCACCGGCCAGAGAAAACAGCTGCTGCTCTCCCCACTGTTCCATCTCGTGGGGAAGCAGGGTATATTTTCCCGCGCCGGAGCCGGAAGTGATCTCCATATCGACCTCTTCCCCCTCCCGGAAACAGGAGGCATACTCCGGAGTCTCGATCATAAACAGGCACTCTGAGCCGTCAATGATGGTCAGGACCTCCTCCCCCCGCACGGAGGTGGAGCCCTCCAGTCTCTCCTTGATGTGGGACACCGTGCCGGACATTCCCGCCACCAGGCGACTGGCCCTCTCTTCCTGTCGAATCTCCTCGAGCTGTAGCAAATCCAGATTCATGGCGTCCTGATAATCTTCCCTGGCATAGGAATAATTCTGCTGTACCTGGGCCACCCCTTCGTCCAGCCGCTCCCTGTCCGAGTCGGACTGGCCGGTCTGGTACAGGTAATTCAGCCACAGGGTGGATATCTCATAATCCTCGTTGATCTGAACGTAGTCCATCTGCAACTGGTTTCTGGCAATCTGATACTCCAGCCGGGCTATATCTTCCTGCCGACTGGCCCCGGAGAGTTCCGCAAGCACCTGCCCTTTTTCCACCACATCCCCCTCCTGCACATAAACCTTTTTCACGTACAGCCCGCTGATGCCAAAACTCAGGCTCTCATCGTTCAGCTGCTGGTAAGTGCATCTGATCTGCTGGGTTTTCTGCACATCTCCCAGCATGACCACTGCCATGTCATAGGTCACAGGTTCCGCTTCCTGCTCCACCACGATGACGTCCTGACCGCCGCTCTGGGTCTGTGCGCAGCCGCCCGTAGTCAGAACACACAGCCATGCCAGCGCCAGATATCGCGCTGTTTTGCTTTTCCCACTTTTCTTTTCCATGATGCGCTCTTCCTTATTTATATTTATGCTGTCCTCTGACGGCTCTTCTTGCTCTGCCCACGAAGAATGCCGCCCGGGCCAACGCGCTACGCCCGGTAAGATTCCCGGGGACCCAGATAGGACTGCCGCGCCTGCGTCTGGGGCTTATATATCCGGATCTGCTCCAACACTACGCCGGCTTCCAGCGCCTCCACTGTCAGTTGCTGCTGACCCGCCTCAAAGGGAAGCCTTATGCCGCACACGCGAATCTGATTCAGCACTCCCTGCGCCCAACGGGGGTCACTGCTCTCTCCCGCCCGGAAATCCGGAGCGGTAATCTCCACCTTATGCTTCTCGCCACAGCCGTTATCCACCAGCACATACATGCCCTGCCTGCTCACCACGGAGTTGGTGGGAGCCACCAGCAAATCCACCTGATATTCCCCCGTCTCCGAAATCTGGAATTGCCATGTCAGGGACGGTCTCTCTTCTTCCTGGGTAAATGCCGCCGTGCTGGGAAATACCTTTACACCTCTGCCATACTTGCCATATCCTTCGATGGGCTGGTAAGCGCCTTTTACGGTGTCGTGCTTTTGGATATAGCCTGCGGCGTCCATGACAATCATGCCCTGACGTTCCAGATATGTCCCCCGGGAGATTCCTTCCATGCTCTGACGTCGTCCTGCCACTTCCACCGCCACAGTGGTATCATCCCCCTGTATCAGCAGACGCACGGTCTCCGTCTCCCCGGGAAGACACGCCTCGTCACAGCTCAACGTTACCACGGACAGTTCCCGGCAATCGCCCTCCAGCGCGCTCCCCGTCTCTCCCTCCGGGAAAGATATTTTCAGCCATGCCGGCAACCCCGTCTCCGGCTGCTCCACAGCGATTTTATAGGTAAAGCTGCCCACTCCGTCATTGGCGATCTCGATCCGCACCGGCTCCGCCCCCGCGTAGCAGAAATCCGGCACTCGAATCACCTGCGGGGCACCGTAGTTCTTCACCCCGATCTGCTCTTCATCCGCCCTGGAAACACTCATACGGGATCTGTGCACCGGGTGCACCCTGTTGATCAGGGGATAACGGTAACCGTCCTCGTTCCACTTGGTAAAGCCGATGTGCTGGGCCATCTCCATGCCCTTCCACTTACCGGCCTTAAAAGCCGCCATTTCCTGTTTCAGCCGGATGTCCTCCTCCGCGCAGGCCAGGGACAAATCGCCGTATCTGTTGGCCACAGGTCTGCCCTGACGGGCATAATGGTTGTTCTTGCCCGCGTAGAGATGCATTTTCAGCAGATTCATGCTGGCCATGGCGGAGAAATGGATCATGCTGTAATAGGCATCCCTTTCCCTGTCGTTGAGCTCCTCCATAACCTCGCAGGACAGCGCCTCCAGCGCCTCCGCGCGCTCAAGCATCCTGTCCGCTTCCCCGTAATGGCAGGGGTGATAGATGGATTCATTCAGAGCCTCGGGCCTGCGCAGCGCGTTTATGTCAATATATTCCGTGAGAACCCGGCCAATCCGCTCCTGTAAACTCTCCGAAGCCTGGGGGAAAGTTTTCTGCGTCCACTGCCTGGTGTACTCCCGGTAACTGTCCTTGTTACCATACCCCCATTTGTCGTAGTCATAGGCCAGAGACAGGAAATAACTCAGTGGCACCTCGTGAAATTTCAGATCACCCACATTGACGATCCAGGCATCCCGGATGCCATACTCATAGGCCATACACATCTGTTCCCAGGTCTTGGCCATGGGAGTGGAGTCCACCCACTCATAGGAAATGGGGCCGCCGTGATAGTCAAAGTGATAATACATGCCCCATCCGCCCTTGCGGTCGCGAACCTGGGGAGTGGGCAGAGTGCGCATCTGCCCGAAATTATCCTCGCAGAGCATACAGATCACGCCGTCCAGTTCCTCCCAATCCTTGAGGCCCTGCACGTTCTCGTCCCCGTAAAAATACGCCTCCACCTCTTTGTACAGGGCCAGAAGCTGTGGCACCTCCTCCCTGTGGACGTTTTTCGCTATAAGCGCCCTCTGCTTGCGAATGATATCTTTCAGCAGATTCACATTCTCTTCCACCGTGGACTGCTCCCCCAACATGGAGGTGTCCCGCTCTCCCCGCATGCCTATGGTAATCAGGTTCTCATACCCGCCGCTGCGCTTAAGGGCCTCCTCCCAGTAGTTCAAAAGTCCCTGCTCATTCGTATAAAAGTTCCACTCGTTGCCGTAGGGAGTCTCCGGTCCTCTGACCTTATCCCACTCCTCGCTGGCCCGCAGACAGGGTTCGTGGTGGGAATACCCCATGACCACGCCGTAGATGTCCGCCAGTTCCTCGTTGGCGCTGCCGGGTCCGTCGATGGGGAAAGAAGCGCTCCACATGGCGGGCCACAGATAGTTGCCCTTAAGTCGGAGCAGCAGTTCAAAGACATGTTCATAGGCGTTTGCGTTGAAACCGCCAAAATGGTCACAGGTCCAGTTGCCGAAACAGGGCCACTCATCATTGATGAAAAATCCCCGGTAACGCACGCTGGGTTCCCTGGACAGCATCTGGATATCATCGCCAATCTCCTGATCCGGGTGAGAAGCAGGTTCCGCGTCCCCCCAGAAGCACAGGGGGGATACGCCTATGTATTCCGACAGGGCAAACATGCCGTAAATTGTGCCCCTCTTGTCACTGCCGCAAATCAGCAGCAGTTCCTGCCGGCACAATTGTGAGCCCCTGATCTTTTGGATCAGATAGACTTCCCGTTTTCCTCTGACCTGGGACAAATCCACCAGCCCCTCCTGTTCCAGCTTCTCCAGCATCGGACTCTTTCCCGCCGTGGCGCACAGAATCACCGGCGTATTGTCCGCCGTGGACTGCCCCCCGTTCAGGATCTGAGGCTTATGGCCCGTAACCTTGCGGATATCTTCCGCCACCTTGCCCGCTATCCTTTTTACTCCCTCAAAGGCACTGTCTTCCACCAGCAGCGAAACCGCCTGCCCGTCATATACCAGTCTCATGTCCATGTCCTCCCGTTTTGCTTCTCTCCCGCATATTTTCCCGCTATATCACCTTTTACACTACCCCAAATCCCAGTATTGTGAAGTCCTTATCCTCCATGCCCGGAGCCATTTTCACTTCCACGTGATACTTCTTCCTCTCTCTGCCCTTAAAACAGATCTGGGCGTTGCAATGGGTCCAGCCATTGACATGGGGGTCCGCATGGAGCACTTTCTCCCCGTCCACCCATACCTCGGCACATCCCGTCTGGTTGGAGGCGCTGTCCTTGGATACCAGCAACAGACTTTCACAGGTAATATCCATGACAAAGGGTCTGGGTTCCTTTGCCGCCTCTGCCCCCCGGTACATCCAGTTGTCCGGAAACTCCGGCGTTCCCGTCAGATCCATATCCATCTCCACGGCCTGTAGTTCCGTGTCCACATGGACAAAACTGCCGTAGTCAATCACCGCTGCGGGCTCCTCCTGCTGCCCGGTGCCATTGCCGTTTCCTTCCCCGGGATTCCCGTCCGGCCCGACACACGCCGTCCTCCGCCCCTCAAAGTACCTGCGGTCCAGCAGCGTGACCTTCTCAAAAGCACCGCCCATGGGAGGCGCAATCTCTTCCAGACGCAGCGTATCTTCCTCCGTCTCCTGGCTGTCCACCACCCGCAGCAGATGAAGGATTCCGTCTGCCATGACCGTGTGCCCCACATTGGTGGGATGGTAGGAATCATAGAAAAACTGATTCTTGCTGACCACTCTGCCGCTGCCGGGCTTTTGATAGAACTGTTCCAGCACAGCGTCGCGGGTGCTGACCATAGGCAGATGATAAGCCCTGCCCACCGGGGACAGACGCTCCTGTAAGTTAAAATCATTGGCAAATACCGCGAACAGCAGAATCACCGCCGGACGATTCTCCGCATTTAATATCTTTCGCACCAGAGAGTCATAGCACTCTCCCTTTGTCTCGTCCCCTTCGTCGTTGACAGCAAATTCCACCACTACCACATCGGGAACCACGTCGCCTTCCCGCAGCACATCCCGTTCATACCGGATCATGCCCAGTTCGGAAGGAGTACCTCCCACCCCGGCTTTTATGTAATGTATATTCTCCGGCACATTTTCCCCGCCGCAAAGTTCGCAGAAGCCCTTATAGGTCTTATAGGCATAGCACTCGGTGTTGATGGGAATGGCTCCCGCCCCCTGGGTGATGGAACCGCCGATAAAGGCGATGGTCACATCCTCTCCCCTGCGAGCCTTGTCGATGGCTCTCTTAAGCCGGGCGTTGTTGCCGGTCTGCACCAGGGACTTCTCCACCATTCGCAGGTAGTCGGTGGAAGCAAAATCCACCGGTTCCTCCTCCTCCACCTCAGGCGCGTCATAACCGTCCTGTAGATAAAAGCGGACCGCCACCGTAGCCAGCGTTTCCGCAAGAGGGAACTCAAACCGAATCTGACCGGGAACATTGTCATCCTCCGACCAGTCACAACCCTCCAGCTCCAATATATGCTCCATACCGTTGGCTTGTACGGGCATCCGCAGTGTTGTTCCCGATCCGTATAAGTCCCGGTTCCCATACATCTGAAGACAGAAATCTGTCACCAGTTCCCGGTCCTGCGCCTCCACCGTAACCCCGATACTGTGTACCAGCCGCCGGAAACCGGCGGTGGTCTCCAGGAGTTTTAGCATTTCCTCGTCCGTTATGCCTCCCACCAGTCTGGCGCTGCTGACCATTCTGCCGTCGTTCATGTACAGAAACTGAATCCCTCTACCGTCCGCCTGAGGCGAACCGGCCACGCTCTTTCCCCGCATTATGTAAAAACTTTTTCTCTTTTTTGTCGGGTCCTTCGGTGCCCTGGGTCCTTCCATCATTCATTCCTCCTCAATTAGATCGCCGCGCGGCGGCCCTAAAAATCCATTCTCACCAACGCGCCATACTCTGTCCTACCAGATCCTGTATCTGCCACTCAAGGCGAGAAACGCGAATATGTACAGGCAATTGTCATAATATCTCCTGTCGCCGGTGCGCAGAGGCATATTCCAGAAAATCTCCACCCACTCTTTGGACAGCTCACCCTGAGCCGCCAGCGATCCCTGGGCGGTGGTAGCCGTGATGGCGAAAGGATGCAGAGCCTTCTCGTCGATCACTCTTCCGTCCAGTTCATAAATATGATAGCTGTCTTTTCTACAGTCGTCTATCAAAAACTTCTGTATCCGGTCCGCCGCAGCCCTCTGGCCCGCGTCTACGCCAAACCACTCATAGTCCAGACCGATATTGGCCACTGTCCGGTAAGCGTCGCTGTAAAACCAGTCATGCCTGTCCTTGGTCCAGGGGATGGGGCGGCTCATGGGACTGCCGTCAAACTCCGCGTACTCCGCGTTCAGCCCCGTCACGGGATGACAGGCTTTTGCCAGATATTCCCGGCTGGCAGTGGCGGCCTCTTTCCAGAATGCTCTGTCCTCCTCGTCCGCCCACAGAGCGAAAAGCTCATAAAAATGCGGCAGATGATAAGACGGGTCGGTGTAATCGCAACCCGGCACAAACAGGATCTGATGATTGTCCCTGTTCCACATGGGATGACCCTGGCGGCCGTTCTCCCCCTTGTGCAGGCAGGCCCGCAGGATCTCTCTGGCCTGTAGGGAATAATTGAAAATCCCTTCCCCATCCCCCCATCTGTGAGAGGCAAAAAACAGGGCCATAGCATAGAACTCTTCCCCGTCAGGCGCGGCGCCGTTGGCGTTTTTGGTGCCGTCCGTCTGACAGGACCAGGCAAAATACCCCTCGCTCCATCCCTCCGTCATAAACATATATGTTTTGGACCACTTCCAGATTCGGTCGAACTCTTCTTTCATGTCCAGCTGCACACACATCATCATCCCGTAGGACATGCCCTCGGTACGGGCATCGAAATTGCCGGTGTCCATCAGATATCCCATGTCCTCCCCCGCCGGATGATAGATTCTCTCCTCCTCACTGCCGTAAAAAAATGTCTGTATGATCTCCTTGAGCTTTTTGTCAATCCTCTCCTTGGAGATACCAATCTCCGCGAACAGATTGCGATAAACTTTACCTGAAAAATCAGCCATTGTCATATCCTCCGTATAAATACAGTCTTGTACGGATTATAAAACATTTTGCGCTTTTTTTCTCTTTAAACCTTGTCATATGTTCGTCATTTATTGCTAATTTGCCGCTTCCATGCCTAAACACCGTTGCAATTCAGGATATGCTGCGGCAGAGGGCTGTCCCGGGCTGATATCCGCCGGCCCCTTGCGCAAAAAAAGCCGGGCCGTCTTACGACCCGACTCTTTATGAAATTACAGAATGCCGCTCTCCGACGCCGCGCGGTAATAAGTCGCCAGAGGAATCATACTCTGGGCAAAATTCTTACTGCTGGCGTTTCCCACAATCACCGCGTCCTCCACATTCTTTTTGCCGCCCCCGCTCCCCGGAGCGGATTCCCCTATGGCCCTTTTAAATGTGGCGATTCCGGGTTTCAGATATGCCGCGTCCCCGGACAACTCGTAGGCGATGGCCAGCGCCTCCAGCAACAGCGTATTGGTGCCAAGCCTGTTTAGGCTGGGAAGTTCCTTGTAGTAAAAAACGCCCCATCTCTCCACATAGCAATTCTCTATCAGGTCATCCACTGCCCGCAGCATCATCTCCTTTAACGCAGGGTCGGGGAACTCCCGATAATAGCGCATAATGCTGCCTATGGCCACAGAAATCATGAAACCTACGCGAATGACAGTGTTGTCTGTATAAGGTGCCAGCCAATTGCCGTACTGCTCCTCCCAGACTTTGAAGTCCTGTAAGATAGAATTGCATTTGGACAGCCATTTCTCCTCCCGGGTCTCCACATAGAGGGCGGTCAACGTGCGGAGAGCCCATCCGGTCTCCCGGGCGCTGGCCTCCCCCACCCTGGCGTACATGGGCGTATCCAGAAGTCGCAGCACATTCTCCCCAATCCCCAGGGCCGTCTCCAAACCTCTGTCATCCCCGGTGAAATGATAATAGTCCAGCAGCCCCTCCACCCACTGGTGGGAGCAGACCATCTCCCCGTCTACGCAGTGACCCCCTGTGTGCTCCCACTGCCCGCCGATATATTCCGGCTTCGAATGATAATGGCACACATCCACGTCCATCCAGTGACTACAGGAGGCAATATTGTAATCCAAAAATCTCCTCACACCCGTGCGCACATACAGAAGGGCACATGCGTGGGGATAGTCGTACTCATTGTTGCACCAGACCAGCCTGCCGCCCCCTCGCCCCTGGGCCGTATATCCCGCGTCGTAGGAGTCGCCGAAATTCAACATTCCGTAGGCCCGGCAATGGCCGTCCGCCCTGCCGATCAGACACCTCTCCACCTCCATATCCCATCTGTCCGTGAACACATCCGGCCAGACGCCGGAATCCCTGTGAACCTCCGGCGAAACATAAGGTCTGTCGGGCATCTGATAAATCAGGCTGCGATCGTCCAACTTTGCAAGGCTCTCCCCGGCATCATGGAAATGCAGCAGAAATCTCTGCTCTCTTGACATCCCCGTCTGCATCACCACCTTCTCCACATTCTCCGGCACCAACATGACAGACAGACCGTTTCGGTCCGCCGACACCGCCTTGGGGTAATTCTGCTGCGCCTGAAAGACAGTGGCGCACACGCCTCCCTCCCTGTCGGTACAGTCCGCGAAAAACGTGCCGTAAAACACTTCCGCAATATGCTCGTTGGACTCATAGAGCAACCATTTGGCATCCACCACCCGGTTCACGGCAGCGCCGCCCCGCCCCAGATAGAAGTCCGTCTTGAAATTGGAACTGCCCACGCAGGAGCGGATCTCCTCCACAGGTGTCTCCCCTTCCACTTCCTTAAGCTCGCCCCATCCTCTGGCGTGAAATATACAGCCGGATTTCTCCGAAGACTCCCCTCGTCCGTCCTGCCTCTCCCTGACCGCCATGGGAACAATCCCTTCCGGAGAAGGCCCGTCCCCGGCGCGCAGCAGATGGAAAACCAGCGCCGCCACATGCAGCGGCTGATCCGTGGTATTCATGATTCGATAGGAGACCTCCACCCAGGGCTTCCCCGCCCATGCGGTCAGTTTCAATTCAAAGTCAATTTCCTGCCCGCCTTCTCCCTCCGCAGGCACATTGCTGCCCGTGGCCTTCAACACGGCGCAGACCGGCCCCTGTTCCGCCACCTGCCAGCTGCCCACGCGCATCCTGTACTCTCTTCCCTCTCCGTCTTTCAAAAACGGGCCCACAAACTGTTGCCGTCTGTAGACATGTCCTGCCGCGTTTACCTGTTCAAAGATGTTACCGCCGCCATGTTTTACCCGGAAAGAAAACTCCTGCTTCTCCCCGCCGCATCCGGTGGACACAGTGATGCCCTCCCTGTCCGCGTGAAGCCTCACGGGAGAGGCGTGCTCCGGCCATATGTCCCCGGGATTCTCCACGTCCCCGGCGGCCCCGCGCAGATCGCATTGCAGCACAGCGCCCTTATTGCCCGGCAGATCCGCCAGAAACCGTAGAAACAGGAATCGGGCGGAACCGTCCCTGTGCCGCGAAGTTACTTTTGCCTGTAGGGGCAACCGTCTTCCCGCCTGATACAGACGCAGGGTATCCGTGTCCCAGAGCTCTCCTTCCCGCACCGGAATGCCGATGGAACAAGGTTCCGCCAATCTGTCGTTTCGGTATAGCTTGTCAAAAATAATATCTATCATCCCAGGTATCTCCTTCATCTGTTGATAAAAACAGTTTACAACGCTTCTCCCCTTCGTTCTACTGATTATTAAACGGAATTGGATATTACTACTGTTTTTTCAACAACATGCGGAACCCTGCCTAGAAATCCGCGAATACCTCCATTTGATTGTTCAGTTCTACCACAATATCCCGGTTGGTATCCATGCGCCCCGTAATATCCGCCATATCCTCAACCAAACTCTTTGTGCTGTCCGCGACCCCGGTAATCCTCACTGCGCTTTCATCGATCGCTTTTGTAATGCTTCCGATTGAATCGGATATCTCAATCATAGAGTTTCTAAGGTGGTCCGTCCTGCTGTTAAACGCGTAGATCCTCTCCTTTACATAGTCGGCGTCCTCCTTGTACTGTTTCCCGGAGCAGACAAACTCCCTAAATTCCGCCAAAATTGTGCCGCTCAGATAATCCGCCATGTCCTGAGAGTGCTTTGACAGGTTATGTACCGCATTTGTAACAATCTGATTGACCTCCTGGATACGCCCGGCGGTTTCACTGCACGAGGCCGCCAGGGATTTGATCTCCGCCGCGACCACGGCAAAGCCTTTCCCCGCTTCGCCGGCGCGCATGGCTTCTATGGAAGCGTTCAGCGCGATCAGATTGGTGGTCGATGAAATCGTTACGATATCTTTGGTAAGGCTGTTTACCTGATCTACACTCTTACTGTTTTCAATCGCCTCCTCCAGCACGCCCAGGATATCGGCCGCTTTCTTTTGAATGATCTCGGCATTTGTCTGTGCCGCCGTCTCCATCTCGTTTGCTCTTTCCTTCATGGCGGAAGAATACTCTGTGATGGCTCCGCATTCCTGCGCCATGTCGTGAACATCTCCCTTTATGTCCGCAACGCTGCCATTAATGATACCAGCGTTATGTGCCACCTTCCGGATGGACATGGACAGAGAATCCGCGAGAGAGGAGAGATCTCTGACACTCTCTCCCGATGTGCGGGTGTGCTTCAACACTTCTCCTGTCACTCCGTCAAGTTTCCGGGAGCTTTCCTGAAGTGTATCCACCGCGCCTTTGATGGGTGTTATCACATGATTTTTTATAATCTTGATAGTCGCAAACACCAGGATCAGACATGTCACGGCAGATGCCCCGGCAATGGCCAGGGAAACATTATAGACAAACAAAAGCTCCTGTCTTGCCTCTGCCGTCCTGGCGCTTACAGCTGCATACAGTTCATCGGCATTATCCGCTATAGCGGTGCCGAAAAGCGCGACATCACCGTTTGCGCAGGCATAGGCATCCTGTGTCTTGCTGTCCGCGCTTGCGCACACCAGATAGACCAGGGCGTGCTTAAAAGAGTCATAGTTTTCCAAAAGCTGGTCGTAAATGGCTTCTTCCCCTTCCGCCACGTAGTTTTCATACTCTTTCAGATAATCTTCCAGTACGCCTTCTTCTTCTTTTATCTGCGCCACGACGGAAATCATGGTATTATAGTCCGTCGCAACTATGTGGGACAGCGCCATCTTATGAATATCCGTAGTGGAATGACGGATATTTTGCAGCGTCTCCAGGCCCACCATATAATTGTCCACGATTTTCGACGCATTGAAATTCACATTATTGATACTGAAAACCGACAGGACACTTGAGATCAATGCCACAACCCCCAAGAGAATGATCGGCAGTATCAGACGTTGTTGTATAGAGAGTTTTTTCTTCGTCATACATTAACAGATCCTTTCAACATAATATCTATCTTGCACAAATGCCTTCCACCATCTCATCCAGCTGCTCCTGCAAGTTCTGACCGGAAGGATTGCCCGCCGCCATATTTTCCGCGAATTTTGAGACAGGGTCCCAGAACTTGCCGCCTATCCGCTGAAGCTGCGAAAATTCGGACTGCTCCAAAAGAGCGGCAATGGCCGGGGCCCCCATGATCTCCTCGGAATCCGCAACCGTTAAGTTTGACGGACCCTGTCCGCGCATTTCGAAACGAAGTCTCTGGTTCTCTTCATTCGTAATCCATTCGGCCAGTCGGGCTGCCCATTTTGGATGTTCGGAATAAGCGTTTACACCGATCAGTTTGCATCCGGAGAAAGAAGCCATTTGCACCTGGCTGCCACCGCAGCTGTAGGTTGGCAGTTTGGCAGCTCCCGCGTTCTTCCCCCAGGCCTCCTCTATCGCGACGGCATTCCATACGCCGCTGATCCCCGCAACCACTGAGCCGTCCTTTACTCCGTCAAGAAATTCTTCATCCGTGCGACTGGAAAATCCCGGATTTTCCGCAATTCGGAGCATTGCCCGAGCCACGTCGGTCCCCCTGATCTCTCCATCTGTCTGATTCCATGTGCAATAATTCGTGATTCCGTCATCATTAAGCCCGACCTGTAGCCCCGTGTTTCCAAAGAAGGAATATACATACCACGCCGAGGACCAGTCCATGGCAAATGTTTTTCCGTTCGCCGCCGCCGCTTCTAATATACCATCCAGCGTCTCAGCCTGTTCGTCCGTGATATATCGCCTGTTATAATATAAAAAATATCCGTTATCCGCAGTCAGTGGGTACGCGTACAGCTGTTCATTCACTGTGGCTGCCTGTATCGTACTGGAAAGATTCCTGGATCTGATCTCCTCCGCGCTTCCGATCGGGTCTAACGCGCCGGCCGCAGCCAGCGCATTTAACTGGTCATCCGCGAAGGTAAAAACATCCGCGCCTTCCTCCAATCCGCCAAGCAGGGCATTTTTACACTGGGCTTCTCCCTGCGGCTCAAATAGAATCTGAAACTCCGCCTGTCCCTGATAGTTTCTCTCGAAGTTCCGGATAATCTGCCCCATCAGTTCCGAATCTTCCTCAGCCCCCCAGACAACCAGTTCCACTTTTTCCGGTTCCACGTTTTGCAATTCCGCCGTCTCTGCCGGACCGCATCCCGTGCACGCCAGAATACCCAACGCGCCCAAAAGCAATCCCCGTATTCTTTTTCCCATATGCCATCCATCCTTTTTGATCACATTTTTTGTGCCTATTATATCATTAATGCCTACCGCTTACAATAGCATATAGCCGGACATCGCCTTTTGCCGGAAACAGGGGCTTTTCTTTTGTTGACCTGCGGTTCCTCATGCATTATACTTGAAAAGGAAAAGTTTTCACCTCTGGGAGGCAGTTCATGAACACCATACATTTTATCGGTTACAGCGCCGTACATCCATCCGATTTCCAATTTGAGGCCGTCACCGCGCCCGGTCAGTACACTCTGCTGCTGGTGACCACCCCGGTGCAGTTTCTGTTAGGCGGACAGTGGATGGAATATCCCGAGGGAACGGCCATGCTCTATGCCCCTGGACAGGCCATCTGTTACCGGGCCTGCCGGGAAACCTATCAAAATGACTGGATGCGTTTTACCTCGGACGATCCCCTTGTGACACAGTTCCCTCTGACCGGAATCCCCTTTCCCGTGACCGACACGACCTACTGTCACAATCTGCTCAAACTACTCACCTGGGAAGCCTCCCTCTCCTCGGCCGACAGTGACCCCATTATCTCCAATCTGCTACAGGCGCTGTTCCTGCGTCTTCGACAGGATACCGCACACCGGGAGACCTCCGCTCATGCGCCCCAGCTATTGCATCTTCACAAAAAGATTTACAACAGTCCCCACCTTCCCTGGAACATCCGTTCCATGGCCGACGAACTTCACCTCAGCGCCGGCTACCTGCAGATTCTGTACAAGAAAACCTTTGGCGTCTCCTGCATGGACGATGTAATCACCAGCCGAATCCGCATGGCCCGGGAACAGCTGACCTACACGGATAAGCCTGTAGCGGAGATTGCCGATGCCTGCGGATACCGCAACGTGGAACATTTCTGCCGCCAGTTCAGACAGCAGACAGGCTTAACCCCCGGCGCGTTCCGCCGCAGCACTTCAGGTGCTTCCACCCGGCTTTCGGACGCGGGGAGCACAGACCGCGATTCCCCCCATACCTCCGGAAAAAAGACACCTTCGGAAGTCTCCCGCGAAGATGTCTCTTTTGCGGATCCCACAAAATCCGCCTCTCTTTTCAGTTTACCCCACTACAATGTGGCAGGCTCAGATCTGCCCTCTGACGTTCTGGATTCCCAGGGAAATATCCTTCCTCCCCATACGCCGGAACTCTGATTCCCGCCGCGTACCGCACCCGAAGGAAGGGTTCTGGCGCAAGTTTCGCCTAGGAAGCGGCACTCGCTTGCCAAGACTAACGGATCACCAACCTGGTCTTCGCCCGGCGATAGGCCTCCCGCACCGGAATACCGATGGAGCAGAGTTCCCCCATCTTGCCAGACCCGCTCATTGCCGTTGAAAATCGCATTGTCTGATCCTACTGTCGTTCGTTCAGATACAGCTGCACCCGGTTCTGGACCAGCGCGGCCACCGCCTCCGCGTCCCTGTCGCCGGAAAAGTAACTGCCCACCTCCTCCAGAATAATGTTCTCTATGTCGGAAGTGTCCGCAGCTCTGCCCACGCTCTTTTCCATCACCTCTTTAAATTCACCGATCCTGTAGTCGCCCGCCGGACCGGGCGTGAGTTCCTTCATCATACCATCCCCATACTCAATGTACATTCCGTCTCTTCCACCAATAGAATGTGCCACAAGACGATGATCCAGCATATCCCTCCTTACAGGCTCATTGTAAAAAAGCGTATATTGTCTGTCATAGCTGAGAAATTCCTCCAGCAGCATGCCAACCTCTCTGAGATGCTCCGTCTCCCTGTTTACCACCAAGAGCCCCCCGCCATTCCAGTATATGCCGCTCCCCTCTGTCGCGGGGAATCCAACTACATGATATTGTTCTCCCAAGGCGCTCTTATAATCCTCAAAATTGCTTATGCTCACCGATATTTTCATAGCCGTCCAGTTCTTTTCCGGATACAGCGCCTGCGCCTCGTTAAAATCAAAAGACCTGCTGTAGGTTCCCGCAAGCTCAAGGGCCCGGATGAACAGCGGATTGTCAAAATTTTGCTGCGGCTAACGGATTACCAACCTGGTCTTCACCCGGCGACAGGTCTCCCGCAGGTCCATCTCCTCGGTCATATCCAACACGGGCACCCCGTCTATGTCAAAATGCACCCTGCGGATGCCGCTGCTGCGCACGCCTTCCACACCTGGCCGGGCGTGATAGGTGTTCCACACGGTCCCTTCCTCGTCCTCCACATAGGCATTGTGCCCGGTTCCGTATTCCCCTTCCACACTGCGGGAAGTGAGAATCGGATAATTATTTTTGCGCCAGTTCTCACGCCGCAGCAAATCTTTTCCCCGCTCTATTGCCAGATAACTCACCACATAGGAAGTATCCACCGCCGCTGCGGAAAACGTCACATACAGCATATCCCCCACAGGAAGCGCGTAGGGACCCTCCTCCACAAAGGTGTGATTATTGGCCCAGCCATAATCCGGCTTGGACAGCACCACCGGGTCAGACGCCAGATGCCAGGGCTTTTGCGGGTCCAGCTTCGCGATGTACAGCCAGGCCCCCAGATCCTTCGGCAGAAACTCCCTCTGAGACCAGATTGCATAATACTCCCCCTCCCACAAAAAGCAGGTCATATCCAGGGTTATGGTCTTGCCTGCCTGGCACAGGTCACTGCCGTCCGTCTTCACAATTCTCCTGGGAGCGGACCAATCCTCCCTACATGCGGGATTGCCCCCTTCCCGCAGCGCCATGAGGTGACTTTCCTCCTCATAAAAAGGCCCCGGTGTGGCGGCGTGGAAAATATACAGCCTTCCCCCGATCTCATGAAACTCCGGCGCCCACAGAAGGCCCCCGATCCCCTCATAGGTGTCGGAATCCAGCAGGAGCACCTCCTGGGCGTCTGTCAGCCCCTCCAGGGTATCCGCCTCCCTGATATACAGGGTGTGGTTGCTGTCCGCGTCGTTGGTGGCAATAAAATAGTATTTGCCGTTCCAACGGGTCACACAGGGATCGGCACGGTTATACGCCACAGGGAAAGGAAACCAGGGGCGGTAAATATCTCCCTCCACCACAAAACTTCCCTTTTGGGTGAGATCCACATTTTCCAGATGCCAGTCCACACGCTTTATACAGGTGGTTCCGTCACTGTAACGTGCAATGGCCCGCTGCCTCCCCAGGGCCTGTGCCACGCGCTCTCTTTGCAGCCCCTCGTCCTCACAGTCCCCCAGTTGGACCTCCGTCTCTGCGGGCACTTCCACACCGGTATTGACCGGCGTCAACAGTTTGCATCGCAGGTACCACGCCTCCTGCTCCCGGATTTCCACCACACAGTGGGGCACCGCACCCTCTATGCTGCCCGCTTCCCACCGATATGCATCTGCGGCCCCGGGCATCTCCCCCAGCATGTTCTCCTGGCTGTGCGAGTCCACAATGCAGCTCAGGAGCGGCTTACAGCCGCTCTCGGTCCCGGCCTCCCCCTGCATGAGAGACAGGGGGTAAAGCGCCTGATAGCTACAACCGGTCTGCTCTTCCCAGCACAGCAGATAACAGTTTCGCTCCGGGTCATACCCCGCTTTCACCCAGTTCACATACTGCTCCCCCAGTTTAAGCAGCCCCAGTTCCTGATAGGCCACCAGATCCCGCGTAACCCACAAAAGGACGCTTCCCCGGCTGGTAACGTCTTCCTCTCCGTCGCCGCAAATCCGCACGGCCACCACTCCAAAGCCGCCGTCCTTCAAAGGAAAAACCCACGGGTTTCGCAGACTCATGGGATTGAGAGAGCCGTCCGCGTTCTCTGTCGCCAGGGCAAACAGTACGCCGCTGTTATGATTCAGAGGGCGGAAAAGCTCCCCCTCCTGCAACGCCAGGTGCATACTGTATGCCAGCTTTGGATCATACAGGACATTATCTATGGGTTTTCTGGTATAGCATAATAATTTGCTCATAATTCCCTCTCTTCATCAATATATCATACCTATTTTTCAAGCATCCAGGAGCCGTCCGGCCCTGTACCACCGCCTGTCCGCGCGACGCTATCGTGCAGTCAGGAAGCCCCTTATACAAATGGCGCAACGCGTTTTTGTTCCGGCAAATCGAATATACAGGTTTCGGGGCGATTGCTCAGTTCCAGCGAATCATAAAATTATACAGGCCGCTTCGGATGGCCTGGCTGTCATGGTCCGCGCCGGGGACTTCGAACCACAGATGTTCCACACCATTGTTCTCCAGAATTTGGTGATAACTCTCCGGAAATTTGCCCACCACGCTGTCCTTTGTTCCGCAGCAGACCATCAGCAGCTTTGGCGTCTCTGCCCCCTGGGCAAAGCACAGTTCCTCCTCCTGTAGCTGGCCCGGGTGAGACATGGCCCAATCTTTGGCAGGCGTCAGCCCCGGCGCCGGGGAGATGGCTCCCACATATCCGAACAGGTCGGGCCTGTTCACGCCGATGTACAATGTCTCCCTTCCTCCCATGGAAAAGCCCAGAATCCCCCTGCTCTCCCTGTCTGTCGCCACAGAATAGCGGCTTTCAATGCAGGGAATCAGATCCTGTGTCAGTTCATTGATAAAATTATCGTAGGGAGCCACTTCCTCCTGGCTGAATCCGGGTTTTAATTCGGGGTCCGAGGTGGCATACATGTCCGGAAATACCGCAATCACTTCCCTGGCCCGGCTTTCTGCGGCGAGATTGCCCAGAATCTGGGGGATGGCATTGTTGACATCACCTGTCAGCGTGTACTCATCTCCGAAAATGCCATGTTGAAAATAAAGCACCGCGTACTGTTTTTCCGAATCATACCCCGGAGGCAGCAATACATTGGCTCCCCGTTCAAGCCCCGTGGTTTCCGAGTGGTATGTGATATGTTCCACACTTCCATACTCTCTTCCCGCCACGCTTTTTGACACCTCGTCCGGGCAGAGGGCGCTCAGTTCCTCCTCCCCTTTTACAAAGCGCCAGCCGGCGATCTCACAGCCGCTTTCCGCGCTGCTGTATAACAGAAAATAGAGGTCGTGCACGCCGGTCACTTCCCCCTCCAGCCGCGCCTCATAGGTGACGAAATCCTCCCCGGCCGCCTCCTGCTCCTGCAAGGCTCCCAGCGGCATATAGCCCAGCACCTGGCCCTCCGGCCCGTCCACGCGCACCTGCGCCAGTCCCTCCATCCCCGCTGTGCGGCGGACGGACATCTGTATGGCTGTGGGGGAGTTTTCTCCAAAGTCCACACCCTGTACCTTCCAAAAATCTCCGCTGTCAATACCCGTCAGCGCCATGACGCCGGCACCGCCGGTCTTCGAGAGAATATCCCGGCCCTCTCCGCTCTCCCCGGTTTCCTGTCCCGGAGCCGTTCCATGAATCCCCACAACCACCGTATCCAGACCGCCCTGCACCGCCATGGTCGCGGCATTGACCTCCTCATAGGGATTTACATACTGAAGCTGTTCCCTGCCCTTCATGGTCATACGAATCTTGCCAATGGTTCCGTCCTCCCCCATGACAAATCCGTCCACATGAGTACAGCGATACCCCTTCTCCACTCCCATATTTTTCTCCAGAGTGCGGGCGTGATAAGCGATGTACCAGTTGTCCTGAAAACGGAATACACAGTGATGATTGTTGCCATACAGGCCGTTTAACTTGCCGGGGTTCTCCAGAATCACTTCCTTGAAAGTGAAAGGCCCCATGGGATTGTCGCTCTCCAGGCTGGCAATCTCCGCGTTGTGGAATCCATAGGTCGCCGTTCCGTCCGCGTCCACCTGCCAGTTGGTGCAATAGGTATAATAGTACTTGTCGTTATATTTATGTATGCCGGAATCCTCAAACAGATAAGGCACGTCAATGGGCTTTGGATCGCCTTTCAGGCTGATCATGTCCTCCCCCAGTTCCACCACTCTGGCCGTACCGGGAGCCGATATTTTGTCCTCCGGCACACCGCCGCCAAAGTATAGATAAGCCCTGCCGTCCTCATCCACCAGCACCGCCGGGTCAAAGAGCCACAACACTTCCGCGCAGGTGGGCGTCTGTCTAGTCACCAGACCGTGTCCGATGGGGTCGGTAAAGGGGCCCGTGGGACTGTCCGCCGTCAGCACGCCGATGCCGCCGCCCCCGTCCGCGAAATACAGGAAGAATTTGTCCTTTCCGTCTATATTCTTCCAGGCCGCCGCAGGGGCCCAGGAATTGTTGGCCCACTTCGCCGCCCCCTGACTGCCCGCCGCTTCTATGGAGCCATGGTCTGTAAAATTCACCATATCCGCCGTGGATATCACATTGATCCGGTGAATCTTGCCGTAGGTGTTCTCCTTGACTTCGTCACCCTCATACTCAAAGGTATCCGCCGTCATGTAAAAATACACCCTGCCGTTATATTCCATGGCGTATGGATCCGCGCCGAACCGCTGGGTCATCAGCGGGTTGGCGTCCTCCAGGCCCTTATACGCCTCTGTTATTGTAACGTTCTGAAAGTAATCCGCGTAATCCCTGTTCATATCTCCCTCTTCTTCCTGATTCTCCGCACCGCCGTCCGGCATTTCTTCCTCACTGCCTTGCCCGGCCGCCTGCTGCCCTTCCTCACTGTCTTGCCCGGCCGCTTGCTGCCCCTCCTCCCGGCTTTCCGAAGAACCCACTTCCTCACTGCCTGTAGCCATATCCTGCCCGCCGCACCCCATCAGCGCCAGACACAGCGGCACAAACATGCACTGCTTAATCCACCTCATATCCCGCTCTCCTTTTCCCCCTGCAAGTACCTGATACCCATTGCCTGCTTTTCCTGCCCGAATATCCCGAAAACCAAAACACGTTTTTCGTCCGTTGCCTGCGGCCTACCGCGTGAAACACGCCAGCACTTCCGCCCCCTCCCGGGCAAACGCAATAAATTCCTCCAATTCGGCATGACAGGTGATCCACCTGCCGCCCTCTTCCACATGGCCGTCCCGCACAAACACCCATCTCCCCTTGGGCAGGTATACCTGACGTTCCACTCCGCCCTGCTCATAGATGGGGGCCACCAGCAGATCCGCGCCGTAAAAATACTGATCCTCCAAAGTATAGCACTGCTCATCCTCCGGGAACTCCCAGAACATGGGGCGCATGATGGGCGCGCCGGTGCGGCTGGCCTCCTCCATATACCGGCAGGTATAATCTTTCAGCCGCTCCCGAAGTTCAATCAGTTCTTTCAGAATCGGATAGTTTCGTTCCCCGAAACTCCAGATCTCATTGTCACCTCCGCTGGCCTCCTTGACGCCAGGATGACGCAGCTTATACCAGGAAGGGCGCAGTCTTGAACCGTGGAGCCGCATCACCGGACTAAACACGCCGAACTGAAACCATCTCACGATCAGTTCCTTGAAATACTCACTCTCAATATCCCCTGAATGGAACCCGCCAATATCCGAATTCCACCAGGGAATGCCGCACATCCCCATGGAGAGCCCACTCTCAATGCTCATCTTCAGGTTCCGGAAGCTGGAGGCAATGTCCCCGTTCCACACGATGGCGCCAAATTTCTGGCTGCCGGGGTAAGCCGCCCGGGTCAGGGACACAATCTCCTCCTCCCCTTCCTCCTTAAGCCCGTCGTAAAAGGTTTTCGCATAGTAGTATGGGTACATCTGGGCCACCTGGGCACCGTTTCCAAGATAGTATTTCAGATGCCCCGGCTGCTGAGGATGTACCTCCGGCTCCGCCTCGTCCAGCCAGAAAGTCTTGATCCCGTGGCGGAAATAGTTCTCTTTTGCCCTGTCCCACACAAATTTTCTGGTCTCCGGGTTCATGGGGTCGATAAAAGTCTGCTGCCCGTAAAAATCAAATGTGCCGAACTGCCCATTCTCCGTGCGTACCAGCATATTGCCTTCGCTCATCTCGCCGTAGTTTTCACTGGCGGGATTGATGGTGGGCCAGATGGAAACCACCGGATGGATGCCAAGTTCCTCAAGTTCCCGGCACATGGCCTCCGGGTCCGGCCAATACTTGGGATCAAACTTCCACTCCCCCTGCTCGGTCCAGTGGAAGTAGTCAATGACGATGGCGTCGATGGGAATCCCCCTCTTTTTGTACTCCCGGGCCACCTCCAGCAGATCTTCCTGGCTCTCATATCGCAGCTTGCACTGCCAGAATCCCGCTGCCCAGCGAGGAAACTTGGGCGCGTAGCCGGTAAGGTCGCAGTACCTCTCCATGGTCTGGGCGGGTGTCTCCCCCGCATAGATAAAATAGTCCGCCTGATAGGCGCTGTCCGCCACAAACATGGTGTGGTTGCGGGTGGTCTCGCAGCGCCCCGGAGCCGGGTTGTTCCAGAAAAAGCCGTAACCCAGAGAAGAATACAGCACCGGCAGCGTGGACTTTGTATTATAATGAATGATCTGGCAGGTGCTGCCCTTGCGGTCAAACAAATCCTCCTGCTCCTGCCCCATACCGTAGAAATGCTCCCCGTCGTTGGCGTCAAAGATCACCTTGACCTGGTAATGATCCCCCTCCACATGCATGTTGCGGTTGGTGTAATCCCCTTCGAACCGGGTGCGCAAAATCTGCTTTTCCTTGCGGTAATAGGTGATAATCCCGCCGTACCAGACGTTTCCCGCCTCTATGGTAGCGCTGACCATACCGTTTATGATAGTGGCCTTGCTCTCATCCCCCGACACGCTGCATTCGTCCTGGGTGGCAGGCTCCAGCACCGTCCATTTTTCCTCTGAAATACGCCCGTTTTTCGTGCTGCGGCAGCGCAGGCAGTCCCTGCCGTAGGGTTCAATCACCGTCAATTCGTCCTTGCGCTGGAATACCAGCCTCTTATCCTCGATTCTGATCTTTCCCATAGTCGTTCTCCTCTTTAATTTATAGAAAACTCTCTTTTCCCATGATTGCGCTCCCGATCCGAAGACCGCGGGCAGACAACAGGGATGACACTTAAAGGGGAATATGTAGCAAAGGCATCCCCTGTTCATTGAAATACACCCGGTGGAAAGCAGCACAGCGCTTATGGGTGTTTTCCATATCCTGGGCGTGGTAGGCGATCATCAGCTCCCCCTTCTCGTCGCGGAAAAAGGAATTGTGCCCCGGTCCCTCTATGCCCTGCACGGAGCCTCTGTGAAGCATGGCGGCAGGCTCCTTGTACCAGTTGGCCGCCCTCAGCAGATCCTCCCCCCGGGACGCCACCAGATAGCCCACCGCATAGGTGGGATCACAGGCCCCGCCGCCGGAGTAGGCCAGATAGACCTTATCCTCTGTGAGAAGCGCGTAAGGACCCTCATTGTTGATGGTTCCCCGCTGGTTCTCCCAGCCGTACAGCGGCCTTGAGAGCAGCGTCGGCTCGCTGGTCAGCACCCAGGGCCGCGCTTCATCCGTTGTGGCAATATACAGCATGGAGCCTGTATCCGCCGCCGTACCGATACCGTAACGACAGGACCACACCAAATAGGAGTTTTCCCCGTCCTTAAAGTAAGTCATGTCCAGGGAAATCCCTGTCTGGGTCAGGAAATTCCCGTCCGGCCCGCACACCCGCACCGGCGCTTCCCAGCCAGTCGGGTCCGTCAGAACACCTTTTTCCTTGAGACGCATCATATGACACTGAGGCGCCCACTGCCTGCCGCCCACGGCGAAAAGAATGTAGGCCCTGCCGCCGATCACATGAAATTCCGGCGCCCAGAAGGTCTGCATAAACTCCCTGTCCTCGTCATATTCCAGAATACACTGCGGCTCCGCCTCCGGGGCAAAGAGCCCTGCCACCGAATCCGCCTCCCGGATAAACAGGCCGATATTGTTATTGTTATCGTTGGTGGCCAGAAAATACCATTTTCCCTCCCAGGCAAAGATCACCGGGTCCGCCCAGCCCACAGCCAGGGGGAATGCCACGTCCTTAAGCCGTACCTGGGGCATGGCCCAGCGCTGCCGGATTCCCTCCCGGAGGTTCTCCGGCAATTCCACCCTCTCCCGGGCCCCGTCATATACCGCCTGCCACTTACCGCGCTCCACAGACTCCTGCCGAAAACGTAGAAAGTCCCCGGTTCTCCAGAGAAGCAGGCCCTCCTCCGGCAAAGGCTCTCCCGTCTCGTCCACAGGCTCCGCCAAAATGCCGTAGTCCCCTTCCGCCAGCGCCAGAACCCGGGGATTTCTGATTCCCCTGGGGGCGATGGTGTTGTCGGGGCGGATGGACGCCCGCGCATAGAGAATGCCGTATCCCTGATTCAGCGCATACGCCTTCCCGTCCCCGTCTGTGTATGTCATATGTACGCTGTCCGCCAGCGCGTGGGGGATATGCGGCTCGCGCACTTCCCCTGTGTATACATTTATATGTCCCATATGATTTCTCCATTATTGTACTATACGCGCAACACGCACTCTCCCGATCCGGTGCCGGTATATTCGGATCGGGAGCAACCAGTCCTTACCTGAGTTCAAATCCTTTCAGCATGGCAACGCCCTGCCCCCGAAAAGTAAAATACAGCGCGTACTCCTCCTCCGGCAATACGATCTCCGCCCAGGACTCCTCCCACACATTGGCATATTCCACCGGCAGGACCGCCAGCACACTGCCGTCGATTTCCGTCCTCACTTCAAATATACCCTTTGCGTAGCCTCTTGTCCAGATATGAATCCGGGTGGCTTCTGCCCCCCGGAAAAATTTAAATCCCGCCGTGGCCGTGTCCTGAATATTGCCGATATATCCCTGATTCTGATCTCCGTCCCTGCCGTCCTGCATTACTCTGGGCTGTTCCGAACCGCCCACATAGGCGGAGGGGGTGGCCGTAAACAGGTTACAGGCGAGGTAGGCGGGGAAATATCCCTGTCCCGGCAAAGGGCCGCCGTTTAAACCGCAGGAGGTCAGTTGCGCCTGTTCTATACTGCCGTCCTTGAGAATCGTCAACTTCTCCGCACATCCCTGTCTGCTGTACCAGGTGCCATTGGTCTGGCGATGGTAGAAAATATAGGGCTGTCCCTGAATCTCCACCATGCTTCCGTGATTGTTGGCGCCGTAGGCCGCAGGCTGCCCCGCAGGCTTGTAGCTGTCAATATGCAGGTCGCAGTTGCTCACCAGCACCCCGCCGTAGCGAAAGTCCCCGGTAGGCTTTTTGCTGGTGGCATAGCAGAGTTCGTGCATCACCTGGGAGGAATAAATAAAGTAATAGGTACTGCCCTTCTTCCGGATGGACGACGCCTCAAAGAAAGCGTGGCCCTCATATGTGGTCCCCGCGCTGTACTCACAGCCGGGCACAATGATTTTAGGAGACTCCGTTATCGTCAGCATATCCCTGTCCAAAACCGTCACCATGGCTCCATGGCGGGATTTGTCTCCCTTGCCACAGAACCCCGTATACAGATAAGTCCTGTCTCCCTCCGTCAGCACACCGGGGTCGAACTGGGGCTCATCCCCGGCCCGCTCGCCCAGAAGTGTGCCGTCCGAATAGTGTACATATCCGTAAAATTCATATTTTCCGGCCGGAGTATCACAGACCGCCACCGACACCACCGACACCTTATCCAGCACATAGTACAGATAGTACCTGCCGTCCGGTCCCACCGTCACATCCGGCGCATATAGGCACATCTTTCCCGCCCTGTTAAAAGGATCGTCTGTCCTCTCATAGATTACGCCCTCATACCGCCAGTTTCCCAGATCGTCCACGGGAGCTGACCAGCACACATAGTCCCCCATGCAGAACACATATCCATTGTAAAAATCATGGGAGCCATACACATACACCCTGTCCCCGAACACATAGGGTTCCGCGTCCGGGATATACTCCCAGGACGGCAGATAGGGATTCCACGCCTGTTTCTTACACATATTCGCCTCTTTTCTGCGGCTTTAGAGGGTTCAGCGACGCCGAACCCTCTAAAGCTGCCACCAAAATCACACCTGTCAATCTCTTTCGCGCAATCGGCGTGCCCGGCAAACGGGCGGACTGACAGCGTCAACAATCCGTAACTATATGTACTGCATGACTCTCTCATAAGAGTATCCTCTGTCCGGGTTCACCCGGCAGGGATTCCAGGAAAAATATACCACTCCATTTTCCCTGAGAGAGAAGTCCAGTTCCACTTTGCCCTCCTGCGGAGCAACCCGCCTGGTTTCCACAAAGGGCCATGCCGCACTTCGCAGCAGCTCCAGTTGCTGCGCGTCAAGACTGGCCGGTTCCCCAAGATCATGCCACACCTTCAGCGGATTACAACACACTTCGTCCACCGTTTGCAATTCCAGACAGCCCTCCTCCCCGGCAGGCCACTCCAGACAAAACAGCAGATCCCTTCCCGAACGTTTCTCCGTCATGTTCCAGGCTACCCCCCGGCAGGAGCCGTCCTCCAGCTGCATGACCAACATGGTATCGTCTCTGTATATACAGCGCCCCGGCTTCTCCTTCAGTTTTTTATAGAATACAAACGTCCAGAATGTGGGCTTGGGAATACATCCGTTGGCCACCAGTCCAAAGCCTCCATGAAAAGGAGTAAAGGGAACTCCCTGTTCCTCAAACACGTCTCCAAAAGTCCAGTAAGAATAGGAGGCATTGCCGTCTCCCAGCCGGGACAGCTGGCGGGCAATGAACGCCGCGTTCTGGTTGGTATCGTGCAGCGGACAGTTGGGGATATAGGAGGTATTGAACTCCGTGATATGAATTTCCATTCCCCGGTACTCCGGATAACTGTCTATGATCTCCCGGGTGGTGCGCAGGTTGGCAAATCCCCCCTCCGTATCCTGTAACTCGGCATAGCCATAATGCCCCGCCCTCTCGGGAAATTCCGTGGTGTAATGGTGCCTGGTGACAAAGTCCACAGGAATCTTCTGCTCATGGCAGAACTCCATGAAAGCCTTGATCCACACCTCGTCGCTGCCTCCACAGACCGCCGGACCGCCCACTCTGAACCGCGCGTCCACCTCTTTTACGGCCTGAAAAGTACTGCGGAAAAGTTTAAAATACTCCTGCATATCAGCGTGTTCCCAGAATCCCGGAAGGTTCGGCTCGTTCCACACCTCAATGGGCCAGGTCACCACTTCTTCCCTGCCATATCTCTGGCACAGATGCAGCAGCAGAGCCCGGACCATGTCGTTCCAGCGTTCATAGGAGACCGGCGGCGTGGTGTTCCCCTTCCAGTAGAATATGGTCTGGCTGCCGCTGGCCAGTTTTCCGGGCATAAAACCCAGTTCCAGAAAAGGCTTAAGTCCCAGCCCGCGATAACTGTCCATCACCCGGTCCAGATAGGTGTAATTGTACTCCGCGCCGCCGTCCTCTCCCTCCTGGTAGATGGCCATGTCATCGCAGAACAGACCATGCCCTCTGATATGGCTGAAACCGATGTACTCCTGTACCAGTTCAAGCTGCTCCTGATACTCCTGATGTAACGCCAGCCCCATTCTTCCTGTGCCCACGCAGTAGTCTACCTGATTATTGAAGGCAACCTCCGCGTTCTGATCCAAAACCACTTTTTTCTCTGTCATAGCGCTCTCCTTTTTCATCTGCTCTTTCTGTCAGTGTGAAAACCGATCCACCACAGAACTTATCTCCCGTGCGTTATTACTATTACTCGTACTCACTTTCTGCAATTCTTCCGCCGTCATATTGGTGCGCTCTATCTTGCTCACAATCTCGTCCACACCCACCTCGTTTTCCTTGGAGGCCGACTGAATCACACCCATTCGATCCCGGATGCTGATGATGGATGCCTCAAATCCCTCCGAGCTCTCCTCGATCTCCCCCATGGCACTTCGGATATTGGTCACGGAAACGCCATACTCATTGGCAATATCCACAAACTCCTGAAAACGTTTTGACACATCCCCTTCCATAAAACCGATGATATCATCCACGCAGTTCTGTACGTTGGCAATATTGCCGTCGATCTCCTGACAGATCAGAGAGATCTGTTTGGCCGTGGCCGAAGAGTCTGCGGCGAGTTTGCCAATCTCCTGCGCCACCACCGCAAAGCCCTTCCCCTGCTCACCGGCCCTGGCCGCCTCAATAGAGGCGTTCAGGGAGAGCAGGTTGGTCTGGTCCGCAATATCCAGAATCTGCTGCGCCATCTCGTTGACACGGGTGAGAGATTGCAGGTTGACCATGGCGGACTCTATATTACTGCGGTTGAGCCGAATCTTTTCTCCGGACTCCCGCAGGGCGGTTCCCGCCATTTTTTTCATGTTCTCTGCAGTTTGAATCAACTGCATACTCTTTTTGTCACCCACCTTAACTTTATCCGCCACATAACTCACCAGTTCCGAAATCTTTTCAATCTCGACCACCACATTCCCGATCGCTCCATTGGTGGTGACTATGCTGGCGGCCAGTTCTTCCGTGGTAGCCGAATTATCGCCCACATACTCGATTAGGGTGCTGGTTGCGTCATTCATGGTGCCCGTGGAATGCTCCAGGGAATCTGTACAGTTCTGCAAGGTAGATACAATTCCCCGCAGCGTGTCATACAGGGACCCCATGGCCGACGCGATCTGGCCGGTCTCACTTCTGCCCCCCACATATCTGCCCAGTTCTTCGGGAGCCTTTAACTCCAGATTCTTCATGCTGATAATGGATTTCCTCACCACCTCCAGGGGTTTGACACATAGTTTTACGGAAATCCAGGCCAGCAGCACAATCAAGACATATGCGCCCCCGCAGATCATCGCCAGAATATTTCTGCTTGCATACGCATCCCTGTATATTTCATCCTGACCGTCGCTGAGTACCACTGCCCAGCCCCGCTCCCGCATGGCCTGGTACACCGCGATACTCTCCTCTCCCTCTTCGGAGATATATTCCATATTTCCGTTCACGCCCCCGTCTGTCACGGACATGATAACGGATTGTAGCATCCTGTCCTCAATGGGGGTTGCCATGCGTTCCGCGTCCTCGTCAAAGATATGTACCCCGGTGGCTGTGTTAATCATATAATTTCGGGCGCCTTCCATACCTTTTACGCTGAGGCCGTCCAACAAGGTCTTAAGACTCTCCGCATACTGCGCGCCTCCCACATAGCCCAGAATGGTCCTTCCATCCGTGTCATACACCGGACAATACAGGGAAAGCGCCAGCTTCTGAGACGCAGGAGATATAATAATGCCGGTGTTGTAGATACCGCCGGCTGCGGTCATGGCGTCCTGAAGCTGCTTCAGAGGCTCCCCCTGACGGGTAGTAATGCCCACAACGGCGGGATTGGAATGGGTCAGCACATGGGTGTCCCACTCCGCAATATAGATTCCCTCCCAGCCCTCCAGACCGGCGTAAAAATCTTCCGTGTAAGCCTGGGCCGCCTTCACTGCTTTGGCATCCCCGGGAGCCCTCAGAAGTTCCGCCACCACAGGCGCCTTGCTGTAAGAGATCAACAAGTTTTCCGCCTTGTCCACATACTCCTCTATAATGGCCGCCCTAGCCTCCAGAGAAGTCTGCATGTTGTCCACCGCCGTGTCCCGCATGGTCCGCATCATACTGCCGCTGGCCACCAGATAAAGCAGAAGGATACATACTGCCGCCACCACAGAAATAATAGTGGTAATAACTGTGCTCATCTTCAAGTTTTTCATCGCTCCATTATCCTTTCTTTTTTGATAAATCCTAGGCGTTTGCGAAACGCCAGAACCCGCATAAATACGGGATTCTCTTTGTTA
>CANSPM010000008.1 GCA_947648875.1 uncultured Lachnospiraceae bacterium
GGCATCTGGGCTCCAATCTGGGGGCGGTCGAACTGACCATGGCGCTGCATCTGGCCCTGAAACTTCCGGAGGACAAGATTATCTGGGATGTGGGGCATCAGTCCTACACCCACAAGATTCTGACCGGGCGCAAGGAGGGATTTGACGGTCTGCGGCAGTTTCACGGCATGAGCGGTTTCCCCAAGCGCAAGGAGAGTTGCTGCGACGCTTTTGATACAGGACATAGTTCCACCTCCATCTCGGCGGGTCTGGGATTGGTGAAGGCCAGGGATATCCAGGGGCTGGATCAGACCGTCGTATCGGTGATCGGTGACGGGGCCATGACCGGGGGCATGGCCTATGAGGCTTTAAACAATGCGGGCAAACTGGAGACCAATTTTATCATTATTCTCAATGACAACAATATGTCCATCTCCGAAAATGTAGGCGGCGTGTCCAAATATTTGAACAACATCCGTACCGCCGACAGTTATCTGGATCTCAAGAGAGGGATATATGAAGCCCTGCGGGGGACGCCCCGGGGCAACAATATGGTGTCCGGCATTCGCAGAGTTAAGAGCAGCTTTAAGCAGCTGGTGATACCGGGTATGCTCTTCGAGGATATGGGGATTACATACCTGGGCCCGGTGGACGGGCATAATATACAGGCTCTTGTACGGGTGATTCAGGAGGCCAGGCGGGTGAACGGCGCTGTGATGATCCACGCCATTACCCAGAAAGGCAAGGGATATGCCCCTGCGGAACGCCACCCCGCCCGGTTTCACGGCGCGGACCCCTTTGAGGTGGAGACGGGTCTCCCCACCAGGCCCCATACCACTCCCAGTTACACAGATGTTTTTTCCACGGTGATGTGCAAGCTGGGGGGGCGGGACGAGAAGGTGGTGGCAATCACCGCTGCCATGCCGGACGGTACGGGTCTTAAAAGATTCCGCAACATGTATCCGGAGCGCTTTTTTGATGTGGGCATTGCCGAGGAACATGCTGTGACTTTTGCCGCAGGTCTGGCGGCGGGGGGCATGAAGCCGGTGGTGGCAGTGTATTCTTCCTTTTTACAGAGGGCCTATGATCAGATTCTGCATGATGTCTGCATCCAGAATCTGCCCGTGGTCTTTGCCATTGACCGGGCGGGTCTGGTGGGCAGCGACGGCGAGACGCACCAAGGTATTTTTGACCTTTCTTATCTGACCAACATTCCCAATATGCATGTATGCGCCCCTAAAAATAAGTGGGAACTGGCAGATATGCTAAAATACGCAGTGCTGTTCGGAGGTCCCATCGCGATCCGGTATCCCAGGGGGGAGGCTTATGACGGTCTGAGGGAGTTTCGGGAACCTGTGCTCTGTGGTCGGGCGGAATGGATTTACCGGGAACGGGACATAGCGCTGTTTGCCGTGGGCAGTATGGTCAAGACGGCAGAGCTCGTCAGAGAGAAGCTGAAGGCGGACGGGTTGCGGGTGAGCCTGGTCAATGCGCGGTTTGTCAAACCCATAGACAGGGAGGCGGTGCTGGAGGCCTGCGAGGAGCACGAACTTATTGTGACACTGGAGGAGAATGTATCTGCCGGAGGATATGGAGAGAAGGTGCTGCGTCTTCTCTGTGAGGAGCGAAAGACTACAGATTGTCTCCAGATAGCGCTGCCTGACGCCTATATTGAGCACGGGAATGTGGAGAAGTTGAAAAGTGAGATTGGTATGGACGCGGACAGCATCTGCCGCAGAATCCGGGAGAGAATGGCGGGAGACCAATAACCCCTGGAGGGGGCATTTTAAGCTATGTGCATGGGGTAAAAGCAGCTTTGGATGCTTTATCCCATGCTTTGGATATGCAGGAAAGAGGAACGATGAAGGAACGTTTGGATGTGATTCTGGTAGAACAGGGTTTTGCGCCTTCCCGGGAGAAGGCCAAGGCAGTCATCATGTCGGGTCTTGTCTATGTGAACGGGCAGAAAGAGGACAAGGCGGGCAGTATGTTCGACACGGCGGATCTGCGGCTGGAGGTCAGGGGGACGCAGCAGAAATATGTGAGCCGGGGAGGACTGAAACTGGAAAAGGCCATAAACAGCTGGGGGCTTGTTCTGGAAGGACTGGTGTGCATGGACATCGGTGCCTCCACTGGCGGATTTACCGACTGTATGCTACAAAACGGAGCCGCAAAGGTTTATTCCGTGGATGTGGGGCATGGACAGTTGGACTGGAAGCTGCGGAATGACCCCAGAGTGGTGTGTATGGAGAAAACCAATTTCCGCTATATGCAACCGGCGGACGTGGAGGAGTCTCCTGACTTCGCCAGTGTGGACGTATCCTTTATCTCTTTGACCAAAATTCTGATACCCGCCCGGAATCTGCTCAAGGACGGAGGGCGGATGGTGTGCCTGATCAAGCCGCAGTTTGAGGCGGGCCGTGAGAAAGTGGGCAAAAAAGGTGTGGTCAGGGACCCTGCTGTACACCGGGAGGTGATTCACAAGGTTATTGACTTTGCGGATGCCATCGGTTTTTCTGTGCTGCACTTGGAGTATTCCCCCATAAAGGGGCCGGAGGGAAATATTGAGTATCTGGTACATATTCAAAAGGACAGTATACGATGTCAGGCCCTGTCGGAACTGACGGAGCAGGAGGCGGAAGCAGGGCTGAAGGAATTGCTTTTGTCGGAAAGCGGTTTATCCTGGGGGCAGGATTGGCGGGAAGAGATTGATAACACAGTGGATCGTGCCCACGCGCAGCACTTTTAAGCTATACGTGTCAGTGCTGTGCTTCGCGGTTCGATTTACTGTGCTTCCTTTCTGCAAGTTACTTTATAACGCGGTGTTCCGATGTCGCGTATGCATATACCGATTGGCGCGATACCGCATGACAGGTTGCGGTATGCAGGAAAGAGGCGGGGATGAAGCATTTTTTGATCTACACCAACTGTCACAAGGATAAGGGAATGGTGATGACGGAGCGGATTCGCGGCTATCTGGAGTCCCATGGGCATAAATGTACGTTAATTCTACAAAATAAGGGGGACGGAAATCATCATGACATGGACTCCGGGGACCACATTCCGGCGGATGCCAGCTGTATGATCGTCCTGGGGGGAGACGGCACCATGCTGCAGGCCGCATGGGATGTGAAGAAAACCAATATTCCCCTGATCGGCGTAAACCTGGGGACTCTGGGCTATATGACAGAGGTGGAGCCCGGATGTCTATATGAGGCGCTGGACCGGCTGATGGCCGGAGAGGTTCTGTCCGAGAGCCGTATGATGCTGAACGGCAAGATTTTTTACCAGGACGGAAGGGCTATGGAGGACTGGGCCCTGAATGACATTGTTATCTCCAGGAGCGGCGTGTTACAGGTTATCAAGATCCATATTTATGTAAATGGGCAATTTCTCAAAGATTACAGTGCTGACGGTGTGATCATCACCACCCCCACCGGCTCCACAGGCTATAACCTGTCCGCAGGCGGCCCCATAGCGGAACCTTCCGCCCGACTGATTATTATGACTCCTATCTGCCCCCACACTCTCAGCAGCAGGAGTATCATTTTGTCCCCCGAGGATGTGATTGAGATTGAGATTCCCAAGGGCCGGGAGGGCAGAATACAGCAGGTGACCGCCAATTTTGACGGCGCCCATCAGGTATCCATGGGCACCGGCGACCGAATCAGAATCGTGAAATCGGAGAAGACCACAGAGATTTTATCGGTGAACAAAGTGAGTTTTCTGGAAGTGCTGCACCGCAAGATGCGAGAGACAGAATAAGGAAAAGCGGCTCTCCTCCGCAGAGAGAACGGAAGCGTTAAATGGGTTTATATCGGAAATCGGTGTACGGACTGCGGTACATTGGGTTTCTGCTTGGACTGGAAAATTGACTGTGAACCTGCGGATGAAATGGGGCAAAATATATAGTTCCGGTTCAAACTTTATGTACGGGAACACGTTGCTGAATTGTGAGACGGAATAACTGGCAGGGGAGGGATGGCATATGGGCCTTAAAAAAAACAGACATAATACGATTCTGGAAATCATTGCCCGGCAAGAGATAGATACCCAGGAGGAATTGGCCAGACAGCTTAAGGAGGCAGGATATGATGTGACCCAGGCCACTGTGTCCCGGGATATCCGGGAATTGAACCTGTACAAAGTATCCGCCGAGAGCGGCAGACAGAAGTACGCTATATTACAGCAGGAGGACAGCCGCCATCTGGAGGATAAGTACATCCGGGTCTTAAAAGACGGTTTTTCCTCTATGGACATGGCGCAGAATATTTTGGTGGTAAAGACGGTCTCCGGAATGGCCATGGCAGTTGCGGCAGCCATTGACGCCATGCATTTTCAGGAGATTGTGGGAAGTATTGCCGGGGATGACACCATTATGATGGCTGTGCGCACGGTGGAGGATACGGAGAAGCTGATGGGAAGAATAAGGGAATTGTTGCATTCCTGAGCTTGGTATGACAGCCGGTACTTTGCAGGCTGTGGCAGTCTCAGAGGGAGCCTTTAGACTGCGGGAGAGGGCACGGCTTTTCTGAGATGAGAAGCCGGGAGGAAAGGGAAAAATGTTAGTAAGTTTACATGTGAAAAATCTGGCTCTCATCGAGGAGACAGAGGTGGAATTTGGGGAAGGACTCAATATATTGACCGGCGAGACCGGCGCGGGAAAATCTATTTTGATCGGTTCGGTCAATTTGGCGTTGGGAGCCAGGTTTGACAAAGATATGTTGCGCCAGGGGGCGGAGAGCGCCCTGGTAGAGTTGATGTTTACCTGTCCCCCTGAGAATAAGGCGCTGCGGGAGAAGCTGGGGGAACTGGAGATTCCGCTGGAAGAGGACACCGTATTGATCAGCCGCCGTATGCAGCCGGGGAAGAATGTGCTGCGCATCAACGGCGAATCCGTCAACGCCCGGCAGGTCAAGGAGGTGGCGGAACTGCTGATCGACATTCACGGCCAGCATGAACATCAGTCTCTTCTGCACAAAAAGAAGCATATGGAAATACTGGACGCCTATGCGGGAACGGCGGCCCTGGAGGTCCTGGGGCTGGTGGAAGAGCGCTACCGGGAGGCCAGGCGGCTTCGGGAGGAAATGGAGGAAAACCGACTGGATCAGGATGCCCTGAAAAGGGAGCAGGAACTGCTGACCTTTGAGCAGCAGGAGATTCGGAATGCCCATCTGACACCCGGCGAGGACACGGCGTTGGAAGAAGAGTACCGGCGGATGGTGAACGGCAAAAAGATTGCCGAAGCGCTGGGAGAGGCGCAGGCTTACGCGGGCAATGAGGACGGCGGCGCAGGGAGTTCTTTGAGCAGGGCATTGCGCTGTATGCGCAGTATCGCGGAGTATGACAGGCAGCTGGAACAGCTGGCGCAACAGATGGATCAAATTGACGGCCTGCTCAGTGACCTGAACCGTGATATGGTCCAGTACCAGGACAGCCTGACCTGGGATGAGGAAGATTTTCAGAGGACGGAGGAGCGCCTAAACCTGATTAACCGACTAAAAGATAAGTATGGGAGCAGTCTGGAGCAGATTTTGCAGGCGTATGAGGACAAATGTCAGAGACTGGAGAAGTTGGCGGATTATGATCTGTATATGCAGAAATTGGAGCAAAAGTCTGACAAGGCGCAGAAAGCCCTGGAACAGGCGTGCAGAAAGTTGACCCGCATCCGCAGGGAAAGCGCCAAAGCTCTGACGGAGGTGCTGACCGAGGCTCTGCGGGGGCTGAATTTCCTGACGGTGCAGCTGCAGATCCGGGTGCAGGACGGCCAAAGCATCAGCGCCAGGGGATGGGATGAGGTAGAATTTCTGATCTCTACCAACCCGGGGGAGGCGGTAAAGCCGCTGGCCCAGATTGCCAGCGGCGGCGAACTGTCCCGGATCATGCTGGCCATCAAGACAGTTCTGGCCAGCCGGGATGATATCGACACGCTGATCTTTGACGAGATAGACGCGGGCATCAGTGGCAAGACGGCCTGGAAGGTTTCGGAGCAGCTGGACAATGTGGCCCATGCCCACCAGGTGATCTGCATTACTCATCTGCCCCAGATAGCCGCCATGGCGGACAGGCATTTTGTTATAGAAAAGGACGCCCGGAAGGATTCCACCATCACCCGCATCCGGCAGCTGGAGGGGGAGGAAAATTTGCAGGAACTGGGCAGACTTCTGGGAGGCGACGGTATGACCGAAGCCGTGCTGGGCAATGCCAGGGAGATGCGGCAACAGGCCCTGGGGCATAAACATTAAACGGTATTTTTTAAAAATTTTGGAAAGCCATAAATTTCATTGATTAAAGTCAATTAAAGTATCACACACTATTTGCATGACTATTTGCGAATGTTTAGACGGCGTATACATGCAGAAAGTGTGTGATTTTTATGTGGAAAAAAACAATTCATAACGAGGATATAATGCTGGAAAACGCGGCGATCCGGCAGCAGGCGGGCGCAGAGATGGTGGCGCTTCTGGAAAACTGGAAAAAGCATAAAAGGCGTCGCAGTGTCTATCGTTTTGGTCTGTGTGGCATTCTTATATGCGCCAGTCTGCTTCTGGGCTGTATGGGCTACTACAACCTATATAATCAGATCCCTTCGGTGCTGCGGATCAAGGCGGATATGGAACAGACGATAGACCTGGGAGTACCTCTCACCGGGGAGATGGTGGCGGTGAGCGGCCAGGAGGAGTCCAATATCCCTGCGGGAGCGGTCAATATAGACCTGAGTCGCCAGGTGACCATGATGATGAGCTCGGACCAGAGCTATCAGATGAATGTGAAAATATTCGGCATTCTTCCTTTTAAGCGGGTGGGTATACAGGTCATCCGGGATCAGGAATTGACGCCGGTGGGAGCTCCCATAGGAATCTACGTAAAGGCGGAAGGACTGCTGGTGGTGGGTGTGGGCGATTTTCAGGGCACGGATGGCATCAGCTACTGTCCGGCCAAATATGTGGTAAAATCAGGGGATTATATCCTACAGCTGGACGGCGAGCCGGTGACGACCAAGACGGATTTTGTGCGCCGGGTGGAAGAGTGCCAGGGCCGGGAGGTTACGCTGCAAATCAAGAGGGGAGAGGATATACTGAATGTGAAGGCCCAGCCGGTACAAAACAGTGACCGGAAGTACAAACTGGGAATCTGGATTCGTGACAATGCCCAGGGAGTGGGCACTATGACCTATATAGACGCTGACGGCAATTTCGGCGCGCTGGGGCATGGTATCAACGATGTGGACACCAGCACTCTGATGAACCTGGACGACGGCACGCTATACCAGACGGAGATTATCGCCATCAAGAAAGGCCGGGACGGGGAACCGGGGGAGATGACCGGCATGATCGTGTACAACCAGGACCGTATACTGGGGAATATTTTTTATAACGGAAAAGAGGGAATTTTTGGTCACTGCAATGAGAAGGCTCTGGCCATGGGTACGGAGAAAGCCCTGCCCATCGGATTGAAACAGGATATTGAGAAGGGACCTGCGCAGATTCTGTGCACTGTGGATGACATGCCCAAATACTATGATGTGGAGATCACGGCAGTGCATCTGGATCACGACAATGTGAACAGAGGCATCGAGTTGGAGGTGACGGACCCGGAACTTCTGGCCCTCACCGGCGGCATTATCCAGGGGATGAGCGGAGCGCCCATCATTCAGAACCATCACCTGATCGGAGCTGTCACCCATGTGTTGGTTCAGGATGCCAGCAGAGGGTATGGTATCTTTATTGAGAATATGCTGGAGCATTGAGGAGCAAGCCGCGGCATATAAAGCAGAGACATGTGGAAAAATCATCTGTCTCTGCTTTATATGCTGTTTATGACATTGGAATCCCCGTGGAATCTGGATTTTATATCTACATTCCCAGTGTTATCAGTATCCCGTCCGCAATGGCCTGGGCAATATCGTCGAACCGTTCATCAAACAGCTGATTATCCGCATCCGTGTTGATAAAGCCCACTTCTACCAGTACGGAGGGCATCTGGGTGCGGTTCAGAACCACCAGGTCCTGACGCTGGTTGACTCCCTGGTTGAGAAATCCCACCGCTTCCAGCTGCTGGTTAATATTGTCAGCCAGTTGTGCCGCAGCTCCATAGCGGTTGTAAACCAGAGACTCGATTCCACTGTACTGATTGGGATAGGGACTGGAATTGCGGTGGATGGAAACAAAATAGTCGGCCCCGGTCTGATTGCCCTCCATGGCCTTCTGCGCGGGGGATTCATAGATATCTGTGGTGCGGGTATAATATACGTCCACTCCACGGTTCTCCAGGATCTGTCCCACAGCCAGGGTCAGGGCCAGCGCATCGTCCTTTTCCTGTCTGCCCTGATAGGTGGCTCCGGGATTTGCGCCGCCGTGCCCCGCGTCTAATACAATAAGTGGCATGTTCTTCCCTCTCTGACAGAATAAATGTTTACTATGTTATATGCGCCTGTAGGGCTTTGGTTGACACATTATTCAGCATTTTAGCGCAGCGTGTCCATTTTATGCGTGATTCCCATGGCATAATGTTGTCAGAGGGTGTGCATGGAGCAAGGAAAAAGGTGGTATCCCTTTACATACATTTTACCCAAAGCTGATATTATATTTTACCTCCCCCTGCTATGATAAAAGTATGGAATTTGAGGAAACATAGGTGGAGAGGTGAATTGTATGGATTTCTTCGATTTTTTATCAATGCTCGGTGGTCTGGCGCTGTTTCTGTACGGGATGAACTTGCTGGGAGAGGGGCTGGCCAAGGCGTCCGGGGGCAGGATGGAGAGTATTCTGGAAAAACTGACGGGCAATCCTGTTAAGGCAGTATTGCTGGGAGCCGGGGTCACGGCGGTGATCCAGTCTTCCTCGGCCACCACAGTGATGGTAGTGGGTTTTGTCAATTCCGGCATCATGAAACTGGAACAGGCGGTGGGAGTGATTATGGGAGCCAATGTGGGAACTACCATTACCTCCTGGATTTTGAGTTTGACAGGCATTGACAGTTCTTCCTTTCTGGTGCGGATGTTAAAACCCACCTCTTTTTCCCCGATTCTGGCTATTATAGGCGTGGCCATGCTTTTGTTTTCCAAAAAAGAGAAGCACCGATATGTGGCCTCTATTCTGGTGGGATTCGCGGTGTTGATGTTCGGCATGGATACCATGAGCGGGGCAGTGAAGCCTCTCGCCCAGGTTCCTGCGTTTACCGGGATTTTGACGGCATTCTCCAATCCGCTGCTGGGTATGCTGGCGGGAGTGGCGCTGACGGCGGTAATTCAATCCTCCTCGGCATCTGTGGGTATATTGCAGGCGCTGTGTCTGAGCGGCGCAGTGAGCTACAGTACGGCCATTCCCATTATCCTGGGACAGAATATCGGCACCTGTGTGACCGCCATGCTATCCGGTGTGGGGGCCAGCAGGAATGCCAGAAGGGCGGCCCTGGTGCATCTGTATTTCAATATAATCGGTACGGCAGTGTTTATGGCTGTTTTCTATATGCTGGAAGCCATATTTCAGTTTCCTTTTATGGAAAAACCTGCCGACGCTCTGGGCATTGCGGTGGTTCACAGCTGCTTCAACGTATCCGCGACTCTGCTGTTGTTGCCTTTCTCCAAGGGATTGGTGAGGCTGGCCAGTCTCACCATCGGCGGCGAGTCCGGGCAGTCCCGGGAAGCGGAGCGGGACGAGGTGCTACAGCTCCTGGACCCTCGTTTCCTGAACACTCCCTCCTACGCCATTGAGCAGAGCCGGAATGTAGCCATAAGCATGGCAGGGCTGGCGGAAGAGGCTATAAATCTGGCTATGAGCCTGATTGCGGAGTATGATGAGGATAAAGCCCACCGGGTGAAGGAGTTGGAAGACAGGGTTGACCAATTTGAGGATCAGCTGGGCAGTTATCTGGTCAAGATCAGTTCCCGGGACTTGTCCGGAGGAGACAGTCACAATCTGTCGGTGATGCTACACTGCATTGGCGATTTCGAGCGGATATCTGATCATGCCCGGAATATTCAGGAGGCGGCGGAGGAAATGCGGGAAAAGAAGGTTTGTTTTTCCAGCAAGGCTTTGCAGGAACTGGGGGTGCTTCGCAGAGCTGTCAAAGATATTCTGCGGATTACCATGGGTAGTTTCCGGGAAGGGAATCTGGAGCTAGCCCGCCAGGTGGAACCCCTGGAGGAAGTCATTGACGCCCTGAATCTGGAGATTCGACAGCGCCATTTCAAACGTCTGCGCAAAGGAAAGTGTACCATAGAACTGGGATTTATTCTCTCAGACATTATCACCGATCTGGAGCGTGTCTCCGATCACTGTTCCAACATTGCCGTCTGCCTGTTGGAGATCAGCGAGGACGAATTTGATACCCATGCTTACCTGGAAAACGTGAGACGGGAGGACAATATGGATTTCAGGGGAAAAGTGATGGCTTACGGAGAGCGATATCCGCTGCCCTGAGTGGACTGCGCCGGTCAAAAGGATTCCGTCCGTGTCAGGTAGTGTTTACGAGGCGTTGTAAAAGATTAGCCCAAAAGAGAAGAGACGCAAAAATATCAGGGATTGTAACATGACCGGTTTTGCGGTATGCTGGGAAACAGGTGGACAAGAGCATGCGCAGAAAACATGTGGAAAGTAAACATATGACGACGGTCGGAGACGGAAAGGGGAGAAGCAGGTGGCACTGATCTATGTGGTGGAAGATGACAGGAGCATACAGGAGATTGAGACCTTTGCGCTGTCCGGGGCGGGATTTCAGACCAGGGGGTATGACTGCGCCGCCGATTTTTACCGTGGGCTGGAGGAAGAGAAACCGGATCTGGTGTTGCTGGATATCATGTTGCCGGATGAGGATGGACTGGCCGTGGTGGGAAAACTCAGGAGTCGCCGGGAACTGGCGCTGCTGCCCATCATTCTGGTTACGGCCAGAACTGCGGAGATTGACAAGGTCAAGGGGCTGGATATCGGAGCGGACGATTATCTCACCAAGCCCTTTGGAGTTATGGAGCTGATAGCCCGGGTAAAAGCCATGCTGCGGCGCAGCCAGGTGGGAGCGGGCGCGCCATGCCTGAAAATGGGAGAGATTGTGATGGATCAGGAAAAACATGCGGTGAGTGTTCATGGCAAAGCCTGTGAGTTGACCTATAAGGAGTATGAACTTTTGAAACTTCTGTTGGCTAACGCCGGCATTGTCATGACCCGGAATGTGATTCTGGACCGGGTGTGGGGGAGCAGCTTTGCGGGGGAATCCCGGACACTGGACATGCATATAAAGACGCTGCGGCAAAAGCTACAGGACCAGGGCAGTCTCATTCGCACAGTGCGGAATGTGGGCTATATTTTGCGCGGAGAATAGGGAGAGACGGTCTGGAGGGAGTTACAGAGGAGGGCGGCGACAGACCCCGGCAGAAAGGATCGACAGAACATTCATGAACAGAATACCGGAAAAGACGGATGGGGAAAAGGGATGAAAAAGAAGATTAATACGGGGATGGCCCTGGTGGCGATACTTGGTATCCTGACCACCATGGTACTGTTGTCGGCAGTGTTCTATGGGGTGTTTCGGCGGCAGACGATGGCAGATCTTCGAATCTACGCGTTGCTATTGCAGGAGGAGAGTCCGGAGGAACTGCTGCTGACGGGCAGTCATATGCGGAGAGAAAAGGTTCGCATAACGATGCTGGACGCAGAAGGCGGCGTGTTGTACGACAATCTGACAGACAGCACGGAGATGGAGAATCACAGCCGGCGCCCGGAGATTCGCTCCGCCATGGAGAGCGGTGAGGGGCAGGCTGTCCGCCGGTCTGCTACACTGGATAAAAGTACCTTTTACTATGCCGTGAGGCTGAACGATGGCCGTCTGCTTCGGGTGGCGGCGGAGGCGGAGAGTATCTACAGCATATTGGGCAGTATTTTGCCAAGTCTGGTATGGATTGGCGCGGTGCTGCTTCTTCTTTCCCTGCTGCTGGCGCATCGTCTAACCCACAGCCTGCTGGAGCCTGTCCGGAAGCTGGCGGACCACCTGGGCGACGGGGAGGAGATCCGCTATTATGAGGAACTGGCCCCCTTTGTGCGGACTATTCAAAAACAACATTTGGATATTGTGGAAAATGCCAGGCTGCGGCAGGAGTTTACAGCCAATGTCACCCATGAACTGAAAACACCGCTGACCGCCATATCCGGTTATGCGGAACTGATCGAGACAGGCATGGCGGCAGGAGAGAACGCGGTGCGGTTTGCCGGAGGGATTCATAAGAGCGCGCAGAGACTGCTGCGTCTGATCAATGATATCATCCGATTGTCGGAACTGGACGGCTCTCAGGAAGAACTTAAGACCGAACGGGTCAATCTGTATGAACTGGCGGCAGTCTGTGTGGAGATGCTGGGGGTCAGCGCCGGAAAGCACAAAGTGCGGCTGCGGATGGGGGGAGAAGAGTGCCATGTGCGGGGAAACCGTATCATGCTGGAGGAACTGCTGTACAACCTGTGTGACAACGCGATCCGCTACAATGTGGAAGGGGGACTGGTACAGGTGGATGTGCATAGGGAGCAGGAGCAGGTGATTCTGACGGTACAGGATACGGGAATCGGCATTCCCACAGAACATCAGGAAAGGATATTTGAACGTTTTTACCGGGTGGATAAAAGCCGGTCCAAATCCACAGGGGGAACGGGGCTGGGACTGGCTATCGTAAAGCACATTGTGGCAGGACATCAGGCGGATTTAAAGCTGGAGAGCAGTCCGGGAAAGGGCACTGCGATTCAGGTACTTTTTGACATATACAGGGACAGCACCCCATAAGGGTCTGTCCCTGTTCACAGGTGTGTCTACTCTTTTTCAGCCGGATCGCTCTCGGCTTTCATCTCATCCGGAGATTCGTCCGGCGACTCCTGGGGCGTGGACTCTGGCAAAGTCATAACCACCTTACAGATGCGGTTCTGGTCAATGCCCTGCACCTTTAGACGGATGCCGCAGTCCAGCGCCACTTCCTCGCCGTCCTCCGGCAGGCGGTCCAGGTATTCAATGATAATGCCGCCGATGGAATCATAGTCCTCGGAGTCCAGGGAAGTATCCAGCGCGTCGTTGATATCATCCAGTTTCATGCTGCCTTCCACCAGGTAGGTGCGCTCATCAATGGCCTTTATATATTCCGCTTCGTCGGCGTCATACTCATCCCGGATCTCTCCCACGATTTCCTCCAGCAGATCTTCCAGAGTGATCATACCCACGGCGGCGCCGTATTCATTCAGCACAAAGGCCACGTTCATCGTGATTTCCCGCATTTCCAGCAGTAGATCCGCGCTTTTTTTATACTCGTATGTATAATGTGCCTCCCGCAGGATACTGCCCACGGAGAAATGTTCCTGGTCGGCGTGCAGTATAAAGTCCTTGATGTTGATCAGACCGATAATATTGTCCTTGTCCTCCTGATAGACAGGAAGCCGGGTGTACATGGACTCCCGGAATACCTGCAATACATCCTGATAGGAGGCATCCACACTGACAGTCACCATGTTGATCCTGGGGATCATGATATCCTTGGCCACTGCGTCCGAGAAATCGAACACATTGTAGATCATCTCTTTTTCTTCGGACTCGATGACGCCGTCTTCATGGCTCACGTCCACATAAGTCTTCAGCTCCGTTTCGGTCATGGCGCTGGGTTTTTTATTGGGATCGATATGTAAAAGCCGCAGAACGCCGTTTGACAGCTTATCCACCACAAAGATAACCGGGGTCAGGATATGCATCAGTCCATAAATGATGCCGCTGTACACCAGAGCAATCTTTTCGCTGTTCAGGTTCGCCCAGGTTTTGGGAACGATCTCTCCGAACAGCAATACCACAATGGTCATGATACCAGTGGCAATTCCCACCAACAGGCCAATACGCAGGGCCAGGGTCGTGGCCAGCGCGGAAATTGACATGTTTACGACATTGTTCCCAATCAGTATCGTGCTGATCATTTTGCCATAATTATCCAGAATCTGATTGACTCTGGCGGCGCTTTTGTTGCCTTCCTCCTGAAGCGCCCGCATCCGCACTCTGTTTACAGAGGAAAGCGCCGTCTCCGCCGAGGAAAAGAAAGCCGATAGAAGCACCAGCGATAAAAGAACTACAAGTTGTATGACAGCTGAACTGTCCAAAATAAACCACTCCTTTTTGTCATTTTACTAGAAATCATATAATATAATGAATCAAATGTCAATATATTGGCCGACGCGGAATAAGGATCTATGGCGCTCGGAGTATTTGCGGATGCCGAAGCGATTATAAATTGCTTCGCGGGAATCGGCGCCGGAAAGGCTGAGGCGGGACTTTGCCCTTTTGAGCGATCGCGCGGCAATCAGGAGATCAAGGGATTTCCAATAGGAGGGATTTATGATGAATGAAAGCAGACAAGGAAAATGGGGGGAAATCCCGGTGCTGTTCTTACTAAAGAGCCTGTTATTTTCCTACATACTCACCGGCGGGCTGCTGCTGCTGCTGGCCTTGCTGTTGTACAAGGTAGGGATGTCACAGAAAGTGGTGTCAATCTGCATTATCGCCATCTATGTGCTGGCCACTTTTTTTGCGGGGTTTATCACCGGGAAAAGGCTGAAAAACAAAAAGTTCCTGTGGGGGGCAATGATGGGATTAATGTATTTTCTGGTGCTGGCCGTAATCTCCCTGATCGTGAACCGCCAACCCGGTATATTGACCAATGCGTTTTTGACGACGCTGGTGCTGTGCGGCGGAGGCGGTATGCTAGGCGGTATGATCAGTTGAAAAAATTGTAAAAAACTATTTTACAAATCTACATATTGTGGTATAATACAGAAAGTTTAGGGCTGCGCCCGACGCAGCGGTACATTGATAGGAGGCCATATCTATGAAGCACATTAAAACATTGACAACCAGAAACTTGAAGGAATCCATGAAGAAGGGCGGCTGCGGCGAGTGCCAGACTTCCTGCCAGTCCGCATGCAAGACTTCCTGTACAGTCGGCAATCAGAGCTGTGAGAAAATCAAATAAGTCGGCAATGAGAATCACTTCGCTGACAGAAGCGGGCGGCCTCGGGGTGCAATGGCATTTCGAGGCCACTTGGTGTGAGAAGAGAGACGGCAGGCCGAAAACAGGACTGTAGTCCGGGCAGGCCGGGAGCTCTAAAAGTTGAGAGGATAAATAATCGTGATACATCAGTTTAAAAATAACGGCTACAATATTGTGATGGATATAAACAGCGGCTCCATCCATGTGGTAGACGAGATCGTATATGACATGATATCCCTGATAGAACCTCTGATAAAAGAGGGGATCAGAGACGCAGGCACCCTCAAGGCGGCGATTCTTGGTCTGACGGATGCCAGATACAACCCCGGGGAGGTGGAGGAAGCGCTGGAGGAGGTGCTGGCGCTGCTGGAAGAGGGACAACTTTTTGCGCCGGATATCTATGAGAATTATGTGTTTGACTTCAAAAATCGGCAGACCGTGGTTAAGGCCCTTTGCCTGCATATCGCCCATGACTGCAACCTGGCATGCCGGTACTGTTTCGCGGAGGAGGGAGAGTACCATGGCAGACGGGCGCTGATGCCTTTTGAGGTGGGAAAAAAGGCGCTGGATTTCCTGGTCGCCAATTCTGGCAGCCGGGTGAATCTGGAGGTGGATTTCTTTGGCGGCGAACCGCTGCTGAACTGGCAGGTGGTCAAGGACCTGGTGGCCTATGGACGCAGTCTGGAGGAGCCAAATAACAAGAAGTTCCGTTTTACGCTGACCACCAACGGCGTGCTTCTGGATGATGAAGTGCTGGAGTTTGCCAACCGGGAGATGGCCAATGTGGTCTGTAGCATCGACGGGCGCAGAGAAGTCCACGACCGAATGCGTCCTTTCCGAAAAGGACAGGGCAGCTATGACAGGATTGTACCCAGATTCCAGAAGGTGGCGGAAACAAGAAACCAGATGAATTATTATGTCAGAGGTACTTTTACCCACTATAATCTGGACTTTTCCGAAGATGTAAAGCATCTGGCCGACCTGGGTTTCCAGCAGATTTCCGTGGAGCCGGTGGTGGCGCAGCCCCGGGACGACTACGCTATACGCAAGGAGGACCTGCCCCGGCTGCTGGCGGAGTATGACAAGCTGGCGCGGGAGATCATTCAGCGCAGGAGAGAGGGAAGAGGCTTTAATTTCTTCCACTTTATGATAGATCTGGAGGGTGGTCCCTGTGTGGCAAAGCGCCTGTCGGGCTGCGGTTCGGGCACGGAATATCTGGCGGTGACACCCTGGGGAGATTTCTATCCCTGTCATCAGTTTGTGGGACAGGAAAAATTTCTGCTGGGCAATGTGGAGGAAGGCATCACCAACACCGATATCAGGGACCAGTTTAAATGCTGTAATGTCTATGCCAAGGAGAAGTGCAAAAAATGTTTCGCCAAATTCTATTGCAGCGGCGGCTGCGCGGCCAACGCCTACAATTTCAGCGGGGATATAGGCGGCACGTATGATATCGGTTGTGAGCTACAGAAAAAACGAGTGGAATGCGCTATTATGATAAAAGCGGCGGAGAGCGATGGGGAGGAAAGTTAAAAGCAGACCTTTCAATACACTTTAACGCGACAATGGGGCGTGGCCGGAGTTTATCCCAGCCGTACTCCAATTATGCAGAAAAGAGGAAGAGTAACGTGATTAAAAACATGACTAAAAGCAAGGCAATCATGATTCTGATTGTGATGTTGCTGGCTTTGGCGGGGATCACCTATGTGGATTTCGCAGGGGTGGACGCCACCGGCAGGGGCAGCGCGTCAGATATCAAACTGGGACTGGATCTGGCGGGAGGCGTCAGCATCACCTACCAGGTAGTGGGGGAGGAGGAACCCAGTCCCACGGATATGGCGGATACCATCTCCAAGCTACAGCAGCGTGTGTGGAATTACAGCACGGAGGCTGTGGTGTATCAGGAGGGCACGGACCGGATCAATATCGAGATTCCCGGCGTGTCTGACGCAAATGCCATTTTGCAGGAACTGGGGCGGCCCGGCGCTCTGTACTTTATCAAACAGACAGGCTCCGACGGTACGGATAACTATACCACCCAGCTTGCCATGGGAGCCGACGGAGGTTATGAATATGTACACAGCTTAAACCGCAGCCTGGAGGAGATTATGGCTGACGGCGGCGTGGTGCTGGAGGGTACGGATGTGGAAGATGCCTCTGCGGCCACCCGCTCGGACAGTATGCAAAACCAGCAGATTGTGGTATTGCTGACGCTGACCCCGGAGGGCACGGCCAAGTTTGAGGAGGCTACCCGCGAGGCGTATAATAACGGTGTAAACAGCAAGAGCATTGCCATCTATTATGACGGAAATTTTGTCAGCGTGCCCACGGTGAGCGCCGTGATCTCTGACGGCAGCGCCCAGATCAGCGGTTCCAAGAATTTTGAGGAGGCGGAGAAACTGGCCTCCACCATCCGGATCGGCGGTCTGAGCCTGGAACTGGAGGAACTGCACTCTAAGGTTGTGGGCGCCCAGCTGGGCGTGGATGCCATTGAGACAAGCCTTAAGGCCGGCGCTATCGGCCTGGTGATTGTGATCGTTTTTATGATTGCCGTTTACTTTATCTCCGGGCTGGCATCTTCTTTGGGGTTGGGAATGTATGTGGCGCTGATCGTTCTTTTGCTCAATGGCTTCGACATGACGCTGACGCTTTCCGGCATCGCAGGCATCATCCTGTCCATCGGTATGGCGGTGGATGCCAACGTGATTATCTTTGCGCGTATCCGGGAGGAACTGGCTACGGGCAAGACCGTAAAGAGCTCCATGAAGATCGGTTTTGACAAGGCGCTGTCCGCCATTGTGGACGGCAATATTACCACGCTGATAGCGGCGGCGGTGCTGTGGCTTCTGGGGCCCGGCACGGTGAAGGGCTTTGCCCAGACCCTGGCGCTGGGTATCGTACTGTCCATGTTCACGGCGCTGGTGCTGACCCGGCTGATTATGAGCGCTCTGTATACGCTGGGGTTGAAGGATGCCAAGTGGTACGGCATTGGCAGGGAGCGTAAGCCTCTGGATATATTGAAACACAAAAAATTATTCTTCGGCGTTTCCGCTGCGGTGGTTCTGGCGGGATTTGTAGTGATGGGCGTCCATATGGGAACCGGCGGTGACGCGCTGAATCTGAGTCTGGAGTTCAAGGGCGGCACATCCACCACGGTGACATTTGCGGAGAGCAGGACTCTGGAGGAGATCAACAGCGAGATCGTTCCCTATGTGGAGGAGATCACGGGCAGTGGCGTGCAGATCCAGACCGTGCAGGACAGCAATGAGGTTATCTTCAAATCGGATTCTCTGGATATGGAGCAAAGGGAATCCCTGAACCGGATGTTTATGGAGCGGTTTGGCGTAGGGGAGGCGGAGATTCTGTCCGAGACCATCAGTTCCACCATCAGCGATGAGATGACCCGCGATACGATTCTGGCGGTGGCAGTGGCTATTGTCTGTATGCTGATCTATATCCGTATTCGTTTCAGCGATATTCGTTTCGGTGCCTCCGGCGTGCTGGCCCTGCTCCATGATGTGCTGGTAGTGCTGGCGTTCTACGCCGTGGCGAGAGTGTCTGTGAGCAATACATTCATCGCCTGTATGCTGACAATCGTGGGATATTCCATCAACGCCACCATCGTTATATTTGACCGTGTGCGTGAGAATATGGTGGAGACGGGCAAGAAGGAGAGCCTGGAGGAAGTGCTGAACAGGAGTATCACCCAGACCCTTTCCCGGAGTATCTTTACGTCCCTGACCACCTTTATCATGGTGGCCGTGCTGTATATTCTGGGTGTGACCAGCATCCGTGATTTTGCCTTGCCCCTGATGGTGGGTATTCTCTGCGGAACATATTCCTCCATCTGCCTGGCAGGCCCCATGTGGTATGTATTGCGCAAAAAGTTTCCTCCCAAGGCAGGAAGCGTAAAGTAATTGATTGTTGTGACTAAAAAGGACTGTTGCTTTTAAGGAACAGTCCTTTTTTTGTCCCCGGCAACTGGAAAGCAAGAAATTTTTGCGGAATATATGTAACAAAACTGCCTCAAAAAGGATATAAGCAGTAGAAAGAGTTACAAAGATATCAGGCATCGCTGATAGAAGGGAGGAACATATGGAGGAACTGTATAAAAGGCATTCTCAGATTGTCTTTCATTTTCTCTATGTAAGATGCAGGGACCCGGCGCTGGCGGAGGATTTGATGCAGGAGACATTTCTGAGAGCCATGGAGGCCATAGATTCCTTTAATGGAAGCTGTAAGATGTCCACATGGCTCTGCCAGATCGCAAAGCATCTGTTGTACCAGCACTGGGCAAAGAGCAGACGCGTCTGCGTGGAAGAACTTGACGAGGAAATTCCGGCGCCTGGAAATACGGAGGACCAGGCTATAGCGAGGATAGAGCTGAAGGACGTGTGGGATAAACTACAGCATTTATCACCGGATATGAGGAGAGTTGTGGAACTGAGGGTGCTCTCCGATCTGCCCTACAGACAGATCGGAGAGATACTTGGAAAGAGTGAAAACTGGGCCAGGGTGACATTTTATCGTGCCAAGATAATACTGCTTGACTCTGATGGAGAGGAGGCACACTATGGAAAAAATGAGATGTGATATTATTCAGGATCTGATTCCCTCCTATGTGGACGGGGTGTGTTCGGATGCCACAAGAGAATGTGTGGAGGAACATATGAAAAGCTGTGAGGAATGCCGAAGGATGACGGCTCTTTGCCGGGAGAAGGGGATAGCGGATGAGCAGATAGACCAAAGGGGGCTGGATGGATTGAAAAAGATAAAGCGGCTGATTCAGTGCAAGGGATATGCCTGCTGCGGTCTGGTGATATTTAACCTGGGGTATATGGGAATCAGTATTTTGGGAAATGGAGAGTGGAGCAGGTTGTCCTTTTCGGCCCATTTAGTGATGCTTATTACTTGCATGTGTCTGGTGCTTCTATCGGGAATGGGCTTTAAAGGGAAGAGAACCCCCGGATGGCCGGAACTGACCGTCGGTGCGGGCTCTGTCCTGACAGAGCTGTATATCGTGCTGTTGACTGTATATTTGGTAAAAGAGATCCAAAGAGGGGCAGATTATGTCTGGGGAAGGGAACTGTATAGAACGGGGCCTTTTCTCACATGGCAAATAGGGCTGGGGAATCTGGCGCTGCTTGTGTGCTTCCTCTTTCATCTGAGCCGCATGATCCGGAAGGACAAAAATGGCAATTGGCTGTTGTGTCTTGATGTGGCATGCTGCTATGTCCTGTCCAAATGTCACAGTATATTAGGCAATATGTTAGAGCCCGAAAAGTTTTTGAACGCTTTTATCCGGGAGACGGCGATTGTTGCGGCCATAGGCCTGCTGGGGGTCGGGGCAAGCGTGCTGATCGGAATGATGAGCCGGAGGAAAAACTCTTTACACTCCGGAGGGGGGGTGCTGTAATAAACGGCACATATAGTTGGACAACAGTATGCACAAAGCAGCGAAAGGAGTAGGTAGCAGCTGCAAAAACGGGTGTAGGGCCTTGGGCGGATTGACAAGGCTTTACGCCTTTTTGGCAGTGTTGTAAGCATCGGTCAGAGGATTTTCACAGCGGAAAGGAGTCGTCATGGAGGGGCGATTACGCAATCTCGTGCGTTGGCCCGGGAACCCTGCGACGGGACGGAGCATATAGCGCGGATGGGCGTGGATGCGATCCGGAGGGATGGGTTATAGAATTTTTATACAAATTATAATAAAGGAATTGAAAAAAATAAGACAAAAATGTAAAATAATAGAAATACGCGGATAGACTTGTAACAGAAGCATCCGTAATAACCGGAACAGGAGTGCAGAACATGGAGTTTAGCAGGGAAAAGATCAGGCAGATTCGAAATTTGATGTTGCTGGCCGCCGCATTGACACTGGTCATTATTTACAGTGAAAAGGTGCTGCGGGGAGCGGCTTTTGCGTTTGGGATTCTGAGGCCGTTTATCTATGGAGGGGGCGTTGCCTTTGTGTTGAATATTCCGATGAAGCTGATCGAGGAAAAACTTCTGGGACGGTGGAAAAAGAAGTCCGCCCAGAGATGGAAGAGGCCCCTTAGCATGGTGCTTTCCATCGCGGTGATTGTGCTGGTACTTGCCGTGGTGGTTGGGATGGTATTGCCCCAGATGGCGATGACCGCGGCGGAAGTCGGGAGGAAAATTCCCGTTTTCATGGAACAGGTGATGGTTCAGTTTGAGCGGCTGGCGGAGGATGAGCCGATGCTGGCGGAATGGGTAAGCAAGCTGGAATCCATGGAGTTTAACTGGGATAGCATACTGGAAAATGTGGTGCATTTTCTGAAAAACGGCGCCGGAAATGTGCTTAATTCCACATTTAATGTGGCGGGCAGCATTATATCCGGCGTGGTAAACGGGGCCATTGCCCTTGTCTTTGCGCTGTACATCCTGGCGCAGAAAGAGCGTCTGGCGAACCAGGGCAGAAGGCTTATCTCTGCGTATCTGCCGACACGGGTAGGGGATAAAATACAGGAGATTTGCAGCCTGCTATACAGGAATTTCAGCAATTTTATCACGGGGCAATGCCTGGAAGCGGTGATTCTGGGGGCTATGTTTGTGATCTTTATGAGCATTTTCCGTATGCCCTATGCGGTTGTGGTGGGGGTGCTGATCGCGGTGATGGCCCTGATTCCCATTGTGGGGGCCTTTGTGGGCTGCGGCGTGGGGGCGTTCCTGATCATGATTAACAATCCGTTGCAGGCAGTGTGGTTTGTGGTGCTGTTTCTGGTATTGCAGCAGATCGAGGGCAATCTGATTTACCCCAGAGTAGTGGGAAATTCGGTGGGACTGCCATCCATATGGGTTTTGATGGCTGTGAGCATAGGCGGCAGCCTGTTCGGCGTCGCCGGAATGCTGCTGTTTATTCCGCTGATGTCCACAGGTTACGCGCTGCTGCGGGAAAGCGTAAATAAAAGAAACGCTTTGAAGGCGAAAAACCGGGAGAGGGAAAAAAAGGAAACGGATAAAGCGAATCCGGAGGAAAGCAGGCCGAAGGAAGGCAAAACGAAAGACTAAATCGGAGGAAAGCAGGCCGAAGGAAGACAAACCAAAAGAGGAGGAACCGATGGAGATTAAGAAAATCCGCCTGGGGGGCATATTGCTGTCCACCAATGTCCTGATGGCGCCACTGGCCGGTTACACTTGTTACCCCTTTCGGATGCTGGCCTATGAGATGGGGGCAGGACTGTGTTTTACAGAGATGTCCGGGGCCAATGCCCTGAAATACCGGGACAGGGCAACCAGACGTCTGCTTTTTACCACGGCAGAGGAGCCGGTCAAGGCTGTTCAGCTGTTGGGTGGTATACCTGCGGTGATGGAGAGGATGGCATGCGGCGATCTGCTGGCGGACTTTGATATCATTGACATCAATATGGGCTGCCCGGTCCCCAATGTGTTTAAAAGCGGCGAGGGAAGCGCTTTGATGCTGGACCCCAAAAGGGCGGCGGCAATCATCCGGGGCTGTAAAAAAAGCGGAAAGCCCGTGACGGTAAAATGCCGTACAGGCATCCATGAGAGCAATATGTTTACGGCGGAATTTGCCCGTATGTGCGAGGACGCGGGAGCGGATCTTCTCACAATACACGGGCGCTCGCGCAATATGATGTACGACGGAACTCCCTGCTACAGGGAAATTGCTCACGCCAAGGCGGCGGTCTCCATTCCCGTTATAGCCAACGGCGGGATCTATTCCCCGGAGGATGCGGAGAAAATGATGGAGCGCACAGGGGCGGACGGAATTATGCTGGCCCGGTACGCTCTGGAAAATCCCTTTGTTTTCAGCGAATTGACGGGCAGGGGCAGTTCTAAGACCACTCTACAGATTCTGCTGGAACAAATGGAACTGACAGGCAGATATTATGATGAAACCTATACCCTGGCCTATATCCGCAAACTGGCGTCCTATGCCATGAAAAAGCGCAAGGGCACAAAGAGGTACAAGGAGCGGCTTTACAGATGTGGAAGTATGGAAGAACTCCGGGAAGTGGTGACCCTGATCTTTACAACGAATCCATAGCGCACATCTATGTTGCGGGCAAAAAGTTTGGATGTTTCACGTCCAAATACACATTAAGGAATACCAGAGGCTGGCGATATCCACGAGGAGGTAGGTCCGGGTACTCCACATTCCGGTACGCCATACCACGGGGCCTGGGCTATGAGGAAATGAGTGACTATGGAAAATATGCAAATACAGAACGGAATACTGATTTCATATACGGGAAGAGAGGAAACGCTGGCTGTTCCGGAGGGGGTTCACACGATTGGAGAGGGGGCGTTGAAGGGATGCGCCTCCCTGAAAAAAGTTCTGCTGCCCCCGGGTCTGCACCGCATTCTCGGGAGAGCGTTTAAAGGGTGCAGAAAGTTGGAGGAGGTGGAGATTCCGGCAGAGGTAAGGGAAATCGGAGCCTATGCCTTTCACCGCTGCCACGCTCTGCGGTCCATTGCCCTGCCACCCGGGGTGGAAGAACTGGGGGACTGTGCGTTTCTGTACTGCGACAGTCTGGAAGAGGCCTGTATACCGGGGGTGCGGCGGCTGGGAAGCCAGGCGTTTGTAAATGATGTACAATTAAAAAGACTCACCCTGTCCGACGCGCTGGAAGAGGATTGTCTTTGCGATGTCTTTACCGGCTGCGGCCTGTTGGCGGATTTTACTTTTACAGACGGAAGACATTTTGTAATTCCCAATGCGGTGGAGGCGGTGGTGGGCGAGGGAGAGAGGGAATTGCCGCCCCTGGTGCGGGGGATTGCCGCCGATATTCTTCGAATGATGAAAATGGACGGCAGAACGGTGACGGAATTTCTGACGAACTTAAAACATGTGGAGATTCCGGCGGGAGTAGAAAGGATTGGAAAGAGCGCATTCTTTGACAAAAGAGGAATCCTCTCTGTAAAACTGCCCAAATCTCTCAAAGAAATAGAAAGTCGTGCCTTCCGCAACTGCATTAGCCTGGAAACGGTGCTGTTTGAAGGGGACGGGATGGTAATCCATGACGACGCCTTTAAAAACTGTACATCCCTGAAATATATATGGACGCCTGACGGCATTCGGCATGAACTGAAGGGAATCGGGCAACTTTCCGGACCGGAGGTTCCGGGGCTGGTCAGGACCGTCCACAGACAGGTATTGGGGAATTTCCGCATAAGCGGAACGATTCTTCTCAAATATCTGGGGGCGGAATCCAGAGTGGTGGTGCCGGAGGGGATTACGATCATAGCGGAAGAGGCTTTCGCGGGAAACGAAACCATAAACCGTATCATTCTGCCCCACGGCCTGCGGGAAATCGGGCAGGGTGCATTTCGGAACTGTCTGCTGTTACAGACGATTACTTTTCCCCAAAGTTTAGAGCGGATAGGCAGGGAGGCATTTGACAACTGTGTGAAACTTCTCCGCATTGCGCTCCCGGGGACAGTTACCCGGCTGGAGGCGGGGACCTTTAAGTACTGCCGGGTGTTGAAGGAAGTTGACCTTGGGGGGAATTTGGAGCGGATCGCGGAACAGGTCTTTTTTCGCTGTGAATGTTTGGAGGAGATTTCCTTTCCCGAGAGCCTTGCTTTCATCGGCGGGCTGGCGTTTTATCGCTGCCGCGCCCTGAAGAAAGTACGGCTTTCAGCGAATGTGAAACAGGTGGACAGCATGGCGTTTGCTGAGAGCGGTGTGGAGGAAGCATGGATGGGCGCCGACTGCCGGAAATATGGCGGCGACATATTTTCCGATTGCGACAGGCTCAAAAAAATGGTACTGGAGGAGGGAGTGCGCCATGTCCCGGATAAACTGGCCTGGGGCTGCGCTGCGCTGGAACAGGTCACAGTGCCGGATTCTCTGGTATCCGCAGGCGTAACCCCATGGGAAAATACACCGTTTCTGGAGAAATGGATAGAGGAAGGACAACAGGGGGATATCTTCTGGGACGGGGGAAAATTAAATGGCGAGGCGCGGCTGCCTGAGAATGTGCGGATTTTGGCAGGAGGGGCATTTTACGGCAATCAGAATATCACTGCTGTCTATCTGCCGGAGAGTGTAAAATGGATCGGACCATGGGCGTTTGACGCCTGCTCCAGGCTGCGCCGGGTATATTGGCATTCTCCGGTGGACAGATTGGAAGAGGCGGTATTTGCCGGCTGTCCGGAACTTGTGTCGGTGGAGGACGCCCAGGGCAGGCCGGTTGCCTGGAAAGCAGTCGGAAACAGGGCGTTCTATAATTGCCGCAGTCTGAGGGGGATCTGTCTGCAACAGGCGGAAAGCATTGGAAATACGGCGCTGTATGGCTGCGCCGGACTGCAATGGGAGGAGAGCGCCGCTGTTCTGCCGGGAACCTTGCGCTATATCGGAGAGCGCGCCTTTGAAGATACCCTGCTGGTAAAGCAGGAGGAGAAGGGGCTGAAAGTATTTGGCAATATCGTCTTTTCTGCGGCAGGCTGCGCCGGGGAACTGATGGTCCCAGAGGGAGTTACGGGTATTGCGCCTTTTGCATTCTCCGAAAATAGGGGGATTACCAGCGTTGTCCTTCCCCAAAGTCTTGCCTGGATTGGAGAGGGCGCGTTTTGGGCCTGCCGCAGGCTGAGAGAGATAAACTTTCCGGAAAATCTCTGTGAGATTGGCGCCCGTGCCTTTGAGAAATGCAGTTCTCTGGGGGAAATCCATTTAGCTGCGGGCACTTTGGGCGCTGCCGCTTTCGCTTACTGTACATCGCTTACAAAGGCTGTTCTCAGCGGCGTATCGGTTCTTCCAGGGCGTCTTTTTGAGGGATGCGCATCTCTGCAAATATGTATTTGTGACTGTGCGGCGCGGATTCGGGAGCATTGTTTCAGCGGATGCAGTGGCTTAAGGATTTTTGATTTCCTGCACATAGAAGAGATAGAAGAATACGCCTTTGAGGGCTGCGACGCTCTGATAAAAGCGGAATTGGCGGCAGGGGTGCGCATTATGCCCCATGCCTTTGAGGACTGCGACCGTCTGGATGAAATCTGCCTTGTCCAGGGGGAGAGCGGCTCGAAAGCGAGCTGCCCTGATCTGCGGGAATATGCTTTTTCAGGGTGTACATCCCTGCGATGGGTTTATTTTCAGGGCAGGAGATGGGAGTTTAATTCCTACGAAGATATATTGTCGGATAGAATACCGCAAATGGCGCGGCTGCTTTTTCACAGTGCCATGAGTTGTTTTGCGGTAGAGCGGGAAAGCATTCTCTGCGGATACCGGGGCGCGGGCAGGATTGTAAAAATCCCCCGGGGAATACGTCAGATAGAGGCGGAGGTATTTCGGGATGTCATGATGCTGGAGGAAATAGTAATTCCCGACAGTGTGGACTATATTGGTCCCAGGGCTTTCCATGGCACGGCCTGGATAGACAGGCAGAGGCGAGTCTCCCCGTTTGTGACGGCAAACCATATGTTGCTGGACGCCTCCTGTTGTGAGGGAGAAGTCATCGTGCCCCGGGACATTAAAATGGTCTGCGGATGGGCCTTCGCCAACGGAATGGAGATAGAGAAGATACGGTTTATGTCCGCCAGCACCAAAGTGGAGGAACATGCTTTCCGTAATTGCATCTATTTAAGAGAAATAATTCTGCCGGACAATACTTCTGTTCGTATTACGGGCATCGCGGACCGGGAGAGGACCCTCCCCGCCCTGGCCGCGCAGGCCGTCATGGACAGTATGAACTGTTTCAAGACAGACAAGAGCAATGTGCTTGTGGAGTGTACAGGGAATATAGCCAGACTCCGTATGCCGGAGGGTATTACCGCCATTGGCGAAGGGGTGTTTCAGGAGGGAAATCTGCTGACTACAGTCACATTTCCCCAGTCCCTGTTATCTGTTGGAAACCGTGCCTTTTCAGGCTGCAAGTGGTTAAAAGAAGTCCTACAGGCGCAGAATGTGGAAGAAATCGGTGAAAGGGCTTTCTATAACTGCGGGTCGCTGGAACGGGTAGAATGCCTGGAAAAACTCAGGCGTCTTGGTGCGAAGGCTTTTGAAAACTGTACTTCCCTGGAGGAAATTCTGATTCCAGAGGGCGTGGAGGAGATACCGGAGAGAACGTTTTACCGCTGTCACAGCTTAAAACAGATCAGCCTTCCCTCCAGCATAAAGCGGATTGGGAGGGAGGCTTTCGCTTTCTGCCGGGAACTGTCCCGGATCCGCATGCCCCGGAATACTACAGACCGGATTGTTATAGAAGAGAGAGCTTTTGCGGGATGCGCAGCAGAGCCTTTCCGGTAAAGTTCTTTGATTTTTCGGCTTATTTGGCAGGAGGGATCCATATAGATGAAATATCGCAGGCTTGGAGAAACCGGGCTGTCCGTCTCAGAGGTGGGTTTCGGCACGATTCCCATTTTGCGCGGAAGCGTTCCTGTACTGCCGGAGTATTACAATCTGAGCGACGAAGAGGCGCTGGCTGTGATGGAATATGCCTATCGTCTCGGGTGCAATTTATATGACACGGCGATTGTGCCGGAATATGGCGACGCGGAGATAAAATTAGGGAAATTTGCAGCCCATATCGGCAGGGAGAATATCATTATCTCCGACAAGGCGCGTTTTTTTGACGGAAACGAGATGTATCTCGCTGTGAAGGCTTCCTGTGGAAATCTGGGAACCTGGGTGGATCTGTACTTTGTACATCAGGCGGATGCCGCCCATGAGGAGGCTGTCTTTCAAAAGGGCGGCGCTTTGGATGCCCTGTCAGAATTGAAACAGGAAGGTGTGATACGTTTTGTGGGAGTGGCCTCCCATTACTATGATATATTGTTTCGGGGCGCTCGGGACCATCGAGTGGATGTACTACAGGGAAGCGGCAATCTTCTGGAACGGGGGATGCTGGAACGAATGAAGGGGGAGTCTCTTTTCCGGAAAAAGGGAATCCTGATTAACAAAGTATATGCCGCAGGGCTTTTGCCGAAATATTTTCCTGTGGAAATGCTGCTGGAAGCAGTGCTCTCTGATCCGGTTTCCTGTGCGCTGGTGGGAATCGGGACTACGCAACAGGCGTGGGAGGCGTTCCGTCCTCATAAAAGCAGCCCGGTTCCCGGCTTTGACGAAGTTCTATCCGTTCTGGGCAAAGACTTTGTTCCCATTCCCTGCGACCGATGCCAGAGATGTGTCTGTCCTCAGGGAACGGAAATACACACGATATTTCGGCAGTATCAGTACTTTTTTCTTGGAAAGGAGTATTGGGCGCTGCGGAAACTGGATATGGGTATCCGGCAGAGCGCCGACTGGTGTCGGAAATGTGTGGAAATGCCCTGCCTTTCTATGTGTCCCGCCGGAATCCGGATTCCGGACGAGATACAGAAAATTTGCTCACTGGTTCAGGTATATTACCATCCTTTTTAGTGGGCTGTGGAAGGCTGATTGCCGCTTGCTTTCATGTCTTTGCCATACATAAACAGGCAGATGACTGTCAAGACCGCTTCAACCACGGGTTGTGCCGCAATCACACCATTGATTTTCCAGAAATGATTCAGGAGGATTACGCCCGGAATAAAAAGTACGGCATTTCTCAGTACAGTGACAACTAACGATTTTACCGCTTTCCCCAGTGCCTGGAAATAACTTGTTATCATGTTGATTATGCCAAGCAGGGGGGCAGACAGGCTGAGGACTCTTAAAAAATACTCCGTCTGTATGATCAAAGCCTCGTCCTGTAGGAATATGGCGGCAAGAGGTTTTCCCAGAAGCATAAAAACGAAGGTGAATACGGCTCCCAGAATAACTCCATATAGTATTGCACACTTCATCAGATCTGACATTCGCTTTTTCTCATTTCTTCCATAGCAATAGCCCACTAAAGGAGCCACACCCTGGGATAAACCTACGGACAATAAAATGGGAACCATGTCAAGTTTATACGCAATTCCGCAGGAAGCCACTGCGTCAGATCCGTAGATGCCGATATAGTTGTTGAGTACAATATTGGATACACTCATAAGTACGGTGATAAGAGCGCCTGGAACACCGATGCTTACGACATTGCGGATCATTGCCGCATTTGGGGAAAAGCGACCTGGAGCCAGGGGGACCAACTGGTTTCCCCGGTGTTCTTCCCGAATCATGCAGCTGATATAATAGATTGTAGCGCATACAAATCCAAGGGACGTGGCCAGCGCGGCGCCGGATGTTCCCCAGCCCAGGATAGCGATAAACATGTAATCCAGTACCATATTAATCACATTTCCCAGGATCAGACCAATGGTCCCTTCCTTAATCAACCCCACCGACCGGAACAGATGAACAAATCCATTGGCCAGCATAATAAAAGGGGCGCCTGCAAAAATCCATTTCAGATAGTCACAGGTATAGGTGATGTTATCGGTGTCTGCACCGGATATTTCTGCCAGCGGATGCAGAAATATCAGTCCCAGAACAAGCGTGATAATACCTGCAATTGCCATTCCATATACACAGAAATTCATTGTTGCGCCGGACTCTTTTTCCTTTTCTTCCCCCAGCAATCTGGCGATGACGCTGCTGCCACCCATTCCGAAAATACAGGCGATGGACATAATAATCAGCAGGATTGGCGCACACAGTGTCACGGCGGCAATTGTTGCAGGTTCTTTTGTCAGAGAAACAAAAAACGTATCAGCAATATTGTAAATAAGTGTGGTAAGCTGTCCTAACATGGCAGGTAGCCCCACGCGCATAATTGCTCTGGAATTATTTTTTTCTTCATAAACGGATGTCATACAATTTTTCCTCCCTTGCTTTTTCTCTATTTTATTGTAAAATGTATTTTGATAACAGGACATATGTCCTGCTGGAGGAATTTTTGATGGAACGAATTTATGATCAAGGGGCAATTGCATCCCGCATTGCCCAAAGCAGATATCATACGGTACTTTCCGCGCTGGATATAGATTTTTATCTGATAAAATACGAAAAAGGCGAGTTGGTGAGTTCCCCTGTTCAGAATGAGCTTTTGTTCCAGATTGTGGAGCAGGGATCCCTCAATATCTACCTGATTCGCGAGGATGGTACACGCTATTCCCTGTCCAGCGGTAAAACGGACTATTTTCTCGGAGATATGGATATCTTTTATCCCAGGAGTAACAGCATCTGTGCGGAGGCTGCTGAAAGTCTGGTCTGCATTGCGTTTTCCATAGAAAAACACAGGGAAAAGCTGCTATCCGATAACAGATTTCTGGAATTGATCTGTAAGAGTTTATCGGGCAAAATAGGAGCCATCACCGTCATGGATGCCGTTCCTGCTTCCCTCACAGATCGGGTACTGTCCTATATGAAGTATAAATGTGATAACAAAACCCTGAAAGGCGTGGAGCAGGCGGCCTTTCATCTCCATTGCACCCCGAGGCAGCTGCAAAGAATTTTAAATCGGATCGAGACAGCCGGACTGGTCAAAAAACTGGGGAAGGGGACATATAAACTGCTATAGTTTAAAGCCGTGCAGGAGATACACACCCATCTCAAAGAAATAAAACTGACAGTTGCGGCGGCGGGGAATCCTGTGTATAATGGAGACAAAATTGCCTGGCAGCAAAGGCCGGACATTTAACAGGTTCCGGAAAGGAGAATGTGCTATGGACAGGGAGAAGGTAACTCAAAACAAATGGTGGAAAAGCGCCGTGATCTATCAGATTTATCCTCGCAGCTTTGCGGACAGCAACGGGGACGGTATAGGGGATTTGCGGGGCATTATCTCCAAATTGGACTATCTGGAGAGACTGGGAATCGACGCAGTGTGGCTTTCGCCGGTGTGTAAGTCTCCCCAGGATGACAACGGGTATGATATCTCTGATTACCAGGATATTGACCCCATGTTTGGGACTCTGGAAGATATGGAAGAGCTGATCAGGGAGGCGGGAAAGCGTCATATTCGCATTATCATGGACCTGGTGCTGAACCACTCTTCGGATGAGCACCGCTGGTTTCAGGAAGCCAAAAAGAGCAGGGAAAATCCGTATCATGACTATTATGTGTGGAGAGACGGCACAGAGGGCGTATTTCCCAACGACATGCGGGCCGCTTTCGGAGGACCCGCATGGGAGTGGGTGCCGGAAGTGCAGCAGTATTATTTTCATCAGTTTTCTGTGAAACAGCCGGATTTAAACTGGGAAAATCCCAGGCTGCGCAGGGAAATCTATGACATGATCAACTGGTGGACCGCAAAAGGTGTGGGGGGCTTCCGGCTGGATGTGATAGATCAGATTGCCAAGGAGCCGGACAAAAAAATCACCAACAACGGGCCAAGACTACATGAATTTCTGCGGGAACTGAGCCGTGAGACCTTCCAGAAGGCGGATCTGGTTACCGTCGGGGAAGCCTGGGGAGCGACCATAGAGCTGGCGAAGCTCTATAGCAATCCGGACAACAGTGAACTCTCCATGGTATTTCAGTTTGAGCATATAGGCCTGGACCAGGTGGAGGGGAAGGAGAAGTGGGATCTGGCGCCTCTGCCCTTTCTGAAACTGAAAGAGGTGTTTGCGCGATGGCAGAGCGGGTTGCACGGAAAGGGCTGGAACAGTCTGTTCTGGAATAATCATGATCTGCCCCGAATAGTCTCCCGCTGGGGGAATGACGGAGCATATCGGGTGGAATCCGCTAAAATGCTGGCGATTCTCCTTCATGGGTTACAGGGAACGCCCTATATATATCAGGGTGAGGAACTTGGCATGACCAATGTGCAATATGAGATAGAGGATTATAGGGATATTGAAACCCTGCATTTGTATGAGGAGCGCCTCAAAAAGGGATACAGCCGGGAGGAAGTCATGCGTTCGATCCATGCCAGAAGCCGGGACAACGCAAGAACGCCCATGCAGTGGAGCGACGGAGAAAACGGGGGATTTACCAAAGGAACGCCCTGGATCAAAGTCAATCCCAATTACCGGCAGATCAACGCGGATGGGCAGTTGGGTGATGAGGATTCTGTTTTCAGCTGCTACAAAAACCTTATTCGGCTTCGCAAGAAATATCCCGTGTTCGTGGACGGTGATTTTCAGATGCTGCTTATGGAGGATGAAAATATATTCGCCTATACCAGGGAGCATGAAGATTCCCGGCTTCTGGTGGTCTGCAATTTCTCCGGAAGTACAGTGAATTGCCCGCTGGAAGAGCCGGGTGCCTCCATGAGACTGCTGATCGGAAACTACAGGGAGGAGGGGCCGATTTCCACACTGCGTCCCTATGAGGCCAGAATGTATCTGAGCGTCCAAAGAGAAATCTGAATGTATTAGCAAGATGTATGGAAGCATAATGCGGATAGAAATGGAGACAGCAGCCGTTATGGCGGATGTCTCCATTTTCTGACATAAGAATATGGTGGAATGCGGATTATGCGGCTCTAATATCTAGTCAACAGCGATCTTAAATACAATAGGATAGTCACTTTGCAGACTGCATCTGATATGCAGTCCTTCTTCGTCCCGGCTCCAACGGCAGGGTTCATCCGTTCCCAACGCCTGCACATCCCGGATGATGCCATGGAAATTGGCCTGTCTGGAGGCGTCCTGTTCCCCCAGGGAGGTAATACAGTAGTCTCCGTCCTCGCTGCATCTAAGGGCAGTGACATAGAGATAGCCCTTAGCGGTGGTAAAGCGGAAGTCCTTGGAGGTAAATTCTTTCTTGATTCCGTCTGAAAACTGTCCCTCCACAATCTGCGTGGGTCCCTCTCCGTATTTTCTCCAGATATTCGATTCGTAGATGGCTTCTCCGTTTACTTTCAGCCACTGTCCGATGGCCAGAAGTACCTTTTCGTCCTCGGTGGATATGGTGCCGTCTGCTTTGGGGCCGACATTCAGCAGAAGACATCCATTCTTACTCACAATATCCACCAGATCACATACAATGTCCTTTGCGGGCTTAAACTGGTTGTTTTCCGTGTAGCACCAGGAATTGAGGGCGATGGCGGTGTCTGTCTGCCAGAAGAACGGCTTCATATCTGCAAACTGTCCCCTTTCCACATCCGGCACCGCAGACCCGAACTGGAATGCGTCATGCTTGTAGTTGATGGCGACCTCCGTGCCCCACTCGGCGGCCCGGTTGTAATAGTAGGCGGCAATTTTCCGCAGATAGGGTTTGCAGACCTCCCGCTGTATCCACCAGTCAAAATAAAGGATTTTCGGCTGATAGCGGTCTATGATTTCGCAGGTGCGCACCAGCCAGTCCTGCAAATATTCCTCCGTGGGTTCGGGGTCCCCGGAGAGGGCCTGGTGATCCGGCTCCGGCATGGCCGGCCAGTAGAAATCTCCGCGCTGCAAAGGCTCTTTAATGTCACTTTCAAATTCTTTGCCATGTCCCATAAAGAACCAGTGTTCCAGGCGATGCGTGGATGCGCCCATCATCATCCCCGCGCGCTCGCAGCTTTCCTTCAATTCACCCAGTACGTCCCTCCCCGGCCCCATTTCACAGGCATTCCAGTGGGAGATTTCACTGTGGTACATCTGGAAACCGTCATGATGCTCCGCCACCGGCACCACATATTTAGCTCCGGCCTGCCGGAATAGATCCGCCCACTTGTCCGCCTGAAAATGTTCGGCGCGGAACAGGGGGAGAAAATCCTTATAGCCGAAATCCGTATGCCTGCCATAAGTCTTGATATGGTGCTCATATTCCGGCGAACCCTGGATATACATGTTGCGGGAATACCACTCGTTGCCGAAAGCGGGCACACTGTAGATTCCCCAGTGAATAAAGATTCCGAACTTTGCCTTCTGATACCATTGGGGAACACGGTAGGAGGACAGAGACTCCCAGGTATCCCTGTAAGGGCCACAGGCAATCACGTCGTCAATTTGATGGAGGTATCGGGTTAAATCGTACATTTTGGATCATCCTTTCTTATGTTTTTCCGTTTACTTCTGTAGGACTTCCATATGGATATATCGTCAGGAATTATTGTAGCATGAAAGAGAGAGCTGTTCAATACGATTCCGAGAAGTTTGGATATTGCATATCCAAATACACCCTGGTGTACTGACTGCGTTATGTAGGAAATGATCCCGGATGGCCGCCCTGTCTGAAAAATCGGCGGGGGCGTGGTCGGGGAGTAAAATCTCCGTATGGACTACGCTGCCTTTGCGGGTGTAGGATGAATTGATATATGTGTATTAAAATAATAGACAGGTAATAAACTATAAAAATGTTTCACGGCGGTTGTATTGCGCAAATATTGATGTTGTGGGGAAAATCATGTATAATATGCGTATAAGAAGAGTGCGTTGCCAAAATCCATCGGTATCGGGGGCGTAAGGGAGTATTTTGGAGGAAAATAGGAGAATGATGAATAGGAAATGGAATAGGAAAATTTTCATTATGAGTAGTATCCTTTTGCTGGCTACAGGATGCGGCACTACGGAACCTGGGGCTGAATCCGGGGCAGAGGTTGTAGGAATGGAAGAGTCGGCTGATCTGGCAGGCCAATACGGCAGCGGTCAGGGAGAAACGGACCACCGAGAAGAAGCAGGAGGGCTGGGAGAGGCAGACAGCCGGAGAGAAACAGAAGGGCAGGAGTCGGGTGCGGTTACGGTTGCGGGGGTAAAGACAGTGGTTTTGGAAAACGCCGGTCTTTCGGAGGATGAGGTACGGTTTGTGCGTATTCATCTGGATTCCGAAAACGGCAATTCAGAATATGATGTGGAGTTTGTCTGTGAGGATGCGGAGTATGACTATAAGGTCAGCGCATTGACTGGAGAGATTCTTGCCATGCACTGTGAGATGGGGAACTATGATGTGGATGCTCTGCCGCAGGATGTGGTTCAAGCGGAGGGGATCCCGGCACCGGATGCCTCTCAGGCGGAGAACCCTCTACCGCAGGATGCTCCCCAGGCGGATATTGCGCCAGAAGCCGGCGGACAGTACATCGGAAGTGAGGCAGCGAAACAGATTGCGCTGGACCATGCAGGTCTGACTGCGGAGGAAGCGCATTTTGTACACGCGCATCTGGAGCAGGATGACGGAAACTGGAAATATGATATAGAATTTCATAAAGACAATACCGAATATGACTATGATATTCACGCGTTAACAGGGGAGATACTGTCTTTTGATCAGGATGCGGAATACGATCAGCACGGAGCGGACACTATGGTGGGGGAGGGGCAGATCACCGAGGACAGGGCCAAACAGATTGCGCTTGCGCACGCCGGTGTGGCCGAAGAGGATGCCCAGCGTCTGAAAATTGAATTTGATTATGATGATGGTCGCGGGGAATATGAGGTGGAATGGCAAATTGGCCACACAGAATACTCCTGTGATGTGGATGCGAGCACTGGCGAAATTCTCAGTTATGAGAAAGAGCTGGACTAATGTACTGACCCGTTTGGCTGAAAGTAAATAGGTCAGTACACTGGACGGATATTTCCGTTAGCACAAAGTTCTGATAGAAAAAAAGAGGCCCCATTCCCTTTGTGGGAACGGGGCCTGCATTAGCGCCGTTTAGTTAGACTGATTTAGAGATTTCACAATGCTCCTTTTTATGGCATCTATATCCAGACCGTCCAAAATAGCGTTCTTGATTTGCTCCTGTATATCATCTATGTCTATCTCTTCCAAGATTTCGTCAATGATACCTTGGGCCAGATCGGGCTGGTTGAAGGAACCCCCCAGGTTCGGAAAGAGCGGGGCCATGTTCGGCATGTTCGGAACAGAGGAGCTGCTCCCGGCCTGGTCCGGTACATGCTTTTCATTGGCCAGATATGAGGTGGAGTACCATTTGTCCACTGGCCAGCCATTCTCGAAATAGATATTGTGCCGCTGGGGCCGCCGCTCCTCGTAGGGGTCGGTCACATCCTTAAGTTCCATGTACAGGTCAGGGGCCTGGGCGTCGATCAGTGCCATGGGGGCCCGGTCTGCCACCAGCTGGAACTGTACATATCTGGCCTGGGGGGCGGTGAACGGTATGTCATAGTATTCCCAACCGTTGTATTTTTTCAGGGGCTTAATATATCCGCGATTTAAGCGGAAATGCAGCCCTGTCGCCTCAAATTCGCTGCGGGAAGCCAGATCGGGCGTATTGGTGAACATAATCTGCAACTTACATGTCTCGTCGCTTCGGTCGTTCTCGCCGCCGTTGAGCCAAAATACAAAGTGATATTCGCTGTGTGGCTCAATCTCATGGATGTTGCCGGCGATATAGCTGGTAGACTCCCAGTTCCAGGAGCCCAGAGACAACACCTCTGTCAGGCGCGGCAGAGTCGCAATAACCTCCGCCAATGGATTGTCAATCATAAAACGCTCACAGATGGTGGGGTCGCTGCCCCTGTTAAAGGAACTCCTGACATTCAGACCGCATTCGTCGGGATTTTTGTGCCATGTATTGGGGTTCACTGTTATGTATTTGGTTTGATTCATCTCCATGTCCTCCATATTCTCATATGTCGGGCATTGTCTGTGCAAACGGATTGCGTTGTCGGATACAAACTCTGCCCGACGCTTTTTGACAAGTCCTTTTGCTCTCTTTGGATAGGTGTAACCAATCACCGCGCTCCGCTCATCCAGCACGGATACGGTTTGTCCGTTTTTTTCCATGGGTGCCCTCCCCGATCAGTTTACCCGTATCTGCGTTTTTTTTCATGGGTGTCTTCCCCGATACATCTTTATCATACAGGATATAGTGAGAGAAGTCAATCCGAAAACGATATCTTTTGTCGTGATTTCGTCTGAAAGTTATGGCAACAGGAGCCGCAGGCCTACCGGGGCGGACGCCTGTCAGAAGTTTATAAAACGGAAATCATAAGTGTGTTGCATGATGCGGAATATGGGGTTGCACATGAGAAATACGGTATTTAATACTGTAATTTCTAAATAGTTGTGATATAATAAACTTTACTCATGTCAGGAAACGGTCGAATGGCCATTTATACCATGCTTTTCCTGATATGGAGCCGCCTGTTTTCCGAGGAAAATATGTGGCGCGGAGTATGCCTCATACCTGCGGCTGCAATAAATGTGGCGGGAACCAAAAAGTCAGCACAGTACGCTTACGGGAATTTTGTCCGGAGGAAAGAGAATGGATCAGACACAAGACGTGATCAGAATGCTGGACACCATGACCAGGGCCGGTGTCGGCCGTATGAAGGTAGAGACCTCTATGGCCCTGGAGGAGGGGAGGACGGAAAAGGCCTACCACCACGGGAGATGTGATGTGGGGAGTCCTTTTGCCACGGGAAATCTCTTTGACCTGGAGGAGGATGCAGAGTAGCGAAAAGTGATTTTGCAAGCAGGAGAGTCTACAGGGTCATGAGATAGTACAGGCGCGGTGGGACAGGGAGGTATCGGATGCAGTTTGAATTGGCCCCGATGGAGGGGATTACAGGGTATATATTCCGCAATGCCTATTTGAAATATTTTGGCGATATGGACCGGTATTTTACCCCCTTTATCGCCAGTACGGGTTTGAATCACAAGGAGTTAAATGATGTGCTGCCGGAGCACAATGAGGGATTTATGCGGGGCCTGGAGAAGGATATGAATGTAAAAGGCGAGGGACAGATTCGGCCCCGGCTTGTGCCGCAGATCCTGTCCAACCGGGCGGAGGATTTTCTGATGATAGCGGACAGACTGAGGCAAATGGGGTATTCTCATGTGAATCTGAACCTGGGTTGTCCTTCCGGCACGGTGGTCAGCCGGGGCAGGGGAGCGGGATTTCTGGGAGTTCCTTCGCGGCTGGATGCTTTTTTGGAAGAGATCTATGAAAAATGTCCCCTCTCCGTCTCCGTTAAGACTCGACTTGGTGTGACAGATATGGAGGATTGGGAGGGGCTGCTGGAAATTTATGAAAAGTACCCCATGGAAGAACTGATTATTCACCCCCGGATACAGCGGGATTTCTATAAGCATCCTCTGCGTCTGGAGGGCATGGAACTGGCCCTGCACCGCCAGGAGAAGACAGGGGGGCGTATTTCCATCTGCTATAATGGGGAGATACACAGTCTTGGAGAATATCAGACGCTGAGACAGAGATTTCCCCGGATACAGCGGGTTATGCTGGGCAGGGGCGTGCTGAAAAATCCGTTTCTGACCGGGGAACTGAGACAGTGGGAGAAGCGGCGGCAGGTTTCGGAGGACTATGAAAATCCGGCTCCGGAGGCACGCAGGGAGGTATTGTGGGCCTTTCATCAGGAAATGCTCAACGGCTACAGGGAAATAATGGCAGGAGAGCAGAACGCCCTGTATAAGATGAAAGAATTGTGGACTTATTTGGGGGATTCCTTTCCCGGAAAGGAAAAGGCCTTAAAGAAGATTCGCAAGGCCGGGGATATGATCCGGTATGAGTCGGCGGTACGGGAAGTTTTTGACTGAGGAGAATCTCCTTTAGAAGGCAAATTCCAATAATGTCGTGGGAGTGTTCCATGTTATGCGGAAAGAGGTAAATATGGCGAATAGGAGAGAAAAAATGAAAAAGAGGCGTCCCTGGTGGAGTTATCCGTTATGGGCATTATGTGTGCCGGGGGTATTGTTGGCAATGGTTCTGCTGGGAGCCAGGCTGTATTTCCGCATTCCGGTCAGGGATTACTACAAGGTTTCGGAACGTGGTTTCCTGATCCCGGACTGCGGTCGTGGGTTTGTGGCCCAGGGCATTGCTTACGACAAAGAGACGGGACGTTTTCTGGTAAACGGATATCAGAAGGATAATACAGCTTCGCCCATCTATATTATAGCGCCAGGGGCCGGAAAGCCGGATAAGACCATCCGCATGGCGGAACCGTCCGGCGTGGATTACACGGGACATGCAGGGGGAATTGCCCGATATGGCGACTATATCTATGTGGCGGACGGCAGCGGGCACCGCCTTCTGGTCTTTTCCAGTCAAAGCATTTATAATGCGGCGGATGGAGACCATGTGGCAGCTATAGGGGCATTTGCCACGGCGGTGTCGGAAACGGATTATATAGGTCCGGCCTTTGTCACGGTGGATGGGGAACGGCTGGTGACAGGGGAATTCTATCGTGATCCCAACTACCAGACACTGGAGAGCCACAAGTTTACCACATTGGCAGGAGACTACCAGCAGGCTCTGGCGGTGGAATACAGATTGGATGCAGAGGCCCTGTACGGTATTGTGCCCGCGCCGGTGAAGGCCTATACCCTGCCGGATCTGGCCCAGGGCATGTGTTTTGACGAGGGCCGGATCTACGTGTCCACCTCCTGGGGCACGGCGCTTTCCCATATCTACCAGTACGATGAGACCGGACTACAGCTACAGGGGAATATTTCCCTGCTGGGCATGGAACTTCCCCTGTATGCGTTGGACTGCGGGGCGCTGCTTTCGGACGGCGTGATTGCGCCCATGTCCGAGGAGATCGTAGTGGTGGACGGAAAACTTTACACTATGTGTGAATCCGCTTCGGACAAGTATATTTTCGGCAAATTTACATCCGCGAAATGGTGCTATGCCACGGATGTGAAAGCATTCTTTACGAAAGAAATTATTTCAGAAAACCATTGACGATCTGGGCCTCCGCCTCCGCCTCGGTCAGTCCCAGAGTCATCAGCTTCACAATCTGGTCTCCGGCGATCTTGCCGATGGCAGCCTCATGAATCAGTTCCGCATCCAGATGATTGGCTGTGATTTCCGGGACGGCGCTGATTTTGGCGTTGTCCATAATGATGGCATCGCATTCGGAGTGCCCTGCGCAGCGGTTGTTTCCGTTAATTTTCGCTAGGAACAGCTGACGGGAGTCGTCTCTCGCCACCGCGCGTGAGATCACATTGGCGCTGGACCCTTCCCCGTTTAAGTCTACGTCAAAGGAAGTTTCCGCGTACTGCCTGCCATGGGTCATCAGTTTCTCTGTGACGACGATTTTCGCCCCGTCCGCCAGTGTTGCCCGGGTGGAGCGCCTGGTGGAGTCCACTCCCCGGATCTGCACGGTCTCCAGTTCCATGAAGCTGTTTTCGCCCAGTTCCACCACGGTTTCAGGATTCATGACCCGCTCGCCGGTTCCTTCTCCGGAGCCGTAATGTTTCTCCACATATTTTACATGAGCGTTTTTCCCCACATAGAATGTGTGGACTCCGTCATGTCTGGACATCTCATCGCCGCTGTTGTGGATGCCGCAGCCGGCTACGATGGTTACATCGCAGTCGTCTCCGATATAAAAATCGTTGTAGACCATTTCGGTCAATCCGCTCTGGCTCAATACCACGGGAATGTGTACGCTCTCTTTTTTGGTGCCGGGTTTGATGATGATGTCAATGCCGGATTTGTCCTCCTTGGTGACAATATCAATATGAGCGGTGGTACTGCGGGCCACGGCTTCGCCGTTGGCCCGGATATTATAGGCTCCGGCGGGTATTTCGTGCAGTCCCGTCACCTGTTTAAGCAGTTCTTTCTGTATCGCGTCCATATAGAATCCCTCCTGTTTCACTGCACTTCCTGATAAAAGCGGCAGCTGCCCGTGTCCTGTAGCAGTTCCGGCAGAATACTTTCCCTGCGGCCCTGGGCCTTTACCTGACCGCCGGAGATCACCACAATTTCGTCCGCTATATTCAGAATACGTTCCTGGTGGGAGATGATGATCAGGGAACGGTGGTCGTCGGCGTCGTGCAGTTCTTCAAAGACCTTGATCAGACTGTTGAAACTCCACAGGTCAATGCCGGCTTCCGGCTCGTCGAACACGGACAGAGGGGTGTTTCGCGCCAGAACCGTGGCGATCTCAATGCGCTTTAACTCTCCGCCGGATAAGCTGGCGTCCACGTCTCTGCCTATATAATCTCTGGCGCAGAGTCCTACTTTGGACAGATACTCGCAAGCCCCTGCGGTGGAGAGAGCGTCTCCGGCGGACAGAGTGATCAGGTCCCTGACCTTGATCCCCTTAAAACGCACGGGTTGCTGAAACGCAAAACTGATGCCGCATTTGGCCCGCTGGGTGATGGACAACTCCGTGATATCCTGCCCGTTAAAGAGAATCCGACCGCCGGTGGGTTTCTCGATGCCCATAATCAGTTTGGCGAGAGTGGACTTGCCTCCGCCGTTGGGGCCGGTGATCACGATAAAGCGGTGATTGTCGATGGTCAGATTCAGGTTTTTGATAATCTCTTTTCGGGAGTCGGATGCATCCGCCACCTGAAAGGAGAGATTCTCTAATTGCAGCATATATACCTCCTCAAAATTTACAGGAAAATTGTATCTCCATTGTCCGCGCAACAAGATGCCAACTGCCGTACAGGAAGCCGGGAAATCCATTAACTGCCATCCCTCGATTTGGCGTGTCACGATGCGCGCCGTAATCAGAAAAGGCAGTTGCGGAGCACGGAACGCGTTCGTGCCATGATTTTACGCAACGGCGCAAATGCAACGCAGAAGAGTTAAATGCGGAGCATTTAACTCATTATAGCACATATTATAAAAAATTACAGATAATTTCAGATGGATTTATTCTATCATTTTTAAAATAAGCATGTTATAATACTTAAGTACTAGAAATTGTATGTATCTAACATTTGTGAATCGGGAGGTCGGAGATGAAATTGACAGAAAAAGCGTATATTAACAGGGCCGCTATTTTATGCCATACAATTGTTGACATAGCGCTGGCTCTCGCCTATATGCTGGAGTTGTTTAAAGGTACCAGGACAACAGGGTACATATGTGTTTATACGGCGCTGTGCGTAGTACCGGTTATTGTGGAATGGATTTTGTTCGGAAGGAACTCTGAAAGCGGGCTGATCAGGCATGTGATCGCTGTGTGTTACGGCATGTTATATGTTTTTACCATTTTCACGGCCAACAGTGTCACAAATTTCGTGTACGCGGTCCCCATGTTTGTGGTTTTGCTTCTGTATTCCGATGTACGTTTCAGCGTGTTGTATTGCGGAACTCTTTGTCTGATGAATATATTGGATGTGGCATATGTGGCCGTGACGGTGGGGTATGCCGCTGACCAGATTGCGGATGTGGAGATTCGGACCACCAGCATCATCCTGATTGCCATGTTCTGTATTATGACCACAATATATCTGAACAGACTGAATAAGGGCAAACTGGCTAATCTGAACGCGGAGAAGGATAAGTCCACGCAGATGCTTAACAGCACCTTGCAGTTGGCAGGACGGATCAGCCGGGGCATTGAGCAGGTGACGGAGAAGATGGAACTGTTAGATCAGTCGGTTTTACATATTCAGGGTTCCATGAAAGAGGTGACGCAGGGCAGCACGGAGACTGCGGACTCCGTTCAGCAGCAGATGGTTCGCACGGAGGAAATTCAGAACCATATCGCCAGAGTGAAGGAGAACGCGGCTACCATTGACAGAGGAATTGACGACGCGGCGGGAATGATCCAGAAGGGCCAGAAAAACATAGATTCCATGACGGAGCAGGTGCAAAATTCCATTGCGGCTAATGACACTGTGATCAGAAGGATGAAGGATCTGAGCATACAGACAGAGAAGATGAATACGATCATAGAGATGATCACCGGTATCACGGATCAGACCAGTCTGTTGTCTCTGAACGCCAGCATCGAGGCGGCCAGGGCAGGGGATGCCGGAAAGGGTTTTGCGGTGGTGGCGGGAGAGATCTCATCCCTGGCAAGTCAGACGAAATCCGCAACCGTCAACATTACGGAACTGATTCAGAATATCAATGCGGAGCTGAGAGAAGTGTCTGCCGCCATTGATCTGGCGACAGACAGCAGCCGGACTCACGCGGCTACGGCCAGGGAGGTGCGGGACAGCTTTGAGCGCATTGCTGACATGACAAAAAATATTGGCATACAGACCGGCGCGATGAAGGAGACAGTGATGAATCTGGATTCGGCCAATGCCGGTATCGTGGAGAGCATTCAGACGATTTCCGCGATCACGGAGGAGGTGTCCGCCCATTCCAGTGAGACTTATGAAGCCTGCGAGAAAAACAGCAGCATGGTTTCCGAGGTGACAGGCATTGTGGAGAACCTGAACGAGGAGACGAAAAGAATTAGGACAGATTATTAGTAGCCCAATGTTCATGAGTGCATGACCGTGTCCTTTAAATGGGGAGCCTTGAAAAAGGTTTCCCATTTCTTAGTCATGACAATATAATTCTTTCGGACAGTGGAATCAATTGCCATCATAATCTCCTGTAAACAAGACAAAATTGGCAGGAAAAAGAACAAAATTGACATTTCCTTTTTAAAAAAAATATGTTATAACTGTTATGTAACCGATTTTATATCATATATGAAACGAAACTATTTGGACTATTCAGGAGGAAGGAGTCAAAAATGTCTGAGAAAGCCTATATTAACAGGACGGCTGTCACATGCCATACAATTATTGACCTGGTTCTTTCAATGGCCTATATGGTGGAATTGCTAAAAGGGGCCAGAACGGTGGGGTACATATGCCTGTTTGCAGCGATATGTCTTGTGCCTGTGATCACAGAGTGGATATTATATAAGAGGAATCCCGACAGCGGGCTTATCATGCACATAATAGCCATTTGCTATGGTATCCTCTATATATTTGCTCTTTTTACAGCAAACAGCATTACCAACTTTGTATATGCGGTTCCCATGTTTGTTGTTTTGCTTCTTTATTCCAATGTACGTTTTACCGCTCTGTTTGGCGGAACTCTTTTTTTGTTCAATTTGTTGAATATCGCGTATGTGGCTATGACGGTGGGGTACGCGCCTGAACAGATTGCGGATGTGGAGATTCGCGTGGCCTGCATTCTTCTGGTTGCTGTCTTTTGCGTTATGACCACAGGGTGCCTGAATAAATTGAATAAAAGTAAGCTCGCCAATCTGAATGCGGAAAAAGATAAATCTACACAGATGCTGCACGATACACTGGAGTTGGCAGGGCAGATCAGCCAGGGGATCGGGCAGGTGACGGAAAAGATGGAGAGGCTTGATCAGTCGGTTTCCCATATCCAGGGGTCCATGAAGGAAGTGACCCAGGGCAGTGTTGAGACGGCAGATTCCGTGCAGCATCAGATGGTTCGCACGGAGGAGATTCAGGGTCATATCGTGAAAGTGAAGGAAAACGCGCATATCATTGACCAGGGAGTGGAGGACGCCGCCGATATGATTAGCGAGGGGCGCAAAGACATAGATGCCATGGCGCGGCAGGTACAAAAATCCATGGCGGCCAACGACACTGTGATCAGCAGGATGGAGGATCTGAGCGTACAGACGGAGAAGATGAATACCATTATTGAGATGATCACCGGAATCGCGGACCAGACCAGCCTGCTGTCCCTGAATGCCAGCATCGAGGCGGCCAGAGCAGGGGATGCCGGAAAAGGTTTTGCGGTGGTGGCGGGGGAGATTTCTTCTCTGGCAAGCCAGACCAAGTCCGCGACCGTAAATATTACGGAACTGATTCAGGGCATCAACGAGGAGTTAAAAGAGGTGTCTGCCGCCATCGACCTGGTGACGGACAGCAACAAATCTCATGCCGCAACAGCAAGGAAAGTGTTGGGGAGTTTTGAAAAGATAGCCAGGATGACGCAGGACATCGGATTGCAGACCGGCGCCATGAAGGTGACCGTAAACAGCCTGGAGACGGCCAATGCCGGTATTGTGGAAAACATACAGACCATATCTTCCATCACGGAGGAGGTGTCCGCGCATTCCAGCGAGACATATGAAGCCTGTGAGATAAACAGCAGTATGGTATCAGAAGTGACAGCCATTGTGGAGAATTTAAATGAACAGACGAAAAAAATTAAAAAAAGCTATTGACATTTGGTTCAGAACTTAGTACAATAACTAATGTTGCAGGGATTACTTGTAACATGTGCGTTTAGCTCAGCTGGATAGAGCGTTTGGCTACGGACCAAAAGGTCGGGGGTTCGAATCCTCTAACGCACACTGTATATCAGGATGACGGGAAAGTCTGGAAAACAGACGTTCCCGTCTCTTTATTTGCGACAATGGAATTTTACAGAGCCTGTATTCTATTCGCTTTGTAAGTTGAAGGGTCTCATATAAAGGATGGGACGGCGAGGTATAGAGGGGGATGATAAAATTCCGCGCAATAGATATCGGTAAAAACAGATAGTGATTGACAAGCAGGGACAGTAACTTTTATAATAGTTATTACATCAGTAAGAACGGCTGAATGTGCAGGTCCGAATGTCTCATATTTCAGCCATGAAAGCAGGGGGGAACATTGAAATGAAAAGCATTCGAACCAAAATCACAGTATCTCTTATTCTGACTGTTTTGATCGGTCTGGTCGCATCCGGGTCTTCAGGCATTTCGCTGAACTATCACAGTACCATGTCCACGGTGGAGCAGATGATGCGCGAGACGGCCGTTCTGGCAGCCGGGCGGGCGCAGCAGGAACTGGAGGTCTATAAGAACGTTGTCATGGAGGTGGGCTGTATTCCGCAATTATCCGATCCCAAGGTATCGGTGGAAGAAAAGAGAGCCATTATCGACGGACGTGTATCCATGCATGATTTTCAGAGAGGAAATATTGTCGGAGCGGACGGCATCAGCATTTTTGACGGAAAAGATTATTCGGACCGTGAGTATGTCCAGCAGGCCATGCAGGGAAAGGTTTTTGTGTCGGAGCCTCTGATCAGCAAGATCACGGGGGAACTGTCCATTATGGTGGCGGCGCCTCTGTACGAGGAAGGAGACTATGGGAAATCCATTGCGGGCGTGGTATATTTTGTCCCCCACGAAACCTTCCTGAACGATATTGTATCCGCGATTCAGATCGGTGAAAACAGCAGGGCTTACATGATAAATAAATCCGGCGACACGATTGCCGATATTACGCTGGATACGATTACGGTACAAAACATAGAGGCGGAGGCGCAGAGCGATCCTTCTCTGCGGGAGTTGGCGGCCATTCATGCCGAGATGCGTCAGGGGAGGAACGGCTTCGGAGGCTACACCAGCGGAGATAACAAAATGTTCGCGGCCTATGCGCCCGTGTTGAACACCGACGGATGGAGCATCGCGGTGACGGCGCCCCAGATCAATTATCTTGCGTCCACCCGGGACGCGATGGTCATCAATATTGTGGTGATTGTGGTATCCATATTGATTTCCGCAGGGGTCGCTCTGGCGCTGGCTCTCAATATCGGCAATCCCATGAAGGCCTGTGTAAACCGGATGAAACTGCTTGTGGAGGGTGATCTGGAGACCCCAATGCCCAAGATCAGAAACAGGGACGAAACGGGTGTGCTTGTCAGATCCACCGAGTCTCTGGTGGAAGGACTGCGTACCGTTATCGGAGATATCAGTTATCTGCTCAATGAAATGGCGAATCAGAACCTGAATGTCCGCACAAAGCATGAGGAAGTATATGTGGGCAGTTTTCGGGATATTTTGTTCTCCATGCGCAATATGAAAGTTGAATTGAGCAACGCCATGCGCCAGGTCAATCATTCCGCTGAAGAGGTGGCAAGCGCCAGCAATCAATTGTCTTCAAGTGCCCAGACTCTTAGCCAGGGCACTACGGAACAGGCCAGTTCGGTACAGGAGCTGGCATCGCGGATCAGCATTATCTCCGAGGAGGTAAAAAATACGGCAAACGGCGCGCTGGAGGTCAGGAGCCAGACTCATCAGACCGGCGAAGAGGTCTTACTGTGTAATCAGAAGATGCAGAATCTGGTAGAGGCCATGGGAAGGATTCAGACCAGTTCCGAGGAAATCGCAAAGATTCTTAAGACAATAGACGATATTGCGTTCCAGACCAATATACTTGCCCTGAACGCCGCAGTGGAGGCGGCCAGAGCGGGCAGCGCGGGGAAGGGCTTTGCCGTTGTTGCGGAGGAGGTGCGCAGTCTGGCCGGTAAATCCGCCGAGGCGGCTAAAAATACGTCGGAACTTATTGCGCATTCTACGGATGCGGTACATATCGGTACGGAAATTGCTCAAAATACGGCGGATGTTCTCCTTGGTGTGGTTAACAGTATACAGTCCGTGGTAGGCGCCATCGACCATATTGCGGTGGTGTCCAACGAGCAGTCAGAATCGGTTGAGCAGGTCTCTTTGGGGATCAATCAGATTTCAGTGGTGGTACAGAGCAACAGCGCCACAGCGGAGGAAGGCGCGGCTGCGAGTGAACAGCTTTCCGCCGAGGCTATCTGCCTGAAAGAACTGGTGAATCAGTTCACACTTGCTCCGGAACGATAGTTCTGCCATGAATAAGGACCGCCGGTTACTTTCGGCGCGGGGTTTCGTGACCCTGGCCGGAAGTGGCCAGCGGTATTTTTGTATAGAGCGGATTGTTTTGACAGATAGCTTGCGGCTGCTTCGCAAGTGTGATAATATTTTTACAAGGTATGGATTTTTTCAGATATGTACAATGAGGTGGAGAGAGATGGAGGAATCCCGGTCTCAGCGATATTGCAGGAAATGTCTGACCAGAGAAATGGTCGGACAGGAGGAATATTTTAAGACGCTACAGGCGTATATTTCGAACATTGAGGCGGATCACAAGGTTTCGGAGGAACTGTATGAGGAGAGACTGGAGTTCTGTAGGGAATGCGAAATGTTGTTTCAGGGTATGTGCCGGGTCTGCGGATGTTATGTGGAACTGAGGGCGGCCATGAAAAAAAATGCCTGTCCCAGGCACAGGTGGGAGCAGGCGGACAGGGAGGGGTTCTGATGGATTTTCATAAACTGATGCGGTCGAAAACCTATGATTTTCTGCGGACAAATCCTCGTCTGGGGGACAGAATTATGCTGTTGGGACTGGGGGGCAGTTACGCCTATGGCACTAACAATGAAAACAGTGATATCGACTTCCGTGGGGTGACATTACCGCTGCCTTCGGATCTGCTTGGTCTGACGGAATTTGAGCAATATGAGGACAGGGAGACGGACACGGTCATTTATTCCTTCAATAAGATTGTAAAGCTGTTGCTGGACTGTAACCCCAACACCTGCGAGATTCTGGGGCTGGATGAGGAGCAGTACCTGATTAAATCTCCTCTTGGACAGGAACTGGTGGACAACAGCGGTCTGTTCCTGTCCAAGAGGGCAGCCAGGTCTTTTGGCGGCTATGCCGGGGCCCAGCTGCGCAGGCTACAGAATGCCATTGCCAGAGATTCCATGCCCCAGAGGGAGCGGGAGAGGCATATCCTGCGTTCCGTGCAGAACGCGCTGGAGGATTTTCAGCGGAAATATGGGCATTCAGAGCTGGGGAGCGTCCGCCTGTATATTGACACGGCGGTAAATCCGGACATGGAGACAGAAATTTTTGTGGACGCGCATTACAGCCATATGCCCCTGCGGGACTATGAAAATATGTGGTCCGCCATGAATACGGTGGTCAGAGACTATGATAAAATCGGCAAGCGCAATCGCAAAAAGGACGACAACCATCTGAACAAGCATGCCATGCATCTGATCCGGCTGTTTATGATGGCCGTTGACATCCTGGAAAAGGGGAAGATTATAACCCACCGGAAGGGCGATCTGGAGCTGCTGATGAAGATACGCAGCGGAGGATACCTACAGGAAGACGGTACTTTTGCGGAGGAATTTTATGAGATCCTGGCGGAGTATGAGCGGAAGCTGGAGACTGCCACCAGACAGAGCTTTCTGCCTGACCAGCCGGACATGGAGAAAGTGGAGGCCTTTGTGGAGCGCGTGAACAGACAGGCCATAGAGCAGGATGGCATATGAGGGGATCTGGGAGAATCGGTGAAGTTGGTCTATTGACAAAGGGCGTGTAGAAAACAGTCAGCGGTGGCGCGCTGGAGAGAATCCGGCAACAATAGCGGAAGGAGCGTTCGGGAGACTGCATTTCCACGAAGGGGCAGGATAATTTTACAGCCGGAAGGGGCAGGGAGGTGACAGGATGGCGCAGAGAGAGATTCGGGCGGAGATCGAGAGGGAACTTGCAAAAATCCAGGAAAAGGAGCAGGTACGGATACTTCTGGCGGTGGAGTCCGGCAGCAGGGCCTGGGGATTTGCTTCGCCGGACAGTGATTATGATGTGCGTTTTATCTATATGCGCAGGCCGGAGGACTACCTGCGGCTGGAGGAGCAAAAGGATGTGATTGAGTGGCAGCTGGATGAGGTGCTTGACATCAACGGCTGGGATCTTCGCAAGGCGCTGATTCATTTTCATCGGGGAAACGCCACTCTCTTTGAGTGGAGTAATTCTCCCATTGTATACCGCTGCACGGATCTGTGGAAACAGATCTATGAGGAGGCCGGGAGCTGTTTTTCCCAAAAAGCTGCGGTCTGTCATTATTACGGGACGGCCAAGAGTACATATATGGGATATTTGCTGCAGGAGAGGGTCAGATATAAGAAGTATTTTTACGCGCTGCGTCCGCTGCTGGCCTGTAGATATATGGAGCAGTATGGAAAGATTCCCCCGGTGGCTTTTTCGGAACTGCTGAAACAGGATTTGCCGCCGGAGGTGAGAACAGAGATCCACAGCCTGCTGGAACGCAAGAAAGGCACGGAGGAGAAAGACTTAAACCCCCGGATTCCGGTGATTCAGAAATTTATTGAACAGGAGCTGGAACGGCAGAAAGCCCTGGGAGATGCCATGGGGGACGACAGGTGCAGAGAATGGGAGGCGCTGAACCGCCTTTTTCGAGAAGTCCTACAGACTTCTTTTCTGTCGGCATAAGGGTTATAGGCTTTTCAATGGAAAGTTTTTTTGGTATACTAAACTCGGAGCGTAGATTATGCGTTCCACTTTACAGGAGGGCACCAATATGGCAATAATGGTCAATCAGGTAGGGTATGAGGCGGGGAGTGCCAGCAAGAAGGCCGTGACCTCCGCGCCCGGCGGCTATGTGTTAAAAAATGCCGCAGGAGAGATCGTCTGGCGGGGACAGACAGGGGATGCGGTAGAGGACCCTCTGTGTGGAGAGACTTTATATCCCCTGGATTTTGGAAGCGCGCGGACAGCGGGGAAGCACTATCTGGAGAACGAGTCGGGAGAGCGCAGCGATACCTTTGCAATCGGAAGGGATGTGCTGGGGGAAGTACATAACGCCATGGTAAAAGCCCTGTATTTTCAGCGCTGTGGCTGCACGTTGGAGGAAAAGTACGCGGGTCCCTATATCCATGCCGCCTGCCACATGGCGGACAGCTGGATCTATGGAGAAAAGGGCCATAGCTTTGAAGCCCGGGGTGGCTGGCATGACGCGGGGGACTATGGACGGTATATCACTCCCGGGGCGGTGACCGTGGGGCATCTGCTCTATGCCAACAAGCTGTATCCTCAGTCTTTTCGTGAAACGTTGCATATTCCGGAGAGCGGCAATGAGGCGGCGGATGTGCTGAATGAGTGTCGCTATGAACTGGAATGGATGTTGAAGATGCAGAGGGAGGACGGCGGTGTGTACCACAAGCTGACGGCCTGGCGGCATGCGCCCTTTGTCATGCCCGAAGAGGACAGAGATGATTTTTACGCCTATCCGGTATCCTCTCTGGCGGTGGCGGATTTCTGCGCCTGTATGGCGCTGGCCGCCAGGGTGTATGACAGCGTGGACCGGGTGTTCGCGTGGCGGATGGAGGCGGCGGCAAAGTTGGCATGGCAGTGGCTGGAAAAGCATCCGGAGCCGGTGTTGTTCGTCAATCCGGAGGGCAGCAATACCGGGGAGTACGGAGATTCCACAGACGCGGACGAGCGTCTGTGGGCGGCGGCGGAGATGATGTTGCTGGCGGCGCGCAGAGGGGAGGACCGGTCCGGGTATATGACTGTGCTTGGGCAGATTCTGGCGACCGGCCTTGCCGTGACGGATTTTGGATGGACGGATGTGGCCGGTTTTGCCGCGCTGGCCGTGCTCACGGATTTTCGTCAGACTGCAGGGGAGGAGATTCGGGAAATCTTTCGCGGTCAGGTACTCAGGGAGGCGGACCGCTTGGCGGATTTGGGCACCCGAAACGTTTTTGCTATGGCTATGGAGGCGAAAGACTTCTGCTGGGGCAGTAACATGGTGGTGACCAACAGGGGGATATTGTTGGCTCTGGCCTGTGAGATATTGCGGGCAGGAATAAAGGATATGTCTCAGGACCAGGCCCGGGAGGCCGCCGCGCGCATGGCCCGTTACCAGGAGGTAATACAGGCCCAGATCGACTATCTGCTGGGCAAGAATATAACCGGTTACAGCTTTGTCACAGGATATGGGGATCATGCCTACAGACATCCGCATCTGCGTACCACGGCGGCGGACGGCATTGACGAGCCCATGGCTGGCTGGGTGTCCGGCGGCCCCAACGGCAGGCCCGGAGATGAGCTGGCCATCCGGGAGATTCCGGCGGGTACTCCGCCTATGAAGTGTTATCTGGATCGGGAAGAGTGTTATTCCCTGAATGAGATGACCATCTACTGGAACTCGTCGGCGGTATTTGTAACCGCCTTCCTGCGAAGCAGGGCAGCGGCGGGCGAGATCCTTTGACGGGCATACATTGCGGGCAATGTTTTTGCGTGACAGGAACGGGAGGAAGGATGAATACATTTCAGTATCAGGTTGTCGGCATAGACGGGGACTATGCCCATCTAAAGCGAATCGACCAGGAATCAACGGAGTTAAAGCTGGTGGCCAGGGCACTGCTGCCGCCGGAGATCACGGAGGGAACAAGGCTTCTCTATGAATGGATGCAGTACAGTATTCTGGAGTAGGGATGCGGATCGGCAAAGTTGCGAAGGGCTGTCGAAGGGGTTTTCCCTTTTCCGGCCATCGCGAGGCGCTTTTATCAGGAGGAAGAGTTATGAGCGAAAAAAGAGTTTATCACAATCCGGTGCAGAGGGGATTTTTCCCCGATCCGTCGGTGATCCGGGTGGGGGAGGACTATTACATGGTCAACTCCACTTTCCAGTATTTCCCGGCCATTCCAATCTCTCATTCAAGGGATATGGTACACTGGCATATCATAGGACATGCCATCAGCAATCCGGACTGGCTGGACCTGAGCGACATCAGAGATTCTCACGGCATATGGGCGCCGGATATCTCCTATGTGGACGGAAAATTCTATGTCTTTGCCACCCTGCGGCTCAACGCGGACGGCAAGAGGGATAACAATGTGATGCGCAGGCAGCTGGTGATGGTTTCCGACAAGCCGGAAGGACCTTACAGCAAGCCCGTCTGTCTTGAGGTGGATAATATTGACCCCTCCCATTTTGTGGATGATGACGGCAGCAGATATATGATTATTGCCAAGGCGGCCCAGGCGGTGCCGCTCAGTGGAGACAGCCTGCGGGTGGCGGGGGAGATGAAGACTGCCTGGGACGGCACGGGTGAACGGTGTTCCGAGGGACCCCATCTGCTGAAAAAGGATGAGTATTACTACGCCATGGTGGCGGAGGGCGGCACGGGCTATGGGCATGGCATCAATATGGCCCGCAGCAAAAACATGTTCGGTCCCTATGAGAACTCCCCCTACAACCCGGTGATGCGGCAGACAGACCCGCAGGCTCCCATTCAGCGCTCCGGCCACGGAAAGCTGGTACAGGATCAAAACGGGCAGTGGTGGTGTTATTATCTCTGCGGCAGGCCCAACGGGGGGCGCTATACCACAGTGGGGAGAGAGTCTGCTTTGGACCCGGTGCAATGGACGGAGGATGGATGGCTGACCATCAATGAGGGCAAGGGTCCCAGCCTGGAGCAGACTGCCCCGGATCTGCCGGAATGCGTGTTTGAGAGAAATCTGTTTGACGATTTCAATGATACAAAACTGAATCTGGAGTGGGAGTTCGTGCGTAATCCGGACAACGGCTCCTGGTCTTTGACGGAGCGGCCCGGGTATTTCCGCATCTGGACCAGGGACGGACAGTTAAACGAGATTCGTTCCAAAAACACATTGCTGCGCAGGGAACAGGAACTGTCCTACACAGCGGAGACCAAACTGGAGTACTACCCGGACCACGATGGAGAGCAGGCGGGACTGACCTGCTACTACAGCACAGCCACCTATGCCCGGTGCGCTCTGTGTTATGAGGGAGGCCGCAGGATTCAGCTGGTGATCAACCGCAACCATGGGGAGGAACGGATGGCGGAGATTCTGGATGTGAAGGAGGCTCCTGTCTATCTGAAAGTGGTGGTGGATAAGTTGACCCGCAGTTTCTATTACAGCTACGACGGTCAGGACTGGCAGACCGTGGGCGTGCTGGAGAACTGTATCTATCTCTGCGACGAGGGAGTTCCCGACGATCCCAAGCGTCACACCGGTACGCTGGTGGGCGTCTACGCCAACAACGGCGGCTGCGGCTGTCGCAAGAGCGCGGACTTTGACTATTTTAAGTATGAGGACGCAACAGGCCGCGATATCCCCTGAGCCCGATGGAGCCGCCTGCGCGGATAGGCTGTTTTGTTTTCTGACAGGCGGAAGTGGAGAATAACGGAAAAATGATGTGACAAAGGCGCTGAAGATCATATATCTTATCTTCAGCGCCTTGTTTGGAGCAGGGGAACTTATTTTTTGTTATTGGCCCGTTTTCTCAATGTGGGGTCCAGAATCTTTTTGCGAATCCGCAGTGTGGAGGGAGTGATCTCCAGCAATTCATCCGTGTCGATGAAATCCAGCGCCTGCTCCAGACTCATGATCTTGGGAGGCGTCAGCCGCAGGGCCTCGTCCGCGCTGGAGGAACGGGTATTGGTCAGCTGTTTTTTCTTACAGACATTGATCTCAATATCCTCATTCTTGCCGGTCTGGCCTACCACCATGCCGCTGTATACCTTCTCGCCGGGGCCGATGAAAAGAATACCCCGTTCCTGAGCGTTGTACAGACCGTAAGTGATGGATTCTCCGGCTTCAAAAGCGATCAGGGAGCCCTGTTTTCTGTAGGCAATATCTCCCTTATAGGGTCCGTAGCCGTCAAAAACAGTGTTCAGAATGCCATTTCCCTTGGTGTCGGTCATAAACTCGCCGCGGTAGCCGATCAGTCCTCTGGAGGGGATGGAGAACTCCAGACGGGTATAGACGCCGCCGGTGATGGAACCCATATTCCGCAGTTCCCCTTTTCTCTGTCCCAGCTTCTCGATAACGGCCCCGGCATATTCATTAGGCACGTCGATATAGGCCAGTTCCATGGGTTCCAGCCGGTGCCCGTCCTCGTCGGATTTAAACAGCACTTCCGCCTTGCTGACGGCAAACTCAAAGCCTTCCCGTCGCATATTTTCAATCAATACGGACAGATGCAGTTCCCCGCGTCCGGATACTTTGAATGCATCCATGGAATCTGTCTCTTCCACACGAAGGGACACGTCGGTGTTCAACTCCCTGAACAGTCTGTCCCGAATGTGGCGGCTGGTCACAAATTTGCCCTCCAGACCCGCCAGCGGGGAATCATTGACCATGAAATGCATGGCGATGGTGGGCTCGCTGATCTTCTGGAAGGGAATGGGGGAAACCTCCTCGGGGGAGCACAGAGTATCTCCGATATGGATGTCGGCGATGCCGGAGATGGCCACGATGGAGCCGATGCCGGCCTCTCTGACTTCCACTTTGTTAAGGCCGTCAAACTCATAGAGTTTGCTGACTTTGACCTTGCTCTGCTTGTCCGGTTCATGGTGATTGACAATCACCACTTCCTGGTTTACCCGGATCATGCCGTTGTCTACCTTGCCGACGCCGATGCGGCCCACATACTCGTTGTAGTCGATGGTGCTGATCAGTACCTGGGTTCCGGCGTCAGGGTCTCCCTCCGGGGCGGGAATGTAGCTTAGAATTGTCTCAAACAGAGGTGTCATGTCCGTGCCGGGCTGCTCCGCCTCCAGAGAGGCGATTCCGGACTTGGCCGAGGCGAACACGAAGGGGCAGTCCAGCTGAGAGTCGTCCGCGTCCAATTCAAGGAACAACTCCAGCACCTCGTCGATTACCTCGCTGGGACGCGCCTCGGGCCGGTCAATCTTGTTGATACAGACGATGACGGGGAGCTTAAGTTCCAGCGCCTTGCGCAATACGAACTTGGTCTGGGGCATGGCGCCCTCGAAAGCGTCCACCACCAGAATTACGCCGTTTACCATCTTGAGAACCCGCTCCACCTCGCCGCCGAAGTCCGCGTGGCCCGGGGTGTCAATGATATTGATCTTGGTATCTTTATAGGTGACGGCGGTATTCTTGGACAGGATGGTAATGCCCCGCTCCCGCTCAATGTCATTGGAATCCATAATCCGTTCGGCCACTTCCTGGTTTGCGCGGAAGACGCCGCTCTGTTTGAGAAGTTCGTCCACCAGAGTGGTTTTGCCGTGGTCTACATGGGCTATGATTGCCACATTTCGTATATTTTCTCTTTTTTGCCGCATAAAATTCCTCCTGATTCGGGTTCCGTGCTTCCCCTGCCTCGTCTTTTTCGGCAGAGAAAACCCTGCCTGATACAGGGCTGTGAAACACGGATTTTATCTTTAATATTTCTCAAACCGTTACAGTATATCACTAATTGAATAGAGGCGCAATAAAAGATTATTGAAATTTTCGTCGAAATTTTTCGCTGAAAAGTACTTCTCAAATGCTGAAAAATGCGGTATAAATATATTACATTACAGGCATTTTGTGCCGGAAAAATTCTTAATGTGTAAGAAGGGAGAACAAAAAATGACAGATAAGGTTATTGAAAACAATCAGGTGACCGTGATGGGGGAAATTATAAGTAATTTTGCCTACAGCCATGAGATCTTTGGGGAAGGATTTTACATGGTGGACGTGAAGGTACAGAGACTCAGCGAGAGTTTCGATGTCATTCCGCTTATGGTCTCGGAGAGGTTGATTGATGTAAACGCCGATTATAAGGGAAAGTATATCTGCGTAAACGGTCAGTTCCGCTCCTATAACCGTCATGAGGAGCGCAAAAACCGTCTGGTGTTGTCTGTTTTTGCCAGAGAGATCGAGTTCGCGGAGGAGATTGAAGAGAGTTCCAAGACGAATCAGATTTATCTGGATGGCTACATCTGCAAGGAGCCCATTTATCGCAAGACGCCTCTGGGGAGGGAGATTGCCGACGTATTGCTGGCCGTGAACCGTCCCTATGGCAAGTCGGACTATATCCCCTGCATCTGTTGGGGAAGAAATGCTCGTTATGCCAGCAGCTTTCATGTGGGAGAACGCTGCGCCATATGGGGGCGGATTCAGAGCCGTGAATATATGAAGAAACTGGATGAGGAACATGCGGAAAAGCGGGTGGCCTTTGAGGTTTCTGTAAGCAAGATGGAATTGGTGGAGGCGCAGGAGGAAGAACAGCCTCTGTAGGATGTTGGGACCTTCCCATTGCCAAAAGAAATAAACGGTGTTATAATAGGAGACAGAAATTACAGAGGAAAACCGAAAAGGGCGCTGCCGCAGCCCTGGCTGCGATGTGCAGGGGTATGGACATGGATAGAGGAAGTATCTACATATATACAGGTGATGGAAGAGGTAAATCTCCCGCTGCCTGGGGCCGGGCCATGCAGGCCGCCGCAGAGGGGAAAAAAGTGGTGATCATACAGTTTTTGAAGGGAAGAGGCCTGGCGGACAGTTCTTTTATCCGCCGGATGGAACCGGAGATCCGGCTCTTTCACTTTGAAAGATCGGATGAGAACTATATGGAACTGCCGGAGGAGAAGAAGCGGGAGGAATGTGTCAATATCCGCAATGGCCTGGGCTATGCCAAAAAGGTTCTGTCCGTGGCAGAGTGCGACCTGCTGATTCTGGACGAAGTGCTGGTGCTGGTGGAGAAGGAGATCATTGCGGCGGAGGATTTGAAGGAATTGCTGGACAGCCGCAGGGAGACAGATGTGATTCTGACGGGAAGCAGTCTGAGTGAAGAGATTCTTGTTCTGGCGGATGAGGTTTCCCGCATTGAGATGATGAAGAAGAAAGCCTGAACATTGCGCGTCCCAATACAAATATGTGCATAAACGCAGGCACTGCATATGTACGGGGAGGAGTTTGTGGATGTTCTGCGTCCAAATACCGATTAACGCACCGACACGGGCGAGGCGGAGTCGACCAGGGAAAACGCAGGCACGCAGGAGCGGAGTAAGTTTGGTAAAAACATGGTTTTTTCATTGACAAAGACATAAGTCAATGCTATGATATTGAAAATAAGGTAGAGGTTGCGTATTTTAAGAGTACGACCCCGGATGTGGCAGGCACAGGGGAAGGGGAAGGAAAGGAACATACGCCGAAAGGATCGGTGTGCTGTAAACCGGGACCTTGGGCATGCGGTGAATAACTGTATGACTGTCATCTGTGTAACCGGATGGGGCGCTATCGTATAATATCAGGAGCATTTCGTGATATGATTCGTCGGCGCATGTGTGTCGGCATTTTTTATGTCTGGCAGTGGGTAAGTGACACTCTGTGCGCCGAAGGGACTTTGCCCATTAGAGCCATCGTGCAGCGATTAAATTTAGGAGGAAAAGGTATGGCTATTTTTACGGGAGCGGGAGTGGCGATTGTCACCCCGATGCATGAGGACGGAAGTGTGAACTATGAAAAGTTTACAGAGTTGTTGGAGTTCCAGATCAGCGGTGGCACGGATGCCATCATTGTCTGCGGCACCACAGGGGAGGCATCCACCATGACCCACGAGGAACATCTGGATGTGATCCGGCACTGTGTGGAGGTGGTGAAGGGGCGAATCCCCGTGATTGCGGGAACCGGTTCCAACTGTACGGAGACGGCGGTGTATTTGTCCCAGGAGGCTGAAAAATTCGGGGTGGACGGCTTGCTGCTGGTTTCTCCCTACTATAATAAAGCTACGCAAAACGGTCTGTATACCCATTTCAAAACGGTAGCCGATTCCGTGAAGGTCCCCATTCTGCTGTATAATGTACCCAGCCGTACCGGTTGTAATATCCTGCCCCCGACGATTGTCAGGCTGTGCAGGGACTGTGAGAATATTGTGGGTGTGAAGGAAGCAAGCGACAATATTGTGCAGATTGCCCAACTGGCCGCGCTGGCTGAGGGAAGCGTGGATATCTACTCTGGCAATGACAATCAGATCGTGCCCATTCTGTCCCTGGGCGGCAAGGGTGTGATCTCTGTGTTGTCCAATGTGGCTCCCCGTCAGACCCACGAGATCTGCGCGAAATTTTTTGCGGGGGATGTGGCCGGAAGCTGCCGTATGCAGCTGGAGGCCATGGACCTGTGCGGAGCTCTGTTCTGCGAGGTGAACCCGATTCCTGTAAAGACAGCGCTGAATCTGATGGGTAAGGGGGCGGGCTCTCTGCGGCTTCCCCTGACGGATATGGAGGAGGCCAATGTGTCCAGGCTCAGAAAGGCCATGCAGGAGTATGGTATACTGGATGGGGCCTGTGATACTGGCACGAGATGATAAACAGGAGAAAAGATATGATTCGGTTGATTATGCATGGATGTAACGGGAAAATGGGGCAGGTGATCAGCAATATCGTGGCGCAGGACCCGGAGGCGGAGCTGGTGGCCGGGATAGATACGCAGGATAACGGCCGTAATCCATATCCGGTTTTTTCGGATATCAGCGCCTGTGATGTGGAGGCGGACGCGCTGATTGATTTTTCGGCGGCACCGGCCATAGACGGATTGCTGGATTACTGTGTGGAGCGCGCTCTCCCCTGCGTACTCTGTACTACAGGGTTGAGCGCACAGCAACTGGCAAAGGTGGAGGAGGCGTCCCGGAAGGTGGCAATCCTTAAATCCGCCAATATGTCTCTGGGCATCAATCTGCTTCTGAAACTGCTAAAGGAAGCGGCGGGAGTACTGGCTCCGGCGGGATATGACATAGAGATCGTGGAGAAGCATCACAATCAGAAGGTGGACGCTCCCAGCGGCACGGCACTGGCGCTGGCAGATTCCATCAATGAGGAATGTGGACACAGTTATGAGTATATCTATGACAGAAGCCAGAGGAGAGAGAAGAGGAATCAGAAAGAGATCGGCATCAGCGCCATACGCGGAGGCACTATCGTGGGCGAACATGATGTGCTCTTTGCCGGGGAGGACGAGGTGATCACTTTTTCTCATTCCGCTACCTCCAAGGCGGTATTCGCGAAAGGGGCGGTGCAGGCGGGCAAGTTCCTGGCGGGAAAGCCTGCCGGTATGTACAATATGAGCCATGTAATAGAAGCACAGATTTAATCCTTCAACCAAAAGAGCCACAGGCGGAATGTACCTGTGGCCTTTTGTTCATGACATTCCTCGCGAAGCGTGGATTCCATTTAAAATCGTGAGATTTTACCGGGTCGCGGAGCCTGTCCCGGCTCCTGTAGCAGTACCGGCGGTGGAACCGTTACCGTTGGTGGTTCCGCTGCCTGTGGCACCGGTAGAACCGTTGCCTGTGCCGGCGGTGGAACCGTTACCGTTGGTGGTTCCGTTGCCCGTGCTGCCAGCTGCACCATTATCTGTACCGTTGCCCAGGGCGGAATCGGACATATCTCCTGTGTTATCACCGGTCATATCGTCGATAAGATCAGATACACCATCCGTTACATCACCTACAATGCCGCCAACGGCGTCTCCCGCGTCATCTGCTGCGTCGCCTATGGCGTTTCCCGCGTCATCCACCGCGTTACCGACCGTACTTCCGGTGTTACCTACAGTAGAGCCTCCCGTAGAACCGTTTGTGGTGTTATTGTCGTTGGTGCCGGTGGTGGAATTGTTGTCATCCGTGGTGGAACCGGAAGTGCCGCTGTTGTCTCCTGCGGCAGTCCCGGGATTGTTGTCAATATTGCCCGTGTTTGTTCCGGAACCGGAATTGTTGCCGGTGTTATTGCCTGCGGTGGTTCCGGCGCTGCTTCCCTCGGTGGTCTGGTTCCCTGCCATATCGCTGGGATCATTATTGTTATTCCCGTTTCTGGTACATGCTGTGGCTGCGCACATAAAAGTCATCAGCATACCCACTATAATAATTTTTTTACCAATAAATCGCTTTTTCATCATAACTCCTCCTGAATGATTATTTTTGGCTCTGCACATATTATGTGTATCTGTACGCTATTTATACAGAAAATTGTGCGGCAAGACAGATCGGACGGAAAAAATTGGATTAAAAAGAGGAATTGACGTATGGAATTTAGACCTTGCATTGACATTCATAACGGAAAAGTAAAACAGATTGTGGGCGGCAGTCTGAAGGACCGGGGCGATTTGGCTCAGGAAAATTTTGTATCGAAGCAGGATGCGGCTTTTTATGCCAATCTTTATCGAAAAGCAGGCATCAAAGGCGGCCATATTATTTTGCTGAACGGCGCGGACAGCGAATACTATGAAGCCACCAGGCGGCAGGCAATGGAAGCGCTGCGCGCTTACCCCGGCGGTCTACAGGCAGGCGGCGGTATTCATACGGGCAACGCCTGGGAATATCTGGAGGCCGGCGCTTCGCAGGTCATAGTAACCTCCTATGTCTTTCACGACGGCAGAGTGGACTATGAGCGGCTACAGGAACTGGCGGAGCATGTGGGCAGGGAACGGCTGGTGCTGGATTTAAGCTGCCGGAAGACGGATGGACAGTACAGAATTGTGACCGACAGGTGGCAGAAGCCCACACAGGAGGTATTGACGTTTGGCCTCTTAGACCGCCTGGCCGACTTTTGCTGTGAATTTCTGGTACACGCAGTGGATGTGGAGGGTAAGTCCGGCGGCATTGAGCGGGAACTGGTGGCTTTGCTGGGGACATGGGGAAAGCAGCCGATTACCTACGCCGGGGGAGTACATAGTTATGAGGATCTGCGTCTTATAAAACAGCTGGGACGGGACCGGCTGCATGTGACTGTTGGCAGCGCGCTGGATCTGTTCGGAGGGAAGCTCGCGTGGGAGAAGGTTTTGGAAATCTGCAAACAATAGATTGCAGGTTCTGCGCGGACTCTATTATATAAAGAAAAGGGCTGACAGATTTTGTCAGCCCTTTATCTCTAATCCCATAAAACGATATTGCTATTCATAAAACAATTCTTCATTATATTAAGAACAGGTACATCGTGTTACTGATTATGGATGTTATAAGCAAGTCTTATAACTTTGTTACGTTTACAGCCTGAGGTCCCTTCTCGCCGTTTACTACTTCGAACTCAACCGCCTGGCCTTCTTCAAGAGACTTGAAGCCTTCCATGTTCAGACCGGAGTAGTGTACGAATACGTCATTGCCGGATTCATCAGAGATGAAACCATAGCCCTTTTGGTTGTTAAACCACTTTACTGTACCTTTGTTCATTGTAAATACCTCCAAAAAAATGTATGTTGCACAATTACAACGATTAAAGGATAACACAAGAAAAAGAAATTGTAAATAGTTTTTATGAGTTTTTTACAGAAAATCCCGACTTTTTTTAGCGTGGGAAGTAAAAAAACAGGTTAAATGTTACAAAGTTATTAATTTTTATTGAGAAATTGAAATAGCTGTGGTAAAATAGGTTTTGTTCATTGGAGGTGATAGACTTAAATGAAACCCAAAAAGCATAAACGGAAGACAAACCATGTGGTAATTGTTGCCTCAGACGCGGCGGACGCAGGGGTACGCCATCTGCGCTTAAGCCATTGGGTATTACAGTTCCTGGTGATTGTATTTTGTGTCGCCGCAGGCTATGTGATCGGCCGTATCATCTACGAGGAACAGTATAAGTCCAGAGTGTGGGAACTTGCCAATCAGAAAATCGGGGATGTCCAGACAGCGACGAAGGAACTTCAGGAGAAGCTGTCTGCGGCGGAAGCCGAGAATCTGGATATGCAGAGTGAGGTAATAGCGCTGAACAGCAAAATAGATCTTCTCAGCGACACGGTGAATCAAAAGACGGAAGAAGTTAATTCGCTTGAAGAAAAAATCCGGCAGCAGGGCATACCGAGTTTCTTTCCCATGACGGGTTCCGCTTCCATTGAGGAGATCACCGAGGGGGAGCCCACATGTATTTTGAACGGCTCTGCGGAAACCGTAGTGGTTGCCACAGCCACCGGAGTTGTGACGGAGGTGGGAGAGGATACGGACTACGGAAGCCGGGTGGTACTGGATCATGGCAACGGCTATGTAACCATTTACCGCAACAGGGGGAAAAGCCTGGTGAAAGTAGGTGACACGGTGGCACAGGGAGGCGCGCTCTACTATATCGGCAGCGACAATACCAAGCTGGGATATCAGGTGCAGCAGGATGGAGTTTACATCAATCCCATGCAGCTGTTTGATATCAGCGGATAGCAGAACGCGTTTAATTCGTAAATTTCAGGCCGCAGAGGCGGCAGAATGGGAGGAGAGTATGAGAGGAAAAAAGGATGATGCGGTCATAACCACAATTCTGGGAAAGGACTGTCTGATCAATGGGGATTTTATCGTAAAACAGAGTGCCAGAATAGATGGTGAGGTCCAGGGGAATGTCTATGTGTCGGGTACCCTGATCATGGGCGCGGACGCCAAGATAGAGGGTAATATTGAGGCTGGAGAGGCAATTCTTGGCGGCGATGTGGTGGGGAATGTAGAGGCTCCCGGCAAAGTGGAACTGACGGTAACGGCTAAAATTATCGGGGATATCACCACAAATGTGATTGTCATTGATGAGAATGCGATTTTCCAGGGCAGATGTAATATGAACCAGGACGCCCCCCGCAGAAAGAATCCCGCAGCCAAGAAGGCCCTTAAGGAGGAAAGAAATTCCGCCAAAACGGCGCTACAGGAAGCGCTTCGGGAGACTCATGAGAATAACATGGGTTCCGGGGATAATCTGGCAGGTGGTTCTGATCTATAGGAAGAAAGCACAAAAGAGCAGATGGCGGAAAATCCATCTGCTCTTTTGGTCTCGCATGGGCGGTTATGATTCCCCGGGAGGAGTCATTCTTTTAAATACCATATCATAGCCGTCATTTCCATAGTTCAGGGAACGGTTCACCCGGCTGATGGTGGCGGTTGAAGCGCCGGTTTTCTCTGCAATCTCCAAATATGTCTTATGGTCGTCCAACATGGAGGCAACTTCAAACCGCTGTGACAGGGATAGGAGTTCATTTACAGTACAGAGATCTTCAAAAAAAATGTAGCATTCTTCTTTGCTCTGTAGACAGAGAATTGCCTCAAACAGCCTGTCCACCGCCTCTGTTTTAATTTTCTTATTCATTGTCATCAATAGGCCCTTTCTGTATTCTTCCTTTCATTTTAACATATTAAAGTTCTAAAGTAAATACACACAAAAAGATTTCTTTTTTGTAGAAAAAGGTTGTCATGTAGTTTTAAATACTATATAATTTACAATAGCGGCTGACACGCAGGCGCTGGCCCGGTCGGCGGTATGGAGGAAAGGGAAATTATGAAGATAGATACGGAGAATCTGTTGAACAGTATTTTGGACAGTCTGAGCAGGATTGAATATATCCGTCCGGAGGATATTCCGGACATTGACCTGTATATGGACCAGGTTACCACTTTTATGGACACCAAACTGCGGACTACCACCCGCAATCCGGATGATGACAAGGTGCTGACCAAGACAATGATCAACAATTACGCAAAAAATGATCTGCTGCCGCCTCCGATTCGGAAAAAGTATTCCAAGGAGCATGTGTTGGTGCTGATATTCATTTATTATTTTAAAGGAGTTATGTCCATCAATGACATACAGGTATTATTGAAACCGATTACCGATAAGTACTTTGGCAAACTGGGAACATTTGACCTGGAGGCGGTGTACCAGGAGGTCTTTGGCATGGAGAAGGAGGAAGTGGAACTGCTCAAGGAGGACGTGAGGCGCAATTATCTAAAAGCACAGCAGACCTTCCAGGAGGCTCCACAGGAGGATCAGGATTTTTTGCGGAAATTTTCCTTTATCTGTCTGCTCAGTTTTGATGTGTATGTCAAGAAACTGATGATTGAGAAGATGGTGGATGATCTGGCCAGTCATGACAAGACACCGGACAAAGCACATAAAACGGCTGATTCCAGAAAAGCGGTCTGAAACCTTCAGGACGTAACCCTCCGGAGTCATTCCGCAGTGATCAGAATAGGGAGAAAAGCAATGTCCTATGTGATGGATTTGCATACCCATACCATTGCCAGCGGTCATGCCTACAGCACTTTACAGGAAAATATTGAGGCGGCGAGGGAGAGGGGATTGAAGTTTTTGGGTCTCAGTGAACATGGTCCAGCCATGATGGGAGGGCCAGGCCCCCTCTATTTTCAGAATTATAAGATTATTCCCAGAGAGTATGGGGAGCTGAGGCTTTTCTGCGGGATAGAGGCCAATATTACAGATTATGAAGGGCATCTGGATCTGGACCACTGCATGTTGTCGCGGCTGGATTACTGCATTGCCAGTATGCATACGCTGATTGTGCCTCCTGGCTCCGCAAAGGAGAACACCCGGGCGGCGATTCTTGCCATGGAGAATCCTCTTGTGAAGATACTCGGGCATCCGGACGATTCCCGCTATCCCATGGATTATGAGGAACTGGTCAGGGCGGCGGTCCGGCTGCATGTGGCGCTGGAGGTGAACAATTCCTCTCTGCATCCTCTGGCATCCAGACAGGGGGCCGGGGAGAATATCCGTAGGCTTCTGGAGGCCTGTTTGCGGCACGGTGCCAGCGTAATCCTGGGGACGGACAGCCACATCAGTTCATCGGTGGGGGACTTTACGCAGGTGGATCAGCTGCTCCGGGAGACAGATTTCCCCGGAGAACTGATTATCAATACAGATCCCTCCCGAATCGGGGAAGTGATTAATACATTATAGCGTGCTTATTATTAAAACACTGCCGGAAGCGTGACACCAGAGCGTGAGGGCGGAACATATGACAGAATACATAAACAGAAAAGGAGTTTGTTATGAAAGATCAAAATTGCGGATATTGTATGAGGGGTGAGCTGCTGGACAAATTTGGAATTTTTATCTGTGACCTCCAGGTCAGCAGCCTGATTCTGTTCAGGGAGCAGAGCAAGCCGGGCAGGTGCATTGTGGCTTACCGGGATCATGTCAGTGAGATTGTGGATATCAGCGAGGAGCAGAGAAATCTGTTTATGGCGGATGTGGTTCATGCGGCCAACGCCATCCACCGCGCTTTTCATCCGGATAAGCTCAATTACGGCGCGTATGGGGATACGGGCTGTCACCTGCACATGCATCTGTGTCCCAAGTATGAGGGCGGCGATGAGTGGGGCGGTACTTTCCAGATGAATCCCGGCAAGGTATATCTGACAGATGCGGAGTATGAAGAGATGATCCGCAGAATTAGAGAGAATCTGTAAATACAACAGAATCCACATTCCGCGTGGATTCTATTGTTATGATAAAAGGCAATACAGGTGGGGAATGACATGAAAAAGGAATGGATACCGGCATTGGCTGTGTCTGCGGCGGTGCTGGTATTGCTGCTTATGAATATATATGGCCGGCACAGGATGCAGACGGGACTGATGATGGAAGCCGAGTCGGCGGGGGAGGCCTGGCAGAGTTACTCGCCGCAGCTGACTCTGCCCCGGGGAGAGTATCATGTGCTGGTCAGCGGGTATGGCCCGGTGGTGGCGCAAAACGGCGAGGGCTGCCTTCTGGGGACAGGCAACGCGGGGGAATTACTGGAACTGTGCCTGGAGAAGGATGAGAGCAATGTGATTTTTTATGGCTGGAAGGAGGGCGTGCTGGTCTCTCTGGAATTGGAAACGGCCCGGAGGGGGCCCATCTACAGCGACGGTCTTCTGTTGAGCCTGGGAGTTGCCGGGCTGGTGCTTGCTCTGGGGCTGGTACGGCGGCGGGTTCTGGGGCTGGAGAAGGACTCCGGAGTTGAGCCGGGGCATGAAGACGGAAGGTTCCTGATAGAAAAAGGGGCTGATATTTTGGTGTTCTGTGTTCTGCTGGGCATCACCGTTTTAGCCAGCTATCCTCTTTTCTATGGCATGACAGGGCCGGGGCATGACCTGAATTTTCACCTGTACCGGATAGAGGGGATTAAGGACGGCCTGCTTTCAGGGCAGTTTCCCGTAAGACTGCACCCGACCCACAACAATGGCTACGGATATATCTCGTCCAGCGTATATCCGGAGCTTTTTCTGTATTTTCCGGCGTTTCTGCGGTTGCTGGGGGCTTCTCCCGTGATGGCGTACCACACTTTTCTGGTTTTGATAAACGCCGCGACGGCATGGATTATGTATGTCTGCGCAAAGGGGATCTCCCGTTCCCGTTACGCGGGGCTGCTGGCGTCTGTCTTGTATACGCTGTCAACCTGGCGGATTATCAATCTCTACCACAGAGCGGCCATAGGCGAGGCGTTGGCCATGGTATTTTTTCCGGCGCTGCTGTATGGACTGTACCTGCTGCTGGTCGGGGATGATCGGAAATGGTGGGTACTTGCCCTGGGGTGCAGCGGCATCCTACAGTCCCATGTTATCAGTACGGTATTTGCGGCTCTGGCTATAGTGGCGATTATTGCGGTCTATCACCGGGCTTTTATTACAAAACAGCGCCTTTTGGGCTTTGTGAAGGCCGGGACCCTTACGCTGCTCTTAAATCTCTGGTATCTGGCGGCATTTCTGACTTTTTATCTGGGAGAGGACCTGTCGATCAAGCACACCCCGGAAAATACGGAATTTTACCAGAATGCCGTATTTCCCACTGAGCTTTTCAATATTTTCAACACCGGTTTCGGACATTCCCAACTGTTGGAACAGGGGTTACAGGGCAATATGTCCTTGTCCCTGGGGGTGGGAGTGACCGGCGCGCTGTTGATCTGCGGGGGGTATTTTCTGTTGGGAAAAAGAGAAGAAGGAACCCTAAGGCGTTTTTACGGCGTAATGACGGCAATGGGGTGTGCGCTGCTTTTTATGGCCAGCACTTTGTTCCCATGGCGGCTGTTGCAGCGCGTTCCTCCCATCAATGCCTTTTGTGGGACGGTGCAAATGCCCTGGCGTTTTTTGAGCCTGGCTTCCCCCATGTTCTGTATCGCGGCGGCGGGGATTCTGGCCCGATGTGGAACATGGGTGAGGAGAGCCGCAGCCTGGGCGGCGCTTGGACTGTGCGGCCTGGCTTTTATCCAGTGGGGAAGCGCCTATACCACAGGGCTGGGAGTGGCTCTGAAACCGGGGAGGGCAGTGGACACATACGCTTCTGCGGGATATGACGGAGAATATTTTCCCTGGGGAACAGACAGAAGCCTGCTTACGGCGAACCGCTATATTACCGGAGGCAGCGCAAAGCTCACAGGGTACGATAAGCGCGGCACCCGGATCTGCCTGCAAGTACAGAATGCCCGGACGGGGGACTGGGTGGAGGTTCCCCTGCTGTACTATGGGGGATATGAGGCCAGAGACGGTCAGGGACGCCCTCTGGAGGTGACGGATGGTGACAACCATGTGGTGAGAGTCGGTCTGCGGGAGGGGACATCGCGGGTGGAACTGCGGTATAAAGGTTTCTGGTACTTTCGCGCGGCGGAGTTGGTATCAGGATTGACTTGGGGGGCTTGTGGGATATGTTGGTGGAAAAAGAGAGTGAGGAGAGGCGGAAAAACCGGAGGAACCAGGGCGGAGGCGGGAGGGAAGCGTTCGTCCTTGGGAGTATAGCGCTTATAATGTTGCTCTGCGAGATATTCCTCTTTAATTACAAGCATTGGGAATCTCTGCTGTATACCCCTGTGGAGGATGTGACGCGCAGTCTCTACGGCCTGGACACCGAAGAGGGCTACTATGTAGTAACCGGTGAGGAGGCGGTGATAGAGTTCTCGGGTATGCGTGGAACGGTGGCATTTCTGTCTTTCTCCCTGGAGGCGGGGCAGCAGGCGCTTCTTGCGGTGGCGGCAGTGGACGAAGCCAACATAGCCTATCTGTGGGCGCCGTCCCGCACCGTGCGGGGGGACGTGGGACCCAGCCAGCATTTGCGGCTGCATTTCGGCAATGATGTGCGCAGACTCCGGATCCTAATCCGCGGCCTACAGGAAGAACGGATTGCCCGGGATGCCATAAGAATCAATGCCGCCGTTCCGCTCTTCTTTTCCTGGCAGCGATATCTGCTGCTCACCGTCGGGATTTATTGCCTCTATCTGCTGCGCCCGGGCAGCCGCTGTTATGAGCGGCGGACGGATTTGACCGGGGGAAGACAGCGGCTGTTTACGGTGGCATGTATAGTCCTACAGCTGCTGTTTTTTTACCGGATGCTTCAATGGAATACGCAGGCGCTGGCCTGGCCGGAGTACATGGAGCATCATCAGCAGTACTATCGGTTGACGGAAGCACTTCTGGAGGGCCGTGTGGATCTGGGAGGTGAGCCATCTCTGCTGGGGGTGGAGAATCCTTATGATCCGGCGGCCAGAGAGGCGGCGGGCCTTGCGTACGGAGATTTCAAGTGGGACCACGTCTATTATGATGGCAGCTATTATGTGTATTTCGGCATAGTCCCGGTATTGTTTTTCTATCTTCCCTTCTATGTGATCACCGGCAGACATCTGCCCCATGCGGACTGTATCTTTCTGCTGGGGGGACTGCTGCTGGCAGGGGTTGCTTATCTGCTGTGGCAGATCGTCAGGCGGTGGTTCCCCCGGACTCCCTATATCCTTTACCTGCTGCTGACCGTGTCAATGGGGGCTGCCAGCTGCCTGGGGTATGCGGTCTATAAGCCTGATTTTTATCTGGTGCCGATAATGGCGGGAATTGTCTGCGGCGTGTGGGGGCTGGCATTCTGGATCGGCGCGGGGCGTCAGGGGAAGTATGGGGTCTGGCAGCTGGGGGCAGGGTCTCTGTGTCTCGGACTGATTGCCGGGTGCAGACCGCAGCTGCTGCTGGTACTGGCGGCGGGACCGGTGCTGTTTGGCCGGGCGGTGTTTCGGGAGCGGAAACTGTTTACGGGAAAAAGCCTGGCGCAGACGCTGGCCCTGTGCCTGCCTCTGGCAGCGGCAGCGGCGGGGATCATGTGGTACAATGCCGTTCGATTTGGCTCCGTATGGGATTTTGGTGCCAGCTATAATCTGACCACCAACGATATGACGCACAGGGGCTGGGTGTGGGGGAGGTGTGCCCTGGGGATATTTTCCTACCTGCTACAGCCGCCCAGAATCGGCGCTGTCTTTCCGTTTTTGCAGGATTTCCGGGTGGAGACGGTCTATCAGGGGCTGACTCTGTCGGAGATGATGATGGGCGGTGTGCTGTGGCTGTTCCCGGTGCTGTGCTTTGGCTTCTATGGGATGACTAAAAAGGAATTTTTTGAGGAGCGCGGATGTTACTGCCTGGTTTGGCTTTTGCAGCTTATGATGGTGGTGTTGGCGGTGATTGACGCGCAGATGGCGGGCCTTTTGACACGATACTTTGGAGATTTTGTGTGGACCGGAATGATCGCCTCCGCGCTTGTCATAATGGCCTGTTATGACCGGCTGGAGAGGGGAGGAGGGGACTGCCGCCACCTGCAAAAGCTGGTGGCAGCGGCCTGCGTCGTGACGCTTCTGTCTGCTTTTCTGCGGATCTTTGCCCACAGTGAAGACGCCATACAGAACGCCAACCCGGCTCTGTACTACCAGGTGCAGTCCCTGATCGCTTTCTGGATGTAATCACATGCGTTTTGGATAAACTTCTGATTTTCCTCATAGGGTAAAACGTTGGCGCGGCATTCCCCGTGGGGGGTCAGAAAATTCTTCTGGATGATGAAAGTCTTGCTGTTTTGCAGCTCTTCGCGGGTGATGTAGCCGGGGATTTCGTAGTCCTGCTCTGTCAGCAGGATGTTGGGCATGGGAAAGTGGAAGGTATATTCTCTTACCAGCCGCCAGTCGTTCAGATCTACGTCCCGGCCAAAGGCAACAAAATATTCCGGGTCGTCGGGATTTTTGCCTGCGTCTGACAATCTTTGTGCATGGGTATCGCGCAGAGTCAGGATGAAGACCTCATCCGCCAGTATATGGGTCACATAGCCCAGAAATAACTCATATTCCGGGTCGTCCGGCTGTAGAAAGCGCCGGGCAAACGCATGGAGAGCGCGGCGGTAGGCTTGGTAGCGGTCCGGCAGATGCAGATCGTTTAAGCGGATGTTGTCCTTAAAATGGGTGTGCCGCTTCATCTCCCGCTGATAGTTCTTTCGGGCCATGATGGCATCCGGTGCCAGGTTGCCGCAATAGAACAGGGCGGGATTTTTGATTTGCAGGGGTTGCAGCAGCTGGTCCGCGATGACCAGATGAGTGACAGTGCCAGCCATAAAAATGCCTCCTTCGGGTTCCTGTTATTTAGAGGTTACATCTGTGAGTATAACACATTTTTTGTGAAAAGTCATATCAAATGGGAAGAGAAGCATGACGAAAGTATACAATAGTAAATCAAAGAGGAGGCGGAGAAGGGGATTTATGCGAATCACGGAGATCAAAAAATGTCTGTATGACAGCAGTCAGATTGACAAAGAGAATATGCTGTATCCCTCCGGGGCGCTGGTGGCGCTGCTTGTTCCCATCGTGGTGGAGCAGCTGCTCAATTCCCTGATGGGTATGGTGGATACCATGATGGTCAGCAATGTGGGCAGTGAGGCCATTTCCGCCGTATCCTTAGTGGATTCCATCAACAATCTGGTGATTCAGATTTTTTCCGCCATGGCGGCGGGGGCTTCCATCATCTGCTCCCAATATCTGGGAAACAGGGATCAAGAGGGCTGCAATCGGGCGGCAAGGCAGGTCATATTGACAGTGCTGGTTATTTCCATCAGTGTGATGCTGCTGGGACTGTGTATGCATAGACCCCTGCTTCGGCTTGCGTTTGGCAGCATTGAGCCTGGGGTCATGGCGAACGCGGAAAAGTATTTTCTGCTGTCGGTGGTGTCCTATCCTTTTTTGGCGCTGTTTAACGCGGGAGCCGCTTTTTTCCGGGCGGGGGGCAACTCCCGTTTTCCTATGAAGATATCTGTGATTTCCAATCTGCTCAATGTGGGGGGCAATGGGGTTCTGATCTTTGGTTTTCAGATGGGTGTGGAAGGGGCGGCGTTGTCAACTCTGGCTTCCAGGGCTTTCTGCGCCGTTTTGGCGCTGGCCTTTCTGCGCAGGCCCGCTCAACCGGTGGTGGTGAATCACTACCTGAAAATTCGCCCGGACATGTCCGTGATCTGGAAGATTCTGGCCATAGGCATTCCCTCCGGCGTGGAGAACGGCATGTTCCAGTTCGGAAAGCTGGCCATCCAGTCGACGGTCTCCGCCATGGGGACAGTGGCCATTGCCGCCCAGGCCATGACCAATATCATGGAGATGGTCAACGGTATATTTGGCGTGGGCACGGGTATCTGCCTGATGACGCTGGTGGGGCAGGCCATCGGCGCGGGCAGAAGGGAAGAGGCCAGATACTATATGGTGAAGTGTACATTTATAGGGATGGCGGGGATTCTGGTATCCTGCCTGCTGGTGCTGGCGATCACCGGACCGGTGCTGGTGCTGGCGGGTATGGAGCCGGAGAGTGCGGCCATGTGCTGGCAGATGGTCATTGCCATCACCATCGCGAAACCTCTGTTGTGGGCATTTTCCTTTATCCCGGCGTATGGAATGCGGGCGGCGGGAGATGTAAAATTTACCATGATTACCTCCACTCTTACCATGTGGTGTATGCGGGTGGCTCTGTGTGTTTTCCTGGTAAGAGTCTATAACATGGGGCCCATGGCGGTCTGGTATGGCATGTTTGCAGACTGGGCCTTGCGGAGCGTTATTTTTGCCCTGCGGTATTTCAGTGGGCGCTGGATACACAATCGAATCATTTAGTTGACAAGTCCATAGTCCGGGCGTATAATATTTGTAGGTAAAATTATCCTCTGAATGCGGATAATGGAGAGAATTATGAGGGATATAATACAAGTGGACAGAAATACGGGTCTGAAGGACCGGCGGGAAAAGGGAAAGGACGATCAGGACACTCTGACAGCCCTCTGTACTTTTTCTGCCGCTAAGGAACAAATCAATCGGATTATGGGGGAGGCTCCCCAGGGCGTCTACCATGTGGTCATGCTGCATATCGGCAATATTTCACAGTTGACAGATGAATACGGCTTCGCGTTTGCCATGGCGGTACTGGAAAATCAGGCGGCTTTGTGGCGGCGCTTTTTTAAAACCTGGGAGGGGGCGGTGCTCTGTCGGCTGGGTAAGGATGCCATGATGGCCTTTGTGCGGGAGGAAGACGGCGGAAAGGTGGAGAGCCGCGCCCGTCTGGTTCAGGAGGAACTGCAAAACAGGTATTTTGGGCGCAGAGAGAAACTGCGTTGCAGAGTGACTATGGGTGTCTGCCATGTACCCGCCCATGAGAGGGACTTGAAGCGGATTTTGATCTGTGCCGGAAAAGCGGTGATGTATGCCCTGCGGCATCGGCTCCCCTGTGCGGTGTACGAGGAGAATATGGCAGATGAGGCGGTGTCGGCGGATGAGAGTCTGATGGCGGAAAGGACGGAGGAGGAGAAGCTGTTTCAGTATAACGGCAATTTTATCGCCTTCGCCGTGAGTCTGCTGTCGAACACCTTCGATCTGGACAGCAGCCTGGATATGCTGGCCAAACAGATAGGCTGGCATTTTGCCTATGACGAGGTTCTTATATCGGAGTTCGTTGAGGACAACAGCACCATGGTGTCCAACAGATGGCGGCGCGGCGAGGGAGTCGTGCCCAATCCGGAGACGATTAACACTTTTGATGACTGGGATGACTTCTTTTCCGGGTTTGACAGGGACGGTGTCAATCTGACCTGTGATGTGGAAAAGGGCGGCTACACGGAAAGGGACATGGCCTTCTTTCATGAGAAGGGGATCGGCAGCTTTATCAATCTGCTGTTATATAGCAACGGGCATCCCATCGGCTATGTGACCTGTAGCCGGAAGCAGCCCGTGGAACGGATTTCGGACAGAGAGTTGAATACACTGGTTCAGCTTGGCAGAGTTATCAGCGCCTTTGTGGCGCTACGGTTTCAAAATCGCCAGAACCAGGAGCACATCGAGGCTCTGAGACGGGATGAACTGACGGGATTATATCACTATGGTGCCTTTCAGAAGGAGGTGCGCCGAGCCCTTTATCAGTGCGATCCTGAACTGGTTTATGCCATGGCCTATATGGATGTGAGCAATTTTGCCTATCTCAACGAAAATTTCGGTTACAGTGAAGGAAATCAGCTTTTGAAGGATATGGCCAGATGGCTGCGATATATGAACGCGAAGCGCTGTATCTGTGGCAGGGTGTATGCGGATCGCTTTGTGATTCTGGTGACGGGCGAAAGCCAGAAGGCAATAGAGGAGGAGGTTCGTCAATCCGTAAGCCGTTTTTCGGATTATCTGCTACACAGATACCCCATGGGAGATCTACAGGTGCGGGCGGGGTTGTACTACATAGAAAATCCGGAGGCGGAGATCTTTACGATGATTGATGCCGCCAACCATGCCAGGAAGGCCATCAAGGAGGATTATCTGAATCACGTGATGGTATATACGGACCGTCTGCGGCGCACCAGGGCGGAAAAGATCAATGTGGTGGCAAGCATTCATGACGCCATAGACAAGGGAGAGGTGGAGGCTTACCTACAGCCTAAGTTCTCCATGCGCACAGGAGATGTGGTAGGAGCCGAGGCGCTGGTCAGATGGCATAACGCAGACGGGAGTCTCAAGTACCCGGATCAGTTCATCCCTGTGCTGGAGGAAGTGGGCTACATTGTAAATGTGGATTTCTGCGTGTTCCGTCAGGTTCTTGCCTGCCTGAAGCGCTGGAAAGCGGAGGGCAGACAGCGGGTTCCCATATCCGTGAACTTTTCGAGGGTGCATTTCCGGGATCAGCATTTTGGAGACAAGGTTCTGGAGATGCTCAAGGAGTATGATGTGGAGCCGGAATATATAGAGATTGAGGTTACGGAGAGTTGCATTTCCGGCAATCCCATGGGTATGGTAAAACAGATGACACAGCTGCGGGAAAACGGGCTCAAGATTGCGATGGATGACTTTGGTATCGGTTACTCTTCCCTGGGGATGCTGGTAGATGCCAACGTGGATATCGTCAAGGTGGATAAAAGTTTTATCGACCATTACGAGACGGATCAGGAACAGCAGTACATTAACCGGATCGGCCAGCTGGTGCGGGCCGCAGGCAAGGATATTATTTTTGAGGGCGTGGAGAACCGGCAGCAGGTGGAATTTCTACGGAATTACGGCTATGACAAGGCCCAGGGGTATGTGTTCTCCAAGCCGGTTCCCATATCGGAATTTGAACAGTGGATGGTGGTATAAAAGACGTGGCTTTCTTGCTGAAAGCCGCGTTTTTTTATCGCGGATAAAAGAAAATGTCACTTTTTTCTCTTCACAGACATAACATAGAGCATCAGTCAATTGGAAAAGGGAGGATATAAAAATCTATGAGAAAAGGAAGAGGAAAAAAGGGAGTGTCGCTGCTGTTGACAACAGTGATGGCCGCCGGATTGCTGACAGGATGCGGTAACTTCGGCGCAACGTCAGGAGACGGAAAACTGACGCCGGTCACATTGAACGAGGTGGCGCATTCTATTTTCTATGCTCCCATGTATGTGGCCATTGAGGAGGGATACTTTAAGGAGGAGGGGCTGGATGTGACGCTGGTCACCGGCTTTGGAGCCGACAAGACCATGACGGCTGTGCTTGCCGGAGACGCGGATATTGGATTTATGGGCAGTGAATCCACGATCTATACCTATGTGGGCGGCACGGATGACTATGTGGTGAATTTTGCCCAGCTGACCCAGCGGGCGGGAAATTTTCTGGTGTCCAGGGAACCCATTGACGATTTTAAGTGGGATATGATAAAAGATCAGGATGTGCTCGGCGGCAGGGCGGGCGGGATGCCTCAGATGGTGTTTGAGTATATCCTGCGGAAGAACAATATTGACCCGGCGGCAGATCTGCGAATTGACCAGAGCATTGACTTCGGTTCCACCGCAGCGGCTTTCTCCGGCGGTGACGCGGATTTCACCGTGGAGTTTGAGCCCCATGCCACATTGCTGGAGCAGAAGGGCGACGGCTATGTGGTGGCTTCTCTGGGAGAGGACTCCGGCTATGTGCCCTACACTGCGTTCAGTGCCCGGAAGAGCTATATCGAAAAGAACGGCAAAGTGATCCAGGCCTTTACGAACGCCCTGCAAAAGGGAATGGATTATGTACAGTCCCATAGCCCGGAGGAAATTGCGGATGTGATCGCTCCCCAGTTTGCGGAGACCGACAAGCAGGCTCTGGTGACCATCGTGGCCAGGTATTACGATCAGGACACCTGGAAAGAGAATCTGATCTTCGAGCAGGAGTCCTTTGATCTGTTGCAGAACATCCTTGAGGATTCAGGGGTGCTGTCTGAGCGAGTGCCCTATGAGAATCTGGTGGATACGGCATTTGCGGAGACGGCGGCCAAGAAATGACCCACATCAACCGCCCGGCCATTTTATGATCGTATGTTTTTTTCGGCCCAGAGCCGCAGAGCCGTGGCATTGGTGCTGATCTTTTCCAGAGAATTCAATATATGCTGAAAAGCGGGCTTCTCGTAATCGTTAATACGTCCATCCTCGGAAATGGCGATCAGGGAGGCCCGAAGTCCCTCTATATCTTTCAGGGAACCCAGGACTTTCAGCGCCAGGCGGTCAAAATCGTCTATGGTCACCTCCTGGATGTTTCCCTTGCCAATGGGACATTCTTTCGCGCAATAGGAATTGCAAAGCTCCGGCGTGTTGTAGGCGTCTGCCATGGCCTTGACTTCTTCGGGGTAGGGAGCGATGGTGTTAAGTTCGATTCTCGCCAGGCGGGTGCGGTCTATGCCGATGATCTCAGCGGCTTTTTCCCGGCTGGAAAAATCGTCGTTGTTTTCGGCGGCCTCGCAACGCGCGTGATAATACATGCTGTCTGCTGCTTTTGTAGCTTTTTTGCTCATGGTGTTCTTGTCCTCGCTGCTGTAACTTATCCAATCAGTCATACAAACTGTTTTTAGTGTATCGGATTCCGGCTGTTTTGTAAAGAAAAATATTTCAGGTAAAATCATATACAAAGCGGTTGAGGATTCTGAGAAAATCTGCTAAAATAAAAACAGTTGTATTTTTTCAGAGCAGTGCCCGGTCTGCGGGAAGTGACCGGAAAGGCGTATATTGCCCGCCGGACCGCTCAAGGGATATGGAACACGGGATTATATTCGGACAGGCCGCATGAGTGTTGCGCAGCGGGATACGGTGTGGGTGGTTACAGAAATTTAAAGGCAGGAGGAGTTACGGAATGGGTTTGATTAGTGCGGCAAAGGACGCGATCAAGGGGATGCTGGCGGATCAGTGGAGGGAGTACTTTTATTGTGACGCTATGCCAAACGAGGTGCTGGTGACCAAGGGCAGGGTTCGGACAACCGGAAAAAACGGCAACAAGGGTACGGATAATGTCATCACCAGCGGCTCCATCATCGCTGTCAACGAGGGACAGTGCATGATCATCGTGGATCAGGGGGAGATTGTGGAATTCTGCGCGGACGCAGGGGAGTTTGTGTATGACGCTTCCACCGAGCCGAGCCTGTTCTGCGGCAGTCTGAGTGAAAGCCTAAAGAACACTTTTCAAAATATAGGTAAACGCTTTACTTTTGGCGGCAGTGCCGGCAAGGATCAGCGGGTATATTACTTTAATATTAAGGAGATAATGGGGAATTTGTTCGGCACCGCCAGCCCCATTCCTTTCCGCGTGGTGGATAGCAATATTGGTCTGGATGTGGATACCACTGTCAAGTGTAACGGGCAGTATTCCTTCAGGATGATTGATCCTCTGTTGTTTTATAAGAATGTAAGCGGCAATGTGACGCAGGACTATGACAGATCCCAGATACAGGCCACCTTAAAGACAGAGTTTTTGACGGCCTTGCAGCCTGCTCTGGCCAGGATTTCTGCTCAGGGCATCCGCTATTATGAACTGGCTGGCAACACGGAGAAGATGGCCGAAGTTCTCAACGAGGTACTCAGCGAGAAATGGAGGACCCTGCGGGGAATCGAGATTGTCTCCATCGGCTTTAACAGTGTGAAGATCCCGGATGACGACGAGAAGATGATCAAGGATCTGCAAAAGACCGCCGTGATGCGCAACGCCAATATGGCGGCAGCTACACTGGTGGGTGCTCAGGCCGAGGCTATGAAAGCGGCGGCATCCAATACGGCCACAGGGCCAATGATGGCTTTCGCGGGCATGAATATGGCCGGCCAGGCGGGGGGATTCGACGCCAACGCGCTATATGCCATGGGCGCCCGGCAGCAGTCAGCGCAGGCTTCGTCCGGACAGTCTGCCCCTGTGCAGGCACCAATACTGGGATGGACCTGTAGCTGTGGCAAGGCGGACAACAGAGGGAAATTCTGTGAGGAGTGCGGCGGCAGGAAGCCGGAGAATGCGGGATGGACCTGTAGCTGCGGCGCGGTAAACCAGGGGAAATTCTGTTCGGAATGCGGCGGCAGGAAGCCAAAGGGTGCGTCGCTGTACAGATGCGATAAGTGTGGCTGGGAGCCGGAAGATCCTGCGCATCCGCCCAAATTCTGTCCGGAATGCGGAGATATATTTGACGACAGCGATATCGTGTCATAGAGATTCCGGGTAAGGCAGATCAGCGCTGGCGGGGCCATATGGCTGCGCCGGCGTTTTTGCGCGAGATGGGCATTTTGGACTGGCCCGAACAATGTGGAGAAAGATAAGACGATGAGTATATATGACACTTTAAACAGAGAACAAAAAGAGGCGGTTATGACCACCGAAGGTCCTCTTCTGCTGCTGGCGGGGGCGGGTTCCGGCAAGACCCGAGTGCTGACCCACAGGATTGCCTATCTGATCGACGAGGTGGGGGTCAATCCCTGGAATATTCTGGCCATCACCTTCACCAACAAGGCTGCCGGGGAGATGCGGGAACGCGTGGATCATATCGTGGGATTCGGGGCAGACCAGGTGTGGGTGTCCACTTTTCACTCCACCTGTGTGCGCATTCTGCGCAGGTATATAGACAAGTTGGGATTTGACAATCATTTTACCATCTACGATACAGATGATCAGAAGACCATCATCAAGGACGTGTGTAAGAGGCAGATGATTGACACGAAGATGCTGAAGGAGCGAACAGTACTGTCCGCCATCTCCTCCGCCAAAAATGAGTTGATATCTCCTACAGAATACGAATTGCAGGCCATGGGGGATTTTCAGAAAAAAAAGATTGCGGCCTGTTACAAGGAGTACCAGCGGGAACTGAAAAAGAGCAACGCACTGGATTTTGACGATTTGCTGGTTATGACTGTGGAACTGTTAAAAAGCTGTCCTGAGGTTCTGAACCAGTATCAGGAGCGGTTTCGTTATATTATGGTGGACGAGTACCAGGACACCAATACGGCGCAGTTTGAACTGATCCGGCTTTTAGCGGACAAATTCAGGAACCTATGCGTGGTGGGGGATGACGATCAGTCCATTTACAAGTTCCGGGGGGCCAATATCCGGAATATACTGGATTATGAAAAGGTGTACCCGGAGGCCAGAGTCATCAAGCTGGAACAGAATTACCGGTCTACGGGCAATATTCTGGACACGGCCAACGCTGTGATCCGCAACAACAGGGGACGTAAGGAAAAAACTCTCTGGACGGCGAAGGAGCAGGGCAGCAGGATTCATTTCCGGCAGTTTGACAACGGATACGAGGAGGCGGAGTTTATCTCGGATGATATTGCGGCCAGAGTGCGGAAAGGCCAGGCGCGTTACGGTGACTGCGCCATTCTCTACCGCACCAACGCCCAGTCCCGCGCGCTGGAGGAGCGGCTGGTGGTGGACGGGATGCCGTATAACGTGGTTGGAGGCGTCAATTTCTATGCCCGCAGGGAGATCAAGGATATCCTTGCCTATCTCAAAACCATCGACAACGGCAGAGATGATCTGGCGGTAAAAAGGATCATCAATGTGCCTAGGCGGGGCATCGGCAACGCCACACTGGATAAGGTGCAGGGTTATGCGGATATGCGCGGCATTACTTTTTATCAGGCGTTGGAACAGATGGACCAGATCGCCAGTCTGGGTAAGGCGGCGGCCAAACTGGAGCCCTTTGTAAAGATGATCCAGGTGTTCAAGGCCAAGGCAAAATACTACGGCATTGTGGATCTGATTCATGAGATCATGGACACCATTGACTACGGGGCGTATTTGCAGAGTATTGACGATGAGGACGGCAATGACAGAATGGAGAATGTGGATGAATTTCTGAGCAGGGCCGTGTTCTATGAGCAGACACACGACGAGATTTCTCTCAGCGAGTTTCTGGAGGAGATTGCGCTGGTGGCCGATATAGACAGCCTGGAAAACGGCGCGGACAGGATATTGCTGATGACATTGCACAGCGCAAAGGGGCTGGAATTTCCATATGTGTATCTGGCGGGCATGGAGGACGGTCTGTTCCCCAGCTATATGTGCGTCAATTCGGATGATCCGGGGGATCTGGAGGAGGAGCGCAGGCTGGCCTATGTGGGGATCACCAGGGCGCAGGAGGAGTTGACCCTGACCTATGCCAGAAGCCGTATGATTCGGGGGGAGAATCAGTATAACCCGGTGAGCCGCTTTGTGCAGGAGATTCCGGGGGAACTTTTAGACAATACGCCCCCCGGGAAAAAGGTGATGAGTGCGGGTGATTTTGGCGGCAGCGGAGGCGGCGATTTCCGGCCCAAGGCCATTCTGCGGCCCAGGGTGACGCCTAGGGAAAACAAACCCTATATAGCCCAGGGAATCGGAGGGCTAAACAAGATTGCCGGTATCACGAAAGGGGAAAGCATGGAGACATTGGGCGAACTGGAATACCGGGAGGGAGACAGGGTTCGCCATATAAAATACGGGGAGGGAACGGTGACCCTGATCGCCAGAGAACCCCGGGATTACAAGGTTACGGTGGAGTTTGACAGAGCCGGGCAAAAAATTATGTACGCGTCTTTCGCAAAACTAAAAAAAGTGTAGTAAATTGATTGCATTTGTGGTATTCTATTCTTAACAACATATCAGAAAGGATGATTGTGATATGAATATGACAGAATTAAAGAAACTGAGCGAGCTGCTGGGCAGCAAGAAGGAAGAGGAGAGGAAGAGCAATACGCTGGTGTGGGTTCTGGCTGTCATCGGTGCCGTGGCGGCTGTGGCTGCCATCGCCTATGCGGTGTACCGTTATTTTACGCCCGCTTATCTGGAAGACTTTGAGGATGATTTTGAAGACGAGTTTGAGGATGAGGATGACGACGAGGAGGATATCTTCGAGGACGAGGGTGAGAACTAAAGTTGTATTAAGAACGGTTGGTTTCTTAGTGAGGTAAACATGAAAAAGGGACAGGTGTATACTGGGATTGTGGAGCGTGTGGAGTTTCCCAACAAGGGCATTGTAAGGGCCGGAGAGGAGACATGCGTTGTAAAGAACAGCCTGCCCGGACAGAAAGTTTCCTTCCTCGTTAATAAGGTGCGACATGGGAAGGCGGAAGCCAGACTTCTGGAGGTGGTTGAATCATCCCCTCTGGAAACAGGCTCTCCGTGTTCCCATTTTGGCTTGTGTGGAGGCTGCACTTATCTGTCTCTGCCCTATGAGGAGCAGCTTCGGGTCAAGGAGCGGCAGGTGAAGGAACTGCTGGAACGGGCGCTGGGGGCACAGAAGGAGCCCTGGCATTGGGAGGGCATCAAGGGAAGTCCCCGCCCCTATGCCTATCGGAACAAGATGGAGTTTTCCTTTGGGGATGAGGTGAAGGATGGACCTCTGTCTCTGGGTATGCACAAGAGGGGCAGCATGTATGATGTGGTGCATGTGAAGGACTGTAGGATTGTGGATGAGGATTACCGGAGGATTCTGGAGGCTGTGCTGGCTTATTTTCAGGTCCGGGGTATCGGTTTTTATCACAAGATGCGGCACGAAGGGTTTTTGCGTCATCTGCTGGTGAGAAAAGCGGCTGGGACGGGAGAGATTTTGGTAGCGCTGGTGACCTCCTCCCAGGCACCTGTGGGCGGCGCATTTGGGCAGCAGGGGGATGCGGTAGAAATCCGGACGTTGACGGAGGGCTTTCGGGCGTGTCTGCTTAAGATGCAGGACCATGGAGAGTTGTCCGGCGTTCTGGTAGGGATATTACATATCACCAATGATTCCCTGGCGGATGTGGTGCAGAGTGACCGCACGGAGATTTTGTACGGACGGGACTATATCTATGAGGAACTGCTGGGGCTGCGGTTTAAGATATCCACTTTTTCCTTTTTCCAGACCAACACTTACAGTGCAGAGGTTTTGTACGAGACCGCCAGGGAGTATGTGGGAAAGACAGAAGAGGAGAGAGAGGAGATCTGCCCGGTTTCTATCCGTTCCCATGACGTGGAAGAGGACTGCGGCAAGGCGGAGCAGGAAGAGGGGACAAAAGTTGCGGACAATTCGGCGGGAAGGGAAAGGCTGCTCTACGATCTGTACAGCGGTACGGGTACCATTGCCCAGCTGATGGCAGCGGCGGCGGACCGTGTGATCGGGGTGGAGATTGTGGAAGAAGCCGTGGAAGCAGCCCGGGAGAACGCGGCGTTAAACGGGCTGGATAACTGCGAATTTATCGCCGGGGATGTGTTGAAAGTGTTGGATGAACTGACAGAGAAACCGGACTTGATCGTTCTGGACCCGCCAAGAGACGGCATTCATCCCAAGGCACTGCCTAAGATAGCCGCGCGCATTAGGGCAAAGAAAATAGTATATATTTCTTGTAAGCCTACGAGTTTGGCCCGCGATCTTATAGAGCTACAAAAGTATGGCTACCAGGTAGGCCGTGTATGCTGTGTTGACATGTTTCCTGGTACCGTACACGTAGAAACCGTTTGTGAGTTGATCTTAAAAGAAGATCAGCAGAATGACCAATAAATAGTTATGTTGTTATTTAATACAACTATTTTATCTATAATGGAATGGATAAGCCGTTGCGTGGTTTCCAGATCACCAGAGTCAACGATAGCGGAAAAGCCTTGTAATTCTTCCCAGGTTGAATCCAGAGATCTATGAGCTTCAGCGGAATCTAAGGAAACTAGATTTTGCTGAAGCTTTTTCTTTTCTTTTTTCAGAACACCGAGCCGTGGTGTTATTTCTTCCAGACCTACGAGGCCAGTCTGATATAGGTTCAGAAGTCGGTCCATTTGCTTATCTACTTCCGCCACACGTTCCCGAAGAACGGAAAAATCCGCCGGAGCTTCGTTTTGGCATCTTTCCACCATAGAATCGAAGTAAGATCGATCAAGGGAAAGTTTTTTAATTTCATTGACAACCAAGGTGTCCAGTTCTTCCACCGTATAGGGATGTATCCTGTTGGAGCAGTTATTCGATTTTATCATAACAGAGGACGTCCGGGCAACAGAATGACAGATGTATTTTTTCTTTGCCTTTGACACCTTTCTGGCATACATACGCGCCCCGCAGTCGCCACAAAACAAGAGACCTGTTAAAAGGTTGTCCCCGCGTCCGGGAGTTCCCAGAGAGAAGCAATAAGAGCGTTTATCTATTGCCTTATTATGCTCCAGGAGAGCAGCGGCTACATACCAATCCGGCTCGCTTATTATCGCTTCATGAATACCGTTAAATAATTCCCCTTTGAGTTGTACTTTTCCCATATAAACCGGATTAGACAAAATGCGCCGAATCGCTGTATTTTTCCCCCAGTCATATTGACCCGCCCCGTATTTATTCAGCATATGGCGTCCGATGGCACTAAGGCCCATGCCGCTCAGGAACATCTGAAATACTTCACGAACCATAATTGAAGTATAGGGATCTACAAGCAATTCGTTACAACCCTCTTTAAACTTATAACCAGTTGGAGCATGGGAGCCGGAAAAGTACCCTTTACGGATTTTCGCAACGCGGCCCATAGTAGTCCGGACTCGAATATTATCACGTTCCATTTGAGCAAACGCCGCCAGAATACCAACGATACAGCGTCCAAAGGGGGTGGAAGTATCAAAACTTTCCATAATGGATATGAAGTTACAATTATTTGCAAGAAATACGTCTTCTAAAAGAATAAGCGTATCTTTTTGAGATCGGGATAGACGGTCTAACTTCCAGACTAATATTTTTTTACACCGGCCATGCTGAGCATCTAAAATCAATTCTTTAAGCCCTGGTCTGTCCATAGTAGCACCAGAGAAACCTGGATCCACACAAACACTATTTATTTTAAAACCCATAGCCTGGCAATATGCACGGAGCTTTGTTTCCTGCTCCTCTACGCTATAACCTTCTTCCGCCTGTTCCGTTGTAGATACCCGGATATACAGATCGGCCACGTTTTCAAGATTGAAAGCAGCCGGAGCCGGGCTTAATTCCTTTTGTTTCATAAAGCATAGTCCTCCTTAAAAACGGGCGCAAAAATAGCCCCGCCTTGTACTTGTGTTTTCGGCCGGACCATGCTATAATACATTTGCTCGGAATGTTTATAACATGGCCTTTAAAGCCGTCCCGTCCCCGTAAGCCACGCCAATGGCTGGGGGCGGGGTTCCTTTTTATTCTTCTTTGTTTTCTTCCTTCTTACGGAATTTCTCAGCGATTTTCTTTACCAGGAATACAATCCCTTGATAAATATAAGGTAGTATAATATACATCAGCTTAAACAATTGCTTAATTACCCACCACATAGCAATAAATAAGTATTTGAACATTAGAGCTACATAAGTACACATAACCGCCAGAAACTTATATAATTTCTTTGTAAAAGCGTCCGTTTTCTTTTGACGTTGCTTTCTTACGGCTTGCATTTTCCTATGCCCGCTTCCCGGTTTTGCCATTACGCCCGCCCCCTTTCTATACGTTTTACTAAGATACTTCGGACTTTTCCGCCACTTTTTCTTCGCGCTCCAGTTCCTGGCGGTAAAGTTCGACTTTTTCGTCTACAGATAGTTTTGAAAAATCGGCAACCGGAGCAACGGGAGTCGCAGGGGAAATTTCCCCGGATTGAAAAGCCGCCGCGACTTCCCGGACATAATTAAAAATTGTTTCCTGGGATTCCGGTTTGAGGTTCACGAACTTTTCAACCATAACATAGGCGGCATTAGATAAGCCGTATTCTTCGGACAGAGCATCCAGCGCAGAGCTGGGTGCAGCTTTGAACATTTCCCCAGTTCCATCCCTTAACCATTCTTCCCGAACATTAAACTCCCTACAAATAAGAGAAATAACCGGGGCCGAAGGATTACGGCGCTCGCTTTCATATCCGGTTACGGTATTCTGAACCGAACCGATCCGCGCAGCAAATTCAGTTTGCGTTAAGCCTAATTCCTTCCGCAGCCTTTTTATTCTACTTCCAATATTCAAAAGAAAACCCTCCTTTCTCTTTTCGATTATATAAAAACAAAACGGCGTTGTCAATAAAAAATCGCGCTGGCAACATATATGTTGACAAACACGGCAAAGGCAATATATAATAACGGCATAGGCAACAAAAGTTACAGAAAGGAGAACGCAAAGATGACAAGAAACGAATTGATAGCATTACGCAACAACAAAACAGTACAGGAAAAAATAAGGAGGGCCAGCGACCATATTTTTGAATACCTGGAAAACGAGGGGTTCGCCATTGCGGAAGCAGATTTTCTTTTCAAGGAATTGGGCCAAACCTTAAATGAGAAGCAAAGGTTTGACCCGCTGAGGAAACTGTCCGACATCAGGGACGCCGGATGCCCTGATGGCTACTCGGAATTCTTTGAGGAACTGGCGGAACAGTTCAGGACTAAAGCTTCATCATATGCCGAATCGTAGGCGCAGCAGTACGCAGAGCTTAAGGCCCTGGCAATGGCGACGTCCGGGTCGCCTGGGTAAGGTTTCACGGCGGTTTCCTTTTTCCATTGCTTAACAGCTTTGGAAGCTATCTCGCTGAATTGCTGCTCGCAGAAAATTTTGGCAATGTCGCGGGCAACAGATTCAGGATCAATATGTGGCATGGTGATCACTCCTTCCTATGTACTTGGCCAATACGGCGGCCTGTACATATAGTATAGAGCGGGAGGGAATATAGCGCAAGGAGGAATAGAAATGTTAACAGAAAGAAAAACCGCAGGACATTTTCAAAAGCGCTTTCCATGTTCCGGAGCATTCCGGCAGAAAAGCAGATGTTCGCCCTTGCCTTCGTAAACCGCATGGAGTTCCAGAAGAGTATCAGTGTGGGAGGCATCGTAGGCCAGGAGGGGACGTGACACAAGGAGAAAGGAGGTAAACAGGATGGGCATAAGAGAACAGCAAAAGATTCTTGAAGAACTGGTTTTAATCAGAAAAGAGCTCCAGGCCATCAGGAAAGACCTGGAGCCGGAGGAACCTCCTTACGTGACGAGATGGATTAACGGACGTTGCGTCCGGGTTCCCCGGGAAGCTGATCCACAAAGGCGGAATACAGTTTCAGATACATCTCGGCAACGTGGGGATTGACGATTGCGTAATCGTCAGACACGTTCATGCTTTCAAATTCCGGCACTGGAAAGATAAAGCACATCTCATTGTTTTCAGCCAATGCCAGAGGCATACAGGCTATAGTGAGATCATGGGCGCGTTTTTCATTATCAATCATAAGCCTTTCTCCTATCTATGTACTCGGCCATGGCAGTGGCCTGTACATACAGTATAAAGGGGAAGGGGCGGGAAATCAAGGGAACAGAAAGGAGGACAAAAAAACATGGCAGCAGTTAAAAGAGTTGAGGGTTACACGGAAGAACAGATCGGCAGCGCGAAGCGGCTTATTGACGTTCTGATGGGAGTACCGGAAGAAAAGCAGCCGCTTTTTACGGCAATCGCTACCGCCTATATTGACGGCGTAGAAACCGGGGCGCGGATTACCAGGGAGATGGAAGGGGCGGCAGTATGAGGACACCGGGCGGCTTATGCTTTGGCGGGCGGGGCGGCTTCGGCAGCTATAAACATTACGAGCAAAAGGAGTAGCACATGGAGAAAGAAAGCATTGATATTAAAACGGCGATCCAGATAGCAAAGATCGTTGTTACGGTTCCAGAGGAACGGATGCCCATCATATGGGACATTTTCAAACAGGCTGGGCTTGATATTGGAGGCATAGACGAGATGGCGGAGTGGAAGTCCCTTACAAAGCAGGCTTTCCTCATTGATACCGGGAAATTTTTAGAAGGCATCACCGCCGGGAAAGAGCCGGTAAGCGGCGAATACAGAATCGCCGTGAGCGACTTTAACGAGTATTGCACCAGGCAGAAATTAAGCCCACGCTGCACTCGGAAGCATTTAGCAGGACTTGAAGCAATCCGGACCATAAAGAGCAACGGAAAAATTGACTATACCTGCACCGTTTACGAGGCAGAAAAAAACGCGAGCTCCAGCCGTTACGTTTGTATTTTTTCAGACTGGAAGGAGCGGATCAAGAGAGGTGGTGCGGATTGATTAAACACGTTTTAGCGGACGGGACGGAGCTTAAGAGCATAGAGGGGCGGATCATACCACCAACCGGAAAAACCGCCGCTGTTTATAGATTGATTGCAGAGCAGATCGCAAGCCGCAGCAAGCCCGCAGAGGAGCAGCAGAGCCGGGCATAGATACCAAAATAGACCAGGAGGGATAACAAGTGAAATACCAGGACTTAAAAGCAGGCATAAGAAGCCACCTGGAGGACGCCGCCGAAGATTTTTTTATGGTTGGTTACTTTCTTCGGCAGATCAGCGAAAACGCCCTTTTCACGGAGGACGGCTATAAAAGCATATGGGAATTTGCAAAAGGCGAGTACGGCTTAAGCACTTCCAGCGCTTCACGTTTCATGGCCATTAACGCCCGCTTTTCCATTGACGGCGGGGAGCATATGGCGGAGAAGTACATCGGGATGGGCGTAAGCAAGCTGCAGGAAATGTTAGGCTTGCCGGACGAGGAACTCGAAAAGGTAACGCAGGAAACAACGGTCCGGGAGATACGCGCCATGAAGAAAAAGCAGGAGGCGCCGCGTTCCTTCTACGGCTTTCCGAAAACAGAGCGCCCGGAAGGTTCCTTGCTTACCACACCAGGATGCGGCGACGGGAAATACGATTGCTTTAATTGCGCCCGCCCATGCGGCATACGGCAGGAGGAACGGCACTGCAGGACAGCAACCTGCGGGAACCCATTCCCTTGTACGCAGATGGGCGAAGAAAAGCGGCTGGACATTGAGGCCGGGCTTTTCAGCGAAAAGTGCCAGCACCTGCATCCGGAGCTTGCACCAATACGGGGAGGCGATAAGGAGCCGGACCCCTGCTGCCTTACTTGCGAACATAAAACTTGCTTTTCCCGTTGCGACGTCGCAAAGAAACGCGACGAGGACGAGCGCAAGAAAGAGCAGGCGGAGCTGCAGAAGCAGCAAAAGGAAGCTGAGGCAAAAAAGCCGGAACCTTCCGAACACGATATAAAAGCCTTTTACGATTGGATCGGAATTAAGACCACGGACACCATAAGCGCCGACGACTTAAAAGCGAGATACAGAAACGCGGGCGGGGGCGGATCGAATGGCCTTAAGAACTACCATGGAAGCGCCAGGGGAGTCCGGCTTAATTATAAGCAAGAAATCACCTGGGCGCAGCTTGCGAAAAGATTTAAAGAGATCCAGGAGGCGGAGAAAAAGAAAGCCGATTTTGTAGAGCGATCCAACGGGGCGCAGAAAAACGTCCGGGACCTTATTAAGCAGCAGGAGGAAAAGCGGCAGCAGGAAGCTGAGGAAAAGAAAGCAGCCCAAAAGCTGAAGGAGGACGGCCGGCTTTTAAAGTTCTATAAAGATATTTATCCCAGCACCCGGCAGATCATAGCGCAGCGGGACAAGGCAGCCATAACGAAGGAATTTAAAACCTTATACGGCAGCACTTACGAAAGCGGACAGGGCTGGACTTGTTACCCGGATAAGATCGTATTCAGAGATAAGCCGGAAGCGGAGCAGATACAGATCACCTGGGGACACTTCACAACGAAGCTGGTGGACCTTTTAGACCGCTTCCCGGAAACAGAAAGATCAATTCTTTCTGGGGACAATACCAGGCAGAAGGAGCCGGACATCATAGATGCGGACTTTCGGGAAGTTGAGGACGAACCGAGGGACGACCCGGCGCAGGAAGCAGCGGCAGCCAGGGACGAGCTGCAGGAGGAACCCATCACCCAGGAGCAGGATCCAGAACCGGATCCGGAGGAATACGGCCGGCTTGACGTTGATTTACTTCTGGACAAGTACCGCCGGGACCTTAAGGCATACCACGAAGCAGACTGCCCGCCGAACATGATTAAGACGCAGCGGATCCTGGTAGACGCTTTAGCCCTTTTACTTGAACAGATCGACCAGGGAGGTGCGGAGGATTGACGATACGAGAGCGCAGGAGGCGACGAAGGCGGCAGCGGCTTATAAAAAGGCTTACAGCCGCCGGGCTTATTCTTTCAGCAGTTGGAGGCGTTACGCTTGCCATTATCGCCGCCACGAGCCACCAGGAAGCCGCAGAGCCGCCTTTTACACACACGGTCGAGGAAATCCCCACCACAAGCCCGAAAGCCACGACAGAGCCTACCACAGAGCCACAGAGTGGGCGAGATTTGGGGTGGAGCGCAAGCGAGGAATACATGGCGGCGCAGATGGCAATGGCAGAGGCGGAGGGCGAGGACACTGAAGGAAAAGCCCTTGTTATTCTGGTTATTTACAACCGGACAAGATCCGGAAAATTCCCGGACACCGTAAAGGGCGTCATTTCCCAGCGTAACGCCTTTACTTCCTACAGTAACGGAAGATACGACCGGGTGGAGCCAGACATAGACTGCTGGGCAGCCCTTGACTTGATACAGGAAACGGGCTGGGATGAGAGCCAGGGTGCGCTGTACTTTGAGCGTACACCAGAGGACGGGGAAAGCACCTGGCACAGCCGGAACCTTGAACGGCTTTTCATACACGGGAATCATACTTTTTATACAGAGAAGGAGGCGAAAGACCCTTGAAGATGGCAATGAAGGACGGGCAGATCCTTATAAAAGATGCCGATAACACACAATTCACGATTATTAAAAGTTGGAGCAAGATGAAGTGGAGCAGGGCGGAGCGGATGTTTTACGGACCGGCGGAAATTGAGCTTTTAAACAAGCTGGCCGGAATAGTACGGCTTCCCGGACCCATTGAAGCGGAGCGGCAGAGGTTGAACCAGATCGCCCAGGCAGTAGACTCAGAACGGATGAAAACAGACCCGGAGCCGCTTTATAAGTACCCGGTCAAGTTTCCGCTTTTCAAACACCAGACCAGGGCGGCAAACATGGCGCTTATTACCTTCGGTTTAGTTCCGCCGCCGGGGAAGGAGGCGGAACATGGAAGCACTTAACCAGAAAGAGCGCAAATTTGCAGAGGAACACCACGCTCTTATATACGCTTTCCTTCGATACTACCACCTGCCGGAAGCGGAATACTACGACCTTCTGGCTATAGCCTACCTTCGGGCGGTAAAAGAATATAACAGCAAGCCGGAGCTTCGGGGAAAATACGAGTTTTCAACGATTGCTTTTCAGAAGATGCGGGATGCCAAAATAAAGAAATACCACGCCGACCGGGTACGGGATGCCTACATAGCTTTCAGTTTAAACGACTTGAACGCAGAGGGCAACGAGTACGTGGCACAGCTTCCGGATCCGCACGACAGACTCCGGGAAGCCCAGGAGTCTGTCGTGCGTAGAGGAACTACTGAAGGAAATTATGCCAGCACTTACCGAGCGGCAACGGAGCCACCTTGTAAAACTTTTGGAGGGGAAAGACCACCGGGAGATCACAAGAGAGGATCATGTAGCCGTTACGGAATTTTGGAAAGATAGAAAAGCCATAAGGGCGGCGACGACCGCAGCAATAAGGAGGGAATCTTGCGGGGGGGGGGTATTTGATACATGGACAGGCGGGCTGTTATTGAACGATTGGAGGACTTGCGGGACCATTGCCAGAGCATGATCGACAAGGACGACCCAGCAAGCATCTGGTGGGGCGATACGGAAGCCCTTACCGAAGCTATTAAGGCTTTAAGCCTTGATATAAATAAAAACCAAAAAGGAGAAACAGACATGACGAGCGAAGTGAAAGTAACTATTGTAGCACACGACGGAACCACGAAGGAAATTACCGGAGATACGGCTATTTGTTTCACAGTATCCAAGGCGGCGGAGTATTTGAACGGAAAAGCCCAGATGATAGACGCAAACGAGGCTTTTGTAGGGAACGACTTACCGGATCCGCTTTTTGCCGTAACGATTGGAAGCCTGGTCGGTTCCTTAATTGAGGTACGGCAGAAAGAAAGCCCCATGGCGGCAGCCTTTACCCTTCACGAAGTAAGCCGGATATTGGAAGCGAAAAGCAAGTCGCTGGTAAGCGGAGCTGCGGATCGGCAGAAGGAAGCGGAGCTGGGGAAAGCCATAGAGGAATTTTTAAAAGCCGTACTTTCCAGATAGGAGGAAAGATTTTTGTATACCGTAAACGACTTTTTCTGCGGTTGCGGAGGTTTGGGGCTGGGCTTGCAAAAGGCAGGCTTTAAAATTTTAAAAGCCTGGGACTTTGACAAATACGCAGTACAGACTTACAGGGAGAACATAGGCGACCACGTCGAGCAGGCAGACATAAAGGAGCTTCACATAGAGGACGTGCCGAAAGCGACCGCCTGGGCGTTTGGCTTCCCTTGCCAGGACTTAAGCGTCGCTGGGAAGCAGGCAGGCATAAAGCTGGAGTGTACGGACTGCGGCGAGGTTTGGGAGGTAGACTATAAGCATTATACCGGAGAGAACGCCTGCCCAAAGTGCGGCGGGAGCAATTACCGGGCAGCCACCAGAAGCGGGATGTTTTTTGAAATTATGAGGCTACTACAGGAAGCGGCTAAGAGGGAGCCGGACAAGCTGCCGAAGATATTGATCGCCGAAAACGTAAAGGCACTCGGCCCATATTTGCCAGTATTGGCGGCGGAGTACGGAAGGGCGGGCTATAAGAGCTATTACCAGCTTTTCAACAGCAAGTGGTGGGGCGTTCCGCAGAACCGGGAGCGATACATAGTGATCGGCATCCGGGACACCCTGGAAGGGGCTTATATATACCCGACCGAACAGCACGAGTGGATCCCGAAGCTATCAAGCGTTTTAGAGAAGGACGTGCCGGAAAGTTTCTACATTGAGGACAAAAAGGCACAGAAGATTATAGACCAGGCACTGCAGAAGCTGGCGAGAATGGGCAACGTACACGCCACCATAACGCCGGACCGGGAAGTCAAGCGGCAGAACGGCAGGAGGGCAAAAGAGGACGAGGAAGAAATGTTTACCTTGACCGCCCAGGACTTGCACGGAGTGATCCAGCGGCAGAGGAAAGAGCTTGTACCGCCGGGCGACACTTGCGCCAGCGCCCTCATACATTCCAGGGGATTAGAAACCAGACAGGACGGGATCAGCCACTGCATAAAGGGCGGAGGCGGCGGAAGCGGGGCAAATTTCCTCGTTGAGAAAGTACCGCCGCCCATTACGGAGGTATGCGTAAACGATAGAGGCTTTACAGAAAAGGAGCCGCAAGTAAGCAACGTAGCCCCGACGCTTCGGGCGGAGAACCACGGGAACCACCCGAAAGTGATTGAGGAACGCAGTACCCCCCCCCCCAAGAGCTTGAAAGAGCAATAGAGGACGGCGTAGTCAAGGCACAGAGGAACGGCATGGGGACCTTTATAGGAATTTCCCCGACGCTTCTATCCACGGACTACAAAGGACCGCCAGCAGTAATTGAAAAGAGGGAGGGCAGAGATGAATGAACAAAGAAAAAATAATACACGGGGGGGGGTGGTAGTATTGGGAATGCTTGAAACAGCAGGCTATGACCATAGCCGGAGAGTACACGATCCGGAAGGAATAGCTCCAACAGCTACAGCAGTGGCAGGTGGGAGCCATCATATAAAGATTTTTGATTATTCCCGTTTCCGTGTACGCAAGCTGACCCCTACGGAGTACGGACGGCTCCAGGGCTTCCCCATGGACACCTGGCGGCAGGTAGTAAGCAATAGCCAGGCTTATAAGCAGTTCGGCAACGCGGCAACGCCGTAACGGTTCCGCTTGCGGAGGCAATAGGGAAAAGCATTATAAAATTTTTGAACGAACAGGAGGCAGAGGATGGCAAAGACACAGCAAGCCGCCCAGGGTAAAGGCTTCGGGCTTTTATTCGAGATGGGCTGCGGAAAGACTTTAACAGCGATTGCAATCGCCGGGGCCGCCTACGAAAAGGGAGAAATTGAAAAGGTTTTAGTAGTTGCGCCGACTTCGGTCTGCAGTGTTTGGCCGAAGGAATTTAGCGACTACGCAAATTTCAAATACAAGGTAAACGTACTTCTGGGCGATAAGAAGAAACGCCTGCAGGAGTTGGAAGCCCTTAAGAATTTCCCTTTTAAGGCTTTGAAGGTTGCGGTCATTAACTACGAAAGCACATGGCGGGAGGGGCTTTTTGAGGCATTGATAGACTGGAAGCCCGATCTTGTAATAGCGGACGAGAGCCAGCGGATCAAGACCCACGACGCCGAACAGAGCAAAGCAATGCACCAGATCGGGGACGTTGCAAAGTATAAACTTATTCTTTCCGGGACCCCGGTGCAAAACGACGCTATAGACCTTTTCAGCCAGTACAGATTTTTAGACCCTACAATCTTCGGCTGGAATTACTACGCTTTCCGTAACCGCTACGCCATTATGGGCGGCTTTAACCGAAAGCAGATCGTAGCCTATAAGGACTTAGACCAGCTTATCCAGAAGGAGCATAGCATAGCTTACCGGGTAACGAAGGATGAAGCCCTGGACCTTCCAGAACAGACATTTTTAACCCGGTATATTCAGCTTACGGGCAAGGAAAAACAGCTTTACGACAAGATCAAAAAAGACAGCTTCGCGGAGCTGGAGAACGGCGGCATGATTACAGCCCCGACCGTACTTACAAAACTTCTGAGGTTGCAGCAGTTCACGGGCGGCTTTATCCAGGCAGACGAAGGAGTCAAGCCGGAGCTTGTTTTTAAAGGCAAGCTAAACGCCCTGGAGGATATTTTAGAAGATTACGTTATAGGCGAGGGAAAGAAGCTGGTGGTGTTTTGCCGCTTCCGCCCGGAGATTGACTTAATACAAAAGCTGCTTGAAAAGAAAAAGATACAGTACCGGAGCATATACGGCGACATCAAGATCGACGACCGGGGGCCGATTGTAGCAGACTTCCAGAAGGACCAGGAAATAAAAGTATTCCTTGCCCAGATTGACACCGCCGGCCTGGGTATTACCTTAACCGCCGCCGATACCTGCGTCTACTACAGCGAAAATTTTAACTACGCAGCTTACAGCCAGAGCCTGGCCAGGATCCACAGGATAGGACAGCGGAACGTATGCACCTATATCCATCTTGTAGTAGAGAAAACCGTAGATGAGGTTATTTTAAAGGCACTTTCCAAGAAAGAGGACCTTGCAAAAACCATTGTGGACGATTGGAGGCAGTATTTTTGATTGAGGCTATAAAAGTAACCCGGAGGCTTGACAAGGGACGCTTAAGCCTTCCGAGAGATTTTAGGGAGGCTGCAGGCTTCGATCCGTTTCAAGAGGTAAGCGTAGCCCTTGCAGACTTTGAGGGGGAAAAGGTTTTCATTATAGCAAAAAGGAAGGAGGAACCGAAGTGAAGTTAAACGAGGTATACAGCAAGCCGCTGAAGGATGTTATTGAGGCGTTGGAGCTTTCCGACATGAAGGTCCATACCGACGATGGCGGCAACGTAAAAGCTATTGAACTTAAGTATACAGAGAAGAAAGCGGATCCGGAACCTAAAACGAATCCGTGGGCATAGGAAGGAGAAAAGCCATGAGTACACCGAGCAAAGAAAAGGCAGTTTGTAAGACTTGCCAGCTTATGGAGCCGGAGATCGTAAGAAACGGCCGCAACATTTTTTATTGTATGCACCCGGAGGCAAAAACCGAGTGCCTGCCGCACCGGATCATCACCAGGAGCCGCGAAAGCGAGATACCGACAAAGACGGCGCCGAAGTGGTGCCCACTTAACCAGAAGGAGGGATAAAGAGCCATGCCGAAACATACCGAGCAGAAAGAAGAAATTGTAATTTGTAAGCATTGCGGAAAGCCGGAATATTGGGGAGCTATGCGCTGGCTTTCCGGTTGGTGCGCTTGCCGGAATTGCTACCGGAGCTTGTGGGAGGACCAGAACCACAGGAGATACACCTGGGACGACTTAGACGGGCCGCGCCCGACCATGGAAGAATATAAGGAGCAGGAGGCGAGAAAATGCGGAAATACGAATTAAGCATAAGCGCGGACTACGTCCCGGAATGGGGAACCACCGAAGCAATAAGAGAATACTTTCAAAATTCCATAGACGAGGAAACCAGGGACTCCAGCAATAAAATGTTTTTTGATTACGACAGCGGGACCCAGACCATCCGGATCGGAAACAAGCATAGCGACCTGGATATAAAAACGCTTCTTTTCGGAGTTACCACGAAGAACAAAGACAGCGCCATGATTGGGAACCACGGAGAGGGCTATAAGATCGCTACCGTTGTTTTACTTCGTTTAGGAAAAACCGTTGTTTTCCAGAATTACTGCCGCCGGGAAATTTGGCGGCCCCGACTTGTAAAGTCCCGCAGATATGGCGGTGTTTTGGTTCCTACTTTCTTCGTAGAGCCAGAGGCTGTGTGGAAGAAAGTACCGGAGCATAGCTTAATTATTGAGGTCGGCGGAATAACGCCGGAGGAATACCAGCAAATAAAAGATTGCAATTTGCACCTTCAGGAAGGATATGCCCACCGGGACACCAGCTACGGTGCAGTATTGGACGATGAGGAAAACAAGGGCCGTATTTTTGTAGGCGGGCTTTTCATTTGCAAGGAACCGAGGCTGGAGGATATAGGGATAGACTTTAAGCCGAAGGTCGTAAGATTGGAGCGCGACAGAAGCATGGTAAACAGCTTCGACGTTCAGTGGTACGCCGCCCGGATGGTTGAGGAATTGAAGGACGCAGAAACAACCAAGCGGTCGCTTAATTCCTATAGCGGGGTATATATAAATTCCTACAGCGTTCCCAGCGGACTGAAAAACGAAATAGCCGAGGACTTCATAAACGAGCATGGAGCGAAAGCCGTGCCAGTAAGCAACCAGGCAGACATGGAGAAACTTAAGAAGCGGGGATATAAGCCCGTCATTGTTTCCGAAGCGAAGCGCGACGTCATACTCGAATCGGAGCTTTACGAAGAAATTAAGGCGGAGAACGCAAGGGAAAAGGAAAAAGCCCGCCCGCTCTACGACCGTTTCTGCGAGTTTGCGGAGAAGATCGAGGACCGGCTGGAGGAAAGCGAAGTAACCACGCTTTATGAGTTTTTAGACGAATTATCAGAGCTTGAAGAAAAGGAGGAATAAAAGTGGCAGATATTTTTACATTGATTGACGAATACAAGGAGTTGCTGGACGAGAAGGACCGGCTTAAGGACGCCACCACGGAAAACAATAAGACCCTGGAGAAAAAGCGCAACGAGCTGGTGCAGGCCATGATCGACGCAGAAAGCCCGAAGGTAAGCCGGGGCGGCTTCCTTTACAGCTTGCAGGACAAGACCAAGTACAACAAGATCGGCGGATGCGACGAGGATGCCTTTTTTGACACATTGGAGGAACACGGGCTGGGCGATATTATTAAGCGCACCGTAAACGCCCAGACCTTGAACGG
>CANSPM010000009.1 GCA_947648875.1 uncultured Lachnospiraceae bacterium
ATGTAAAATTTTTGTGAATATGATTAAAAAGTCCTTTACAAAACGTCACTGGCAATGTGGCAAAGAACTTATGACGCCCGACGAGCTTGCCGTCATGGACGGGGGCAAGTACATTTTACAGGTGCGCGGGTTGCGCCCGTTCTTTTCGGATAAATTGGACATCACAAAGCTCCCGAAATACAAGTACCTTTCCGACGCAGACCCGAAAAATGCTTTTGACATGGAAAAGCTCATACTAAAGTGCGGCTTTCCCACGTCCTGCAAACAGAGTTACCCACAATTCCAAAAGACATTTGGATTATCTCTTAAGAAGTTCTTATATACCCTCATAACCTTTTAGGTTTTCCCTCTCAATAGTAGTAAAAGAAGTATAGGCAATTGCAAAACTTGCTTTCTGGAAACAGAGGATGGGCAATCTATACAAAATAAGGGCGACTTGCCACCGCATTGGAGCCCGTTTTTGTATAGATTGACCAGCCTCGTCACTTGCGGACCGGGTTTCGCAATTACCTAGTAGTAAAAGAAGTAGTAAATCGGTCTGCGGTTATGTTGCAATCAGCCTTTTCATTTCAGCCCTTGCGGAAGCGAGAGTTGCGTGTACGCAATGATTCAGCGTCATGGTGATATTGGAGTGTCCCATGATATACTGTAATTTTATGAAAGAAAATAACACAAAAATTGTACGGATTCCATGGGAATCGTGCAAGTCTGTAAGCAAAATCACTGTTATAATCAGGGCGTGGGATGGATAAAAACGCGTATACAACCCATGGCTTGTGCGAATAATGATACGGACGGCCATAATCGGCCAATGTGGCCGAAATCAGGCGGGAAATCCGCCTGGCGGAGAGCGCAGCGCAATGCGCAGAGAGGTGCAGCGATGAAAAAAATGAATTGGAACGAGGGATGGCAGTTCAGTAAAGCTGCCGTGGGCGGAGCAAAGGACGCGGCCCCGGGGGAACAGGTGGACCTGCCTCACACCTGGAACGGTACGGACGGCCAGGATGGAGGAAACGACTATTACCGGGGCGCCTGCTGTTACAGAAAAACTCTGCAAAAACATAATAAGGAGGATGAGGAGGTCTATCTGGAATTTGAGGGGGTCAATTCCTCTGCGGACCTGTATGTGAACGGGCGGCTGCTGGCACACCACGACGGCGGTTATTCCACATGGAGATGCAATATAACAGAGGCCCTGGGGGAGGAAAATGAGATTTGTGTACAGGTGGACAACGCGCCCAACGACCATGTCTACCCCCAGATGGCGGATTTTACATTTTACGGCGGAATCTACAGAAATGTGTCCCTTCTGTATGTAAACAGGACCAGATTTGATCTGGACTATTTCGGAGGCCCCGGTGTTGCGGTGACGCCCACAGTGGAGGGAAAAGACGCCAGAATTGCAGTGGAGGCCTTTGTCAGCGGAACCACCGGCGGCGAGAGTCTGCTCTTTACCGTATGGGACGGAGAGGAGAAAGTGGCGGAGGTCCAAACCCCGGCGTCGGCTCCGGCGGCGGGCCTGCGGATTGAGAATGTCCATCTGTGGAACGGACGGCAAGATCCCCATCTGTATACATTAAAAGCGGTGCTGACCCACGGCGAGCGGCAACTGGATGAGAGGGAAGTGCGTTTTGGCTGCCGCAGCTTTGCCATCGACCCGGAGAAAGGTTTTATTTTAAACGGAGAATCTTATCCCCTGCGTGGGGTGTCCCGTCATCAGGACCGTCCGAAAAAGGGCAATGCACTGTCCAGGGCGGATCATGTGGAGGATATGGATCTGATCTGTGAGATGGGTGCCAACACTATACGTCTGGCCCATTATCAACATGACCAGTATTTCTACGATCTGTGTGACGAGAGGGGCATGGTGGTCTGGGCGGAGATCCCCTATATCTCCCAGCACATGGAAAACGGAAGGGAGAATACCATCTCCCAGATGACAGAACTGGTGATCCAGAACTATAACCATCCCAGCATCGTAGTGTGGGGACTTTCCAACGAGATTACGATGAACGGGGCGGCAAACCCCGATTTGCTGGAGAATCACCGGATACTGAACGAATTGTGCCATGAACTGGACAACACCAGGCTCACCACCGTGGCCGTGGTATCCATGTGCGGAATTGACGAGGAATACCTGACGATACCGGATGTGATCTCCTACAATCACTATTTTGGTTGGTACGGTGGGGACACCTCCATGAACGGGGAGTTCTTTGACAATTTCCACGCGAGATATCCCCACCGGGCCGTGGGCATGAGCGAGTACGGCTGTGAGGCGCTGAACTGGCATACCTCGAACCCGGAGCAGGGGGACTATACCGAGGAATATCAGGCCTATTATCATGAAGAGCTGATCAAACAGCTGTTTACCAGGCCCTTCATCTGGGCAACCCATGTATGGAATATGTTTGACTTTGCCGCAGACGCCAGAGCGGAGGGCGGGGAGGATGGCATGAACCATAAAGGCCTTGTGACATTTGACAGAAAATATAAGAAGGACTCCTTCTATGCCTATAAGGCATGGTTGTCCCATGAGCCTTTCGTCCACATCTGCGGCAAACGCTATGTGGACCGGGTGGAGGAGGTCACAAAGGTCACGGTCTACTCCAATCAGCCCCGGGTGGAACTGCTGGTTAATGGGGAAAGTCTGGGCAAAAAGGAGTCGCCGGAACATTTCTTCTATTTTGATGTGCCCAACCGGGGAGAGTCGGTGCTGACGGCCCTGGCGGGGGAGTGCCGGGACGAGAGCCATATTCGCAAAGTGGATACCTTCAATGAGGCATACCGCATGAAAGAGACCGGCGATGTAATCAACTGGTTTGATATCTCCACGCCGGAGGGCTATTTTTCCATCAACGATAAGATGGGGGATATCATGGCTACAGCCAGAGGCAAACTGTTCCTGCTGGAGCTTGGGGGTATCCTGATGAAGAAAAAGAAGTCCGGCGGCAAGGAGCAGGAGGGAGGCCCGGCAGGATTTTCCATGAACGAGGGCATGATCAAAATGATGAGCGGATTCAGCGTAAAGAGGATGCTGAACATGCTGGGCACTGCGGGGCTGGAACCCCTGACTGCGGACGAGATTCTGGATATAAACCGAAAGCTGAATAAGATAAAGAAAAAGTAACCCGATGTTTCACCGGGTAAAAGGAAGGCTTCATTGACCACGAGTACAAATATGGAGGAATGGGAAATGAGTAAAAATGATAACAGGCCCTTTGGCATAAGCGATAAGGTCGGCTACATGCTGGGCGATGTGGCGAACGATTTCAGCTTTATATTTGCCAGCACTTTTGTCATGGTGTTCTACTCCAAGGTTATGGGCATCAGCACAGGACTGATCGGCACCATGTTTCTGATTGCCAGATGCATCGACGCTTTTACAGACATCGGCATGGGGCGCATTGCCGACCGGGCCAGGACAGGGAGGAACGGAAAGTTTCGCCCCTGGATTCTGCGGATGTGCGGGCCGGTGGCCATAGCCTCCTTTTTGATGTACCAGTCCGGGTTACAAAACATTCCCTATGGAGCCAAGGTGGCGTATATGTTTGTCACCTACATTTTGTGGGGGTCGGTATTCTACACCTCCATCAATATACCCTATGGCTCCATGGCGTCGGTGATTTCCCAGAACCCCAAGGACAGAAGTTCCCTGTCGGTGTTCCGTTCCATGGGAGGGATGTTTGCGGGCATCCTGATCAGCGTGGTGGCGCCTCTGATAATTTATTATACGGACGCGGCGGGTAACCAGGTGGTAAACTCCACCAATTTCACTATACTGGCCGGCATCTTCTCCGTCTGCGCCATCATTTGCTATCTGCTCTGTTATAAACTGTGTACGGAGCGGGTGGCACTGGATGCTAAAAAGGACCTGGGGGAGAAACGGACCAATGCGCTGGAATCCTTAAGGGAGATCGTGGGCAGCAGGGCGCTGCTGGGCATTATCCTGTCCGCGCTGTTGATGTTGCTGGCATCGCTGATGAGCCAGGGACTGAACAACTATCTGTACGCCGATTATTTTAAGAACACCACGGCGCTGTCTCTGTCCGCCATGCTACAGCTGCCGGTGATGCTGCTTCTGGCTGCGTTTTCCACGAAACTGGCCGTGAAGTACGGCAAGAGGGAGTGCGGCATCATAGGAATGCTGGCTTCCGGAATACTGTATGTGCTGATCGGCCTACTGCACGTCACGGAGGTATGGGTATTTATCGGCCTGATCTTCTTTGCCATGATCGGAATGAGCTTTTTCACCATGCAATGTTTTGCGCTGGTGACGGATGTCATCGACGACAAGGAAGTGACCACGGGTAAGAGGGATGACGGCACCATCTATGGCATCTATTCCTTTTCCCGGAAGATCGGCCAGGCGCTGGCGGGCGGCATGAGCGGATGGGCGCTGGCCATGATCGGCTATGACGAACTGGCTGTGGCCCAGACCGAGCAGGTGGCCAGAGGCATCTATAATATATCCACTTTCTTCCCGGGCATTGTGTATCTGCTGGGAGCGGCGGTGCTGTTCTTTATCTATCCCCTGAGCAAAAAGAGGGTGGAGAGCAATGCGGCGCAGCTGGAGAGACGCCATGCGGGCAGAACAGATATCTAATGCAAGTTCCTCTCCTGCCGAGAGAGGATTCAGGGGGGCCGGTTGTATGAAACCGGCCCTTTTCATATTATGGTTTCCTTCCGAGTCCATCTTTTATAGAAATGTCTTGACAATTCTTTGGCGCGGCCCTATACTGTATCCAAACAGGCAATATATTGCATAATTGGGAGGAGACAATGACAGCAGAAGAAATATCGCTGCGGATGGAGAAAAGATATGCGCTGTTTGGCCTTTTCTTTGCCTTCCACAATCGTTTGCAGGCAGTGGGGGATTCCTTTTATGAGGAGATCACATGCAAGCAGTTTTTCCTGCTGGCCTGTATGTATCTTTATGCCGACGAAGCGCCTACCGCCATGGAACTGGCCGGGACTATGGGCTGTTCCCGGCAGAGCGTGAAGGAAATCCTGAACAGCCTTGAGAAAAAAGGCCTGGTTTCTCTGGGGATCGACGAGAAGGACCGCAGGAAACAGCGGATCTATGTGACGGAAAAGGCCAAAAGTATGGCGGCGGGGTATCGGGAGAAAGAGGCTGAATTTATGAGACGTCTTTATGGGGATGTCTCTGAGGAAGAAATAGAATGTGTCTATGGCGTATTAACGCAGATGGAGAAGAATCTTAAAAAAATCCATCCGTCATCAAAGCATTAATGTAAGGCCGGCGTGGAGAGGTAAAGCGGGTGCCCGCCGTAAAGCCATCAGGGGAGGATATACATGAAAACAATTGTAGTCTATAATTCGCAGACAGGATTTACAAAGCGGTATGCGCAGTGGATCGCGGAGGCGGCGGGAGCGGAATGCGTTGATTTGGAGATAGCAAAAAAGCGTTCGCTGGACGGTTACGACGCCATTCTATTTGGGGGCTGGGCCTGCGCGGGAGGGATCAGCAAACTGAAATGGTTCAAATCCCATATGGAGAACTGGAGGGGGAAAAAGCTGATCGTCTACTGCGTTGGAGGAAGTCCGGCGGAGAGCCCGGATATTCCCCGGGCGCTTCGGAATAATTTCAGTGACGCCCAGTGGGAGCAGGTAAAGGTGTTTTATCTCCCAGGGGGTTTTAACTATGAACAGATGCCTTCCGTGTCCAAAATGATGATGAAGGTATTCCTAAAGACACTAAAGGCCAAAAAGGACAAGACGGAGGAAGAAAAGGTTATGGTGGAAATGATTTCCCACTCCTATGATATTTCCGACAGAAAGTACATAGAGCCGATTCTGCAATACCTCAACGGGGATACCTTCTGAGGATTGCTTCTGTCAAAAACAGGAAGAGAGATTTCCCCTCTTCCTGTTTCTATTTTGTTCAATCACGGGCTTTTCCACTATAGGTAAGGGCGTTGCGGATGGGTACAGATCCGGGTTTTGGAACAGTTGCATGGAGTTTCCGGGGGATATATGGCTTTTATATTTTGAAAACGGATATTTCCGCTTTCAGGCTATCCATGTTTTCGCCCAACATATCCGCTGTTTTGCTCAGGTTTTCTACATTCTCCAGCAGTTTATCCGCCACATCCCGGACGGTTTCCGCGCTGCCTGCCGTCTCCTCAATGATGTCGGATATGTTTTTGACTGCCGTAACGGCATTGCTCCGCTCGTTGTCGGCCCGCTGCGTCCCCTCCGCGATCTCTTTCAGGCCCGCCACCAGTTCGTTCATGTGTTGCTGCATCTCGCCAAATACACGAGTCGCCTTGTGCACGGCCTCGGTCTGTAGAGCGACCATCTGTCTGGCCTGATTGGCGCTGTCCACGCTGTCCATAGTCTGCGTGCCGATGTATGTGGCGTTGTCGCTGATTTCCCCGGCCGCCCTGGCGGATTCGTCCGCCAGCTTGCGAATTTCTTCCGCTACCACGGCGAAACCTCTCCCCGAGGCGCCCGCCCGGGCGGCTTCGATGGAAGCGTTCAGGGACAGCAGATTTGTCTGTTCGGAGATTTCCGCAATCATCCCCACAAACGAATGGATGGCTTCGGACTTTTTGCGTAGAGAATCAATGTCCGCCCCCACTTTTTCTGTCATCTGGGTGGTGGCTTCCGCCCGCTCCCCTAACAACTCCACGATCTCCATTCCCTGATTGATCATTTCCTCTGTCTCGTTTACAAGTTTTTCCACTCTCTCGACCACCCGGCTGACATTCTGGATTTCGTTGGAGAGCACATCCGTCTTTTCCACGCATTCCCGGGCGTGTTTGGACTGCTCTGACATGCCTTCATTGATATCGGAGACAGCCTGGGTTATATCCTGCGAATAATTGTTGAGCACGTCGGAAGTCCTTCCCACCTCTCTGGCGGAATCCTCCAGCTGCCCGGTGGCCTGGTTGACCTTATTTACCAGATTCTTTGTGTTGGAGATCATGTTCGTGGCGGAACCGGCCAGGCTCCGAAATTCGTCATGACTTTTGGCCGTCACTTTTACGGTCAGGTCTCCCTTGGCTACTTCGCCCAGTTTCAGCGAAATATGTTTCATATTATTCTGTATGCCGGAGACAATGATCAGCCCCACGATCAACGCGATGATACATGCCAGGATGACCAGACTGAAAGTCATATTTCTGATTTCCTGGGCCTGTCCGGTTATAATGGACATGGGGACCAGAGCGCAGATTGCCGCCCCCGTTTTTTCGCTTACGCTGTACAGGAAAAGATATTTTTCTCCCAGATAATCAATCTGGCGATAACCTTCCCGGCTTTCTTCCGCATTGATTTCGGCAAAAAAGTCCCGACCGAAAAACACGCTTTCCCCCTCCTGTAGTCTGCTCTCCTGTCCGTCGGCCAACCGCTCGCTGACCAGCTCCCGGCCTCCCGGAGTGACAAAACCCAGAATGCTTCCCTCTCCCAGATTCATGGTTCCGATGAAGTCCTCAATTGCGGAGGAAGATACATCCACTACGACGCAGGCTTTCCTGTTCTGAGATTGAATTTGGTATGCCAGGATATACTGATCTGACTTCTTGTTCAGGCCCAGCTTCTCATCCAACAGGGGATGGCTGTCAATCCAACTCACCACTGTTTTTCCGGTACAGGGAACGGATTCTATATAGTCTTTGTAAAAACCGTCTATATTGGTGCTGGCGCTGGTGGAGATCAGATATATTCCCTCCATGGGAATAATATGTATATTGCTGATAAAGTTATTTCCGGACTGCGTCAGCATTAATTCTTTCTTGCACGAATCTCTCAGCTGGTACATCTCATAGGCGTCATCCGCGCCGGACCCCATAAAATATCTGGACAAGTCGCTGTTAAAAGCGTATTTCAGGGCTTCGGCGCTGATAAAGGTACAACTCATGTCAATATATTCCGTAGCCATGTGCATAGCCTGCATAGTGGAATCCCGATACTTGTCATTCATTCCCTGGGCGGCCTTCTGATAGGAAGATACTCCTATGATAATCATGAATGCAATGGGGACAAGAAAGCAGAACATCACCTTGTTCCGGATTCCCATAACCGAAAATCTCTGTCCATGCTTCTTTAGCTCTTTGTTCTTCTTCTTTTCTCTGTTCTTTGGCATTGCTGTCGCTCCTGTTATAAATAAGGGGTTTACTTGTGGCGGATTTGATTGTATGGATACCCAGGAAGCCATGTATGGCCCCCTTTTACTATAAATGCGGGTTCAACAGGATTATATACAATATTTACAAATTTTGAAAGCCTCCTGCGGGTAAATGGTCATAAAGTGCAATAAAACAGTTGGAAATGTGCAATATCTGAAAACGAGGTGAAAAAAGCGCCAAAAAAACATTGTGAGGAGACTGCGATTTTGTCTGTTTTTTTATTACACTCTGCAATTGCTCTGCGCTATGTGAGTTCCGCTTCCCGGCAAAATAGAGCACGGGTTTCAGGGAGGAGAAGGAAGGACTTTTCTTCGTCACGCAAAGATATTGAAAAAATACGAATTTTGGAATATAATGAAAGAAATTTGAATAATTCGCATGAAACTGTATATACAAAACGGCATATACGGGCTTTATGCACAATAATCTGTAGATGTAAACGTTGCCGCCCGAAGCTGATTTTGTAAGATAGGTCAGAGGACAGGTAGGCAGGTTGAAATACAGAAAGTTTTATCATCTATACGAGGAAAGGGCGAGGATCATGGACGAACAAAAACTTTTGCGGCCTCCCGTGGAGGTACGGTATCGGGAGGAACTGGAGGCACTGAAGGCTGTGGACAGCGGAAAGAGGCCGGAGAACTGGCAGTTGTCCCCCAAGGCGGTGCGCACTTTTATCCTGGGCAGCAAGACTCCCGTCACGTATGAGGGAGGCACTGTCACAATCGGGAAAAAATACTTTGGAAATGACGCTCTGGTGGAGCGGTGTATTATCACTCTGGCGGGCAACCGGGGACTGATGCTGGTGGGAGAGCCGGGCACGGCCAAGACCATGTTGTCGGAACTTCTCTCTGCCGCCATCTGTGGTGTCAGCACCAACACCATACAGGGGACTGCGGGCACCACGGAGGACATGATCAAATATTCCTGGAACTATGCGCTGCTGCTGGCTAAAGGCCCCAGCCGGGAGGCGCTGGTCCCCTCGCCCCTGTACGTGGGCATGGAGCAGGGGCTTCTCACCCGTTTTGAGGAGATCACCCGTACTCCTGCGGAAGTGCAGGACAGCCTGATCAGCGTACTCAGCGACAAGGTGCTGAACGTGCCGGAACTGGGGGATGAGGGAATACTCTTTGCCCGACCCGGCTTCAATGTGATCGGTACGGCCAACACCCGTGACAAGGGCGTGAATGAGATGAGTTCCGCCTTGAAACGTCGTTTTAACTTTGAGACCGTCATGCCCGTGCGGGAGGTGGCCCTGGAGAAACAGATTATCTTAAATGAGGTCCGCAGTCTGGCGGCTGAGAGCCATATTGATATGCCCGTGGACGAGGATGTGGCGGAACTGCTGGCCACCACCTATCATGAACTGCGGGAGGGCGTATCTGACCTGGGCCATCGCATCGACAGTCCCAGTGCCGTTATGAGCACCGCAGAGGCGGTTTCCGTGTACTATCAGACCATGATCGGCGGGTATTACTACGGGGACGGGAATATGGATGTGAACAGTCTGGTGCAGAACCTGGTAGGGGCCCTCTCCAAGGAGAACAAGGAGGACTTGGGGCGGGTAAAGGACTACTTTAACACGGTAATCAAGGATAAGGCAAGCAAGGAAGGTGGCTTATGGAAACAATATTACGAAGCCAGGAAATGGCTGAAATAAAGCTGCTTCCCGTGAGGCACCACAGTCCGGCCTGCGCCCGGCAGGTGCAACGGGTGATCAAAGAGTGGCAGCCCCGGGCCGTGCTGATCGAGGGCCCGGCCACAGCCTGTACCCTGATACCGGCCATGATTGACCCGGCTACCAAAGCTCCCTTTGCCGTGTATTATTCCTATGATGACACCGCAGGGGCCGTGTCGGAGGAGAAGGAGAAATATCGCTGCTATTACCCTTTTCTGGATTATTCCCCGGAACTGGAAGCGTTGCGGACGGGTGCTGCCCAGGGGGCCCAGGTGGCTTTCATCGACCTGCCCTACGGCGATATCCTGGCGGCCTCCCAGGAGGGAAAAGGTATGCGCCAGGAGGGGGAGAAGAGCAACTATAACGATGACTATCTGTTGTCTCGGAGCGCCTATGTCCGGCGTCTTTGCGAGAAGACCGGACTGCGCGGTTTTGACGAGTTCTGGGAGAAATATTTTGAGCTGGAGGGGCTTTCCCAGGACAGCGATACCTGGTTTGGAAATCTGCTGACATACTGCCGTCAGGCGAGGGAGAGCACCCCCCCGGAAGAACTTCGGGAGGAAGGATGTCTGGCCAGGGAGGCTTACATGGCCAAAAATATTCTGGAGAAGGCCCGCGAACTGGCGGGAACATCCCGGGCGTCTCACCTTGAGGAGGAAACGGCCGCGAGGAACCGTATCCTGGTGGTGACAGGGGGATTTCACACCCCGGCCCTGGCGCAGAGACTGGGAGAGGAGGACGCGGGTGCGTCCAACGGTGCCTTTGCCTTGGAGGATCTCCCCAAAAAACTGGTGAGCGCCAAAGATCAGGGCGTCTACCTGATGCCCTATTCAATGGAGGCGGCGGACGCCTTGAACGGTTACGCCAGCGGTATGCCCTTCCCAGGCTTTTATCAGGAGATATGGGAGCATGTGCAGGAGGCGGAGCAAGAGGCTCCGGAGGAAAAGGAGGAGGCTCCTCCTTATTTCAAGGCTGTGCTGGACATGATTGTGGGCACGGGCAAGGCCGTGCGCCGGGCGGAGGGAAGCGCCTCCACCTATGACGAGATCTGCGCCTGCTCCATGGTGGAGGGACTGGCGGCACTGCGGGGAAAGCCCCAGCCGGGGGCCTATGAACTACAGGATGCGGTGCTGGCCTGTTTTGTAAAGGGAGAATACAATCTGGCCACAGACGAGCCAATGAGACTGCTGCGGCGGCAGATGACGGGAAAACGGGTGGGGGAACTGTGCCGGAACGCGGGGGAGCCCCCGGTGCTACAGGATTTTCGGGTCCGATGCAAACAATACGGACTACAGACTTCCACAACCCTGGAAAATGAGGTGACACTCTCGGTTTTCAGCAAGAAAAAGCATCGACAGATGAGTATGTTTTTCCATCGACTGCTGTTTCTACAGGCGTCTTACGCCCGGCGTGTGAAGGGTCCCAACTTACAGACGGGCCGGGACCGAAATCTGATCAGGGAAATCTGGAAATATAAATGGAGTGCCCAGGTCATGGCGGCGTTGATTGATGCCTCCGTGTATGGCGGTTCCGTGGAGGATGCGGCCAAGGGACTGTTGTCCGAGCGGCTGAAAAAAGCAGTGTATGCCCGGGAGGGCGCGTTGCTGCTCACCCAGGTGCTGGAGATGGGCCTGGAGGGACAGCTGGAGCAGGTGTATGGCAGACTGTCTGAACTGCTTATGTCCGATATGGACTTTTACTCTCTGGCGGAAGCGCTGCGTTTGCTGACCATGGTGCGGCAGTTGCGTTGGCTCTATGATTCCGGACTGGAGACCCGTGGGATGATCCTGACCTGCATGCGCAGGCTTTTGGGACTTTTGCCGGGGATGGCAAAGATTAAGGAAGAAGACATGAGTCGGTGTATGGAAGCGATGAAGCTGCTGTACCAGGTTATCGGCAGGATGGAGCGGGAGGAGTCAAAAGACCGGGAAACATCCGGCATATCCGACGGGGAGGACACCCTTCTGGACAGTTTCTTTGACGCTTTGACGCTTATGGACCGGGACAGTGAGATTCAGCCCGGCGTACATGGCTGCGTACACGGGCTGCTGTATGGCGGAGGCCGGGAAGATGTAAAGCAGATTGAGCAGGTATGCAGAGGATATCTGACGGGAACCAGGGAGCAGCTGCTGAAAACGGCCATGTTTTTCCGGGGGCTGTTCTATGGGGCTAAGGACCTGGTGTTTGTGGGCAATACTTTTTTGGGTATGCTGGACCAATTCTTAAAGCAGATCGGGCAGGAGGATTTCATGCTGCTTTTGCCGGAGCTGCACATGGCTTTCACTTATTTTACCCCGGCGGAGACGGACCGGATTGCGGAGACGGCGGCAGGCTTCCACGGCAAGAGCCGCAGGGAGTTACAGGAGCAGGCGGCGGTTCCCGAGGCATGGTATCTGTACGGCCAGGAACTGGAAGAGTTTGCGCTGACGACGCTGTCCCCGTGACGAATCGAGGGGGCCGCATATATCAGGAAAGAGGAAATATATGGATGACGGACAGGTTCTGAACAGATGGCGGCTGGTGCTGGGAAAATATGCCTCCGGGCAGATTTCCTACAGCGATGGCGGCGTCAATTATATGGGCATGGAAGAGGTGCTGGATTACCTGTATTCCCGGGAGTATGGGGAGGAGCAGGAGATCCGGCAGGATCGCCGGGGAGGAAGCGAGGGCTCCCGGCTGACCGTACCCAAGTGGCTTCATGAGATGAAGAAACTTTTTCCCAGACAGACGGTGGAGATCATGGAGCGCCACGCTCTGGAAAAATATGAGATGACCGAACTTTTGACAGATCCGGAGGTACTGCGGCGATTGGAACCCAACAGGGAATTGCTTAAGACCATCATGGGGCTGAAACATATGATGAAAGGCGAGGTGCTACAGCTGGCCAGAGAGATTGTGCGCAAGGTGGCCCAGGAGATCATGGAAAAACTGGAGCAGGATGTGCGCCGGGCGCTACAGGGTCGCCTGGACCGCACCAGCGGCAGTCCCGTCCGAAGTCTGCGCAATCTGGATATCCAAAAAACCATACGGAAAAATTTGCAGCATTTTGACCGGGAGAGGGAGCAACTGGTGCTACAGCAGGTATACTTTCATTCCAGATTAAAGCGATATCACCAGTGGCGGGTGGTGATCTGCGTGGACGAGAGCGGCTCCATGCTGGATTCTGTGATTCACAGCGCCATCATGGCGGGGATATTCGCCAGGCTTCCAATGCTGGATACCCGACTGGTAATCTTCGACACCAATGTGGTGGACTTAAGCGGTCATGTGGAAGACCCGGTGGAGACGCTGATGAGTGTGCAGCTGGGGGGCGGCACCAACATAGCGGGGGCGTTGAGTTACTGTGAGACGCTGATTGATAATCCCCATAGGACGCTGGTGGTGCTGATCTCGGATCTGTACGAGGGCGGCGGCTATCACAATCTGTACAGCGTCAGCCGCAGTATTATCGAGAGCGGGGCCAGACTGATTGCGCTGACGGCCCTGGATGTGACGGCAACTCCCAATTATGACCGGCACGCGGCGGCCCAGCTGGCCCAGATGGGCGCTTTTGTGGGAGCCATGACCCCGGAGCAGCTGGCGGAACATGTGGCGGATATGGTGGGGTAGACCTGATGGAAGGTCTGTTTGCTGGAAGAGATGCGAGGCTAAAGGAATGTTGGATTGGAGACAGAGCCTGGCGGGTGTGGATGAAGATTACCTGGTAGGCATCAGCAACAAAGGAATTGTGAAAAGGGCATACAAGGATATGGAGGCGGCGGGCAGTGAAGCCCTTGCAGCGACAGAGGGGCTTGACTGGAACGCGCAGGAACTCACGGTGGCGGCGGGGGGCGAGACCGTGACTATACGCTTTCCGCTGGGAGAGTGCCAGTGCAGCTGCCCCTCCCGAAGCATATGCCGTCATGTGGTTATGGCTATATTGCTGGCCCGGCAGGCGGCTGAAACAAGTGGAGCGGCTAGCGGAGAGTCCGCAGAGCGGAGCGCCGGAGAAGGCGGTAGCGGAGAGTCCGCAGAGCGGAGCGCCGGAGGAGGCGATAGCGGAGAGTCCGCGGAGCGGAGCGCCGGAGGAGGCGGTAGCGGAGAGTCCGCAGAGCGGAGCGCCGGAGGAGGCGGTAGCGGAGAGTCCGCAGAGCGGAGCGCCGGAGGAGGCGGTAGCGGAGAGTCCGCAGAGCGGAGCGCCGGAGGAGGCGATGGCGGAGAGTCCGCAGAGCGGAGCGCCGGAGGAGGCGGTAGCGGAGAGTCCGGGAAGAAGAGCGCCGGGGGAACAGGGAGCGGAGAGTCCGTGGGGCAGATGGTATGGCAGGAGATTCTGACACAGCCCAGAAAGCCGCTGCTGCGGGCGCTGGGCAGCAGGGCGCTGCGCCGTCTGGTATCCGCGATGGAGGCTGAAACAGTACCCCAGGTGGAGCGCGGCACGGTGGTCCGTATGCGGCTGCCGGGGCAGGACATCACCGTAAAGCTCCTATCGCCTCTGGAATACAGCGCTTGTACCTGCCATAAGAAAGAACTGTGCAGCCACAAGGCGGAGGCCATTCTATGGTGTCAGTATCTGGAAAAACAGCTGACGGTTCAGGAACTGGCGGGAGAATTGGAGCAGGAACCCGCTTTTGATCTGAAGGAACTGCGGGATGCGGCAGGGCAGGTAAAAGACTGTCTGGAACATTTGCTGGAGACAGGACTTGCGAGAAGCGGCACAGAGCAGGCGCAGGAGCTGGAGCGGCTGGCCATTCTCTGCCATAATGCGGGTCTGCCGGGCTGGGAGGGAGATATCCGCGCGCTGGCGGAAGGCTATGAGAGGTACTTGCGCCGGGCGGCGGGACAGACCATGGAGAAGCTGGCGGGACAGCTGCAGAGGCTGTATGAGAAGACCGTGGAGCTGGGCCGGCTGGTGGAGGAGGCTCTGTCCCGGGCCGGGAAGGACGGGAGAGATGCCGCCGCAGGAGAAACAGAGCAAAACGAAGCGGCAATGTCTGCCTCCCGACCGGAAAAGAGTACGGCCTCTAAGATCCAGGCGCTGGCGGGTGAATTTCGCTCGGAATACCTGCCGGTAGGAAATCTGGAACTGACAGGGATCACGGTGGAGCATTTTGTCACCGATTCAGGCTATGAGGGGGATACCGTGTATTTTCTGGAAATGGAATCGGGGACATGGTATACCTATACCAGTGCCCGGCCCACTTTTTACGAGGGCAAAAGGAGAACCGCTTACCAGGAGAAGGCGCCCGCTCCCTGGGGCATTCCCCTGTCGCTGGAAGGTCTGGCCGGAGTGCGGCTACAGCTACAGGGAGCGAAATGTGATGCCGGAGGACGGCTGTCTTCCACCCAGGAGACCAGGGGAGAAATTCTGGGTAAAAGCGAATTGACGGCGGCGAAGCTGGAGGGCTGGTACTACCGGGATTACGGCAGACTTTTCGCGGAGCAGATTCCCGGCCCGGCGGCAGGCCCCGGCGGTCATACCCGCCTGGCTTTTGTGCAGGCGGCGCGTTTTGAACGAGGGCATTTCAATGAGATCTCGCAGAAGCTGGAACTGCCCATCTGGGATAAAGAAGACCGCCAGGTGATGGTGGAACTGCCCTATTCCAAACGGGACGAAGCGTCCATACGGTATCTGGAACGTCTGAAAAAAAAGCAGCAGCCCTGTTTTTTGGGCAGAGTGTACCTACAGGACAGCCGGATCTGTCTGTACCCTGTGGACCTTTTGGAACGCAAGGAACTGGAGGGGGCGGAATATGAGACGGAAAACACTCCGGAGTACGTGGAGGAAGACGGCGGTGAAAACCCGCCTGCTCCGGGAAAGGCAGGCGTTGCCGCCGGGGCGAGAGGACATGACAGGGAAGCCTGCCAGGCGCTGCAAAGTTTTTTGGAGGAAGTCAGCTGGTTGTTGCAGGAGATTTACCAGGTGGGCAGCGCTACGGTACAGGACAGTACCCTGGAGGCGCTGCGCCGCGCAAAGAAACAGGGTGAGGCTTATGGGATGACAACTCTTGGAGACTGGCTGCGGCAGTTGGAGGAAGAGATGTCCAAGTCCCGTCATCGTCTTCGGCATCAGCCATCGGATATCATGGGGATATTTTGCAGGTTATGGCAGTATGTGCAGCTTTGCCGCCAGCGGACTACCTATGATATTGCGGGCCTGATTTATAGGGGCAGGTAATACAATCCGCCATGCGCTCTGTCCTGGGGATGCGGATAGAGAGCGCGTAAAAGCGGCGGGCCGCATGAATTACGAGTTCTCAAGAGCCGTAATGGAAGAAGGGCAAAACAGGCAAGAGCACATGTGAAACGGAAACGGGGAGGGGCAATATGCTGCATGGAGAAAATGCGCAGACAGACAGGGTGCTTAACATATTGGAAGAACTGCATCTTCGTGACGGCGAGACGGAGATTGTAGAGGAATTTCTGAGAGGGGAGGCTGGCGAGGAGATTCTGGCGGGGCTGTCTCCCAGAAATACGACTACCTATTTTGCCGGCAAATACAGGCTGTTTCAGGAATTGTTTGAGACCTATGTACAAGAGAACCTTAAGGAGGAGGCATCCCGACTTTTGCGCCTGTTATACGCCATGGGCGCTTATAACTGCTGCGACTGCTTTGAGAACCCTGAAAGATTTATGGATATTGTGGAAAAGGGAACTGTGGCCATAGACCGGGGAAAAGCCGTGGCTATCGCCGCCCAGTACATTTTTTTACAGGTTTACCGTCTGAACACCAACCACAGGTGCCAGTTCCTTACGACCAGACTGTGGGAACGTCTGGTAAAATTTGCGGAGAGGAGTCCGGAAATTGTGCTACAGGCTTGGAAGGAGTTTGATCAGGGGCAAATAAACGGTCGTATTCTGCTGATGGCGCTGTATTTTTATCTGCGCTGTGACAGAGACGGGCGGGCGGCGGGCGAGATCCCGCCCCAGTTGCCGCAGCAGGCGGAACAAGGGCTAAAGTCAGCGCCTTCGTTGCCATCAGAGTTTCAGGGCTCCATCGGGGAGCGGGCACTTTTCAGTACATATGAGGAGACGCTGACAGAGCTTCTCCGCATGATTCTGAAAGCGGAGGCGGCAGGGAAAAAGGAGATCCGGGACATTCAGGAGGGGATTCTCCAGGGTAAATGGCAGGACAGCCTGCTTCAGGGGATTCAAAAATGGGCCGTCAACGTGTCGGTATTTGAACTGATAACCAATTGTGCCTCCATAAACTACATGTTTTCCGAAAAACTCCGCAATGTGCTCCGGGTATGCGCTTCGCTAAATCCTTCCAGATTTCTGGACGCGCTTGTCAGGCTGGACCCCCGAGAGGAACTGGGCAATATGGCGGGAAAAATGGAGGAACTCTTCTGCATATCCGATCCGGATGTAATGTCCTGGCTGCTGGTCGTTTTGGACGAAACCCCCAGATTTGGGATAGAGCCGGAAAAAGTCAAAGCGATGATTCTCCCCGCCCAGTACCGCAAAAATCCGCAACAGTATCTGTTGGCCTACAGGAAAGCAAATTCTGATTTGAGAAACGCGCTGGCGGGAACCGTCCGGGATGAGGCCCCGGAGGTGTATCGGCAGGTGGTGATGCCCCAGGCGGCCTCTCAGAAGGAGAGAATCATATTCCGGCTCACCGAAAAGGAAATCTGCGCCCGGGAATGCAGAGATTATCTGAAGGGTTTGACGGAGTTGTCCGCCCTCTATGCCATCAGGGGGAAACTGGTGTCTACCTGGTATAAAGAGAGCGACGCAAGAAAAGCCCTGGAACGGTACTATGAAGCGTACAGAGAGGAAGAGTTTTATGCCCGGTGCATGGCTTATATGGCACTGCGGCATTCGGGACACTTTTTTAACGCCGGTTTTATCGGCAAAAGCAGGGAAGCCTGTGAGGAGGTGCTGGAACATACTTTTCGGGGAATGACCCTGGCGGGAGTGGGACTGGCGGAGCAGATTCAGGTGGTCTGCCGGATGGTTGATGAGGAATATTCGGAGAAGAGAAAGGAAGAGATTACCCACAGATGCATTCCCGTTTTCCGACGATATCTTGTTGAGCGACCGCAGGAGACGGAGAACGCTCTGGCCGGGGCCGAGGCCTATGGCCGTTACTTTGCTCTGCTGGTGTACAACAGCGCGGCGCAGGATGGTGGTGAAGCTACTGCGCAAGAGGACGCCTGGCAGGCGCAGATACTTTTTTACAGCCAGGACAGTTCCAAGCTGGTAAGGCAGGAACTGGAGAAGATGCTGGCGGCCCGCCCGGGCTGGAGATCTCGGATCATGGAACTGCTCTCTTCTAAAAAATCTGCGGAGCGGGAAATGGGTATCCGCGTGCTGGCGGGGTGGAATACGCCCTTGGACCGGGAGGCCCTGCAGGCCCTGTACGAGAAGGAGAAGAGCGCCAAACTTCGCGCGCTGCTTGATACTGTCCTAAACCCGGATTCCACGGGAGCGCAGGGAAAGGGTGGCAGCGGCAGCTGTCCGGCCCTGAACAGAGAAGATCTGGTCAAAAACCTGCATAAGGGTGGCAAAAAGCGCAGTTTGGCCTGGGCTTGTGAGACCCCGTTCAGTCCTGTACATAAAAGGAACAAAGAAGCGGCATCAGAGGAATATCTCCAGGCCTTGCTGCTGTGCTATTCCTCCATGTCCAGACCCGGCATTAACAAAGATGCCGCATTACTGGCGGAGGAACTGGAAGACCGGGAACTGGCCATCTATGTGTGTGAACTCTTTGATAAATGGATGGAAGCCGGCGCGGAGGCCAAGAAACGCTGGGTGCTGTATGCTTCCTCTATCCATGGGGGCGGTGAAATTATAAAGCGGCTCTATCATCAGATTCAGGAATGGCCCCGGAATGCCAGAGGAGCCATAGCGGCGGAGGCGGTGCAGGCGCTGGCGTTAAGTCCCCAGCCCCAGGCCCTGCTGCTTGTGGACGGCATTGCCCGCAAATTCAAGTACGGACAGGTAAAGAATGCAGCGGGCCAGGCGTTGGAGTTTGCCGCAAACCAGCTGGGACTTACCCGGGAGCAGCTGGAGGACAAGATCGTGCCCAGCCTGGGATTTGACGAGCGCAGGGAACGGCATTTCGACTATGGAAACCGCAGTTTTACCGTGACGATCACACCTGCTTTGGAGGTGGAAATTTTTGACGGGAATGGCAAGAAACTGAAAAATATGCCTGCTCCAGGGTCCAGGGATGACGAAAAGAAAGCGGCGGCGGCATACGCGGCGTTTAAGGAGATGAAAAAGCAAATGAAGACTACCGTTTCCAGTCAGAAGCAGCGGCTGGAGACGGCTTTGTCCACGGAGCGTCTGTGGACGCCCACAGCCTGGCGGGAGTTGTTTGTGGGAAACCCCATCATGCATCAGTTTGCCATCGGCCTGATCTGGGGGGTCTACGTGGAGCACAGGCTGGAGCGGAGTTTCCGCTATATGGAAGACGGGTCTTTTAACACGGAGGATGAGGAGGAATATATCCTGCCCCAGTCCGCGTCGGAGCCTCCGGTTAAACAGGTGCGGATCGGCCTGGTACATCCTCTGGAGTTATCGGAGGAGAGCCTGGAGACGTGGAAACAGCAGATGGAGGACTATGAGATTACACAGCCCGTCGAACAGCTGGACCGGACAGTGTATCGTCTCACACCAAAGGAGCAGAAAGCCAGAAGTCTGGAGCGCTTCGGCGGTATGATTATCAACGATCTGTCTCTGGGGAGCAAGCTCACCGCCTTGGGATGGCATCGGGGTTCTGTGCAGGATGCGTTCTGTTTCTGCACATACTACCGGGAGGATGTCTCTCTGGGACTGGGAGCGGAACTGCATTTCTCCGGCAGCGTTGTGGGGGGCGGCAGTATGGGTGGCGAGAATGTCACGGTGTATGATGTGCGCTTTTACAGAACAGGCACTGCCGAGAGAGGGGCCTATTGCTGTGATGAGGCAAAGGGGATTCCCCTGAGAGATATACCGTCGCGGTATTTCAGCGAGATCGTGTGGCAGCTGACCAAAGCCACGGCCTCCAGCAAGGAGCGCAGCCAGACCTGGAAACCCAGGGCATAGGTTGCGCGGTTCAGGCCCCCAAGAGAGATCATCTGTGCCGGGACAGTCAGGCGTTGAATGGGAACTGGCATTCAGGCGGGGCAACACAGAAAGGTTTTGCTGTATAGGCCCAGGTCTGTCTTAAGCGGATGAGACGTACAGGTAAAATATAATTTCAACAAGGAGGAACAGAATATGTTGCATGCGGATAATTCGCAGAATGAAAAAGCGGTGAGCGCCCTGGAGTGTCTGCGGCTCAGTGCCGAAGAACTGGAACTTGCGGAAAAGTATCTGAGGGGGGAAGTATCGGAGGAAGCCCTGGCAGGCATAAAATTTAGGGATCTAACCGGAATTTCGCAGAGTAAGAGCCAATATAGGCCTCTTCAGGACCTTTTTGATTTCTACTTTAAGAAAAACCGTTATGAGGAAGCGGAAAGACTTCTACGACTGCTGTATGCCGTCTGCGCCTATACCTGCTGTGTGTGTTTTGCGTATATGCACGGTTTCAAAAATGCTGTGGAGCAGGGAAGATTGCGGATAGACCGGGAGATGGCGCTGGCCATCTACGCGCAGGATGTCTATTTGTTCTGTTCCCACAACAGTACGTACTATCCCCCCAGTTGTTTTGCCATCACCAGGCAGATGGAGGTACTGGCGGAGTTTGCGGGGCGGGACCCCGCCGTGGTGCGCAAGGCTGTGAAAGCCTTTGACAGACAGAGTAGGTGTGGAAATATTTTGCTGTACGCTCTGTATTTTTATCTGTGCTATAACGGAAAGGACGTGACCGGGGAGAATAGGGGGCAGATCCGGATTCTCCCCCAGGACCGGGAGTTGTTGGGAGAGTATGAGGATATTATGGTGGACCTTCTGAATGATATTTTTGCGCGGGGGGCATCTGAAAACCGGGAGATGGAAGAGATCCAGGAGAGTATCCGCCAGGGAAATTTACAGGACGGGCAGCTACAGGCGATCCGTAAGCGGGCCGTTGACAGCGTGTCATTTATGGCGGTGAGCAATTGTGCGTTTGTAAATTACATGCTTTCCCCACAACTCTACGATGTGTTACGGGTTTGCGGGGCAGTCTCACCAAGCAGGTTGTTGAACGCAATGGTACAGTTCGATCCCCGGGGAGAACTTGCACGCATCGGCGGGAAATTACAGGATATTTTCGGATTATCAGGGAAGAGCATTATGGTCTGGGCTCTGGCTGCCCTGTCCAGAGTACAGGAGGAGGGAGCGGAAAATAAAATCATACTGGAAAGCATACTTTCGCCTCTGCTTCACAGGGAACCTGCCGTTGTTCTGGCCGGTTACAAAAAGGCCAACTGTACCGTGGGCAGTATGCTGGCGCAGATGGTCCGGGCGGAAAACCCGGAGATGTACCGGCGGGAGATACTGGCGCAGGACAATGAGTGGAGAGAAAAGATCATTACCCTGATAAGCCACAGGTTAATCTGTGCCAGGGAAGTCAGAGAATATCTGGAGGGGGGCGCAGACCTGGCATCGCTCTCTCCGTTCAGAACACAGCTGGGAGGGGTTTATGGCGGAGGTGCAGAAAGGAAGGCCCTGGAAGAATATGACCAGATTTACCAGGATGAGGAATTTTACAATCGCTGTATGGGCTTAATGGCGCTGGGGGGAAGGGGAAATTTCTTTACCGCCACTCTCTTTGACGGCGAGGCTATCCTCCTGGATCGCCTGGAGCATAGCTTTCGGGGGATGGATTTAGCGGGCGCGGACCTGGATCAACAGCTACAGATATTATCCCTGATGGTGGACTGCACCTATTCGGATACGAGAAAATACGACATCACCCATGGCTGTATCCCCATTTTTCAGAAATATCTGGTGGAGCGCACCCGGGAGATGGAAAATGCCTTTGCCAGGGCCGGGGCATACGGGCGGTATTTTGCCCTGTTGGTGTATGGCAGTGAGGCAAAGCCGAAGATGATGGAGGAACTGCGGGAGAACCGCAGGGAGGCGCTGGAGGAGTTTGCCAAGGGCAAGAATGCCTGGAAGACACAGATTCTGTCCTACAGTCAGGACAGTGCCAAGCTGGTCAGGCAGGAATTGGAGAAGATACTGGCGGATCGCCCCGACTGGAGGGACGGGGTGACGCAGCTGCTTTCTTCTAAAAAGGCGGCGGAGCGGGAGATGGGTATTCTGGTGTTGGCCCGGTGGAATACCTCCCAGGACAGAGAGGCGCTACAGGCTCTGCACGAGAAAGAAAAGAATGCCAAGATCCGCACACTGTTAGACACTGCGCTGGGGCGTGCTTCCGGGAGCGGGGAAGACTCTGAAAAGGGGGGTTCCACATTTACAAAGGAGGATCTGGTCAGGAATCTGCACAAAGGCGGAAAGAAGCGCGGTCTGGCCTGGGCTTATGAGGGACCTTTCAGCCCGGTACATACCGTGAAGGGGGAGCTGGCGGCGGAGGAGTACCTACAGGCGCTGCTGCTGTGCTACTGCTCCATGACCAAGCCCGGTATCAGCAAGGACGCCGCGCTGTTGGCGGAGGATTTAAATTCTCAGGAACTGGCCGTCTATGTGGGAGAACTTTTTGACAAATGGATGGAGGCGGGAGCGGAAGCCAAAAAGCGCTGGGTGTTATACGCGGCTTCCATTCACGGCGGCAGTGATATCATAAAGCGCCTCCATCACCAGATCCAGGAGTGGCCCCAGAATGCCAGAGGCGCCATCGCGTCGGACGCGGTGCAGGCTCTGGCCCTGAGTCCCCAGCCCCAGGCGCTGCTGATCGTGGATGGCATCGCCCGGAAATTCAAGTTCAAACAGGTAAAGACGGCGGCAGGCCAGGCTCTGGAGTTTGCCGCCAGCCAGCTGGGACTCACCCGGGAGCAGCTGGAGGACAGGATTGTGCCCAGTCTGGGATTTGACGAGCACATGGAACGGCGTTTCGACTATGGCAGCCGCAGTTTTACCGTGACCATCACGCCTGCTCTGGAGGTGGAGATCTTTGATGAGAACGGCAAGAAGCTGAAAAACATGCCTGCCCCGGGGGCCAAAGACGATGCGGAGAAGGCGGCTGCGTCCTACGCGGCGTTCAAGGAGATGAAAAAGCAGATGAAGGCCACCGTCTCCAGTCAGAAACAGAGGCTGGAGATGGCCCTGTCCACAGAGCGGCTGTGGACGGCCCCCGCCTGGCGGGAGCTGTTTGTGCAAAACCCCATTATGCATCAGTTTGCCATCGGCCTGATCTGGGGTGTGTACGTGGAGCACAGGCTGGTACAGAGTTTCCGCTATATGGAGGACGGGTCCTTTAACACGGAAGACGAGGAGGAATATATCCTGCCGGAGGCCCGGCCGGAGACAGCGTCGGATGCGCGGCCGGAGTCCTTGCCCAAACAGGTGCAGATCGGTCTGGTACATCCCCTGGAGTTGTCGGCGGAGAGTCTGGAGACCTGGAAACAGCAACTTCAGGACTACGAGATCACCCAGCCCATCGAGCAGCTTGACCGGGCGGTCTATCATCTCACCCAGGAGGAACAGGAAGCCAAAAGTCTGGAACGCTTTGGCGGTATGCTCATCAATGATCTGTCCCTGGGAGGCAAGCTGACCACCCTGGGGTGGTACAGAGGGTCCGTGCAGGATGCGGGCGGCTATTACACCTATTACAGGGAGGATGCCTCTCTGGGCCTGGGGGCGGAATTGCATTTCTCAGGCAGTTTTGTGGGCAGTGGCAGCATGGGCGGCGAGGAGGTTACAGTGTATGATGTGCGCTTCTACAAGGCGGGGACTATAGCGAGAGGGTCCTATTGTTATGATGAGGTAGAGGGGGAGAAGCAGATTCCTCTGAAAGACATTCCTCCACGGTATTTCAGCGAGATCGTGTGGCAGCTGACCAAAGCCACTGCGTCCAGCCAGGAGCGGGATGAGGGGTGGAAAGCGGAGATGCGGTAATAACAGAGCGTGTTTGCAAGAAAAATGAGGAAATCCAAATACAAACCAGGAGGAAAAAAGTATGTTGCGGGCAGAAAATTTGCAGAACGAAAAGATTATAAGTGCCCTGGAGGGGCTGGGGCTTGACGGCGGGGAACTCGCCGCCGCAGAGAAGTATCTGGGGGGCGAGGTCGACGAGGAGGCGCTGGCGGGGTTCACATTTCGGGATCTGACGCAGATGCCGTCTGAAAAAACGGAGGCGCTGGAAGCCTTGTTTTCATCGTTCTTTAATAAGAAACGATACGAGGAAGCGGCAAAACTTTTCAATCTGGTGTATGCGGTGGGGGGATCTACCTGTCATGCCTGTTTCCGCTATATTTATGAGTTCAACAATGTCATGCAAAAGGATCTGATGCAGGTGGACCGGGCCAGGGCGCTGGCGGTGTATATTCAGAATGTGGCCGACAACTACCGCCAAATGGGAATGTACAATTTTAGAGCCGCCATGAACACTTTTGCGAAGTCTGACCCTCAGATTGTCTTACGGGCCTATCAGGAGTATAAGGGGAAGTATTCCAACGGAAAGATTATACTGCTGACATTATATTTCTATATGCGTTGCGGGAAGAACGAACTGGCTGCGGCAACGTGCAAAAGCGGAAAAACCGGGAAGTCTGCCTCCTCCGGGCAGCCGACGGAGGGAGTGCTGGGGGGTATCAAAAAACTCCTGGGCGGAAAGAATCAGTCCGGTAACGGGGAGGATATTGCCCGAGAAGATTCTCTTTATGGGCTGAATCTGGGGGAAGAGATTTTAAACGACAGGGACAAGAGTTTATTGAGAGAATACGAGGAAATGGTGGTGGCGCCGCTGGGAATAGTATTTCATCCTGATGCCTCCAAAGATCCTGTGATTGTAGAAATAAAAAGGCGGATTTTTCAGGGAGGCCTGAGTGGGAGCGCGCTGAACGGGAACGATACCGCCAAGGCTGCCTCCGCCAAGGTGACATTGTCCCAGGCCAAAACCTTCCAGGCCATGTCATCCCCCGAACTGCTTCGGGGCCTCCGTGGTCGGGCGGTCAATGAGACTGTATTTCAGCTGCTGGGGGGCTGCGCCTATGTCAACTATATGCTCTCAGAGCGGTTGCGGTCTGTGGTCATGGTCTGCGCTGCCGTCTCCGCCGAACAGATGCTGGGGGAAATGGCTGACATGGACCTGCGGCAGGAACTGGAACAGATCGGCGGGAGACTGGAGGAGCTTTTCGGTTTTTCCGGCAGGGAGACCATTGCCTGGGCTGCGGATCAGGTGCAGAAGGGAGTGAATTATCGCGCGGCAGTCAATGAGGATTGCCTGAAAGCAATTCTGCGGGGGCAGTTTTTCAGGTACAGGGACGAGTTTCTGGAGGGGTATAACAGGGCGGAGTATCAGGCGGCGGCTGTCATGGCGGAAATTATTAAGGAGAGCGATCCCGAGCTGTACCGCCAGGAGGTGCTGGTCAACAGTCGGGATACCCAGCGGGACAAAGTAAAGGATCTTCTTTTACAGGGCGGAGGAAATATGCAAATGCCCCCGGAGTGTGGGGACTACCTGGGGGGCAGGGCGGATTTAAGCGCGCTCTACGCTGTCAGAGATCAGCTTGCGGGTTCGTCGTATGGGATAAACTGGCAGTGCCGCAAAGCGCTGGAGCAATATTATGATACCTACGCCGACGAAGATTTCTATGGCCGTTGTATGGCTTTTATGGCATTGCGGGAGGCTTGTTATTTCTTCACTGTGTTCCAGGCGAAGGCATCTGAGAAAGAGGCGTTTCAATGTGAACTGGAACATATTTTCCTGGGCTTTAAGCACGAGGGGCTTAAGCTGGCGGATCAGCTTAAGGTGGTGAGTCTGCTGATTGACGGTACCTATGAGACGAATCGGAAGCAGGCCGTGACGGAGGGCTGCATTTCTATATTTCAACAGTATCTGGCGGAGGATACGAAGGGAACGGCGGAAGTTTTTTCCCAGGCGGGGGCCGATGGGCGATGTTTTGCCTTACAGGTCTACGACAGGGAAGCCAATTTGCGTATTACAGAGGAGAACAGGAAAAACGCGGAGATCGCTCTGGATGAATTTGCCAAGGGTAAGGATGCCTGGCAGGAGCAGATTCTGTCTTACACACAGGACAGTTCCAAACAGGTAAGGCAGGAACTGGAGCGGATGCTGGCTGACCGTCCCGGCTGGAGAGAACAGGTCACAGCTCTGCTCTCCTCCAAGAAAGCGGCGGAGCGGGAGTTAGGCATCCGGGTGCTCACAGGTTGGAATACTCCCCAGGACAGGGAAAACTTGCGGAAACTATATGAGAAGGAGAAAAACGCCAAAGTTCGCGCCTTGCTGGAGTCTGCCCTGGGCTGCGCGCCCACAGGAGAGGAAGAGGGTAAGGGAGGCGCAGAGCCGGTTCTGACACGAGAGGATAAGGTCAAAGAATTGCACAAGGGGGGCAAAAAGCGAAGCCTAGCCTGGGCTTATGAGACTCCCTTTTGTCCGGTACACAAAAAGAACGGAGAGCCGGCCTCGGAGGAGTATCTACAGGCGCTGCTGCTGTGCTATTCTTCCATGCCAAAGCCTGGTGTCAGCGCCGATGCCGCTCTGCTGGCGGCGGATCTGGAGCCCCGGGAACTGGCTCTCTATGTGGGAGAACTTTTTGACAAATGGATGGAGGCGGGAGCGGAAGCCAAAAAGCGCTGGGTGTTATACGCGGCTTCCATTCACGGCGGCAGTGATATCATAAAGCGCCTCCATCACCAGATCCAGGAGTGGCCCCAGAATGCCAGAGGCGCCATCGCGTCGGACGCGGTGCAGGCTCTGGCCCTGAGTCCCCAGCCCCAGGCGCTGCTGATCGTGGATGGCATCGCCCGGAAATTCAAGTTCAAACAGGTAAAGACGGCGGCAGGCCAGGCTCTGGAGTTTGCCGCCAGCCAGCTGGGACTCACCCGGGAGCAGCTGGAGGACAGGATTGTGCCCAGTCTGGGATTTGACGAGCACATGGAACGGCGTTTCGACTATGGCAGCCGCAGTTTTACCGTGACCATCACGCCTGCTCTGGAGGTGGAGATCTTTGATGAGAACGGCAAGAAGCTGAAAAACATGCCTGCCCCGGGGGCCAAAGACGATGCGGAGAAGGCGGCTGCGTCCTACGCGGCGTTCAAGGAGATGAAAAAGCAGATGAAGGCCACCGTCTCCAGTCAGAAACAGAGGCTGGAGATGGCCCTGTCCACAGAGCGGCTGTGGACGGCCCCCGCCTGGCGGGCATTGTTTGTGGAAAATCCCATTATGCACCAGTTTGCCATCGGCCTGATCTGGGGCGTCTATGAGGGACATAAGCTGGTGCAGAGCTTCCGCTATATGGAGGACGGGTCCTTTAACACGGAGGATGAGGAGGAGTATATCCTGCCGGAGCCGGGCTCAGAATCCGTTTCAGGGACAGCGCCGGAGCCTGTGTCCAAGTCCGTGCCTTCCCAGCCGGAAACTGTTGCAGGGGCATTGACAGAGCCTGTAGCAGAAACTGTTGCAGGGGCATTGACAGAGCCTGTAGAAGGGTCTGTGTCGGAGTGTGTAGCAGGAGGGTCTGTGGCAGGGCAGGTGCAGATTGGTCTGGTGCATCCTCTGGAATTGTCGGCGGAGAGTCTGGAGACCTGGAAACAGCAGCTGGAGGACTACGAGATCACCCAGCCTGTGGAGCAGCTAAACCGGGCGGTTTACTGCCTCACCCAGGAAGAGAGGGAGAGCAAAAGCCTGGAACGCTTCGGAGGCATGATCCTCAATGACCTGTCTCTGGGCGGCAAGCTGACGGCCATGGGATGGTACCGTGGTTCCGTGCAGGACGCAGGCTGTTTTGACACCTACTACCGGGAGGATGTCTCCCTGGGCCTGGGGGCAGAGCTGCACTTCTCCGGCAGCTATGTGGGCAGTGGCAGCATGGGCGGCGAAGAGGTTACGATGTATGATGTACGTTTTTACAAGGCGGGGACTATAGAGAGAGGGTCCTACTGCTACGATGAAGCAGAGGGAGAGAAGCAGTTGCCCCTTAAGGATATTCCTCCAAGGTATTTCAGCGAAATCGTGTGGCAGCTGACCAAAGCCACCGCTTCCAGCAAGGAGAGAGACGAGGACTGGAAGGCGGAGAGGCGGTAAAGCAGGAAAAGGCAACATTCTTGTAAATGCTAAAACCGCAGCTCTTTGGTAAAAGTTGCAAAATGAAGAGGGCGTTGCAAAATCATCAAATTAGATGACAGAGCGATGCCCTCGCTGTATTTTAGAAAGGAACTTAATAAATCATTGTTGTTCGTTCAGGTATAGCTGGACCCGGTTCTGTATGGTCTCCGCCGCCTGCTCTGCTGTCTTGATTCCGGACAGATAAGTGGCGGCTTCCTCCAGTATGATGTCTTCAATATAATAAGTGCTCTGGCAACGAGGGACCGCCCGATTCAGGATTTGCGTGTACTCCGCTGTCCAGGGGGAGCCGTCGGGCTTTGTGTGCAGCGCCTGGTACCGGCCGCCGCCCGTGGAATATTTCCACGGATGCCCGGAGAGGGAGGGGTCTGTATAATTATCCATGTAATAGATGTTTTTTTCCACGATGTCCTTTCTGACAGGACGGAGCAATTCGCTCTGCCGCGACCAGCTGTAAAGGGAGTTCAGGTAGGCGTCGATCCATTCCCGGTGTTCCGCCCGGCCGCTGACTACCAGGAAATAGTCCGCGTTCCAATAGCTTCCATTTCCCGCCTCTGTGGGAAATCCCACTGGATGGAAGCCCTCTCCCATATCGGACATCTCCGCGCTGAAATCTACAAAGTTATCCGTGTTGGGGCGAAAAGAAGCCGCGCCTCCCTCCCTCATTACGGAAGGGGGATCATTGTCGCCGGTGGCGGTTCCCACCATTGCCAGCGCCTTTATAAACAGCGCATTGTTAAAATCGCAGACACCCGCGTCCAGATCCAGAAAGGGAGAGTTCGGCAGGTCCTGTAGGAGCAGCAGGCCCAGGGCCGTTGACTTTGCCATATATCGGCGACTGGTCATGATCTTCTTAAATTCGGGATGCTCCTTCATCACGGACAGGGCTTCTTCCAGGGTCCAACTTTCTTCCGGCCAGAGTTCGTCTGAGACCAGCAGGGTAGTTACGTAGGCTTCAACAGGAAGCCCCACCTGCTGCCCGTCTATCATGCCGCAGGAGAGAGCGCCTTCGTAGAGAGATTCCCGTAGATCCTCGCTCAGAACGCCGCTTAGGTCTGCCAGCGCGCCCTTCCCGTACAGGGTCCGCATGTCCGCCCCGGATACATAGTAGATATCCGCCCCTTTCCCGGCGACCAGATCCGCCATGGACCGGGTGCGGAAATCCGCCAGACTTCCCTCCGGCTGCTGTATGCGGATGGGATGTTCCCCGTGCTCCTGAGAGAATAGCACGGCGCTGGAAGAGATGAAAGAATTATCCTTTACCAGGCTGGCTAAGAAGATGGGATCGCCCTCCTCGACCGGTTCGGGTCCCAGCTTACATATAAGGGCTTTTTCGCGACTTCGATCCAGAATCAGAGGAAAGCCCGTATCGCTGACGGCGATGTGGGTCATGCTATTGCTTCTCCCCAGCCCCAGCTCTCCATAGTTGAAGCAGGCTCCCTCCTCTCCCGTGCAAAGATTCCAGCGGTACAGCTGCCCTTCGTCCCCATAATATAAAATCCCGTCTCCGCTGATTCCCTTGCAGCTTGCAGGGGGCGGCGACTGGGGGAAAACTTTTTCCTGGCCGGTGGCAGGGTCGTACATTATCAGACAAGATTCCTGACGGGCATTGCTATACAAACTAAAGACGGGTTCGCCCTCCGCCGTTTTCATTTCAAAATTACTGACGCTGTCCTCCTTATCCCAGGCCAGTTCGGTAAGGGACTCTCCCGTCGCGTCAAGTACCACGACTCTGTCGGAGGCATCAAGAAAATAGCGCCCCTCGCGGTCAACACAGACATTCCCAAAGACCGTCCTGCCGCTCGGGGATGTCAGTATGCTCCCTTCATAGGTCCGCATGCTGGGATACAGGTCGAAGGCGCTCAGATATTTTCCCTCCATGGAAAAGTGCATGGCCAGATAAGCCAGGGTTTCGTTCCCGTTCCATATTTGCACAAACAGTACGTATTCCTGGGGGCTCAGGATATCGAAGGAGCTGATAAGCTGCTCCGCCTCCCCGTATTCCTCCAGCTTTGGCAGCTCGATGGGCCGATGCCAGATTTCTCCCGTTGCGTCCTCATATCCGTTTATGTACCAGATTACCGGTACAGAGGAATCTGTAAGAGACGAAAAATAGTCCAAAGAGTAAAAATCCGCTCCCCAGCATCTGTACTCGCTGAAACGGTAATCATACGCCGGATCCGCCTGGTACTCCAGCCCACTGATATTTTTCTCCACATAAAGGGGTTCTCCGGCGTAACTGCCCGCGCCGCGCCGCCACTCCTCCGTCTTCCAGTCGCAGGCGCTTTGCGTTGGCTCTGTCTGGGGAGGGGAGGAAGCGCTGTTCGCACTTGCCTTTTCGCAGGCAGACAAAGAGAGTGTCAGGAATAACATAAGTACAAATATTTTTTTGGACATATTCTTTTTACCTCACAAAACTAATAAAAGGAGCCTATAACCAATAAAAACCGATGATCTAAGAATACTTAGATTACCGGTACTTATTGGTAAGTGGATATTAGAACTTGTGATCCTCCGAGTAGTGATCGATGGTATCTACTATTGTTCCACAATCTGAGCATACATAAGTAGTGAAGTATTCGCGGTATGTTACTTTACATAGCTTTTCACCGCCGTCTGGCATCCAGTGCCAATGGGTAGCATTAACGGACTTAGTGGTGGTATCAAAGGAGAGTATATTTGTATGGTCACATGTCTCTTTAACCGCAGCTTGGACAGCAAAACCATTTAACAACAGCCCCAATACCATCAGTGATGTAAAAAATTTTTTTCATAGATGTATCTGTTCTGCCTTTTGTGGCATCAACAAATTGTATTTTTATGCATTATACTAAATTATATATATAATGTCAATGACTTTTAATATAAAAGTTTTTAATAGGACAAAACTATAGTGATTAAAAAACAGACATAAAGAATAGTGATATTAAATAAAATTAAATTCACAAAGTATTACAGCAGATACATAGATGGACAAGGCTTATAAAGTCACAAAAAACGGCGCTTTGCATCTTCTTGCATTTGCTGCCAAGAGCAGATTTTTTTCAGGCGACAAAAAAGCATATGCAGGGAGCATATGCCCGTTTTGTCCATTGTCTAATCCTCGCAGCGCGTGGATTTTAGTGTATGGTCATATTCAATTTCTATCGGAAACGGTCCAGTCCTGATCAAGGGGCGGACGCTCCTCCCCCCTGCTCAGATAGATCCTGTCTATCTGTAGGCCCGTATCGCATGCATATAGGGAAAAGATATGTTCTCCCGGGGAGAAATGTATTTTGCCCGTGAGACACCAGAAATACATATGCAATGTCGCAAAATGACAAAGCTGCCCGTTATGATACTGCATATTTTGGGGAAGCACATGTCCGTCAACCGCAAAATAACAACTATCCGACATATGGTTTTCGTATAATATAAGGAGCCATACCTTATACTCCCCGCCTTCTGAAACATGGATGCGAAAATGCATTCCCGGGGCATCGTTTGCCTTCTCCCATGTATACGGTTTCCCGGATACCTGCATGGCAAGGCCGCGGCCTCCGTCGGTCAGCGCATGCACATGCCGCCAATATATTTGGCCTGTGGCATCAGGCGTGCGATACGCGTTTGCGTCGTCCGCCAGCGCGTATTCCGCCTCTATGGCAATTCTCCCATCCTTTTCCGCAAAGACGCCTTTGCCAAACAGAAACCGTACATCCTCGGTAGTTCCGGCCTTATAATAGCTGTCATATCGTCCTTTGGACATATAGGGCTGCCTGACAATATCATTTTTCATATAAAGCCTGTTATGTCTCCAAAACTCCTGATCGGCATAAACCATATCGGGCAATAGATCCATGTCGTTTTCCCCATAAAGTTCGTCTCGAATCTGATCGAGCTCCTCCCAGTATACCCTGGGCTCATCTGCCCTGAAATGCGCTGAAACGGCTCCATAATAGGTATCGGGCCTCTTTTGCGTGTATATTACGAGCTTATCCAGCGTCACATAATTATCCACCATATACACATGTATTGTATGTCTGCCCGGAGACAGATAGGGGAGATTCGCGTATAATTTCTCGCCGTTGTTCATAACGCTGTCGTGCCAGTTTCCCCGCCATTCGTCATTGGTATCCGATTCCATAATAAACGGCTCACAACCGTCAACCCCTATGCCAAATCTGATTCGCCCCAGAGAGTCCAGCGTAAGGAATCTTGTGACTTCAAGTTCAAATTCCCCCTCACTGAAAAGGGAAAACTCATACACTATAGAAGGATGATCCCTGAGAGGAGAATCATTGAGGGGACAAAGCGCGGGATTATAGGCCATCACAACGCTGCCGCCTTCCCGTCCCATACCATACACTTTATACCAGCCAGCTTCCTTAAGCGGCGGTAAATACAGGGGCGCGCCGCAGCATTCCTTATAATCCTCCGCATATATACAAACCGCCCCGTCGTCTTCCACATGGGACAGACAGCTTTCCTCGTCCGTACATCCGGCGCATGCTTTGACCTTTATATGAATTTCCTGCTCCTTTTCAATGAGTTTGACGGTTAATTCGGCCTTTTTCCCCACATATGCGGTATCGTTACTGACACGGAGGTAGATCCGTTTCTCCTCGTGAATTATCCCTGATTCCTCCGATAGATCGAGCCATGCGGGCTTTCCGGTTATTGCAAATGTAACAGCGGACGTGTAGGTATTGCCGATTTCAAACCATTTTTTACGTTTTCCTCTCCTGTAAAATACAATACTTCCGCCCTTTGAGGTTTCGCTCCCGTCCCACAGAACCGCCTTGACAGGAAGATTTCTCCTCCTGATGGAGGGTCTGCATGTGGGGTATAAGCATATACCCGGAGGCGGAAAAGAATCGGGAGTAAGAATGCCTTCCCACTTCCCATTTAGCATACCCACATTGTAATATCGCAGCATCTTTTTTAAATACCGGGTCATTTTACGGGAAGCATTTGTGTAAAGGTCCGCCGCCATATCATTTCCTCTTTCATAAGAAAGAACGCTGCGGTCGGCGTAATAAAACGCATGATTCACGTAATAGGAGGAATGTACCTTAAACAAAAACATCTGAAAAAAAGCATTCTTTTCAGGATCAGGAAGACATCTATAAATTTCATTGGCCCGGGCAAAAACTTTTTCCAGTCTGTACAGACGCGCCCCGGCCTCGTCTCCGTAACCTGCCTGCCACAATACCATGGGCTGCATATGTTCTATCTTTCGGGCATTGGTCAGATGTGTGTATTCTTCATATAAATCCGCCAGTTCTCCGCCATATCCCCCCGAAAAATAAGAGTCGAACCACTGTGCGGTATAGGTGTGAATATCACAGGTCACAGACGTGTCCTTACCTGCGTCCCACGCGTAAGCAAGAAACACTTCCATATCCATTTCAAGGGGTTTAAGCGCGCCTACGTTTAAAATCCATATTTTGCGTATGCCATTCGCATATGCTTTTCTGAGCTCATTTGTGGTATGGGCGAGAGGCATCGTGTTGAAGAAAAGATAACTCATATCGGTGGCTCCCCAATAGGACGCATGAAAATACAGTCCATGCCCGCCGGATCTTTTCCTTTCTTTTGCATCCGGATAACGTCTGATATGTCCAAAATTATCATTTACCCAGATCAGGGTGACATCATCGGGGACGGTCAGTCCTCCGTTATAAAGCGCAAGAACCTCCTTGTATGGAATAAAGGACTGCAAGGCGCAGGAAGGCGATGAAAGGCCGCATTCCGTTTGGATGATCTGCCGCTGGTCTTCCATGATCGTCTCTAATAGCTTGATTTTTGCCGAAAGTTTTTCTTCCTCCGTAAGCGCGGCGTCCTCATCGATGTTCTTTGTGGAAAAACCGTAATCGTGAACCCCCCTCATGCCAACGGTATAGCAGACCTCGTAGTCCTTATTCATCTCCACGCTTTCCCGCCAGTATTCCCGGATCACTTCTCTGTTCCTGCCGGGTATGGAGTAGTCATAATAGATCGTTTCCCGCTCTTTATCGTCGGAGGTTTTTAATTTTCCTGCATGAACGGCATCGTAATCGCTTTTATATCCCTTTTTGTCCAGCCAGGGCGTCCATTCGTTCTGGTTGCTCCGCATAAGCATATCGCAGTGCGTGGTGCCGATCACGATCCCCATTTCATTGGCAAGCCATGAATTTTTCGGGTTTTCCTGAAAATAGTTGACATGCATGGCAGGCCACAGATAGTTCCCCTTGAGCCTAAGTATCAGTTCATAGATTTTTTCATATAATTCAGGTCCTATGGTACCGTCATTTGTATGCCTGACCGCCCATTCTTCCAGTTCTTCCTCATCATTTAAAAAGATCCCCCTGTACTGGACCGACGGATAATCTGCTCTGGAAAAACCCTGCGGAATTAAAATACGCGCTTTCTTTTTTACAGGTACGTCCGCAAAGAAATACCAGGGTGATACGCCAAAATAAGCGGACATTTCGTATAGGCCATAGATCGTACCACGCGGATCAGCTCCGTTTATATAGAGAGTTCCTCCGCACTCTTTAATAACATAGCCTTCCCATCTATCAAGAATTTCCGCTTCTTTTGGGGATGAGGCGCATTGATTTAATTTCCGGACATTTTTTGTCGCGGCCAATAGATCCATACCGTCGGTGCAATCCTCTGGGCAAAGCGCAATGAGACGCACCTCCCCATCCGTAATTTTCTGTAAGTCATTTCGCAGATTGTTGAGAGCGATTTTGACCGCAGATGATTCCTCTTTGTAATAACCGATATGGATAGTGCTTTCAAGTATCAGTTGGGGGTTCATGCCAATCCTCCTATGGGAGAGCATTTGATCTCCCAATCGCTTAAAAAGGGAAAGTCCCTTTGGCGTATCCTCGCGAGAGAAACTACGCAAACAATGATAAATCTATTATTTCCGCCATTGCCTCATACCCGTCATACGGATGGAGACCGTCTAACGGGGCAAATTTCGGCAAAATATTTTTGGGGTCTGCCGGGTCGGCCAAAGCGCCCTCAAAGTCAATAATAGCGTCCATATGGGAATCGGGACTGCGCATCCATTTATTGATCTTCGTTCTCACCTCCTCGGCCGCAGGGGTATAATCCTGGCTGTTTCCAAAAGGAAGTATGGGGGCTCCATATATTTTGATGCCGTTTTCATGGCACAGTGTCACCATCTTCTGATATTCAGGAATAAGTCTGTCATACTTACCGGTATCAGAAAGGGAAAGAAGATCGTTGATGCCGAACAGAAGGATACAATAGCCGGCTCCGTCGTGTCCCAGAAGGTCTCTTTTGAACCGGTCTCTGCCCGCGTCCGTAGGCCATGATTCCAGTATGGAATTGGCGCCGATGCCCTTATTGACCACGGAAATGTGCTTTGTGCCCTCGTTTGCCTGTAGTCTCCCTGCGAAGAAATCCACCCAACGTGTGTAGGTATCCGGTCTCTTTCCCGGTACCGCCCAATCGGTTCCGAAACCGTCCGTGATAGAATCTCCAAAACATATTACGGCCTTACTTCCCGCCGGGGACAGAAGGGATACATCCGCCAGAAAATACCAGGACGTGGTCATGGCAGGCGATGAAAACGTCTCTGCCGAAACTTCGTTTCCCGGTACCTGATACGTAGTGGCCCTTGCTCCCCTGTGCCCGGTCATTTCCTCTATGGTTGCGGGAGCAGAGCCAAAGTACAGGGTTATCGCAATTTGATCAAGAGCCTTGACGCTGAAACGGAACGAATCCGTTTCGATAACCTCACCGGCAGGAATAACGATTTCTTCCGCCCCTGATACCTTGACTGTGGTATCTGTGGACATGTCTATGGTAGACTGGTCTGCTTTGACCTGTTTTGCCACATGCGCGGATCGTATTACCACATTGCTTTTGCCATACCGGTTAGAAAGTCTCAGCTTCATCTCGTCTCCCGATGTGGTCACTCGGACGATCTGACGAACCGTTGTGTTCTCAAGGGGCTGGGGCATACCCTCCGGAGTGGCAATAAAATTTTCCTCTGCTGTTCCCCATGTGGTAACCCACCGCATGGGCGCACCCGTCTTTTCGTTTTTATTCATAATATCACCTCTCTGCTGTTTACAGAATCGCATAGCATTTACATAACCATCATAATATCTGCTGCTGCAAGTTTCTATGCATTTTTATTCAAAAATATTGCGCTTTCAGTCATCAGGTGCTATTATGGGTGGGCATAGGAGATCCTTATGGAACAACGGAATGGAAATTTGCCCTACATTTATGAGGAAATAAAACAAAATATGCTGCTGGAACACCGGATAGGGGGAAATTACAGGAACATATTTCACAGGCACAATGGTTATGAAATATATCTTCTCATACAGGGGGATATCAATATGCTTGTGGAACATTCCTGCGTTCATATTGGAAGAGGTGCCCTGGCCATTATGAATCCGACCGAATATCATCTGGCGGTAAGTCTGGACGGGGGCATATATGAACGTTATACCCTCAATCTCAGCACCCGATTTTTGCAGAGTCTGACCACGGATAAGACGAATTTTATCTCTTTTTTTGACAAAAGAAATCCCGGTCAGAATAATATTGTTACGCTGTCCGAAGACGACATTTATACCTTGCAGGCCCTGTTCGCTTCCTTGAAAAGTTCGCTGGACAGCGACGCCTTTTGCAGTGACATACTGGCCAATTCGTACTGCATGCAGGTGCTTTATTTTGTCTGCCGGAGATTTATCGAGTCAGAAAACATACCCGCTAATATTATGCCGCCGATTATAACCCAGGCAATACAATATATAAACGATCATATTACCGAGAGTTTCACCCTCACCGACATCGGAAACGAACTCAGCTACAATAAGGATTACATTGGAAAAATCTTCAAGCAATATACCGGAATCCCTCTGAAAACCTATATTCTGGAAAAAAAGATAGATCTTGCGCAGTCTCTGCTCGCCCAGGGGCAATCCGTGACCGACACATGCTTTAACACGGGCTTTCAGGATTATGCCAATTTTATCCGGACCTTTAAAAAATATACCGGACATACTCCGAATAAAAGCAGGCGGGAAAACGGAGACAGCCCTCTTGGGAAGCGATGATATTATGTTTGCGTTTATATTTTGCATGCATTATAATGATAGTTGGAGCGTGATAAAGAATTTTGTACAACAATGCCCCAACCCGCCATCTGTCGCGGTAAACCGCGTCCCCACATCTGACGGAAAGCATTTTTCAAACACGCTCTGGAGAACGTTTTGCTATTGCCTGTATGGTAATATACACGGAGGAGGATCTTATGGAACAGGAAGTAAAAAACCTGCTGAAAGGCGTTTCTATGGGAGGCGACTATATCGGCGGAAACAGTACGGTCAATTATTACTACGGTGATCAGGCGGAAGCGCAAAGGGAAGGAAAGAGAAAGAGTACTGAGAGAGGAGCATCCGGATACGGCCGGGAGTTATAATAATCTGGCGGTATATATTTGGTACGGAGGGAATATCAAGCGGCATAAATCCATAAACAGTGTGAAAGGCATATGCGTAGAAGCACATGCCTTTTCAGGTCCGTAACAGGTTCATTTCCGCAGGGCTCCTGGCCCTTTAGATGTCTATTTTTGCTCATTCAGATACAGCTGTACCCTGTTCTGTATTGTCTCCGCCACTTGCTGCGCGGTCCTTATGCCGGACAGGTAAGCAGCGGCCTCCTCCAGGATTATATCCTCAATAAAGCGGGTGTTTTGAGAGCGGGGGACCGCCCGGTCCAGGATATCCTTATATTCCGCTGTCCAGGGGGTGCCGTCCGGTCTGGTGCTGAGTCCGTAATACATGTTGCTGCCGATAGAATACTGCCAGGGAGATTCCGGCGAATCGGCCATATAGCATATGCTGGCTTCCAGCAGATCCCTTCTGATGGGATGGGATAATTCTCTCTGCCATTGCTCGTCAAAGAGGGAAATCAGGAACGCGTCAACGGTTTCCCTGTACCTGGCCTGAGCGTTTACCACCAGGAAATAGTCGGCGTTCCAATAGCTTCCGTTCCCGGACCCGGTGGGAAAGCCCACGGGATGGAAACCTTCCCCCAGACTGGTCAGATCCGCGCTGAACTCCCGGAAGTTTTCCATATGAATCAGGAGAGCGGCGGCACTGCCATCCCTTACGGCGGCGACATTGCCATCTCCTCCCGTGGCGTTTTGGACTGTCTCCAACGCCTTTATAAACAGGGGATTGTCAAAATCGCAGCTGCCCGCGTCCATATCCAGAAAAGGGGAGTTAGGTAAATCCTGTAGAAGCAGCAGCCGCAACGCGTTTATTTTCGCCATATATCTGCTGCCGGTGATGATTCTGGTAAATTCCGGATGCCCGTCCATCAGGGACAAGGCTTCCTCCAGCGTCCAGCTGTCTTCAGGCCAAAGTTCATCAGAGATAAACAGCGTATTCACATAAGCCTCCAGGGGAATCCCTGCCTGCTGATCCTCTATCATGCCGCAGGAGAGCGCTCCCTGATAGAGGGAGCTTCGCAGCCCCTGGTCCAGTACCCCGCCCAGATCAGCCAGAACCCCTTTTTCGTGCAGCGTTCTCATGTCCTCCCCGGATACATAGTAGATGTCCGCGCCCTTTCCGGAGGTCAGTTCCGCCAACACACGGGTGCGAAAGGAGGTCAGGTCGCCTTCCGGCTGACGCACCTCAAGGGGATGTTCCGGATGCTCCTGTGAAAACAGAATGGCGCCGGCCGCTATAAAGGAACTGTCCTTCACCAGGCTCACCAGGTGAACCGCGTCCCCTTCTTCCCCGGGTTCATCACTCAGCTTGTAGATCATAGCCTTTTCCCGGCTCAGATCCATGATCACAGGCATACCGTCATCGCTGATGCCGATGAACATTGCGTACTCATTTCTGCCGATTCCCAATTGTTCATAGTCAAAACAGATTCCCCTATCCCCGGTGCGGAGATTCCATCGGTACAAGCGCCCCTGGTGCCCATAATACAGGATACCGTCCGAAGATATACTTTTGGGACTTCGGATTGGCAGCTGCTCCGCGAAAACCCTCTCTCCGCCGGTATCGGGGTCGTACATGACCAGTCGCATCGTCTCTTCGGATAAACTGTATTGCTCAAACACGATTTCGCCCTCCTCCGTCTTCATAGCGTAGGAACAGCGCGTATCGGGTTTATCCCAGGTCAGCTCCGTAAGGGGATTCCCTTCCGGGTCCAGCACCGTAAATTTGTCTCCGGAAAAGCTCTGCACAAAATAACGTCCCGCATAGTCAACCCGGATGCTTGAAATAGATACCATCCCTTCCAGATGATATCCATTTTGCCGTATGACCGGATACAGATCAACAGAGCCCAGAAATTCCCCTTCAAAGGAAAAACGCATGGCCAGATATGCCAGGGTTTCATTTTCCTGAACGATTTGAGTAAACAGCACATATTCCTGAGAATCCCGGATGTCAAAAGAGGAGACGGACAGCTCCGCGTCTTTGTATTCCTCCATCTCTGGCAGCTCGACACGCTGATGCCATATTTCGCCGGTGGCGTCCTCGTAACCGCTGAGGTAACAGGGCCATGGCCGGGACGAGTCCGCGCCAGGCCGGAATTGATCCAGCCCATAGAAATCTGCTCCCAGAAAGCGGTATTGATGGAAACTGGCATCGTATTCCAGATCAGGCTGGTACTCCAATCCGCTGATATATTTCCCCACATAAAGCGATTCCCCGGAGGACTGGCCACCACCGTGCCGCCAGTCCTCTGTTTTCCAGTTGTAATCTCCGCGGTTCGGCTCTGCCAGGGGCGAACCGGGGGGATCAGGGGGATGGTCCTGTCCCCACCGGCCACAGGCTGTCAGGCAGAGCATAAGGCATATGAGAAGGATTCGTATTCTTATATTGGGCATATTTTTCCTCTGTACCTCTATTTATGCACACTTCCTGACGAACTGGTCACTGCCGTTCGTCCAGATACAGCTGTACCCTGTTCTGTATTGTCTCCGCCACCTGCTCTGCGGTTTTGACGCCGGACAGGCAGCCGCTGGCCTCCTCCAGTATGATCTGTTCTATATACCAGGTATTCTGGGGACGGGGCACGGCCCTGCCAAGGATATCCTTATATTCCTCCGTCCAGGGGGAACCGTCCGGCTTTGTGGTCAGGGGAGTATAGTTGCCGCCGCCCATACTGTATGACCATGGACTGATGGGGGAATCCTCGAAATACTGGACTCGCATGTCAACCAGGTCGTTCCGTACCGGGCGCGGTAATTCCCTCTGCCGTTCCCGGCTAAAGAGGGAGGCCAGATAAGCGTCGATGAAATCCCGGTGCTGCGCCTGGGCGTTTACCACCAGGAAGTAATCCGCATTCCAGTAACTGCCGCTCCCGGTTCCGGTGGGGAACCCCACAGGATGATAGCCTTCTCCCAGACCGGACAGCTCTGCGATGAAGTCCGGAAAGCTCTCCATATTGACCAGAAAAGCGGCGGCTTTTCCGCTCTTGACCAGCTCCGCGCCCTTGTCCGTGCCGTCGGCAGCCTGCCCTGCCGTTTCCAGCGCTTTCACAAACAGAGGATTGTCAAAATCACAGACGCCCGCGTCCATATCCAGAAAGGGGGAATTGGGCAGATCCTGTAAGAGCAACAGTCGCAGCACCTGGGTTTTGGCCGTGTAGGCGCTGCCGGTCATGATCTGCTCCAGCTCCGGATGGGTATCCATCAGCGTAAGGGCTTCCTCCAGCGTCCAGCCCTCCCCGCTCCAAAGCTCATCAGAGATGAGCAACGTGGTCACATAGGCCTGTGGAGCCAGCCCTGCCTGCACACCGCCTATTACGCCGCAGGAGAGCGCGCCTTCAAAGAGGGATTTCCGGAGGTCTTCGTCCAATACGTCGCTCAGATCCGCCAGTATACCCTTCTCATACAGTGTCCGCATATCCTCGGCGGACACATAGTAGATTTCCCCGCCATTTCCGGCAGTCAGCTCCGCCATGGCCCGGCTGCGGAAGGCTTCCGGATTCCCCTCCGGCTGCTGCACCAGAATGGGATGCGCTCCCTGCTCCTGTGAGAACAGGATGGCGCTGGAGGAGAGAAATGAACTGTCTTTTACCAGACTGATCAGGCGGATGGGTTCGCCTTCCTCGCCCGGCTCCGACGCCAGCTTGCAGATGAGCGCCCTGCCCCTGCTGTGATCCAGGAGTAGCGGGATACCGTTGGCATCGATGCCGATACAGGCCTGCAACGTGTTCTTTCCGATGCCCTGCTTTTCGAAATCAAAGCATATCCCCCGGTCCCCGGTAAGGAGATCCCAGCGCTCCAGCCGTCCCTGCTTTTCATAGTACAGAATGCCGTCTTCGGTAATCCCCATCAGCTCGGTGTAAGGCAGATTTGCCGGAAATGTTTTTCCGCCGTTTGTAGCCGGATCATACATCGTCAGCTGCATCTGGCTGCTGTAATGATCGCTGTTCTGAAAAACAGGCTCGCCTTCCAGCGTTTTCATAAGGAAGGAAAAGCGAATTTCCTCCTGATTGCCGGTTATTTCCGCAAGGCATTTCCCATCTGTTCCCAGCACAATAATCCGGTCCGCCTCATAAAGAGGGCACAGAAAACAGCGCCCCTGGCCGTCCACATGGATGCTGGTATACAGCGTCTTGCCCTCCGGAACGATTCCGTTATCCTGCATGGCCGGGAATAAGTCGGTCATGCCCAGAAGCTCCCCATCAAAAGAATAATGCATGGCCAGATAAGCCTGAGTTTCCTCGTCTTTAAATATCTGGGCAAAGAGCACATATTCCCGGGTGTCCTGTATGTCAAAGGAAGCGATATAGCATTCTGCTCCCTCCTGGTCCGACAGCTCCGGCAGCTCCACACGGCGGTGCCAGATTTCATCCGCCGCGTCCTCATAGCCGTTCAGGTAGTAGAAGAACTGCCAGGATTCCCCGGTGGGAACGGAAAACCTGTCCAGGGAATAAAAGTTGGCTCCCAGGCATCTGTACTCGCTGGAACGGGAGTCATATTCCTGCTCCGGGGAGTATTCCAGACCGCTGATATATTTCCCCACATAATATTCTCCATCCGTGCTTACTTCGCTGCCGTACTGCCATTCCTCTGTTTTCCAGTCGCGGACACCGCGCTCCCCGGCTGCCTGGGTCTGGGGAAGGGCTTCTGAGGCCGATCCGCCCGGACTGCCGCAGGCTGTCAGCGCAGATAACAGCAGTACAAGGCAATATAGGCTCTTCTTTCTGTTTTTCTTCATAATATAATTGATCCCGATTCTTTGAGGTTTCTGTATGAAAACAATTCTTGTCTGTCGATTTGTAATATGTTAATCGTGTTCTCTGCTATGATGTTGACTTACCATTTTTATAACATCAACCATTTACCCACAGGAACATCCCTCTTTTGCGGATGCCTGCGTGGTGGTGCTGCCAAATAGTAATGACATTAATAACGGGAAGGAAAAACTCAAGGTATTTTTCCCTATTATACCATAATGAATAAATGACGTAAATATTGAATTTCCATTCATATATTATAAATAAACATTGCCTTGGTTGCTAAAATTATTTCCATTCCCCTTTCAATACTGCGGATTTACTTTGGCAAATGATCACATAATTCCCTGTATCTATCTTCTATTTTTCAAACGCGCTCCAGAACGGGTATTCTCTTTTTCCGTTCTGTTTACCTGTCTCCATCCAGCCATTTGCCAAATCCCCGCGGCTTCCGGAATTGTGGTCCAATTCCGCTGCCCCGCGCAAGGTTGTGCCTCGAACTCAGAAATCCCCCGCAAATTGTGAAGTACATCTGACAGAAAGCATTTTTCAGACATGTTTTGGTCCGAAAATAAATGACAATCAGTCCCAAAGGTGGTAAGATGGATATTGCCAATAAAATATAGGAGGAGGCAAGCGGATGGAAGCAGATATCAGATGGTTGGATGACCCCCGCGTGTTCCGGGTGGGGCAGGTTCCGGCTCACAGCGATCATGCGTATTATGCGGACAGGGAGAGCATGACGGCGGGGAACCGCACCCTGCGGCAGTGTCTGGACGGGGAGTGGCAGTTTTGTTTTTCCGTAAACGCGGGCAGCAGGCCTAAGGAGTTTTTCAGGGAGGACTTTGACCGGGAGAACTGGGATCATATTTCCGTGCCCATGCATATTGAGATGGCGGGATATGACAAAATTCATTATATCAATGTTATGTATCCCTGGGAGGGGAAAATGTTCCGTCGGCCTGCCTGTACCATTGAGGGTACCTGGCGTCCCGGGGAGGACGCCGTCGGCAGAGAGGAAACCGCATCCGGCAGCGAGGAGGACACCGCCGGCAGAGAGGAAACCGCATCTGGTAGCAGAGAAGAAACCGCCACCGTCGGCGGGGCGGAGAACAGCGCGGCCCGCGCCGGGCAGGCCGCCTGGGCGGGGGACGGGAGCTTCAGCCAGGCATCCTATAATCCCGTGGGCTCCTATGTGAAGGTGTTTGATTTGGACCCGGCGCTGCGGGGCAAGCAGGTGCGGGTCTGCTTTGAGGGTGTGGAGCAGGCCATGTATCTGTGGCTCAACGGACATTTCATCGGCTATGCGGAGGACAGCTTCACTCCGTCCGAATTCCTTTTGACCCCCTATATCCGGGAACAGGGCAATGTGCTGGCGGTGGAGGTACATAAGCGCAGCACGGCCAGCTATCTGGAAGATCAGGATTTCTTCCGCTTCTTTGGCATATTCAGGAGCGTATATCTGTATGCGCAGCCCGCGCTGCACGTGGAGGACATGTGGGCCAGGCCCAGGCTGTTGCAGGACAACGTCACCGGCAGTCTGGAACTGGATCTTAAGTTGAGCGCCTGGGGCCAGGCGGCCAAGATACTCTGCGGGGAGAATGTAGGCGCTTTGTGGGTGGGCAGAGATACGGACAGCCCGGGCAGCGCTTTGCCGTCCCGGGAGGAGACGGTCCATCCTAAAGAGGGGGAAAGCTCTGTAGTACGCGGCGGGGCGCAGAGTGCCGGGGATTTCCATGCCCATATGAATGAGAGGGAAGATATCCCGGACTGCCCCTATAAAGTGGAGATTACCTTGCATGACGCGGAGGGAGGGCTCTGCTGGTCCACACGGCTTCCCGCGGCCCGCAGCATCCATATAGAGCCGCAAGGCACAGGGGCCGTGACGGCCTGGGACCACCACAGGCCATATCTGTATCATCTGCTGATCACGCTGCTGGGCCCTCAGGGGGAGATACTGGAACTGGTGCCCTATGACATAGGCTTCCGGCGGATTGAGATTGTGGATAAGGTCATACTTCTAAACGGAAAGCGGCTGATTTTCAATGGCGTGAACCGTCACGAGTGGAGCGCCCGGGGCGGAAGAGTCATCTCCGTGGAGGACATGGAGCGGGATATCCGTATTTTCGGGGAAAATAACATCAACGCCGTGCGCACCTGCCACTACCCGGATCAGATTCCCTGGTATTACCTGTGCGACAGCCACGGCGTGTATATGATTTCCGAGACCAATCTGGAGACCCATGGCTCCTGGCAGAAACCGGGAGGAGATGATCCCTCCTGGAATGTGCCCGGCAGTTTCCCCCAGTGGCGGGAAGTGGTGCTGGACCGGGCCAGAACCCATTTTGAAACCTTTAAGAACCACCCGGCCATTCTGATGTGGTCTCTGGGCAACGAATCCTACGCGGGAGAGAATATCGCCGCGATGCACGCCCTGTTCAAGGACAGGGACCCAGACCGCCTGGTGCATTATGAAGGGGTGGTTCACGCCCGGGAATATGAGGACCGGGTCTCAGATGTGGAGAGCCAGATGTACGCCAGACCGGAGGACATCGCCGCGTATCTGTCGGATCACCCGAAGAAGCCCTTTATCCTCTGCGAGTATATGCATGACATGGGCAACTCTCTGGGGGGCATGAAATCCTACATGGACCTGTTGGATCGGTTTGAGATGTATCAGGGCGGCTTCATCTGGGACTATATGGACCAGGCCATAGAGGTGGAGGACACTGTAAGCGGCAGAAAGGTGCTGCGCTACGGCGGCGATTTTGATGACAGGCCTTCGGACTATGAATTTTCGGGCAACGGTATCCTGTTTGCGGACAGAACGCCCAAACCGGCATTGCAGGAAGTAAGGTACTACTACGGAAAGTATTGCTAAAACAGTCGTCCGGAGATCGGGCAGGGGGTATTTTGGATGAAAATCATCTATGGAGATTGCAGCCTGGGGCTGCGCGGAGACAATTTTTCCTACATATTCAACTATAGTGTCAAGGGTTTGGAATCCTTTGTAAAAAACGGCCGTGAGTGGATGTACCGGGGACCGGTGCCCACCTTCTGGCGGGCTCTCACGGACAATGACCGGGGCAACGGTCTTCATCTGCGTAGCGGCATGTGGCTGGCGGCGGATCAGTTCATCCGGTACAGAGAGTCACAGGTGCGGGTGGACGGCCAGGACAGATGCCAGCCGGACCCTGGGGGGAACAACCGTTATACGGGGGAGGAGACCGGCGCGGCGGTGGAAGTCCGTTATATATACGAGACAATCACCGCGCCCGCGGCCACGGTGGAAGTAAGTTATCAGGTGGATGCCCGGGGGAGTGTTCTGGTGACGGCGCATTACTGCGGTAAAGAGGGCCTGCCGGAGCTTCCGGTGTTCGGCATACGTTTTATACTGCCCACCCTGGCTCCGGGATTTACCTATGAGGGCCTGTCCGGCGAGACCTATCCCGACCGTATGGCCGGAGGCGTCCCGGGAGTGTACGAGGTGGAAGGCCTGCCGGTGACCCCCTATCTGGTCCCTCAGGACTGCGGTGTACACATGGAGAGCAAATGGGTGCGCATCCGCCCGGGCGCTGCCGCGGACAATGTGACAAAGGGCCCCCTGGCGCTGAAGGCCAGAGCGTGTTCCGCAGAGGAAGACTGTCTGGAAATCCGGATGGCGGATGCCCCTTTCGCCTTTTCCTGTCTGCCTTATACAGCGCAGGAACTGGAGAATGCCACCCACCAGGAGGAACTGCCCTTAGCCAGACGCACCGTACTCTGCGTGCTGGGCGCGGTGCGGGGCGTAGGCGGCATGGACAGCTGGGGCGCCGAGCCGGAACCCGCCTACCGTATAGACGCAGCAAAGGATATCCGGTTCCGCTTTCAGATTGGCTGAAACAGAATTATTTTTGGGAGACGGCGCAGCCTTCGGGCCATGCCGTTTCTTCTTTTATACCTTAAAAGGATCAGGCAATTGCGAAATCTTGTCCGCAAGTGACGAGGCTGGTCCATATATACAAAAACGGGCTCGGAAGTAAATTTGCTTTGCAAATTAACTTCTTGTAGTGGCAAGTCGCCCTTATTTTGTATATATTGCCCAATCCCTGTGCTCGGAAAGGGAGTTTCGCAATCCTCTGCTTAAAAGTATTTGCCATATTGACTATTAGATGGTATACTTCATTAAGTCAAAAGATGCCGCTTCGGGGAGACGTATGTTCCGCGCGGCGAGGGCTGTCCTCTTCCTGGGAAGGGACAGGGAAACAGTAAGGGGGCGACAGGCAATAATGAGCGAGAGACTGCTGGGAATCATTGTGGATTCCTTTACCAAAATTTTAATACCGGGTATCCGGGTGACCATTCCGCTGACAATCCTGTCATTTTCCTTCGCGATGGTGATCGCCGTGACGGTGGCCATGATTCAATTTGCCAATGTGAAAGTGCTCAAACAGATCGGCCGTTTCTATATCTGGGTGGTCCGGGGGACTCCCCTGCTGGTGCAACTGTATGTGATTTTTTACGGACTGCCCAATCTGGGGATCATCATTGATCCCTTTCCCTGCGCGGTGCTGGTGTTTTCCATCAATGAGGGCGCCTACTGTGCGGAGACCATGCGGGCGGCGTTGGAGTCGGTGCCCAAAGGACAGATTGAGGCGGGATATTGCGTGGGAATGAGTTATCTACAGATCATGCGGCGGATTGTGCTGCCGCAGGCTTTCCGCATCGCGTTCCCGCCCCTGAGCAATTCCCTAATCAGCATGGTGAAGGACACCTCGCTGGCCGCCAACATCACGGTGGTGGAAATGTTTATGGCCACCCAGCGCATTGTGGCCAGAACCTATGAGCCGCTGGCTCTGTACATTGAGGTGGGACTGATCTATCTGTTGTTCTGCACGGCGCTGACAGGGCTGCAGCATCTGGGGGAACGCAAACTCAGCATCACAGCGGAGAGGAGGAAAGACCCTTGGTACAGGCACATAATATCACAAAGTCGTTTCAGACGCAGGTAGTTTTGCGGGGAGTGGATCTCTCGGTGGAAAAGGGGGATGTGGTGGCGATTCTGGGTCCCAGCGGTTCCGGGAAAACCACGCTCCTGAGATGCCTGAACTTCCTGGAGACAGCCGACGGCGGCACATTGGAATTTGACGGGGAGACCTTTCAGATGGGGCATGTGTCCAGACGGGACATTGCCAGGCTGCGGAAAAAGACGGCTTTTGTGTTTCAGAACTATAATCTGTTCAGCAACAAGACGGCTTTGCGAAATGTGACGGAAGGGCTGATCACAGGACGCAAAATGGATAAGGAGAAGGCCATGGAGATCGGCAGGCGGGCGCTGGATAAGGTGGGCCTGTCGGACCGCTATGATTACTATCCCCATCAGCTCTCCGGCGGACAGCAGCAGAGAGTGGGAATTGCCCGGGCGCTGGCCACGGACCCGGAGATCATCTATTTCGACGAGCCCACATCGGCGCTGGACCCGGAACTCATCGGTGAGGTGCTGGGGGTGATGAAACAGCTGGCGGAGGAGGGGATGACCATGCTGGTGGTCACCCACGAGATGAGCTTTGCCCGCAATGTGTCCAACAAGGTGATCTTCATGGAGGATGGCCGGGTGCTGGAGCAGGGCAGCTCTAAAGAGTTTTTTGAAAATCCCGGGGAGGAGCGTGTCAGGATGTTTTTGCGGACCCTGGGCGGACGGATGTAGTGCATCAATAAGGAGAGAGTTTATGAAAAAGAGATGGATCGGTACGGTTATGGCGGGAATCATGGCCCTTAGTCTGGCGGCCTGCGGCAACGGAGACAGTCAAAACGGGGAGAGCGGCGATCTGCTACAGCAGATTCAGGATAAAGGAACTCTTACGGTGGCCATGGAGGGCACCTGGGCCCCCTGGACCTATCACGACGAAAACGACCAATTGGTGGGCTTTGACGTGGAAGTGGCGCGGAAGATTGCGGAAAAACTGGGCGTGGAAGCAACTTTTGTGGAGGGCGAGTGGGACGGCCTGTTTGCCGGACTGGACAGCGGCCGCTATGATATGGTGGTCAACGGTGTGGAGATTACCGACGAGCGGGCGGAAAAATACGATTTTACCGAGCCTTACGGTTATATTCGTACCGCGCTGATTGTGGCCGAGGGCAATGAGGAGATCAGGACCTTTGAGGATTTAGACGGCAAAACCACCACCAACAGCATGGCCAGCACTTATATGACGCTGGCGGAGAGCTACGGCGCCACGGTGACGCCTGTGGATTCCCTGGATCAGACCCTGGATCTGGTGGTGGCCGGCAGAGTGGATGCCACGCTGAACGCGGAGGTATCCTTCTATGATTATCTGCATGTACATCCCGATGCCCCGGTAAAGATCGTGGCGCTCACCGACGACGCCTCCCATGTGTCCATTCCCATCCGCAAAGAAGAGGCTGCGGCCAGCTTTAAAGCGGCAGTGGATCAGGCGATAAAGGAGTTGAAGGAATCCGGGGAACTGGGCGAGATATCCGTGAAATATTTTGGCAGCGACATCACAAGAGAATAAATGTAAAAGCCTCCTTCTGGGCTGGCAGAAACGGGCGATTGTAAGACGACTTGTCACCTGTGAAGAACGTTTCGCAATCGCTTAATTGCAGAAAGGAATGGAAGTAACGAGGTGAGAAAAAGAGTATTTTCCGCTATGACAGCAGTTATCGTTTCTTTTATGTTTGTGGCGGGCGGTCAACTGGACAGGTACGATACATTGGATCTGCTGGATCGGTTTTTTTATCTCAGATGGCTGGCAGGCAGCGGTATATCTTTTCTGCTGATTTCTCTGCTCTGGAGACTGGCGGATCATTTTTCCGTGGACAGAATGTCCGGGAATCGGACAGTGACGGACAACATGTCCGGGGCAGGTACTTTCGTGGATGGTGTATTCGCGAAAACGGGTGTCCGTCACCGGGGCAAAACAGGCACAGAGCGGGAGGGGAGAAAGCCTTCTCCGCTCTGTGCGCATTTTATCTATGTGGGAATCATGCTGCTTGGCTGGATGCCCGCGTTCTTGTCCATCGTGCCGGGCGTGTTTTCCTATGACGCCTACGCGGAGTGGGAACAGGTGAAAACAGGCATGATAACTGCTCATCACCCGGTGATCCATGTGCTGCTTGTGGGAGGACTTTTGGAACTTTTTTATCGGCTCACGGGCAGCTACAATGTGGGCATCGGCGTATATACGCTGCTCCAGATGTTTTTGACGGCGAACGTTCTGGCGCTGACGGTTTCCTATATGAAAAGGAGGGGCATAAGACCCGCCGCAAGGCTTTTGACGCTGCTTTTCTACAGCTTGTCCCCGGTGATTCAACTGTTTTCCATCTGCACAACCAAAGATGTGCTGTTTACCGCCTGTGAGCTGCTTTTGATGATGTCCGTGCTGCGGATACTGGGAGAGCAGGATGTGTTTTTCCGGGAGAACAAAGCCCAGGCCGGGTTTGTGCTGGCGGTACTTGGCACCATGATCCTGCGCAACAACGGGCTTTATATCGCTCTGGTGATGCTGGCGGTTCTGTTTTGGGGTTGCCGGAAGTACTGGAAGAGGTATTCTCTGCTTGCGGCGGCGGCGCTGCTGTTGTACGGAGTCTATGTGGGGCCGGTGTACACGTTGCTGTCTGTCACGCCCGGAGGCGTGGAAGAGATGCTTTCCGTGCCCATCCAGCAGATGGCCCGAGTATACCATTACGACCATGCTTCCCTGGACAGCGGGGATTTGGAGCTGCTCTGCCAGGTATTGCCCAGGGAAAACCTGGACGACTATAAACCCACCGTGGCGGACCCGGTAAAATGCGGTTTCGACAGAGAGGGCTTTTATGAGAACAGGGGAGATTTTTTTAAGCTGTGGGCGCGCTGGGGAATGGAGCATCCCCTGACTTATATCAATTCTTTTCTGGTGAGTACGGTGGATTTCTGGTATCCGGGCGCGGTGATGGACGGCTATAAGGACCCCTATGGCAGAAGCAGTTATTTTGACTATCGGGTGGCGGAGCCGGGAGAAGAGATCGTGGTTTTGAGGGGCCTTCACGATTTTTATGAGCGTCTTTCATGGGACAGGGCGGCACAGAAGAAGCCTTTCGCTTTTCTGGTGTTGAGCCCGGGCTGGTACTTTCTGGTGTTTTTTGTGGGGTTTATGTATCTCTGGTATCACAAAAAATGGAAGCTGCTGGCGCCTCTTTTGATACCGCTATTGACCATGGCCACGGCGCTGCTTGGCCCCATGGCGCTGGTCAGGTATGTGTTGATCTTCTTCTATGGTTTTCCTCTGCTGTTGGCATTGTTTCTAAGCCCCCGGGCATTTCTCAGCGATGTCCGTAAATAACCACAAAATCATTGGAACCGAGAGGTGTGTCCTGACAATTGTTCTGGATAAAACTGCGCACCCATGCATCCGTATAGAGCAGCCCCGCGTCGCAGACCACATAGTCGGGCTGCCTGTTCGGGTGCTGCTTAAACCAGAGCAAAATTTTATCGTCAAAAGTGGGGGAACATATGGTGGAAGGCGTGCAGTACACCATTTCTTTCATCAGATAGATATCCGTGTGGGCTCCCATGTAGAAAACCCTGGCTCCCTCCGGAAGAATTTGGGTTACCAGCGCAAGATTGTCCCTGTAGCGGACCACAGAGGAGGTATCCGCCGCCAGTCCCCGGGCAGGTCCCTGGCGCAGGAGGCTGATATCATTGAAAATGGTTTCGTGGTGGCCTCCGGTGGTGCGCTGCATATAACATTTCCCAAATAAAAGCACGCATACCCACAACGTCAGTATGATTCGGGGCATGGGTTTGAGCCGGCGGGTGTTTTCCGACGATAGCATGTCCCGCAGCTGAGGCAGCGATAAAACGCCCACGGCGCAGGGCGCCAGAAAGGGCAGGGAGACTAACATAGGATGATTGGAAAAAAGCAATATACCGGCGAAAGCGGCCAGGGGCATCCACACCATAGAGGTCAACGCGGGGGAAGGCTGTATTTTTCGGGTGACAATCCCTACAAGCAGTAACAGCGGCAGAAAAATATACTCCACTGTGGGATAGTTGGGGTAATATTTCCCGAACAGCCAGATGATCAGCTGGCCCGTCATGCAGGAACCGATCAACAGCTCGCACCACAGAAGAAGAGAAAAAGGTTTATGGGTCCGGCGTCGGCAAAGCCATTGCAGGGCAAAAGCGCACAGGGCGTATGCGGCCAGAAAGAGCAGGATCTGTCTTAGAGACTGCCCGTGCTGTGCAAGCCGTTCCGCCCACGGCGCGGAGTGGGAGCCATCGCTGGCCGCCATCAGAATCAGGCCTCCCAGCTGATCCAAGGGGATATAGGACAGAAGCAGGGCCATAAAGGCCGCGGCGCCCAGCAGGCAGGGGAGGCTCAGGTACAGCAGTTCTTTGACGGGAGAGTGGGGAGAACGTCCTCGGTAACGGATGACGCATCCCGCTCCCACAAAAAAGGTCAGTATGGTGGAAGGGTAGGAGAGAATTTCCAGCGCCAGAAAACAGCCCGCCAGCACCAGCCAGTACCGGGCATACCGTCCGGGATGCGTCTGGTCGGGACCGTAATACCGCAGCAGGCAAAGCGCGGCCATCAACAGCCCCCACATCTGCATATTGGAAAATTCGGGGAGAAACATGATTTTGGGCAGGGCAAAAAACCATATGCAGCAGATTCCCAGTGCGTATTCCCGCTGTAGATAGCTTCGCAGAGTTCTGTACAGAAAAAAACTCACACCGCTGTGCAGCAGCAGTCCGCAAAGGCGCAGGTACAGAAACACGCCGGCAGCGGTGGGAAACAGGGCCAGATAGGGTATCATTAACAGCGCGCACAGCCAGCTGGAGGTCTGGTGCGGCTCCCACAGGTCTGTCAACAACCGGTCTCCTCTTAACAGTCGGCAGGCCATGGATACGGCATACTGTTCGTCTATATCATAGCCCACAAAAAGTATTTTCAGAGTGGCGGCGGCGCATAAAGCCATCAGAAAGAGACAGAAAATACGTCTGTAAGCAAGCCTAGTCATATGGATACCTCCCAAAGCAGCATATTTTTCAGGCCGTTATAGCAGAAACCGGATGCGCTGGGCAATCTCCGGCAACTCGTGGGACGCGGCATAGTCAGACACCTGTTTTAACGTTTCCTGACGCTGAGGAGATACGCCCTTGCCGGCGGCGCAGTCCACAAAGGCATTGAGCAGCCCAGCCCGGTCTTCAACCTGCGAGATTCCCGGCATGGGGCCTTCGAGCAGCAGAGCGTTCAGCAGTTCGCAGGCGCGGGAGAAATCCCTTTCTGTCATATCATTCTCCAACCGTTTTCGCAGATCGGCTTTCTGACAGCATTCCAGAGCGGAGTAGGCGGACAGTATATGGTTGTCCCAGCCTTCCGCAAAAAGCCAGTCCGCAATCTCCTGGGTTTCCGGCTCCAGAGCGGCTACGGCGTGAATCCTCCCCCAGCCGCGCGCTCCCTTGGCAATGCGCAGGATTTCCTGGGAGGATCTGGTCCAGTTGGACGCGATCTGTAGCACATAGAGGGTAAATTCATCGGACAGAGCCAGAATCCGCAGGGCATTTTTCAGCGGCTCGTTTGTGTCCGTGTCAAAGAGGACCAGAAGTACCAGGCCGAATTTTACTTCTTCCCGGTGGGTGCCCTGCAAGGCGCATTCCAACGCCAGCCGGTAGATCTTCGAGGGAGGCAGCTGCTGCCGGCGTTCCATGACATATTGCAGGATCTTGTTCATAGCGGAGATCATATGGCCGTCGACTACCCATCTGGAGACCAGACTGTGAGCCTGTTCCAGATCTGTGGCGGCGGCGTCCACAGCCTGTTTCAGCAGTTCGGCATCCTGTTCGGGTGCCCTCATGTGGTAGAGGGCGATGCCGTCCAGAGCACCGTCCGCAAAGCGGGATTTGCCCGGTTCGGGCGTTTCCTCCGGGGGGAGAGAGTACTCCGGAGGCAGCTCCTCCCTCTCATTCCGGGCCCGGCATATATTTTCGTAGATACTTTCTGAGATATTGTCCATAGGTTCTCCTTTATAAGTGATAGCGTTACTGCGTTTATATGATTTATTCAGTATACTATATTTTGGGTTCTATGCCAAGATTGAGTTTGAATGTTCCGCTTTCGATCTGTTTCCCTCGTTTTAACATATAATTTACCTAATAATAAGCTAATAATATATGCACTTTAGCTAACAAAACATTTGCGGGCACGTGCACACTCGCTGGTTATGAAACAGGCAATGCCATATTCGCATATATAGTATGATGAAAAACGGCAAATTGACCTTGTGATTAATAGACAAATATTATGTGCACAAATAGGCAAATATGACAAAATGCATAAAAGGTATTGCAGTTTTGCGGTAGCTATAGTACAATTTATTTGCAAGTAAAAAAACTTAAATTGACTTAAAAGATAATGAGGGAGAAACATGAGGCGGATTCATTTGAAAAAAACAGATTGTATTCTGCCCGTTTTGGCATTGCTGCTGGTTTTGCCGGGATGCAGCAGCGCGGGAACAGGGCAGACGGGATCGGAGGCCGAAACGGGCCTGCGGCCCGGGCCGAACCTGAAAACCTACTCCTGGGAGGAAGCCATTGTCTACGAAGCGGAGAAGGGGACTCTGCTGGGCGGCACAACCCTGGGGGAAGCAGGTGGTGTGGGTTTTGTGGAAGGCTTCTCCAAAGAAGAAGACGCGCTACAGCTGGAGATCCATATAGAAGAGGACGGGTTTTATGATCTCAATTTTGTCAGCAGGAGCGCCGACGGGGGGTATAAGGAGAACTATGTGGCCGTGGACGGAGAGCGGATGGGCACTGCAAAGGTAGAGGGGAAGAAGTATACAGACTCTCTCATATCCCGGGTGTATCTAAAGGCGGGAGACCATACCGTCGAGATCAGCTCCTACTGGGGATGGATACAGGTGGATCGTCTGAAGGTGAAACCCTCCGACGAACTGGACCCAGGGCGGTTTGCCATAGAACCGGTGCTGGTGAATCCGAACGCCACAGAGAATACACGGAGACTGATGAAGTATCTGTGCGATGTCTACGGAACAGATATTCTGTCCGGCCAATACTGTGATACAGGCATGTTCGGCACGGAAAATGCCGCGATCTGGAAAGCCACCGGAGGCAAATATCCCGCCATTCTGGGACTGGATATGACCAATTACACGCCGGTTTCCGCAGCCCATGGCGCGGAGGGGCATGCCACGGAGTACGCGTTGGAGTACTGGGATAAGGGCGGGATCGTAACTTTCTGCTGGCACTGGACTACGCCGGAGAAATACATCACAGGCAACTGGTATTCCACTTTCTATAAGGAACATACCAACATGGATCTGGCCAAAATTATGAACGGCCAGGACCAGGAGGGATACGATCTGCTGGTGGCGGATATCGATGCGATTGCGCAGCAGCTTCTGATTTTGCAGGAGGCGGATGTGCCGGTGCTCTGGCGTCCTCTGCACGAGGCCAGCGGCGGCTGGTTCTGGTGGGGGAACGCGGGGGCGGATGCCTACAGGCAGCTGTATGTGCTGATGTACGAGCGGCTGGTGAACCATCATGGGCTGAACAATCTGATCTGGGTGTGGAATGGCCAGGACAGAGAGTGGTACCCCGGGGACCAATATGTGGACATTATAGGCGAGGATATATACCCCGGAGAGCATGTGTATACACCCCAGACCTCCAAATATCTGGAAGTGCTGGGGTACACGGACGCGAGAAAAATGATTATCCTGTCGGAGAACGGATGTCTGTTTGACCCGGACCTGGCGGCCAGAGACGGCTCCATGTGGGGTTCCTTCTGCACCTGGGGCGGGGAGTTTGTCATTAAGAACAAGCAGTTGTACATCCTGAGCGAACAATACACGGAGGAAGAAATGGTGAAGAAGGTGTATGCGCATGAGCATGTGATTACCAGGGAGGAACTGCCGGATCTGAAAAACTACCCGATCTCTGATGAATAAGATATTGTGTTGATTCCGGAATTATTGGGAAGGAGATAGTAAATTGAATCAGCTGTTTTCAACGGAAGGCATTCTATACAAATTTCTGAATACCACGGGCAATATTATTCTGGCTACCATCCTCTGGCTGGTGGGCTGTATCCCGGTGGTGACCATCGGCGCTTCCACGGCGGCGCTCTACTACACGGTAGTCAAATCCGTCCGCAGGGAAGTGGGTTATGTGCATTCGGAGTTCTGGCGCGGCTACAAACTGAACTTTAAGAAGGGAGTGGCGGCTACGGTGCTGCTGCTGGCGCTGGGATCGGTACTGGGACTGGAGATGCGGATGGTCCTGCAAAACAGTGTGGAAGTCAGCCGCATATGGTATTCTCTCTGTGGGCTGCTGATCCTGCTGATGGTGCTGGTTACGCTGTATCTGTTTCCTGTGATGTCAAGGTTTGACATGAAGCTGGGCAGGCTGTGTATGCTGTCCTTTGTCATATCCGTGCGATATTGGTACATCACGGCGGCGCTGGCGGCCGGTTTGGTGGCCGTGGCGCTGGCGCAGCTGTATCTGCTGCCTCTGCCGCTGATTTTGCTGACACCGGGACTATGGTGCTACGCCAGCTCCTATCTGGTGGAGAGGGCCATGAAGCCATATATGCCCAAATCCCCCAAGCCGGAGGGGGAGGAAGAGACGGGAAACTGGTTTGACTGATTGCCCGGGGCACAGAGCGCAAGATATGAAAATGGAGAAGAAGATCATGATGAGGAGAAAGAACTGGAAAAGAAAAATGGCATTTCTTCTGGCGGCAACCCTGGTAACAGGCGCGGCCTCGCAAAATCCGCTGCGGACGGAGGCGGCCACCGACATCACGCAGGAGGCGTATGGGGATATCGTGGGAACCTATTCCATAGACCCTTCCGTGCCGGGCTATCAAGAATATACGGAGACCAACCCTCCGGTATTTCCGGATCGGGAATACCGCGTTTCCGCCACGGAATATGTCCGCTATGAGGAGAACGGGGTCAGCGCGGTTCCTGAGATCTATGACAACTATGACAATATGCCCGGAGGCGGCAGCGCGCTGCTCACAAGCGAGGAAGCGCTGGTGGAATTTGAGGTGGAGATCGAAGAGAGCGGCTTTTATGATATGTCTCTGGTATATTACCCCATTGAGGGCAAGAGTTCCGAGATCCAGAGAGCTTTTTTTGTGGATGGAAAGCTGCCTTACAGAGAGATGGCGCTGGTGGAAATGAAAAGAATCTGGATCACCAATGTGACCGAGACGGCGGCGGATGAGAACGGCATTGTGACCAAGGTGTGGCAGGTGGACAGTCAGGGCAACGATGTAAAGCCAAGAGCGGTGGAGGCGCCGGAGTGGGTGGAGAGTTATGTCTATGACAGCAATGGCTATGTGACCACTCCCCTGTCTCTGTACCTGGAGGCGGGCCGCCATACCATCACTGTGTTGTCCCAGAGAGAGCCCATGCTCCTGGCCGAGATCGTGCTGAACAATCGTGAGAAGATAAAGGATTATGCCGCCACAAAGGCAGCCTGGGACGCTGCGGGCCATCAGAACAGCGTGGCGGAAAGCATTCGGATTGAGGGCGAAAACGCCAACAAGACGTCCTCTCAGATGCTGTATCCCCGGCAGGACCAGTCCTCTCCCGCAGTGTATCCCTCCAGTCCCAAAGTGCTTTTGAACAATACCATCGGCGGGACTTCCTGGCAGGAGGCCGGGCAGTGGGTGGAGTGGGAATTTGAAGCGCCCTCCAGCGGCTATTACAATATTTCCGCGTTCTGCAAACAGAACTTTGTGCGGGGCATAGATGTGTGCCGCCGAATCTCCATCGACGGTGTGGTGCCCTTTGCGGAAATGAACGATTACGGATTCGGCTATGAACAGAACTGGCGGGAGGAAATCCTCTCCGACAAAGAGGGCAATCCCTACTGCTTCTATCTGGAAGCGGGCCCCCATACGCTTCGCATGGAGGTAGTGCTGGGCGACATGGCGGAGATCATCAGTACTGTGCAGGATACGGTGCAGCAGCTGAATTCCATTTACCGCCAGGTGATCTATATCACCGGGGTGGCGCCCGACAAATATCGTGACTATCAGCTGACGGCATCTCTGCCCGGTCTGGAGGCACAGCTGGTCGAGGCCAGGGCCGGCATCAACCAGGCCATGGAAGCTCTCCGTGTGACGGCAGGACGCAACAGCGACAAGCTCACCACACTGCGGACCATGCGGGATCAGCTGGACGAACTGATTGCGGATCAGGAACGTTTCGTGGAAGTGCTTAATTCGTATAAAATAAATGTGCGTGCCTGCGGAAACTGGATCACGCAGGTGCTCAGTCAGCCCTTGCAAATTGACCGCATCATGGTGTACTCCCCTGAGAATCATCAGGAGATCAGATCCTCCGGTTTTTTTGCCGGACTGGGCTATGAGATGCAACGGCTGTTCTACTCTTTCATCGTGGACTACAATCAGATCGGCAATGCCATCGACGACGAGCAGGAGGGCGTGGTGCTGACCCTGTGGATCGGCACGGGGCGTGACCAGGCCAATGTTATCAAGGCTCTGATTGACGAGAACTTTACCAGCAGCACCGGCATCAACGTCAATGTGCAGTTAGTGGATATGAATACGCTGCTGCGGGCGACGCTGGCGGAAGAAGGGCCGGATTTGGCTATCCAGGTAGCCAATACCAACGGCATTGCGGGAGCCGTGCTGAATACCGGTAATGACACACCTGTCAATTACGGCATTCGCAACGCCGTGCTGGACTTGACGCAGTTCGATGACTTTGAGGAAGTATCCCGGAGGTTCAGCCCCAGTGCGTTGGTTCCTTTCAGCTTCAACGGCGCTACCTATGCGCTGCCGGACACCCAGACCTTTCCCATGATGTTTTACCGCAAGGACATTCTGGCGGAGATCGGGCTGGATGTGCCCGCCACATGGGACGAGGTGAAGGTGGCCATGACGGTGCTGGCCAAGAACCAGATGGAATTTGGCATGTTGCCAAATGAACAGACTTTCGCCATGCTGCTGTTTCAAAACGGCGGCGCGTACTATTCCGCAGACGGTTCCCGTTCCATGCTGGACTCCGATATCGCGGTGGCGACCTTTAAACAGTACTGTGAGTACTACACGGACTACAAGCTGGATAAGGCTACCAGTGTGGAGGAGCGTTTCCGTACCGGCGAGTGTCCGATTATTATATCAGATTACACCACTTACAACAATCTACAGGTGTCCGCGCCGGATATAGAGGGGCTGTGGGAATTTACGGTGGTGCCCGGCATCTTACAGGAGGATGGAAGCATTTTGCACTCCACCGGGAGTACCGGTCTGTCGGATATCATCATGGCCAACACGGAGCATCCCGAGGAGTGCTGGGAGTTCCTGAAATGGTGGACGGACGCGGAGACCCAGGTTTTGTACGGCCGGGAGATGGAGAGTCTGATGGGGGCCAGCGCCCGTGTCGCCACGGCTAACCTGGAGGCCATGTCCAGTCTGTCCTGGCCTGTCAGGGATTATCGGGAGATCATGAAGCAGTTTGCGCAGGTGCAGGGAATCCCCCAGGTGCCCGGCGGCTACTATACATGGCGCAATGTGAATAACGCGTTCTACAGTGTGACGGAGGATTCCAGCAACACCGGGCGGACCCAGGTTGCCACTCCCAGAGAAGAACTGATGGATAAGATCATCTATGTGGACGCGGAGATCAGCTATAAGCGGGAAGAGTTTGGCCTGCCTGTGGCCGGGGATGAATAGGAGGGGAGAGCGCATATGGCTAAAGAAGCAGTAAGTTTTGGAGTTTCCCAGGAGGCTTTGGACATCGCAAAAAAGCAGGGAACCTTACGCTATCAGATTGTAAGGAACAGGGCCTCCTATTTTATGATTGCCCCATACTTTATCCTGTTTTTCTTCTTCACGGTATTGCCGGTGCTCATGTCTGTGGCACTGAGTTTTACATACTTTAACATGCTGGAACTCCCCACATTTGTGGGCTGGAAGAACTATATCAAGCTGTTTCTGGAGGATGACATCTTTTTGGTCTCCCTGAAAAACACGCTGATATTTGCCGTGGTCACCGGACCGGTGAGTTACATGCTCTGTCTTCTGTTCGCGTGGATTATCAATGAGTTCAAGGGGAAGCTGAGAGCCTTTCTGACCCTGATTTTTTACGCGCCTTCCATCTGCGGTAACGCCTACCTGGTATGGAATCTGATTCTCACAGGCGACCGCTACGGATATCTGAACGGTATTTTGCTGAAGCTGGACATAATCAACGAAGCCAAGCTGTGGATGCAGACGGAGAAATACATACTGCCCATACTGATCGTGGTACAACTCTGGCTGTCTCTGGGCACAGGCTTTCTTTCCTTCATCGCCGGCCTACAGACCGTGGATAAGAGCATGTATGAGGCGGCGGCCTTGGACGGCGTCAAGAACCGCTGGCAGGAACTGTGGTATGTGACGCTGCCGGCCATGAAGCCCCAGCTGATGTTCGGCGCGGTGATGCAGATCACCCAGTCCTTCGCGGTGGCCGACATCTCCATCAACCTGGCGGGCAACCCCTCAGTCAATTACGCAGGCGCCACAGTGGTAACCCATCTGCTGGATTACGGCTCCACCCGTTTTGACATGGGGTATGCGTCCGCAATCGCCACCATTCTGTTCCTGCTGATGGTGGGCACCAACAAACTGGTACAGAAAATCTTAGGAAGGGTGGGCGAATAAGTGGCTGAGAAAGATACTATCAAACGAAAAAGACGATTCTTGCACAAAAGAGAAAAACAGCTGAACCGGTCCATGGCGGGCAACACCCTTTTGTTTGTGCTGATGTTCATCTGCGGTATCTTCATGGTGCTGCCCCTGGTAATGATTGTCAACAACGCCTTAAAGCCTCTGGATGAGTTATACCAGTTTCCACCCAGGATCTTTGTGCGCAACCCTACGCTGGAGAACTTTTCCGATCTGTTTGTTTTGATGAACGATTCCTGGATTCCTTTTTCCAGGTACATACTGAACACCATAATTATTACGGGATTTGGCATGGTGGGGCATGTGGTGGTGGCTTCCCTGGCGGCCTATCCCCTGGCAAAACACCGGTTTCCGGGCAAGAATATTCTGTTCAGCATGGTAGTGCTGTCCATGATGTTCTCCTGGACTGTTACCCAGATTCCCCAGTACCTGATCATTTCCTGGATGGGAATCAACAACAATTATCTGGCTCTGATTCTGCCTGCCTGGTCTTTCGGCATGGGCCTGTATCTGATGAAACAGTTTATGGAGCAGCTGCCGGATTCCCTGATGGAGTCAGCAAAGCTGGACGGCGCTACCGAATGGCATATCTTCTGGACCATTGTGATGCCCAATGTAAAACCGGCATGGCTGACCCTGGCGATCTTCCAGTTCCAGCAGATGTGGGGCAACACTGGTTCCATGTTCCTGCGGGATGAGCAGTTAAAGCCCTTACAGTTTGCCCTACAGCAGATCACTGCGGGCGGCGTTGCGAGAGCGGGCGCTGCGGCAGCCGTGACATTCATCATTGCGGCAGTGCCTATCATTTTCTTCCTGATCTGCCAGAGCAATATCCTGGAGACCATGACAACATCCGGTATGAAGGACTAAGAGGGAGGAGCGTATATGAAAAACCGAAAACTGGTCATAAAATTAGTAAAGAGCGCTGCGGCTTTCCTCCTTGCGGCGGTCACCGGATTGACGGCCATTCCCCGGGAGGCCCGGGCGTCCGGCCTGCCCTACCAGCCCTACAATTACAATTACTGGGAGGACATTGTATTTACTCCTGCGGCCTATGAGCCCGGGAAAATCGTTTCCGGTCTGGACTTTACTTTCGAGGGGGAACCCATCGGGGCTTTCGTGACGCCCCAGGATCTGTGCAAATCTCCCACCGGGGACGTATATATCGCCGATACCGGCAACAACCGTATTGTGGTGCTGGACTCCGCTATGACGGAAGTCCGCAGAATTATAACCGGGTTTGACAATGCCGGGACAAAGGACGGGTTTAAGCAGCCCACGGGCGTGGCCGTGTCCCAGTCCAATCAGCTCTACGTGGCGGATTCCCAGAATCGCCGTGTGGTGGTGCTAAACCAGGACGGCACGCTGGCCAGGTTTGTTCAAAATCCCCAGTCCGAGGTGCTGGAGGACGGATACCAGTTTGTGCCGCTGAAAGTATCCGTGGATTATGCGGACCGTGTCTACTGCATTGCGCAGAACATGTTCGAGGGTATCATGGTGTTTGAGACCAGCGGTGATTTCACCGGGTTTTTTGGCACCATCAATGTGGAGATCTCTCTGTGGGAGAAATTCTGGAGAAAGCTGGCCACCAAGGAAGAGCGCGCCAAGTCTCAACTGTTCATTCCCACGGAGTTCACCGGCATTGATATTGACCCGGACGGCTTTGTGTACGCCTCCAATATCGACCCCAGCGGTGAGCAGGGCGTCCGAAGGCTGAATCCCAAGGGGCAGGACGTCATCAAGAAGGGCGTCAACAAGAATGTGGGCGGTGATCTCTGGATTGACGGTAACAGCGATTATTCCGGCCCCTCCCAGTTCACCGATGTGGTCTACCGGGAAAGCGGCATCTATTCCTGCCTGGATAAAAAACGGGGGCGCATCTTCACCTACGACCATGAGGGCAATCTTCTGTACATCTTTGGGGGACTGGGCACCCAGACCGGAACTTTCCGGCTTCCGGTTGCCATAGAGAATCTTGACAGCGACCTGATTGTGCTGGATGCCACCAGCGGAAACATTACCTTCTTTAATGAGACCGAGTACGGACGGCTGATCAACCAGGCCGTGGCGCTGCGCTACGACGGCGACGAAGCGCAGGCCGTGGAGCTGTGGGAGCGGGTGCTGGTTCTGGACGAGAATAACGAACTTGCCAATACCGGCATCGGAAAAGCGTACCTCACTGCCGGCGATTACGAGAAGGCCATGTACTATCTGGAATTGGGCATGGCCCGGGATTACTACTCCGTGGCGTACAGGCGTTACAGAAACAACCTTCTGACGGCCAACGCCAATGTGCTTCTCTCCATCTTCTTTGTGCTTATCATCGGGTGGGCAGTGTGGCGGAGAATCAAAAAGAAAAAGGGAATTGTTCTGTTTAAGAAAAAAGGCGGGAAAGGGGGCGGTCCGAATGCGTAAGTATTTTTCCGGAGAAAAATGGAGCTATATGCTTTATACCATATCGCATCCCATGGACGGGTATTATTGGATTCGCCATGCGGAGAGGGGCAGCGTGCCCCTGGCGGTTCTGATGGTGGTTCTCTTTTCCGTGTGTTTTACGGCCAACAGGCTGTTGGCCAGCTTTGTGGTAAACGATATCAATCCCAGGGCAGTGGATATCCTCTACGAACTTGGGGGCGTGCTTGCGTTCTATCTGCTCCTGTGCGTCAGCAACTGGTGTGTCACCTGCCTCATGAATGGCGAGGGGCGGATGAAGGATATCATCATAGCGGTGGGCTATGGCACAGTGCCCATCACCATGGTACTGCTTCTGTCCACCCTGATCAGCCAGTTTATTGCGGATGACGAGCAGGCTTTTTACACATTGCTCTTGGCGGCTGGCATTGCCTACGGCGTTATAATGATCCTGATCGGTATTATGCAGATACACAATTACACCCTGGGCAAGACGCTGATCACCTTGTTTCTCACCTTTGTGGCATTGCTTATTATTGTCTTCCTGATACTGCTTCTGACCAATCTGCTGGGCATGGTTTATAACTTTTTCAGAAGTGTATACACGGAAATTATATTCAGAACGTAGGGGGGCCATGGAATATGAAAGATTCTAAGGAAAAGAAAATAAAAAGGCCCATGAGTTTCACCCGGCGTGTTGTGTTTGGCGTCCTGGGGGTGGCGGTAACAGCGGCGGCCATTTATCTGACCTACTATTTTGTCCACTATGTGTTTTATGACCGATATGAAGATTATGTGACCTCCTATACGTATGAGCAGGGCGGCGCGTACACGCCCATAGCCGAGACACAGTCCGATGTGCCGGACTTTGAGCTGGTGGCGGAGAGTGAGTATCTGAAACTTTATACCCAGCCGTCCACAGCCATTGTGGCTGTGTATGACAAGAGGAACGGCGAGACCACTTACACCAATCCGCTGAACGCGGATGAGGACACAGTGGCCAATGGCGCCAATGTAAATTATCTGAAATCACAGCTTCTGATATACTATTACAATGAGGAAGCCGTATCCGGTACCATGGCTACTTACAACGACGCCGTGCGGAAAAATCAATTCTCCGCAGAGGGAATTGAGAATGGCATTCGGTACATCTATCATTTGGGGGAGATCGCGGATAACCAGATGCATTTTGAGGTGCCTCTGGAGTATCGCCTGCACGAGGACTATCTGGAAGTATCCGTTCCCACCTGCGGCATCCAAGAGTACAATAACGGATACATATATCGGATTCAGCTGCTCCGCTATATGGGGGCGACTTCCTACGATGACAGGGGATATATCGTGGTGCCGAACGGTTCCGGTTCCATCATCCGCTTTAACAACGGCAAGCGCACTGCCGCCAGCTATTCTCAGTATATTTATGATATTGATCCCCTGGCGGCCAACTACACCACCACCGAGATCCTGGATCCGGCCAGGCTGGCCCTGTTCGGCATCTGCAAAGAGAATTACGGTATGCTGGTGACGGTGGAGGACGGAGCCTCCAACGCGCTGATCACGGCCGGAATATCCGGGGTGTACAATGATCTGAATTATGCGTACCCTTCCTTTGTGCTGCGGGTTGCGGATAATTTGCGGATGTTCGGGGACTCCGCGTCGGATGTCTATGTCATAGAGCCTAAACCCTATGACGTGAACATGACGGTGCGCTATACTTTTCTGGATCAGGATTACAAGGGCTATGCAGGACTGGCCAATTACTACAGGGAACGGCTGGTGGAGGAAGGCAAGCTGACCAGGCTGGAAGAGTCCGGGGATATTCCCTTCTTCTACGACGTGATTGCGGGAGTGAAGGAAAATGCGCATTTCCTGGGGGCGCAGTACTTACGTACCTTCTCCATGACAGATTTTGACGAGGCGGGGCAGATGTCCGGCGAACTGGCGGCAAGCGGTATAGGACGCCAAGTTATGAACCTACAGGGCTGGTTCAACGGGGGATATTATCATGACACGGCGGATGAAGTCCGTATCACCGGCAAGCTGGGCGGCCGATCCGGTCTGGAGGAGCTGAACGAGACCGTGAAGCGCAACGGCGGCGACATGTATGTGGATGTGGCCTTCCAGCAGGTGACTTTCGCGGACGACGGGTTTAACTATGGGGCCGAGGGCGCAAGATATTACGGCGCCGGATATGTGGCTTCCTTCGGTCTGATCAATCCTACCACTCTGCGCAACACCTCCGGACTGGGTTACACCGAGAACAGATATAATCTGCTCTCCCCCAAGTTCCTGCCCAGATATGTGGAGAAATTCGCGGGCCGGATCGACAGGGTAGACGTGACGGGCATATCGCTGAGAGACCTGGGAAGCGTTCTGGTGTCTGACAAGAAGAGAACCAACCAGATCACCAGAGAGGAGGCGCTGGATGTGGTGTTGGGACAGCTGGGTATCCTGGAGGATACCGGCAGGAAGCTGATGACTAACGCGGGCAACGACTATAGCTTCGCTTACACGGATACGATCATCAACGCGCCTATCAGCGGCAACAGCCTGCCCATTGTGGACGCTGATATTCCGCTGTATGAGATGATTACCCACGGGTATATAACCGGCGCTTCCGGACACTTAAACTTTGTGAACCGGGACGATATGGCAGGCATAACCTTAAAGCTGATAGAGTCAGGCCTCTCTCCTCACTATGTATTTACCTGGGAGAGATCCAGCGAAATGAAAAATACAGCTTTGAACAGGTTCTATACCACCACTTTCAGCAACTGGAAGGATACGGCGGCGGAAACCTATGAGCAGGTCAACGGGGCGCTTAAGTATGTGACGGGCGCCGCCATGGTGGGCCATGAGATCCTGGAAAACGATGTGCGAAAGGTAACCTATGACAACGGCGTGGTGATCTACATCAACTACAGCCGCCAGGAACAGCAGGCGGACGGATTGACAATACCGGCTATGTCTTACAGACTGGAGGGAAAATAAATGCGGAAAAAGAAAAAATTAAGCCTTCTCCAAAAGCGTAGCCTGGCGGGATATCTGTTCATCCTGCCGTGGTTTCTGGGATTTCTGGTATTCTATGTGAGATCCCTGATTATGACCGGACAGTTTGCCCTGTCCAGACTCAGCATTGACGCCGTCAACGGCGGATATGTGCTGGACCCTGTGGGACTGGAGAATTTCCGGTACGCCCTCAGAGTTCACGCCTCCTTCAAGCAGGTGCTCACAACCTCCGTCATGGATATGCTGATTGACGTGCCGTTGGTTACATTCTTTGCTCTGTTTATGGCGATGCTCCTGAATAAGAAATTTCCCGGGAGGGGATTGGTGAGAGCCATTTTTTTCCTCCCCGTAATCCTGAACTCCGGCGCCATTCAGGCTGCTATGGAACTGGGAGCCATGATGATGAACGGCGGCGTTGCGAGCCAGGCCGCAGAGGTGGCCGCCAGCGCCGGGGAGTCTATGACGTTCAGCATTGACTATCTGATAGATATGTTTGTGAGCCTGGGTCTGCCCGCCGGTATTCTGGGTTATATTGTGACGGCGGTGGCCAGGATCAACGATATCATTGCCGCCAGCGGTGTGCAGATTATACTCTTCATCGCGGCGCTACAGTCCATCCCCGGCTCCATGTACGAGGTGGCCAGGATCGAGGGGGCGACGGGATACGAGACATTCTGGCGGGTGACCTTCCCCATGGTTATGCCCCATATCATCACCTGCGTGGTGTACACCATCGTGGACAGCTTTACCGGGAGCGAGGTTGTGGATCTGGCCTACTCCGTGGCCTTCGACGAGTTCAACTACGGTTTGAGTTCCGTGTTCAGTTTGATTTCTACCGTTATAACATGTATCATTCTGGTTATAGTCTGTGGGGCGATTCAGAAGCGGACATTCTACTACAACTAAGGAAAGGAGAGGAATCAAATGGGTAAGAGTACCACAGCAAGTGCTGTAAAAGACTATTATGCTAAAGCACAGGCAATTATAAATGACCCGGACCAGGGAAAGCGGTTTGTTAACAACGTGAAAAATTTTTTGATACTGCTTGTAAAGACCGCCATTCTGGTGGGTGTGGGATATGTTATTCTGGCTCCGGTCATCGGTATGTTTGTAAACTCTATCTCCTCCAACAAGGACGCGTACAACCCCATGGTTTATGTGTTGCCGGAGTCTCCCACACTGGAGCGGTACAGCCTGGCTATTGACAGAATGGAATATCTGCCTACATTGCTTCGCAATCTCCTGTACACAGGGGCGCTGACCCTGTTGCAGCTTCTGATCTGTTCCATGGTAGGCTATGGTTTTGCCAGGTTTAAGTTCCCGTTTAAGAACTTTCTCTTTGGCTGTGTGGTGGTGATGATTGTCATTCCCACCCACACCGTCATGCTTCCGCTGTACATGACTTTCAGAGAGTTTGATCCGCTGGGTCTCGTCTCCCTGATCTCGGGTGGTTCCCTTAACCTGATGGGCACTACCGTCCCCATGTATATCATGACGCTGCTGGGCTGCGGCGTGCGCTCGGGACTGTATATTTACATATTCAACCAGTTCTTCCGGGGACTTCCTAAAGAAATTGAGGAGGCGGCCCTGGTGGACGGATGTGGAGTATGGTATACTTATTTCAGGATAATGTTGGTAAACGCAATGCCCTCTGTCATAACGGTGGCTGTGTTCTCCATTGTCTGGCAGTTTAATGACACTTTTTACGCGAAGTTATTTCTGATCAGTGATAAGGTGGTAATCAGTAAGCGGCTGGAGGGTTTAAGGCCCCTCATTGCCAATGTGGATCAGATTCTGGACCCCACCATACAGCAGCTTTATGAGGATGCGGGCGTGCTTTTGATTGTCGCTCCCATATTGATTATTTATATTATCCTGCAGAAGAACTTTATAGAGGGTGTGGAGCGAAGCGGTATCGTTGGCTGATGTCTCCACTGCCCACCATCAACTTTCATTTTTAAAAAAGGAGGATTGAAAAAGTTGAAGAACAAAAAATTATTAGCAAGTCTCCTGGCGGGCGCAATGGTGCTTTCCCTTGCGGCCTGCGGAGAAGAGCCCTCCGGCGGCTCTGTGGAGGAATCCACTCCCGAAGCCCAGCAGTCTTGTGCCGAGGCGGAGCCCACACCGGAGCCAACTCCGGAGCCTGCCCCTGAGGCGGCTCCCGCAAGCATAGACTTTGAGGACGGCAATATGGGGTTTGTGGCCCCTTACAAGCTGATGGCGAACGCGGCGGACATAGAGATGGCAGTCGTGGACTACAACGGAAGCAAAGCTCTGGAGGTTAAGAATCTGTCAGGGGATGTTCCCTATGTGGCGATTGACGCCACCAGCCTGTTGGGCGCGGATGTGGCAAAGGTCGCAAGTATGGAGGCCGATGTGGCTGTCGCGTATGAAAACGGCACATTCAACGCGGTGGAGGGGAGAATCCTGGCGTGGAGCGGAGAGGACCGCAACGAGACATATGACAGCTGGTCCGTGTATCTGGAGTCCAAAAACCCCAACAAGGTTGTGGCGACACTGGAGGAAGGAGAAGAGTTTGTGGCGGATGCCGGCAATATTTTTATCCTGAATCTGACCACCGACAATGGGGTAGCGGACGGCAACGGCAATGCCACCCTGTACATCGACAATATTCGTTTTCTGGACGCTTCCGGCAACCTGCTGACCGCAGATTCCACGGTAGCTTTCGCCGCGCCGGAAGGCTTTGAGAGCAGCGGTGTGGATCTGTCGAATCTGGCGGCTGTCACCGGCGCCGTTAATTTTGAAGGCTTCGCCACAGGCGCGGACGGCTGGAACCAGGCGGGCTTTACCATGCCCCAGGAGATCATCGACGCGCTGGTGCCCGGTTCTGTGGTGGAGATCAGTTACAGCAGCGAGAGCGGCGATATGTGGATTGTCATGAACGAGGCGGCGAAAGGCTGGATGAGAGTGGGGCAGCCGGGCGGAGAGGGAACCCCCGCGTATTATAACAATTCCAGGAATGTAGCACAGATTACCTACGAGCAGCTGGCGGCGCTGTGCGGAGACGATGTATCTGCCTGGGGAAGCACCATGCAGTGTGAGGCGTCCGGCAAGTGGGAAGTTTTCAGCGTCAAGGTGGGGCAGGCGGCTCCCAACTACGCAGTGTCCGGGGCTGTGGACTTTGAGGGCTTTGCCACAGGCGCGGACGGCTGGAACCAGGCGGGCTTTACCATGCCCCAGGAGATCATCGACGCGCTGGTGCCCGGTTCTGTGGTGGAGATCAGCTACAGCAGCGAAAGCGGCGATATGTGGATCGTCATGAACGAGGCGGCGGAAGGCTGGATGAGAGTGGGGCAGCCGGGCGGAGAGGGAACCCCTGCGGTGACGGACGGCAGCAAGTGTTATGTAACCTATGAGCAGTTGGCAGCGCTTTGCGGTGAAGACGTATCCACCTGGGGAAGCACCATGCAGTGTGAGGCGTCCGGCAAGTGGGAGGTCTATTCCGTAAGGGTCGGCACTGCGTCCAGCTATCAGATGAATAACAATCAGGTGAATTTTGAAGGCTTCGCCACCAGCGCGGACGGCTGGGCCCAGGAGGGCTTTGACATGCCCCAGGAGATCATGGATGCGCTGGTACCCGGTTCAGTAGTAAATATCAATTACTCCAGCGAGGACGACACCATGTGGATCGTAATACCCGATGCCGAAAAAGGCTGGATGAGAGTGGGGCAGCCGGGCGGAGAGGGAACCCCTGCGGCGACCGATGGCAGCGTCTGCCAGATCACATATGAGCAGATCGCGGCCCTGTGCGGCGACGATAAGACCACCTGGGGAACGAGGATGCAGTGCGAAGCGGGAAGTCCCTGGGAGGTATACAGCGTGACGGTGGGCCAGACGCCAGATGCAGAATAACCTCATTCTGATCTGAGCCTTTGCCAAAGCGGGCGGATGGGAGTTTGTGTGAGATAAGCCGGCGGATTGCGGCCCTGGTTGGTCCGTGGCCGCGATCCGGGTCTCCCACGTAAAAGACGGCCGGCATTCCTGGCCGGATGCCGATATCCATAGAAGGGCGGCTTCCCACGGTCACGCGCCTGTGCGCTGCCAGGGATGCCACGAGCAAATTGAAAGGAGTAGGGTAAATAGAATGAAAAATGTGAAAAAGTTACTGGCTTTGGGACTTGCAAGCGCTATGACGCTGTCTCTGGCATCCTGTGGAAACGACGGGAACAATACTGCTTCCGGAAACGAGGGAAATAATTCTTCCAATGTGACAGAAAACAATTCCAATGGGGGCAATGGGGAGAATAATGCCTCCGGGGGCGGGAAGAGAGTTATCAATATCGGTACCTGGTGGGAGCAGCATTATGACAGCGGTGATACGGCGCTGGAGGACAGCGAGGATTATGCCAACGCCATGGATAAGGAAGGAGACGATGCCGCCAAGCTGGAGGAGAATGCGCTCAACAGACAGATCGCTGAGTGGAAATTTGCCAACGTGGATGTCATCGAGCAGAAGTATAACATTGAGTACTACTGGAAGAACCTGACCTACACAGGCGTGCAGGAGTCCATCAACACCTCCATTCTGGCGGGAACACCCGACTGTGACATATATCTGGTGGATCTTGGCATGGCGCTGCCTGCCCAGATGAACGGTCTGGCGCTTGACTTAAAGACCGTTCTGCCGGCGGACGCGGATGTGTTTACCGACCAGAAGATCATTTCCTATATGGAGCTGGGAGACGGTAAAGTGAGCATCTTAAAAAGAGTCGAGGCACAGTCCGCCGTGGAGGCTACCTATCCTCTGGGATTCAATATGCAGATGTTGGAGGACTACAATCTGGAAGACCCCCGGGATCTGTACGCCCGGGGCGAGTGGACATGGGATGTGTTCAATCAGTATTGTCAGGCGCTGACGGATGATACCGACGGCGACGGACAGATTGATCAGTACGGTTACTGCGGTTACGAGTTTGAGACCTTTGAATGTCTGATGATGAGTAACGGCGCGACCATCGCCACAGGCAAGACCCAGACGCTGGATTCCGCCGGTGTAGGCGAAGCGCTGCAGCAGATGTATGATATGTACAATGTATACAATGTGTGTTATCCCTACGATTATGAGGGCAGCCCTTCCGACAGCATGAGAAATCAGTATACCCAGGGTAATATCGGTTTCTTCCCCATGGCGGCATGGATTGCCGCTGGCAACGGCGACTATGACTGGGACGGCAGCATAGGCTATACGCTGCCTTTTGATATCGCCTATGTACAGTGGCCGGTAGGCCCCTCCGGTAACCAGGAGACCAATGCGGGCAAGAACCAGACTTCCGGTGAGTTCTACATTATTCCCGCAGGCGTCAAAGATCCCGAGACAGTGTACGACTTTTTGTATGATTACTGGAACTGGGGACCGGATGAGGAGACCACCGCTGAGTACAGAGACAACAGGGCTGCTTTAAACTGGTGGTACAGCGTGACTGCCAAGAAGGCGGATTTACAGGACCGGAATTTTGCGGTTATGAATGATGTGGGTTCCAAAACCATCTTTGATCTGTGGAACAGCATGGGCATTTCCTATGACTTTATGTCCCTGATCAAGGGCGAGGTTACTCCCGCGCAGTTCCAGGAGACCTACAAGCAGCAGATTCAGGACGGCCTGGACGCATATTTCAAGTAAGACCATACCGGCGGCCGGGCAGTCAGTTTCCGGGCAATTGGTCGAGGTTTCCGGTCGGTTGCCCTTGCTGCCCCACTTTGTTCCCGCATATCGGGAGCGCGGCTTGGGCCAGATTCCGCCTGAGCCCGGCATACTGCTAATCAGTACCTGAATGCATAACACGGAACTTGTTTTATGGAATCAATAAAATTGGAAAGGCATGGTACCAGTAATATGAGCGATATTAAGATGATAGCTCCTGCCGTAAAGAATGTTCCCTGGCAGGAAAAGCCCGAAGGGATCAAGGGCGCTCCAGTCTGGAGATACTCTGAGAACCCTATTATAGGCCGCAATCCCGTGGAGGGCGTGGCCCGTATCTTTAACAGTGCAGTGATGCCCTACGGCAACGAGTTTATCGGTGTGTTCCGGGGCGAGCAGACCAACGGAATCCCCTACATTTATCTGGGGAGAAGCAAGGACGCGATTCACTGGAATTTTGATAAGAACAAGATTCCCTTTGTGGATGAGGAGGGGAATCCCTTTATGCCTGTCTATGCCTATGATCCCAGGCTTGTAAAGGTGGAGGATACTTACTACATTATCTGGTGCCAGGATTTCTACGGCGCGTCCATTGGCATGGCGAAGACTACGGATTTTAAGACCTTTGTCAGGCTGGAGAACCCCTTTATTCCCTTCAACAGGAACGCGGTGCTGTTTCCCCGCAAGATTAACGGCAACTTTGTGATGCTCTCCCGTCCCTCCGACAGCGGGCATACTCCCTTTGGCGATATCTTTCTGAGCGAGAGCCCGGACCTTGTATACTGGGGCAGGCACAGGCATGTGATGGGCCGTGGCAGGGAATGGTGGGAGTCCGTAAAGATCGGCGGCGGCGCCGCTCCCATCGAGACCAGCGAGGGGTGGCTTCTGTTCTATCACGGGGTCAGCGGTACCTGCAATGGCCTGGTGTACAGCATTGGCGGCGCGATTCTGGATCTGGACAATCCGTCCATCGTAAAGTACCGCTGCGAGACCTTCCTGCTGACTCCGGAGGAATGGTATGAGGAAAGGGGATTCGTGCCCAATGTGGCGTTCCCCTGCGCCACCATTCATGATCCCATCAGCGGCAAGATCGCCATATACTATGGCTGCGCGGACAGCTATGTAGGGCTGGCATTCTGCTATTTTGACGAGATCGTGGCCTATATCAAGGAGCACAGTGTATTGACGCAGGAGGACACCGAGATCGGCAGGAGATAAATACGGACAGAGAGAGCGGGAGACAAATGCGTGTCTGCCGCTTTTTCCATGGATCGCGTCCTGAATACGAATGGGATGACGGATGCACCGACAGGGCTGTACAACAGCAGGAGATTTATGTTATACTTACAACAGCAGCTTATATTGGGTGTCGCTCCAGAGCTGCCTGCCCTTTGTGGGGCAGGCAGGGGCATCAGGGCGTGCCGGTGCGGAATTATGGACAGCGTATTCCTGCGGCAGGAGGGCATACGCGGGACGATCAACAGAAAGGCGGATGAATATGAGATTTGTGTATCCGGAAGGAAAAAAACAGGCGCTGACATTCAGTTATGATGACGGGCAGATTCATGACAGAAAACTGGTGGAGATTTTAAACCGCCATGGTATGAAGGGGACTTTTCACATAAATTCCGGTATGTTGGCCCAGGACAGGAACCATGACGTGTTTGTGGCCGCAGACGAAGTGGCGGAACTGTATGCGGGCCATGAAGTGGCGGTCCACGGCGTACAGCACCGCAATCTTCCCACGTTGAGCAGGAACCAGGTGGTGAACGAGATTTTGGAGGACAGAAGGACGCTGGAGAAGCTCACCGGCGGTATGGTACAGGGCATGTCCTATGCCTTTGGCAGTTACAGTGAGGAAATTATCGGGATACTCAGGAACTTGGGGATCAAATATTCCCGGACAGTCAATTCCACCAACGGTTTTTTCCCGCCCGCTGATTTTCTGGCCTGGCATCCCACCTGCCATCACAGTGGAAAGCTGATGGAACTGGGGCGCAATTTCCTGTCCGTTCCTGATTTTGTGGAGCTGCCTCTGATGTATGTGTGGGGACATAGCTTTGAGTTCGCGGGAAACGGGGACTGGAACGTGATAGAGGAATTTGCGGAACTGATGGAGGGCAAGGAGGACATCTGGTATGCCACTAACGGGGACATCTGCGACTATATTCTGGCTGTGCGCAGCCTGGATTCCAGCGGAGACGGTCTGACCCTGAAAAATCCCACGGCTACCAGTGTATGGATCAGAAAGGACAGCAATCGGGAATTGCTGGAGATCCGTCCGGGAGAGTGCGTCTATATCGGGGAGAGATAAAGAATACAGATCTAAAAATAAGGTATAAAATTGGGGTCAGCAGCCAAGATTTTATACCTTATTTTTGCATGGATTCTATTATGGATGCTCTGATTTTACGGCGCGAGAGCAGCTTCCTCAATGAGGCGCACTATGGTGCGGATGGAGTCCATCTGGCCGCTGCGGCTCATGGCATCATGATAACTCTGGCGATTGCAGAAGAGTTCATGTACCTTGGCTACCAGCAGTTCCGTTGTCAGGTCATCTTCGTTTATGACAATGGAAAAGCCCTGGGCTTCAAAAGAGGCGGCGTTAAGCAGCTGATCGCCTCTGCTGCTGGCGGCCGGCAGGGGAATCAGTAGATTGGGCTTTTTTAAGGCCAGCAGTTCACAGATGGAGTTGGCACCCGCGCGGGAAATCACGACATCCGCCATGGCAAACAGGTCTTTCAACTCCGTTTTAATATATTCAAATTGTTTGTAGCCGGAGGTGGCCAGCAGCAGGTTATCAATCTTGTCTTTACCGCAGAGATGCACCACCTGAAAATCTTCCAAAAGCTGAGGCAGGGCGTCCCGGACCGCTTTGTTGACATTGGCGGCTCCCAGACTTCCGCCGATCACCATAATCACGGGCTTGTTGGCGGTGAAACCACACATATTGAGACCGGCGATTTTGTTGCCCTGGGCCAGTTCCGCCCGGATGGGAGAACCGGTGAGCACAGCTTTTCCCTCCGGCAGCATCTGCATGGTTTCCGGAAAGTTACAGCATATTTTTGCCGCCACGGGAAAACACAGTTTGTTGGCCAGGCCGGGGGTCATGTCGGACTCATGGATGATACAGGGGATATCCAGGGCCGCTGCGGCCCGCACCACGGGAACGCTGACGAAACCGCCCTTGGAAAACACCACATTCGGTCGATATTCTTTCAGATATTTTCTGGCCTCGGAGAAGCCCTTTAGCACCCGGAAGGGGTCTGTCAGGTTCCGAATGTCCAGATAACGGCGCAGCTTGCCGGTGGATATCCCCGTATAGGGGACATCAAAATCCGCAATCAGCTTTTTCTCAATACCGTCATAGGACCCCATGTAAGAGATCTCATATCCGCTCCGGCGCAGTGCCGGAAGCAGCGCGATATTGGGAGTCACATGGCCGGCTGTGCCGCCCCCCGTAAGTACTATTCTTTTCATCCCAGCGTCTCCTCCAGTGCGTGGGCCAGCTGATCCGGGCAGGAGGTAGGCTTAAAGCCGCACCGTATGCCCTTGAGTTTGTCAATTACTTCTTCCACTTTCATGCCCTGTACCAGAGCGCAGATACCTTTCAGGTTGCCATTGCAGCCCCCTGTGAACTGCACGGACTTGACAATGCCGTCCTCAATCTCAAAATCTATCGCGCTGGAACAGGTTCCCTTTGTATGATATGTCATATATAAATCCTCCATTCCGTTTTACTGAAATATAGTATAGCAGATTTTTCCAGGCACTTCAAGGTAATTTGAAAGCCGGTCATGTGACTTGAAATCTACTGCGGCTCTGTTCAGATATTATAGCTGTCCGGAGGCGGACTATGAAAAGGCGGGGATAGAAGGGGATCAGGGTGTTTTTTGTCGCAACAACAGTCTCAGACGGGAAAAACGGCGGATTACGACGGAAAAAATCGACGGTTAAACATGGGTGAAATGTTGCAATACCGCGCCTGTAAGATATATGATATATCTGGAAGGAATATTCGGGATTCCATTTCTTCAGGGAACTAAAAACAGTCCCGAAATTCTGATCCGGAAAGGACGACTACAATGACAATGTTTCCGATTTTTGAACAAGAAAAGGTTGCCTCCATGGTCATGCTGGCCTGTATGGCCGGCAGTATATTGATGCGGGTGGGGCTGGGACTGATGTATCTTCATCTGATTCATGAGACGGACAATATGGCCAGTACCCGCAGCAGGCAGTTAAAGCAATGTAAGTTGAAATTTGCCAACTGTTATCAGTTAAACAATGGTATGGCCAATGTGCCGGTGTTTGTGGACAAGTTTATCAGCCGTATGAGTCTGGGGCCTGTCTCCCCTCATCTGCTGGAGCATCTGTCAGGGCAGCTGATGCTTTTGTCGGTGGTCAGCGCCGGGGTGGGGGTGTGCAGGAGCATCATTGCAGGCAGCTCGCTGGGACAGATCCTGCCCTTTTACATAGCCAGCATGATGGGACTCTATCTCTTTTTTTCCATTTCCGCCCTGGTGGATTTGAAGGGGAAAAGGCGCGTACTTAAGATTAATCTGGTGGATTATCTGGAAAATCATCTCTCAGTGCGCATGGGCGTAACCCAGGAAGATATGGAGAAACTGTTCGGACAGGACGCCTCGTCTGTCCGGGGCAGAAAGCGAGGCAGAAATGCCCAGGAGAATCTCTATGTCGTACCCAGCCGGCGCAGTCCCAAAAAGGGAGTGGATGTGATCCCCGTGGGCAGCAGACTGGGCGAAGAGCCCCGGGCTTGCGCGGAGCCCGACACAGCCCGGGAGGCAGGCATGGAGCGACAGGTGCCGGAGGATTTCAAAGGCAAGTTTACCGCTGTGCAGGAACAGGAACTGGAACAGCTGCTCCGGGAGTTTTTAACTTCCTGATCCATCCAAGTTTCTCTTGAATAGTCAATGTAATTTTGGTACACTGTAAGATATAGGCAGTGTATATATAAGAAGGGTACTTAGGAGTAGTGCTTTTCAGGGATTTGCGCTACTCTACATAAGGAAAGGTGTCGTTATGAGGAACCAGATTACATTTGACTATTCCAGGGCGGAGGCATTTATCTCTCCGGAGGAAATCAGTATTATGAGCAGGCAGGCTTTGGACGCCATGGATGTGTTGCTGGGCAGGAGGGGGGTGGGCAAAGACTGTCTGGGATGGATTGACCTGCCCAAGAATTATGATCCGGAAGAGTTCGCAAGAATCAGGAAGGCAGCGGCCAGAATCCGGAAAAACAGCGAAGTGTTGCTGGTGATGGGAATCGGCGGTTCTTATCTGGGAGCCAGAGCGGCCATCGAGTTTTTGGGCCACAGCTTTGCCAATGTAGTGGAGAGGAATACTCGCAGGGCGCCGGAAATCTATTTCTGCGGCAATTCTATCAGTTCCACTTATTTAAAGCACCTGATGGATGTGGTAGGGGACAGGGATTTTTCTATCAATATGATCTCCAAGTCCGGCACCACCACGGAACCTGCCATCGCTTTTCGTGTATTCAAGGAGATTCTGGAGAAAAAATACGGTAAAAAAGGGGCGGCCAGGAGGATCTACGCCACCACCGATAAGGAGAAGGGGACGCTGAGACAAATGGCTGACCAGGAGGGCTATGAGACCTTCGTGATGCCTGAGGACGTGGGGGGACGTTTTTCCGTATTGACTCCGGCGGGCCTGTTGCCTGTCGCTGTCAGCGGCGCGGATATCGACACACTGATGCGGGGAGCTGTCTGTGCCAGAGAGAGAGCGTTGAAGAACGCTTTTATGGACAATGGGGCATTGCAGTACGCCGCCGTTCGCAACATTTTTCTGCGCAGGGGCAGGAGTGTGGAAATTATGTGTAATTATGAACCGGGTGTCCATTATATTTGCGAGTGGTGGAAACAGCTGTTTGGAGAGAGCGAAGGAAAGAATCACAAGGGACTGCTGCCTGTCAGTGCGGATCTAACTACCGACCTGCACTCCATGGGACAGTTTATCCAGGATGGTTCCCGTGTTATGTTTGAAACCGTCATCAACATTGAAAAGCCCCGGGAGGAGATTGTGATCGGCAGGGAACCCCAGGATCTGGACGGTCTGAATTATCTGGCCGGAAAGACAGTGGACTTTGTCAATAAGAGCGCCATGGAAGCGGCTATTCTGGCTCACACGGACGGGCAGGTTCCCAACCTCATGGTGCATGTGCCGGAGGTAAATGAGTTTTATCTGGGCGAACTTTTCTACTTTTTTGAGTTTGCCTGTGCAATCAGCGCTTATATGCTGGGGGTGAATCCCTTCAACCAGCCTGCTTTGGATCACTACAAGAAGAATATGTGTGCGCTTCTCGGCAAGCCGGGATATGAGGAGCGACGGGAAGAACTGATGAAGAGACTGTAAGTGCCTGTTCACGTGTCATCTCCTTAAGAATCCGGTTACCGTGCTCTTTCCTTCCATTCTCATCTCTACTGAAAGGAACATTCCCCTTTATATGTACAGTCGCCCGTCGGATCACCTCACACCATGTAAACATTTATAAACGGACTCTCAATGGGTACACAATTGCCACAGACAGCCGGTGCTGCGCATACCTCGTGAACCTGCTGTCGTAGATGCCTCTGCGGCAAGGTTTTCCGGTCTTTTATTTAGGAGAAGATTCCAATTCGGTATGGCAGTACAGCGGATTTTATGCTATCCTTATTTGCAGAAAACATTCCGGCCGTTCCGGCTGCCATATCTGTTTAATGTATTGCATACGCAGTAATGCGTTATTGAGAGAATAAGCGACAGTCCCCCAAACGGGTTGCATAGCTTGGCAAGCGGAACAAAGACGCTCCGGAGCGTGTTAGAAAAATGCTTTCTGTCACACGCGGGTGAGAACTATGGAAATGCACGTATGGGAGGAAAAATCATGAATATTGTCGTTTTGGAAAGACACAGCGTAGGTCCAGATGTCCCTGTGCAATATGAACATCTGGGCGAGGTAACCTATTACCGCAATACTACCACCGTTCAGGAAGTTTGTGAGCGGGTCAGAGAAGCGGACATCATTGTAGCGAACAAAGCCCCTCTGCGGGAAGAAACGCTGAAAGATGCCAAAAGCGTCAAACTGATCTGTGAGCTGGCCACGGGCTTTGACAATGTGGATCTGGCCTACTGCAAAAGCCGGGGCATCAGGGTGTGCAATGTGGTGGACTATTGCTCCGGCATGGTAGCCCAGCACACTTTTGCCCTGGCGCTGGCCCTGCTGGAAAAACTGCCCCATTATGACCAATACGTGAAGTCCGGGGCTTACAGCGCGCAGGACCGTTTTTCCAATTTTGATCTTCCCTTCCATGAGTTGGAGGGAATGACCTGGGGCATAATAGGCATGGGAAACATAGGACGCCGGGTAGCGGGTATTGCCGCTGCCTTCGGCTGTCGGGTGATCTTCCATTCTGTGACGGGCACAAGTTCCTGTAAGGATTATCCCCAGGTGGATAAAGCCACTCTGCTTACGGAGAGCGATATTCTGTCCCTGCATTGTCCTCTGAGTGATCTGACCCGGGGCATTATCGGCAGAGAGGCGCTGTGTCAAATGAAAAAAACGGCGATTCTGGTGAACGTGGCGCGGGGAGCCGTGGTGGATAATCCCGCCCTGTACGAGGCGCTGACAGAGGGGCAGATTGCCGCTGCGGGACTGGATGTGGTGGACGGCGAACCGCTACAGGTCTCCAATCCTCTGAGTCTGTTAAAGGACAGCAACCGTCTGATTATAACGCCCCATCTGGCCTGGGCCAGCGTGGAGGCCCGCACCCGCTGCGTGGAGGAAGTGGCAAAAAATATAGAGGCTTTCCAGAGGGGAGAACGGCGTAATATTGTAAATCCGTGAGGGGGTATCTTTTACGGAAAAGGGAAAACAAAATGAGAAAGTTGCTTGACAAGCCCACCGTCCCATAGTAAAGTAGGGAAAGCAGTAAACAGAATCTGCGGAAAAGAGGATCTACATGATAGAGAAAATAAGAGGTATGATGAAAAAATATGAGGAAATTCTCTCCTACCTGGTGGTGGGAGTACTTACTACCCTCGTGTCCTGGGCGGCCATGTACCTGGCCAGCTGGCTGCTTTTTGGAAATCCCCTGCACCCTACTCCTTTTGAAAATGCCGTTATGAGTTCGGTGAACTGGGTGGCGGGCGTGACCTTTGCCTATTTTACCAACAGAAGATTCGTGTTTAAGAGTCATGAACCGATGGTGAAGGAAATCCCCAAGTTTGTGCTCTCCAGAGTGTCTACTTTCATTTTGGATCTGGCGGTACGTCAACTTTTTGGCATGATGGGCATCAATACCTATATAACTACTTTCGTATCGGCGGTACTGGTTTTTATCGGCAATTATGTGTTGAGCAAGCTGTTGGTATTTCGGAAGGGAAACAAAGTAAATACAGTGTGACTGATAATAAAAACCCGGCAGTCGGATTTCGGCTGCCGGGTTTTTATAGGCATGACAATAGAGGTTCTGTGGAGCAGGGATTCTATTGCCATAAGCCGATTTAGACATTGTAGGGATCAGAACCATAGGGATTCTGGCCTTGACCGGAGAAAGCGTTCGCGAATCCCTGGGTCTGGTTGATCTCCGCTTCTTTCTGACGGCGCAGGCGGGTAAACTCATCATAATTTTTATGGAACAGATCCCTGAGTTGATCGCTGTATCCAAAGATGCCGGCAGGGCATTTCCTGCTTAGATCCTCAATGAGTTGATCGCAGGCGGTCTGGCTGGGCATGGCCAGTGAATGCTGCTTTTTATCCTCCGTGTACAGTATGATAGAGTAAGAGGTGCTCACGGTGCGGCCATATTGCTGATGGTTTACGCGGCTGGTGTAAGCCCAGGCCACCTGGCGCAGGGCGAAGACATCCGTCTTGGTACCGCTACAGTCAAACAGATAGCTGCGTCCGATCCGGATACCCTTGGCGGGCTCGGAGGCGGTCTCATAATCCGCATCCGCGCGCTCCAGTTCCATTTCTCCCAGGGCTTTCAGGGCTTTCACCAGCTTTCTCTGGTAGCCGCCGGTAAGCGCCTTGATCAGCATATATATGGCCATTAAGAATAATATGACGGCCAGCGCGTTCATGGTCAGCACAAAGTCCACATGGCCTCGCTTCAGATGATCTATTTTTATGTAGTAAGGAGAGCAATGGTTTCTGAATTCCTCGGCGGTGTAGTCTGCTTCATCGAAGAAGGCGCGGTAGTGGCGAAGCATTTCATCCTCCATGGGAAGGAGCTGCCCTGTCACCTGCATGGAGGTATCCAGCGACCGCAGGTCATATGTCTCAAAGAAATCATCGCTGTTTCCGTCGATGATTTTGGCAGTGTCAAAATATCTGGACGGAACGGCCAGCCCCACGAACTCCCAGTATATATCTTCGTCGGTGTTTATGTAGCGGTCCAGTCCGCCCACCAGCACGGCGTGATACTGTATGGAATCCGTCTCGGAGACTTTGACGCCGTTCCGGGTGGTGGTAGTGACCTCAGTGGCATAGGTGCCGAAGGTCAATTCAAAGGTCATGGTGACATACTGGCCCTCGATCTCGTCAATTGATAAATCCTCAAAAGTCACAGGCCCCTTTACCCAGGTGATAAAGTCCGGTCCGAAATAGATCAGCAGACCCGCCGCCGCAACAGACAGGACAATGATCCAGGGCATCACTTTTTTCAGAGAAGCGCTCTTTAGTTTCTGTAGCATTTTACTCTCTCCTTCTTCAAAATATTATATTTTGCCGACCAAAACCTCGACAAGACGCGCACAGTGTCCGGCGGCTTCGCGCTCAAAAGCGGGATAATCCATCTGGGCGCTGTCGTCCGCCTTGTCGGAGATAGCGCGGATAACCACAAAGGGAAGTCCGTTCAGATAGGAGGCATGAGCGATAGCGGCTCCCTCCATCTCCGTGCAGTCCGCGTGAAATTCCGTGATCAACCGTTCTTTTACCTCTTTGTCGGAGATGAACTGGTCTCCGCTTACAATGCGCCCCACGGCTGTGCGAAGCCCGGGATTGGCCTCCTCGCAGGAACTGAGGGCCAGGCGGATCATGGATTCGTCGCCGGGAAAAGCCAGGGTATCAAGCTGGGGAACCTGTCCCAGAGCATAGCCGAATACCCGGACGTCCATATCATGGTGGATTACATCACGGGAGATGACGATATCCCCGATGTCCAGGGCGGCATTCAGGGAGCCTGCCACGCCGGTGTTGATCACGTGGGTGACGCCGAACAGATCCGCCAGAATCTGTACGCACATGGCGGCGTTGACCTTGCCGATGCCGCTGCGCACCACCACCACCCGGGCCCGTCCTAAAGAGCCTTCGAAGAAAACCATGCCGGCCCTGGTAGTCTGTCCGGTGACGTTCATTCGGGCTTTCAGCGTTTCCACTTCCAGTTCCATGGCGCCAATAATGCCGATTTTACTCATAGATTACCTCCATATTCCGAGTTTTAAAATTTTTTCATTCTACGCCGTGGGGACATTCTTCCATCTCCCCACAGCGTGAATCTGTACAACACATGACAGACATTTTCTATTCCGGGTAAACAAGGCGGCTGTCATCAATGGGATACAGCACATTTTCCAGATATCCTGCGGCCAGGTAATTGGCCATGGGCAGGTTCATATCCAGATAATTGCCGCAGTCCCTGGGGGAAGCGCCGGGGACTTCTCCGCGATAATCCCGTATAAATTCAAACATATGGGTGACCAGAGGAAGGATATCCCTGGAATTGTAATCTCCCGCCAGCAGCAGATAAAAGCCTGTTCGGCAGCCCATGGGACCGAAATAGATAATTCTGCCGCCATAGTCCGGATGGTTGCGCAGGAAAGTGGCTCCCAGATGCTCAATGGTATGCACCTCCGCCGTATTCATGACAGGCTCGTCGTTGGGACTTGTCATGCGCAGGTCAAAGGTAGTGATAACCTCCTGTCCCACAGTATCCTTGCGAGACACATAGACACCGGGCAAAAGCCGGATATGATCAATAGTAAAACTTGCTATTTTTTCCATAAAAACTCCTTTCCGGGCAAAAATAATGGTTTGCGCCAAATTATTAAAAAAGAATAAACTAAAATCAGTATATACTATATTTCCCCGAATTTCAAAGGTATTTTGTAAAATCTTGTGTTTGCGGTACGCATCTGCTATAATCAATAAAGAAGAAATGGACGCGCGTGCATCTGCCGACTCTGCGTTCCCCGGAGACAGTGCCGGAGTGGATTTGCTGAGGGACATTTTCCGGCCGGTGAGATATCTCCGTCCGGATCCCCTGAGGGGGACAGCGAAAGACGAAAAGGCGCGCGAAAGGGAGAAGAACGCCATGGCAAACGCAAATGAAGAGACACAGGGTATGGGGATCCGCCTGTTGAAAAAGGGACAGAAAGGACTGATTCACGCGCTGTTCAGTCGCTTCGGGGTGATTCTACTGCTGTTTCTCGTGCAGGTGGCGATTTTGTTCAGCGTGTTTATGTGGTTCAGGGATTTGCAGCCCTATATATCGGTGCTGATGACCATCTTTGCCGTAGGCATGGTGCTGTATTTGCTGAACAGCCGTTTTGATCCCACGGCAAAGATCACATGGCTTGTAATTATAATGCTGATGCCTGTTTTTGGCGCGTTTTTGCTGTGGTTTACCAAGAGTGAGATCGGGCACAGACTGATCAAGGGGCGGGTGGACCAGATTTCCGGACAGGCGAAAGACTACATACCTCAGAATCCGGAGGTGATGCAGAGGCTGGAACAGGAGAATCCCGGCGTGAGGGCGCTGGCCCGCTATGTGGGCAGAAGCGGTTGCCACCCGGTGTTTGATGACACCGCCGTGACATATTTCCCCGTAGGGGAGAAGAAATGGGAAGAGATGCTGCGGCAGCTGGAGCGGGCACAGCGTTATATTTTTCTGGAGTACTTTATTGTGGATGAGGGACTGATGTGGGGAAAGGTCTTGGAAGTACTGGCCCGAAAGGTGGCGGAAGGTGTTGAGGTCCGCCTGATGATTGACGGTTTCTGCGAGTTTACGACTTTGTCCCATAACTATCCGGAGAAGCTGAAAAAACTGGGTATAAAATGCAAACTGTTCGCACCCCTCACCCCCTTCGTATCCACCCATTACAATTACCGCGATCACCGTAAGATTCTGGTGATTGACGGTCACACGGCTTTTACGGGCGGGGTCAATCTGGCGGACGAGTATATCAATTACAAAATGAAGTTTGGTCACTGGAAGGATACGGCCGTCATGCTACAGGGGCAGGCGGCCCGGAGCTTTGCGCTGATGTTTCTGGAAATGTGGGGAATTGAGGAAAAGGAACTGGAATTTGAACGGTTTTTGTCGGATGCCTCCGTTTTCGGAAGAGAGGAAAGGGCGCTTGGCTATGTGATGCCCTACGGCGACTGCCCGCTGGATGAGGAGCGGGTGGGAGAGCGGGTGTATATGGATATTCTGAATCGTGCCCACAAATATGTACATATTATGACGCCCTATCTGATTTTGGACGGAGAGATGGAGACGGCTCTGAAATTTGCCGCCGAGCGGGGAGTGGATGTGAAACTGATTCTGCCCGGCATTCCGGACAAGCGCGCGGCATACGCGCTGGCCAAGTCTCACTATCGTTCCCTGCTGGATTCGGGGGTGCGGATCTATGAGTACACCCCCGGCTTTGTACATGCCAAGCTGTTTGTCAGCGACGACCGGGAGGGGGTGGTGGGTACCATCAATCTGGACTATCGCAGTCTGTACCACCATTTTGAGTGCGCCGCCTATCTCTATGGCGCACCTTGCCTTACGGATATGGAGGCGGACTATCAGGCCACGCTTAAGCAGTGCCGGGAAGTGACCCGCGAGACGTTGAAGGCGGAACCCTGGACCAGAAAAATGATGGGGTATATTATGAAGGCGGTGGCTCCGTTGCTGTAGGGCATTTGCGCCCCGTAAGGGGCTGCTGCCGGAGCCTTGTCGAAAACGCGCGGCAGCAGAACATTCTTGGCCGCAGGGATGAGGAAAGGGTGGGGAAAAATTTGTGTTTGACAATCCCGGCAGGGATGTGTTAAGATGGCGATATCTTGAGGAGAGGGGTGAAAAGATGAGAATTTAGTTCGCTTTTGTTTGCATGAAGGTTAAGGGCGACACAGGGGAGGCTCCGTGTTGTCTGGTCATGTTGCCAAAAGTGGATTATGTTCTCATAACCCTTCTTTTTTGTGCGGTAATTTAGGCTTCCAGGAATGGCGGGGCCCGGGCGGCGCTATGCCGGAGAGGCATTTCAGCGGGATCTGGAAAACAGGGTATGAGAATATAAGGGAACTGTTTGGCAACAGACGGTTCCTTTTTCATGCGCGGCAGTTATTTTTGTCCGCCGAAACGGGCAGATATTGCCCTGTGTGAGAAGGCGCTGTCAATACACTGGAACAGGAGAATTGTATGGATAACATTTTTATTGAGGGAATACAGGGTATGGGTAAGTCCACATTGCTGTCGGAGATCGCCCGGCGCAAACCGGAGTACAAGGTGTGCCGGGAAGGGGATTACTCACCGGTGGAATTGGCCTGGTGTGCATGGATGGACAGGGAGCAATACGCGGCGGCGCTTGAGAAATACGCCCCCATCCGCAGCGAGATTGAAGCCGGTACATTTCGGGAAGCGGACAGGTATATTGTGACTTATACCAAGATTTTGACGGATATACCGGGCTTTCACAAGGATTTGGAACAATATGAGATCTATAATGGCAGGATAACATTAGAAGAGATGGAACGGATTGTTTTCACAAGATATGAGAGATTTCACGACAGCGGATACTTGTTTGAGTGTGCTTTCCTACAAAATATCGTGGAGGACCTGATCCTGTTCCATCAGATGCATGATGAGGAAATTCTCTCCTTTTACGAGAGGCTTTACGCCGTCATGCCCAGAGAGCATTTCAGACTGCTGTATCTTTACAGCGACAAAATCGAGGAGAATATCAGAATTATACAGAAGGAGCGCTCCGATGAGCAGGGAAATCCCATGTGGTACCCGGTTATGATGGAATATCTGGTAAATTCTCCTTACGGAAAAGCCCATGGATATAAGGATTTTGAGGATCTGATTACCCATCTGCGGCACAGACAGCAGGTGGAACTGCGGATTATTCGGGAAATTCTGGGAGAGCGCGCAAGAATCATTCCAGCCAAGGAGCGTTGGGATTTGACTTCTAGCCATATTATATCGATTCTGTAAGAGAGTTTCCCCTATGTGCTCCCCTGTGCTATAAAGTATCACAAGGGAGCACATAAATCTTTGACAGAAAGGACTTGACAGCCATGTTTAAAAATAGTACGCTTCTATATAACGCATGCCGTTTCTGGCAGTATGCAAATACTAAGTCCGTATGTTGTTTTATAAAGTAAAATGTGCCGTTTATCATGTTGTTCTGGTAAGCAGCATTTTTTTTGAGGGGGGATACATAACAAAGATATAATATAAGGTGCACATTGTTATACGCAGGGTATAGTTTAGATGGGCCAATGTCTCAGGACCGGAAGTTATACTTATGAAGAAAACTTTAATCAACGTAGATCAGGAAAACCGAATTGCTATCAGTGCTGCTGGATTATCTTATTTCGTACAACTATATAGACGATTGCAAAATGCTCTTTCTGGAAACAGCCGTTTTTGTATATGTTGACCAGCTTCGTCACTTGCGGACAGGGTTTCGCAATCGTTTACCGTACAACTATATAATACGAGGAGGTAGATTTTTATGAACAGGAAGAGATCGGCGGTTGAGGTGTATTTATCCACGGTGTTTAAATGGGGGCTTATTATATTGGTAAGTGCCTGCATGTGTGCTACGGTAATGTTTAACACTGAAAAAATGTTTGGATTATATACTACAGTGCCATGGCTTGCAACAATTGGTTTAGGTGTAATGGATTCGACCTTTTTTGTAATAGCAATCTTGATAGTAAAATCTTCATTTGATAAAGAAGGATATTTAAAAGAGGGCAGACTACGAATTGGAAAAATTTTTTCAGCAGTTGTATTAGTTATACAATGGAATTATTTATTGTATATGCTTCCAACCAGAACTTTTTGGGGATTTCTTTTCTTTTTCCTAATCTTAATCGCGTTCTTTTTGGATATAAAAATGTTGCTTGTAAGCGGCCTGGGCTGTATGGTATCCCTGTTTATTGGCTGGGCGATCCGTGGAACAGACCTTCTTCCGGTTAAGGACGAGTTATTCCTCACGGATATTATTATGTGCTTAGTTGCCCTTGTGCTGTCTCTGGCGGGATTGCTCATTTTTGTTTTCTTTGTTTCCCACTTTTTAGTAAACGCAAAGAGAGATGAATTAGAAAAGAACAACGAACATGTTACAAGCGTTCTGGGGGCGGTACACACATTATCCGAGAACCTACAGACAGCGGGTTTTTCACTGTCACGGGTGTCAGAGAACGAAAGCGCTTCCGCTGAAGAATTAGCTGCTACAAGTGAACAGCTGGTGGAAAATAGTAATTTGCTCAGTTCCAAAACGGATGAAAGTATGGCAAATTTTGAAGAACTAAGCAATTGGGAAAGCATTGTTGCTGATAATGTTGAAAAAGTAGAACAGGTTTCCAGAGAGTTGCTGGATAAGTCGGTGGAAAACGCAAGGCTTCTCAGCGATTTACATACAATCAACAGTGAAGTATCTGAGTCCATGAAGACTACGACGGAAATAACCCAACGGTTATCTGAGGCGGTACAGGAAATCGGCGTAACATTAAATCTTATAAGCGATATTTCCGAGTCTACAAATCTGCTGGCGTTGAATGCGTCTATTGAGGCGGCCAGAGCGGGTGAAGCCGGCAGAGGATTTGCCGTTGTCGCCACAGAGGTAGGCAATCTGGCAAACAGTACACAACAGTCATTGCAGATTGTTCAAGCGGTAATAGAAAGGGTACAGCAGAACGTCATGGGCATTACGGCACAAGTAAATGAAAACTCCGTAAAGCTAGGTGTTCAGAATGAACAATATCAAAATGTTTTCCAGAGTATGCAGGAGATGACAAAGCTATTAAATACATCTGCTGAAAAAATAAATACGATGGGTGAAGCGCATGGAAAGCAATCGGAAGTGATAAAGAAAACAATCTCCATTAATCAGGATATTGCTGAAAGCATAAGAAGTGAAAATGAACAGTTTCATTCCATCAACGCCCTGGCGGAAAGTAATGCGAATGACACAACAGAAGTTGCGACACAGGCAGGCGTAATCAATGAAATGGTTGACAGGATGACGCAATTATTAAAGCGGGAAGATTAAAGGGAAGGGGCGATTCGTTCGCCCCTCTATCTTTGCTCCGGCAAGGCCCTTCGGCACCCGCCTGATCAAGTGAGGATTCTGTTGCTGCGAAAAGGGTATGTTGGACTGCTCCAACATACCCCAAATCCCAGAATAAAGACTTTATGGCATTTCTGATTAGCCGAAGTACCTCTTAAGAAGTCCTTCAAATGCCTTGCCGTGTCTGGCCTCGTCTCTGGCCATCTCATGTACGGTGTCGTGAATGGCATCCAGGCCCAACTCCTTAGCTCTCTTAGCCAGGTCGGTCTTGCCGGCAGTCGCCCCGTTCTCGGCGGCAACCCGCATTTCCAGATTCTTCTTGGTGGAATCGGTCACTACCTCACCCAGCAGTTCCGCAAATTTGGCGGCATGCTCCGCTTCTTCATAGGCGGCTTTCTCCCAGTACATGCCGATCTCGGGATATCCCTCGCGGAAGGCCACTCTGGACATGGCCAGATACATGCCTACCTCGGAGCATTCGCCGTTAAAGTTCGCCCGCAGATCCTCGATGATATCTTCTCTTACTCCCTGCGCCACGCCTACCACATGCTCGGCGGCCCAGGATCTCTCCTCGCTCTGCGCGGTGAATTTGGATGAATCCACACCGCACTGAGGGCACTTCTCAGGGGGATTGTCTCCCTCATGTACATAACCGCATACCTGACATACATACTTCATACTTTTTCTCTCCTTTATGATAAATAGTTAAGCCGTCCGAACAGAGTTCTTTCAGCTGTTGATACCCTGACTACACTGACCGCAGATCCCATAAAAATACGTCATATGGCCTGTGATTCGTCCGCAGAAATGCTGTCTGGCCGTCTCCAGAACATCGTCGATGCCTTCCATTCGCAGATCCTGCACACAGCCGCACTCCTTGCAGATAAAATGATAATGCCGGGAGGTGTCTGCGTCAAAATGATCCGTTCCGTCTCCCAGCCGCAGCCGCAGAATCTCTCCCCTGTCTGCCAACAGTGTCAGATTCCGGTAAACCGTGCCCAGACTGATCGAGGGGTTTTGCTGCCGAACGTTTCTGTATACGATCTCTGCCGTGGGGTGATCTTGTCGTCCCATGAGGAAATTTTTGATCAACTCCCGCTGCCTGCTATATTTCAGCGCCATGGCAGTTCCTTTCTGAATACATATTAGTAATGATTCCTAATTTAGTATAAAGCAGTTTGCGCAAAAGTCAAGAGATTTTTTGAAATATATGTGGACTTTAGATTTTTTTTATGAACATATTCGATTGTTTTTACAATTTACAGGGGGATTTGTGTTATACTGAATTAACATTAAGTGTTTGTGTGAACATTGGAGACCGACGCTCCAATATGTTTGTGGAGAATTTTTATGAAGTTTAAGACAAGGCTACGGGTGACCTTTATTACGATTATCTTCCTGCCACTTCTGCTGACGATGTTGGCTTTCTGTGTCATCGGCGTCTATCTGATGAATGCCCAGCCGGGCGTCAGTATACAGAACCTGGATTTTGCTCTGATATCCGAGACCGTGGGGAGTTTTACGGGACATGCGGACAATGTTTATAAGAAGCTGACCGAGCAGGCCCAAAAGGATGTGACCCTGCTGGAGGACAGAGAGTATCTGGAAAGGATGGGAAATCTGCTGCACTCCCGTTCCGCCTATCTGCTGGTGCGCAAAAATAATGAGATTTTCTATACCGGCAATCCTGAGGCGGCGGCACAGATATTTCCCATGTTGCCGGGCTTTGGCGAAGGGGATCTGGAGGAGGGCACGGGCTACTATTTCAGCAAAATGGATAAATATGTGAAGCAGATAGACTTTCACTTCCGGGACGGCGCGGAAGGCAGCCTTTTTGTGGTAATGAAGATTAACTCGCTGATCTCCAGGCGGCTGCTGATTGATATGCTGGTTGCCATTGTGCTGATTCTGATTTTTACCAGTCTGATGTTGACCCAGTGGATTCAAAAAGAGGTGTTCCGCCCCATCAATGAGTTGAATGTGGCCATGAACCGGATCAAGGAGGGAAACTTTGAGTATATCCTACAGACCAAGTCCGGCGGCGAGATTGGCGACCTGTACCGGAATTATGAGGACATGAGACTGCGCCTGAAAGAGAACACCGAGGAGAGCACGGAACAAGAGAAGAAGAATAAGGAGCTGGTCAGCAATATTTCCCACGATCTGAAAACGCCCATTACGGCCATCAAGGGTTATGTGGAAGGCATCATGGACGGTGTGGCGGATACGCCGGAAAAGATGGACAAATATATTAAGACCATATATAATAAGGCTAATGACATGGACAGGCTGATCAATGAACTGACCACCTATTCCGGCATAGACAACCACCGGATTCCGTATAATTTCCACCGGATTAACGTGGCGGACTATTTCGGAGACTGTGTGGAGGAAGTGGGGCTGGAGCTGGAATCCAAGAACATTCAGCTGAATTATACCAATCTGGTGGATCAGGACACGCTGGTCATCGCGGACCCGGAGCAGATGAAAAAGGTTATCAACAATATTATCAGCAACAGCGTCAAATATATGGATAAACAGCACGGAGTTATTGATATACGGATTTTGGATGAACTGGACTCCATACAGGTGGAGATCGAGGACAACGGCAAGGGTATCGCGCAGAAGGACCTGGGCAGAATCTTTGAGCGGTTTTTCCGAACGGATGCCTCCCGCAATTCTCTACAGGGCGGCAGCGGTATCGGCCTCTCCATCGTGAAGAGAATTATCGAGGACCACGGCGGTTACATCTGGGCCACCAGCCGGGAGGGAGAGGGAACCTGTATGCACTTTGTGGTCCGCAAGTATAAAGAACTGCAAAATGAGTAATCGGGGCCGCGTCCCTGTTCCCGGCAGAGAACGGCGGTATGTGGATATTGTTTTGGAAAGGCAGGGTTTCAATATGAGTAGGATACTGATTATCGAGGATGAGGAGGTCATTGCGGATCTGGAGAAAGATTATCTGGAGCTCAGTGACTTCAAGGTGGATATCTGTAACCGGGGAGATCAGGGACTACAGACCGCGCTGACGGGGGAGTACGATCTGATTATTCTGGACCTGATGCTTCCGGAGATGGACGGTTTTGAGGTGTGCAAGCGGATCAGGGAGAAGAAAAATGTCCCGATTCTGATGGTCTCGGCAAAAAAGGATGACATTGATAAAATCAGGGGGTTGGGCCTGGGGGCGGATGACTATATGACCAAGCCGTTCAGCCCCAGCGAGCTGGTGGCCCGCGTCAAGGCCCATATGGCCCGGTATGAGCGTCTGGTGGGTACCAGCCAGAGGCCTCATAATGATATAGTGGAGATCCGGGGCATACGCATAGACAAGACGGCCCGCCGTGTGTATGTAGACGGCGTGGAGAAGACTTTTACCACAAAGGAGTTTGAGCTGCTGACATTCCTGGCAGAGAATCCCAACCATGTGTTTACCAAGGAGGAGCTGTTCCGGGAGATCTGGGACATGGACTCCATCGGGGATATCGCCACCGTCACGGTGCACATCAAGAAGATACGTGAAAAGGTGGAGGCTGACACTGCCAAGCCCCAATATATAGAGACCATATGGGGCGTGGGATACCGCTTTAAGGTATAGGGGACGGAACTCTCCTGAACCGGTATGCGTCAAAGTTCAGGGAATAAAGACAGGGCTTGCCATTCCCAGCAATACCAGCGTAAAAGCGCATATGTTCACGGGCTGGCAAGCGTAAAAAGAAGGGGGAATTTGATGGGCGAATATATTTTGAGTTGCAGTTCCACGGTGGATCTGCGCGAGGAGCAGCTTCTGAAAAGAGAGATCCGGTATATCTGTTTTCACTTTGAACTGGCAGGAAAGCAGTATATGGACGATCTGGGAAAATCCATTCCGCTGTCGGATTTTTACAGTGCCATGGCCCAGGGGGCGGATACCAAGACTTCTCAGATCAATGTGGAGGAGTATGAGCATTACTTTGAGGGCATTTTAAAAGAGGGGAAAGATATTCTGCATCTGACTCTGTCCAGCGGCATCTCCGGCACAATAAACTCTGCGCTGATTGCCAGGGACACGCTGGCGGAAAAATATCCCGAACGCAGGATCTATGTGGTGGATTCCCTGGCGGCTTCCTCCGGCTATGGCCTGCTGATGGATAAGCTGGCGGATCTCCGGGACGGCGGTATGGGTGTGGAGGAACTGTATCAATGGGCGGAAGAAAATAAGTTAAAGCTACAGCATTGGTTCTTCACCACCGACCTGACTTATCTGATTCGGGGAGGCCGTGTTTCCAAGGCTGCCGGTATTGTGGGAAGCGTTTTGAATATCTGCCCGCTGCTGAATGTGGATTATAGGGGGCGGCTGATTAACAGAGCCAAGATACGCACCAAACGCAAGGTGATTCAGGCCACTGTGGACAAGATGAAAGAACATGCCCAGGACGGCGGGGATTACAGCGGCAAGTGCTATATCTCCCAGTCCGCCTGCATGGAGGACGCGGAGGCAGTGGCCAAACTGGTGGAGGAATCGTTTCCCGGGTTACAGGGCAGGGTGGAGATCAACGACATCGGCACCACCATCGGCAGCCATACCGGTCCCGGCACGGTGGCACTGTTCTTCTGGGGGGATGAGAGAAAAGACTGAAAAATAGCGGCGCAATGGCACAGGTGAAATCTGTGTCGTGCAGGCAGAGGAAAATTTGGACTTGAAAACGACGATTATGTATGAGGACCGGGATATACTGATCTGCTGTAAACCGGCAGGTCTGGCCACCCAATCGGCTGACGTCACCCGGCCCGATGTGGTCAGCCAATTGAAAACCTATCTGGGAGGCGGCTATCTTGGAATTGTGCACCGGCTGGACCAGCCCGTGGAAGGGCTGCTGGCATTTGCAAAAAACCGGGAGGCAGCGGCAGTGTTGAGCCGCCAACTGGCACAGGGTATTTTGCAAAAGCGGTACTGTGCGCTGGTCTATGGGCAGCCCCCGGGGGAGAGCGGTCGGCTGGTGGACTACCTCCGCAAGGAGGGCAGTCTGTCTATTGTGGTTCCTGCGGAAACCATGGGGGCGCAGAAGGCCGTGCTGGAGTATTGGGTCAGACCCGCAGCCTCCTTTGGAAAGACAGCAGGCTCCTCCCTTCTGGACATACATATAGA
>CANSPM010000010.1 GCA_947648875.1 uncultured Lachnospiraceae bacterium
GAGGGGCACGGTCGGAGGCGGCAGTGATGTCCCAAAGAGGGGCACGGTCGGAGGCGGCAGTGATGTCCCAAAGAGGGGCACGGCCGGAGGCGTCTGCGATGTCCAAAAGAGCGGTCTCGTCAGAAGCGTCGGCAATGTCATGGCAGGAGGAATCGGAGATGTCCGGGAAGGCGTTATGGCAGGAGGAATCGGAGATGTCCGGGAAGGCGTCATGGCAGGAGGAATCGGAGATGTCCGGGAAGGCGTCATGGCAGGAGGAATCGGAGATGTTTGGTAAGCTGTCATGGCAGAAGGAATCGGCAATGCCGGAGAGAGCGGCAGGATACAGGGAAGCCGTGATGCACCAAAGTAGGACAGGACGGGAGGAAGCCGTGATGCACGAAAGGACGGCATGGCCCGGAGAGACGGCCTGGGAGGAGGAGAATGCGCACCCGGAGGGAGCGGTTTTGCAGGAGAACCGGTTCCGGACAGCGAGGGCAAACCGGACAGGAAGGCAACCTTACAGGGCAGGGCATGGGGGAGAGACCAGAGAGTGGCAGAAAGCACGCATTCAGCGCAGATACAGAGGCCGCACGCACAGGGACCAACAGGCGCAACCTGCGGGGCATCCCATAGCCAGCCCGGTGGCAGGTCAGGTGGATGTGCTGGAGGGGCAGGGGCACAGGGGGGTGCTTCTCACCCCGGAGGACAACAAAGTCTATGCTCCGGCCTCGGGCAAAATCATCCGTCTGTATCCCCGTGGAAATGAGTTCCTGCTACGCACGGACAGCGGCGTGGTGCTGCGGCTGCGGGCCGGTGAGCGGGACGCGGATATGACCAGAGACTATTTTCGGCCCAGGATTATGCAGAATGAATTTGTGGGGAAGGGAAAGCTGCTGCTGGAATACGACAGAGAGGCGCTGGCCAGAGACGGCTATGACACGCATGTTTCCATGACAGTGGAGGAGGAGGAGCGCAGCTATGATCTGTCCGTCACTGGCTCTATGTGGGTAAAAAACGGGCAGGATTGCCTGTGGGTGTTGTAGGCAAAGGAAATATATGTTATACTTTTTCCATAGTTTTAAAATAAATTCGGTAATTTTTTACAGCGTATCAGCGAGCGTGCGATTGTAATGAACAGGAGGAAACTATGGACAAGAGTAAGATCAGGAAAATGTGGATTGCGGACCAGGGGGACGGCACTTACAAAAATCCCATCCTCTATACGGATTATTCTGACCCGGACGCCATCCGGGTGGGGGAGGACTATTTTATGGTTGCCTCCAGTTTCTGCAATGCCCCGGCGGTGCCGCTGCTGCACTCCCGGGATCTGGTAAACTGGAAAGTCATAAACTATGTCTGGAACAAAATGCCCTTTGACGCTTACGACAAGCCCTTGCATGGCTGCGGTGCCTGGGCTCCCTCCATCCGTTATCATAAAGGGACCTACTATGTGTTTGTGCCCATGCCGGACGAGGGGATCATGATGAGCAAAACGACGGATCCCTGGGGCAAATGGTCCAAGCCCTCCTTTGTGCGCAAGGTGGTGGGCTGGATTGATCCCTGTCCCTTTTGGGATGACGACGGCAAAGCCTACATGGTGACGGCTTTTGCCAGAAGCCGCATCGGGTTCAAGAGTTTTCTCTATATGTCCCCTATGGAGCCGGACTGTTCCGGCGTGCTGGATGACGGACAGTTTGTTTATGACGGTCATGCCACCCAGCCCACCATCGAGGGGCCGAAGCTGTATAAGAGAAACGGATATTATTATATTTTTGCTCCGGCGGGAGGCGTGAAACCCGGCTGGCAGACTGTGTTGCGTTCCCGGAATATCTATGGCCCCTATGAGGAAAAGATTGTGCTGCATCAGGGCAATACCCCGGTAAACGGCCCTCATCAGGGGGCCTGGGTGGATACCCCGGACGGACAGGATTGGTTTTTACACTTTCAGGATGTGGGCAACACGGGGCGGATCGTGCATCTCCAGCCCATGCGCTGGGTGGACGACTGGCCGGTGATCGGCGTGAATCCGGATGAGAACGGATGCGGAGAACCGGTGCTGCATTATGATAAGCCCGCAGTGGGCGCTACATATCCCATAGACGCACCCGAGGACAGCGATTTCTTCGAGGGGGAAAAGCTGGGATTACAGTGGCAGTGGAATGCCAATTATCGGGACGACTGGTACAGTCTGGGAGATGGCAGACTTACTTTGTACGCCCAGGAAAGCGATCCTGGTTTGCAGCTCTGTGATATTCCCAATCTGATGCTCCAGAAGTGGCCCGCCCCCCAGTTTCAGATAACCGCGAGCCTCCGCCTGGAAAACTTCAAAGAAGGCGACGCGGCGGGGCTGGTGTCTCAGTGCGGCCATTACGCCGGTCTGTTGGTGTGTCAAAAAGGCGGAAAAAGGATACTCCAGCAACGCACGGGTAACTGGACCAAGAACGATGAGACGCGCAAGGATGTGGCGGTTCTGTCAGAGGAAACGGAGAGTCTGTACCTGCGGATGCTTGTGAGACAGGAGAAGGAGGTATCATTCTGCTATAGTCTCACAGAGGAGGGGGAGTATCGACCTGTGGGAGAATGTGTGGAGGCGACGCCCGGACGCTGGGTGGGCGTGAAAGCAGGTCTGACAGCTATCAATGAAAGCGGCGTTCCCGGCGGCAGTATGGCAGTGGATTACTTTGTGTTTGAGGAATTGTAGGTGTTATCCGTGTGGACTGGCACCTGGGAGAGAGAAGATAGCCCCGCCTTGCGCGGGGCTATCCCGACCTGAAAATGGGGAGAAGTCATATGTATTTTTTATTGGTTTTAAATCTGATTGTACCGTTTGTAATGATTTTGGTCGGATATTTATTTAAGAAACACCCTATTACGGATATGGACTCCCATAATGGATACAATACGCCCACCTCACGCAAATCCCAGGAACATTGGGACTACGCGCAAAGCATTGCGCCGGATGTTTTTATTGGACTTGGCAAAACAGCGGGTCTGACAGAGATTGTCCTGAATCTGTTTCTGCTGCTGTTCAGAATGCCAGTACATTTCTCCATAACAGTTGGGGAAGTTGTGGGGATTGGCTTTTTACTTTGGGGCTTTTATATGACAGATACCAAAATAGAGGAGAACTTTTCAATCGATAAATAATGTGTAATTGCATTTGAGACTTGCACAAATCCACAGTTTCTATTTTGGGAAATAAGCATAACCGCTTTCCTTCCACAACAGGTATAGGAGAAAAACGGCCTGGGATGCTTTTACGGGAAAACGGATCAGGGAACGGCCAAAAGCGGCAGGATTTTATAGAAAATTTAGAAAAAAGGGATTGCATTTTAAATGCCGTGTGTTATATTTGTTATAGAACAGAAAACAAATGCGTATGTCGAGAGGAGTGAGATGCATGAATATTTCAAAATTTACGCAAAAGTCCATGCAGGCTGTGCAAAACTGTGAAAAACTGGCCTATGAGTACGGTAATCAGGAGATCGAGCAGGAGCATCTGCTACAAAGTCTGCTGACCATAGACGACAGCCTGATTCTGAAGTTGATTGAGAAAATGGAGATTCAGAAAGAGCATTTTCTAAACCGGGTGGAGCAGGCTCTGCAAAAGCGGGTGAAAGTGCAGGGAGGCCAGGTCTATATGGGACAGCATCTGAACAAGGTGCTGATTTCCGCAGAGGATGAGGCCAAACAGTTGGGGGACGAATATGTCTCCGTGGAGCATCTGGTGCTGGCCATGTTGCGTTATCCCAGCCGGGAGGTAGAGGCCATCTGGAAGGAGTACGGCATCACCAGGGAGCGCTTTTTGCAGGCGTTGTCCACAGTGCGGGGCAATCAGAGAGTGACCAGCGACAATCCGGAGGCAACCTATGACACTCTGGAGAAGTACGGGCAGGAGTTGGTGGAGAGAGCGCGCAACCAGAAACTTGACCCGGTGATCGGGCGGGACAGCGAGATCCGCAATGTGATCCGCATCCTTTCCCGCAAGACCAAGAACAATCCGGTATTGATCGGCGAACCCGGCGTGGGTAAGACCGCCGTGGTGGAGGGATTGGCCCAGCGTATTGTCCGGGGGGATGTGCCCCAGGGGCTGAAAGACAAGAAGCTCTTCTCTCTGGATATGGGCGCGCTGGTGGCCGGAGCGAAGTATCGGGGCGAATTTGAGGAGCGCCTGAAAGCGGTGCTGGAGGATGTGAAGCAGTCCGACGGACAGATTATTTTGTTTATAGATGAGTTACACACCATTGTGGGAGCCGGAAAATCCGACGGCGCCATGGACGCGGGGAATATGTTAAAGCCCATGCTGGCCCGGGGGGAGCTGCACTGTATCGGCGCCACCACTCTGGACGAGTACCGCCAGTATATCGAGAAAGACCCTGCCCTGGCCCGCCGTTTCCAGCCGGTGTTAGTGGATGAACCCACGGTGGAGGACACCATTTCCATTCTCAGAGGCCTGAAAGAGCGCTATGAGGTTTACCACGGCGTGAAGATTATGGACAATGCCCTGGTCAGCGCCGCCACTCTGTCCAGCCGCTATATTTCGGACCGCTTTCTCCCGGACAAGGCTATAGACCTGGTGGATGAGGCCTGCGCTTTGATTAAGACGGAATTGGACAGTCTGCCCACGGAACTGGATGAATTGCAGCGCAAAGTCATGCAGATGGAGATTGAGGAGGCGGCGCTGAAAAAGGAGGACGACCGTTTGAGCCAGGAGCGCCTGGCCGACCTGCAAAAGGAATTGGCGGAACTGAAAGAGGAGTTTGCAGGGCGCAAGGCGCAGTGGGACAATGAGAAAAAATCGGTGGAGGATCTGTCAAAGCTGCGGGAGCAGATTGACGATGTGAACAATCAGATTCAGATTGCCCAGCGGGACGGGAATCTGGAAAAGGCTGCCGAACTCAGTTATGGCACGCTGCCCGCTCTGAAAAAGCAGTTGGAGATCGAGGAGGAGAAGGTCAACGCCAGGGATATGTCTCTGGTGCATGAGAAGGTGTCCGACGAGGAGATCGCCAAGATTATTTCCCGCTGGACGGGTATTCCGGTTTCCAAACTGACGGAGAGCGAGCGCAACAAGACGCTGCACCTGGACGAGGAACTGCACAAAAGGGTGATCGGACAGGACGAGGGCGTAACCAAGGTAAGTGAGGCCATTATCCGTTCCAAGGCGGGTATCAAAGACCCGGGCAAGCCCATCGGCTCCTTCCTGTTTTTAGGACCCACCGGCGTGGGCAAGACGGAACTGGCCAAATCTTTGGCGGCGGCGCTGTTCGACGACGAGAACAATATGGTGCGCATCGACATGAGCGAGTATATGGAGAAATATTCCGTATCCCGTCTGATCGGGGCTCCTCCCGGATATGTGGGCTACGAGGAGGGAGGGCAGCTCACGGAGGCTGTCAGAAGGAAACCTTATTCGGTGGTTCTCTTTGACGAGGTGGAGAAAGCCCACCCCGATGTGTTCAATGTGCTGTTGCAAGTGCTGGACGATGGTCGGATCACGGATTCCCAGGGACGCACCGTAGACTTTAAGAACACCATACTGATCATGACTTCCAATATCGGAGCCCCTTACCTGCTGGACGGTATTCAGGAGGACGGCAGCATCTCTGCGGAGGCGGAGGAGGCGGTGATGAACGAGCTGCGGGCTCATTTCAGACCGGAATTTTTAAACCGGCTGGATGAGACCATTCTGTTTAAGCCATTGACCAGGGAAAATATCGGCGGTATTATCACGCTGATCGTCAAGGGGCTGAATCATCGTCTGACAGACAGAGACCTGACCATCTTTTTGACGCCGGAAGCGGAGCGCTTTATCATTGATCAGGCCTATGACCCGGTATATGGGGCACGTCCCTTGAAACGGTATATTCAGAAACATGTGGAGACTTTGGCGGCCAAGTTGATCCTGTCCGACCAGGTGGAACAGGGCGATACCATTCAGATCCAGGTGGAGGGTGAAGCGCTGACGGCGGTTTCGGTTTCCAGAGAATAAAGTGTTTACCAGGGCTCCAATTCCCAAGGCGTAAGGTGCTGATACACGTTTCTGCTTCCATGTTTCAGTGTTAAGAGAAGAATCGGGCAGTGGCACATATAGTCTACAGGTAAAAGCAAAAAATAAGACTACAGACAGTTCCGGTGGTGTGAACAGACCGGAACTGTTTTTTACGTTTATTTCATATTCTATGCAATAGAAGCCAAGACGGCGATTGAGGGGAGGATAAGCAAACGTCGCAGGAGGAGAGCAAACACTTGAGTCAAGATATAGTTTTGATTGATGTTTCTGCGAGAGTATGGTAATATTTTTTCTGTAATCCCGGCGTTACAAACCAGGAGTTTTCTTAGTCGGAGTCAGAGCCTGGACTTTATTGTTTTGGAGGAATGGAGGAAAATTGTAAGTATAATTATGGCACAGAAAGATTTGACAAAGGGATCGGTATTTTCCACCCTGTGTTTTTTTGCGTTACCGATGATATTGGGCAATATTTTGCAGCAGGGATATAATATTGTGGACACCTGGGTAGTGGGGCGTTATGCGGGTTCCGACGCGCTGGCGGCCGTGGGAGCGGCTTTTGCCCTGATGACTTTTCTGACTTCCGTTCTGCTGGGGCTGTGCATGGGCAGTGGCGTGGTGTTTTCCCTCTGCTTTGGCAGGCGGGATGAAGATGGGCTGGAAAAGGGCATCTGCGCTTCTTTTCTGTTGGCTATGGTCATAGCGGCGTTCCTCACTTTCCTCTCCCTGCTGGGGGTGGAGGGAATTATGGTCTGGATGCATATTCCCTGGGAAATCAGAGATATCACCAGGGAGTATCTGGTTCTGATCTTCTGGGGGATACCGGCCGTTGCCCTGTACAATTTTTTCGGAGCTTATCTGAAAGCCATGGGCAACTCGGTGGTTCCGCTGGTATTTCTGGGAATTTCCACAGTGCTGAACATCGGGTTGGACATCCTTTTTGTGGCCGTTTGGCAGCAGGGGACGGCGGGGGCGGCGACGGCCACCATTATTGCCCAGTACATATCGGGATTGGGTATTGGTATCTATGTCTTTGCAACCGGCAAGACGATCCGGAAAGCGTTTTCCAGATTTCGTGTCAGCGGGACCAGTCTGAGAGAGATCGCCAATTATTCCGTACTGACCTGTATGCAGCAGTCGGTGATGAATCTGGGGATTCTGATGGTGCAGGGGCTGGTAAACAGCTTTGGCACCACGGTGATGGCGGCGTTTGCGGCGGCGGTGAAAGTGGACGCCTTTGCCTATATGCCGGCCCAGGAGTACGGCAATGCCTTTTCCACGTTTATCGCTCAGAACAGGGGAGCGGGGGAAGGGGAGAGAATCCGGAAAGGGGTGCGCCTGGGGGTGCTGACCACCGTTACCTATTGTGTGCTGGTATCTCTGATCCTTTGGTTTCTGGCGGAACCTTTGATGCTGATTTTCATAGACCCGGGTGAGAGCGCCATCCTTGCGGAAGGGGTGCGGTATCTGCACACGGTGGGGCCTTTTTACTGTGGGATCGGCTGCCTGTTCCTGTTTTACGGGCTGTACCGGGCCATCGGAAAGCCGGGCATCTCGGTGGTGCTGACCGTGGTATCTCTGGGGACGAGGGTGGCGCTGGCCTATACCTTGTCGGCCCTCCCGTTTATGGGGGTGGAAGGGATTTGGTGGGCTATCCCCATCGGCTGGGGGCTGGCGGATCTGCTGGGCAGTCTGGTTTATATCAGACACAGGAAATGGGAGAAGGAGAAAATCAAATGAAAGCAGGCATGCGGAGCCGTTTACAGAGATGGAGAAAGGGCGGAGGGTGTCCAAACCGTCACGGATACGCCAAGTCACAGAGACATGGAGGAATTTGAGAGAAACTGCGAAAAGGCCTCTCAAATATTCGCCGGATTTGTCAGAGGCATGTTGGAAGAAATGGGCAATGGGTGACAGGCGGTCGGGAGCAGAGCGAAAGGAATACAATAATATGGAAAAAAGATTCAGGATGCAGGGGGAATATCTGTATGTGCCGGTCTGCGCGGGCAGGGAGGAGAGGAAACTGGAAATCTTTCTGACACATGGGGCGGGTACGCCGGAAAAGATTTTTGAGTTCATGGTTCCGGCGGACGGGGACGCTAAAGAGGAGTATATCTGGGATTTTTATGCGGAAATACCGGTTCGGCAGTACCGGGGCCGGGAACTCATTATCTGCGGGGCGTTTCCCCGGGGTTTTGGGGAGAGGATCATGGTGGGCGATAAGCGCCGGGGCGGGAATTGCCCGCGACCGGCGATCCATTTTACCGCAGACAGCGGCTGGACCAATGACCCCAACGGACTGATCTATACGGATGGTTTATACCATCTGTATTTTCAGTACAATCCGTTTAACACTTCCTGGAACAATATGAGCTGGGGACATGCGGTCAGCAGGGATCTGCTTCATTGGAAGCAGGAGGACACGGTACTGTTCCCGGACAGGAGCGGAACCATGTTCTCCGGCTGCGCCATCACCAACCACAGAGAGTTGCTGGGGCTGCCCAGGGAGGCGCTGCTGTTTTTCTACACGGCGGCGGGCGGCAGCAACGAGTGGAGCAGGGGACAGGAATTTACCCAGAAAATTGCCTACAGTCTGGACGGCGGCAGGACGCTTTCCAAAGTGGAGGCCCCCTGCCTGGCCACCGTGTGCCGGGAGAACAGGGACCCAAAAGTTTACTGGCATGAGGAGTCTCAGGCCTATGTGATGGTGCTGTGGCTGGAAGAGAACGACTTTGGGGTATTCCGTTCCCGGGATTTGACCCACTGGGAGCAGTCGGACAGACTGACTCTGGAGGGGGCGTGGGAGTGCCCGGACCTCTTCTGTCTGAAGGGCGAAGAAGAGGAATCCTGCTGGTTTTTCTGGTCGGCAGACGGTTTCTGCTATCCCGGGGAATTTGACGGATATCGTTTCCGGCCCCATGGCGTCAGACAGCAGGCATATGTAAACAAAATTCCCTATGCGGCACAGACCTGGTATGGGGTGACGGGGCGTGTGGTCTCTATTCCCTGGCTGCGGATAGAGAATGACGGCAGGCCGTTTACCGGCGCTTACGGCATTCCGGTGGAACTGGGCTGTAAAAAGACGGAGGAGGGCTATGTGCTGATCCAGAAGCCGGTGCGGGAACTACTGAAGCAGAAAAGTAAGTTGGGAGACAGCGCCATAACGCACAGGGACGGGAAAATAATCTGTAGGCCCGGGACGGGAAAGGCGCTGGTGTTTGAGATGCGGGTGACGGAACACTACATGGGAGAGTGTGCATGGGAGATTAACGGCAGCAAGGTAAGCTATAATCGGGACACCGGGAAGTTTGCGGTGGACGGAGAAGCGGATCAGGCAGGCTGTGGATACAGGGACATGATTTTTCTTGTAGATGACAGGATTCTGGAGGTATTTTTTGACGGCGGCATTTGTCTGGGGACATTTCTCCTGCGGGAGAGGGAAGTCAGAGTGGAACTGCCGGACGCGTTTGTGGAGAAGTATCTGGCCAGTGAAGTATGATACAGAGAAACAGTTTGGCCAACCTGTTGAGAGTAGGTAATCTTTACTAAGTTCTTCTTTCTCATTTTGGTAAACTCCACGAAACGAATCATTCTTCGCAAAGTGCATTGTATTCCCTCTCAAAATTTGCTAATATCTAACTAACAATTAACTAATAAAGTGATTAATTGTACTTAACAAAATATATTATAAGTGAAAGGAAGAAATGAATATGGGCATTCTTTATATGGAGGAGGAGAAGCTGTTTAAACTGGACACTCCCAGAACTACTTATTGTATTGGTCTGATAGACCGGGAAGGTTTTCTGGGTCATGTCTACTATGGCAGGAAGATTGAGAATGTGCAGGGCGCGTCTGCGCTGATGCGCGTCTATGAGCACCCCATGACGCCGGAAACCAATGCCAGGGACAGGCTTTCTTTTCTGGACAACTTTCCTGCGGAATACTCGGCCCACGGTGTGGGGGATTACCGGGAGAGCAGCGTGCGGGTGCGTAGCGCCTTAGGACACAGCGCCGTGCTGCTCACTTATGAATCCCATGAAATCTACAGGGGGAAGGAGTCACTTGCCGGTCTGCCTGCCACGTTTGGTGGGGAGAACGAGGTGACCACGCTTTCCGTCACCTGCCGGGACCGGGCGCTGGGGCTTCGGGCCGTGCTCTCGTACAGCGTATTTGAGGATACGGATGCCATTGCCAGAAGTGTACGCTTTTTCAATGACAGTGACCAGCCTGTTTTTCTGGAGAAAGCCATGAGCGCCTGTCTGGACATGGATGACCGGGACTTTGATATGATTACGCTGCATGGCTCCTGGGCCAGGGAGCGCCGTATGGATCGTCGCAGGGTGAGTCATGGCAAACACGCTGTGTCCAGCCTGCGGGGGGAACCGGGACATCAGGAGCACCCGTTCCTGGCGCTGCTGGAGCATACCGCCACCCAGACCAGGGGGGATGTATACGGTTTCAGCTTTGTCTATTCCGGTAATTTCCGGATGCAGACGGAGAAAAATCAGTTTGACAGCGTGCGTGTAACTGTGGGGATTGAGCCGGAGGATTTTAGCTGGAAATTAGCTCCCGGAGAGAGCTTCCAGACCCCGGAGGCGATACTGGTCTTCTCGGGGGAAGGCCTGGGCGGCATGAGCCGGGCCTATCATGATCTGTATCGGAAACACCTGATCCGCAGTCCCTACCGGAACAAAAAGCGTCCCATACTGATCAACAACTGGGAAGCCACCTACTTTGATTTCGATGAGGAGAAACTTCTGGATATTGCCAGAGAGGCGGCAGGACTGGGGATCGAGATGTTGGTCATGGATGACGGATGGTTTGGCAATCGGTTTGACGACAATCGGGCGCTGGGGGACTGGCAGGTCAACGAGGAAAAACTGAAAGGCGGTCTGAAAAAGCTGGTGGACGGCGTAAATGCGCTGGGTATGGAATTTGGCATCTGGTTTGAGCCGGAGATGGTTTCCCCGGATTCAAATCTTTACAGGGAACATCCCGACTGGGCCATTGCCGTGCCCGGACGCACGCCCGGACTGGCCCGCAACCAATACGTGCTGGACATCAGCCGCAGGGAGGTGCGGGAGTGCATTCTGGAGCAGATGTTTGCCGTGCTTCACAGCGCCAATATCAAGTATGTGAAATGGGATATGAATCGTCCTTTGAGTGATTTGGGCAGCGCTGCGGCAGAGGCGGACAGGCAGGGAGAACTGTATCACCGCTATGTGCTGGGCATGTACGAGATGCAGGAGAGGCTGCTGGCGGAGTTTCCGGAACTGCTTCTGGAGAACTGCTCCGGCGGCGGCGCCCGCTTTGATCCCGGTATGCTGTATTATAGCCCCCAGATCTGGTGTTCTGATGACACGGATGCCATCGAGCGGCTGGCCATTCAGGAAGGTACGGCGCTGGTGTACCCGCTGTCGGCCATGGGAGCCCATGTCAGTGTGTGTCCCAACCATGCCGTGGGGCGCAACACTCCCTTTGAGACCCGAGGTTTTGTGGCGCTTGCGGGGACCTTTGGCTATGAACTGGACGTCACTGGACTCAGCAAAGAGGACAAGGCGATGGTGGGCAGGCAGACGGCCATGTACCACAAGTTTAACGATCTGGTGCGGGAGGGCGACTATTATCGTATTGCCTCCTATGGCGACAATCACCTGTACGATTGCTTCCAGGTGGTGAGTAAGGACAAAAAGGAGAGCCTGGTATTCTATGTGCAGGTGTTGGGAGAACCTAGTCGGCACAGCAGAATTTTGCGTCTTCAGGGGCTTTGCGGCGATGCCATATACCATCTGTACGAGGCGGATATGCAGGGAGAAGGCAGGTCTATAGTAAAGGACACGGACAGGGAATACAGCGGACAGTTGCTGGAAAACGGCGGTATAATTCTGGAACGTTTGTGGGGAGATTTCAGGGCGAAGTTGATTTGGCTGACGCAGGACTGAAACTGCCGTGGCCGGATGCAGGGATGGGAACGGTAGCCCGGATTATGGCAATGTCAAAGCGTATGTGGAAACGAATGAGCAGATAAAGTCCTTCGGATGACATGGGAGACAGGGGCAGGGGAAACGGGAGATGGAGAGATGGCAAAAGGCGTAAGAATGTCGGATATAGCCCAGCGGCTGGGAGTCAGCACCGTGACGGTATCCAAGGCGCTGGCGGATCAGAAGGGTGTCAGTGAAGAGATGCGGGAGCGGATCAAGGCGCTGGCGGAGGAGATGGGATACAGGCCACCGGCCAGCAGTCGGCAGGAGGCAAAGCGCAGCTACAATATAGGTGTGATTATGGGGGAGCAGTATGTGGAAAAATACGCTACCTTTTACTGGGAATTTCATCAGAAGATTATCACCTGTGCCAGCCAGGAAAACTGTTATGTGATTTCGGAGGTACTGGACAGCGTTCGGGAGAAGGAGCTGGAGGAGCCCAAGCTGGTGCAGGAAGATAAGATAGACGGACTGATGATTCTCGGAAGTATCCGGACCGAGTACCTGCGTATGCTGAAAAAAAAGTGCAGGGTGCCCGTGGTGTATATGGATTTTTATGATAAGCAGCTACAGGGGGACTGTGTGATCAGCAACAGTTTTTACGGAGCCTACTATATGACCAATTATCTGTTTCAGATGGGCCATGAGAAGATTGGCTTTGTGGGGACTGTGCTGGCAACGGAGAGTATAATGGACAGGTATCTGGGGTATCGGAAATCCCTGATGGAGCACGGCGTACAGGAGAGAGCGGACTGGGTGATTAAGGACAGGAGCGACGAGAGTAGCATCTACTGTTATGACAGGATTCCTCTGCCCCGGGAGTTGCCCACAGCTTTTGTGTGCAACAGTGACCTGACCGCCAGCAGAGTCGTCAGGAGTTTGCTGGAACTGGGGTACCGGGTGCCGGAGGACGTGTCTCTGGTGGGGTATGACGACTGGCTGTATCCCGGTCTGTGCGATGTTCCAATCACCACCTATTCGGTGAACATGACCCGAATGGCGGAGACGGGAATTGATATGCTGGTGCGCCGGATCGGAGGGGACGACAGCCGCTGCAATATGCAGATTATCGAAGGAGAAATTGTAATCCGCAACAGCGTGAGAAGACTGGTCGGATAGAGAGCGCGGGACGCAGTCGCCACAGTACAGGACTATAATCAGGAGGAATAGATGAACATAGCGGAAGAGATGAGGGAGCATCTGGAGAAGCGGCTGTTGCCATTTTGGGTAAATCTGAAAGACGAGGAGCAGGGTGGATTTTACGGTTTTATGGACGCGGAGGGAAAAGTAGACAGGCAGGCGGTCAAGGGATGTATTCTGAACAGCCGGATTTTATGGTTTTTCTCCAATGCCTGGATGGTTTTGCGGGATCGGAAATGGAAGGAGTACGCGGACCACGCCTATCACTTTTTGAAGGAGCATTGTCTGGACAGAGCGAGGGGCGGCGTCTACTGGTCCGTGACCTTTGACGGGAAGCCGGAGGACACTACCAAACACACCTACAACCAGGCGTTTGCCGTCTACGCTCTATCCAGTTACTATGCGGCATCCGGCGATGGAGAGGCTCTGGAACTGGCCAGGGAACTGCAACAGGTGATCGAGACCAGATGTTTTGACGAATACGGCTACAGGGAGGCGCTGGATATTGATTTTCAGCCCGCAGACAACGATAAGCTGTCGGAGAACGGCGTTATGGCTGACCGCACCATGAACACTTTGCTGCATGTGTTTGAAGCATACACGGAACTGCTGCGGGTGTCGGGCAGTGAGACGGCGGCAGCAAAGCTGCGCTGGATGCTGGATTTGATCGCCGAAAAAATATACAATCCCGTGCTGCGCCGTCAGGAGGTGTTTTTTGACAATGATATGAACAGTTTAATTGATCTGCACTCCTATGGACATGATATCGAGACGGCGTGGCTGGTGGACAGAGGCGTGGAAGTACTCTCAGATCCGGCCTATAAGGCGAAGATGGCTCCCATCACGGCGGATCTGGAGCAAAATGTATATGAGAAGGCATACAGTGGCCACTCTCTGAAAAACGAATGTGAGCGGGGTGTGGATGATGAATGGCGGGTCTGGTGGGTGCAGGCCGAGAGCGTGGTGGGCTTTTACAACGCTTGGCAGAAGGCCCCGAAAAAGGAATATTTTCGGGAGGCGGCGCTGGACATCTGGGCATTTATTCAAAAGTACATGGTGGATATGAGAGAGGGGGGCGAGTGGTACTGGCGTACTGACGAAAACGGCAGGGCGGATCAGAATAAGCCCGTGGTGGGACCGTGGAAATGCCCCTACCACAATGGGCGCATGTGTATGGAACTGATGAAGAGAGCGGGAGAAGAAGGTTGAAAAGTGTTGCCGGGGACGGACACGAATGCGCAAAACCGTAAAAAGAGGGAGAACAGAGATGGTACATGAAAAATATTACGATCTGGCGGCGGAGCAGGAAAAGCTGATAACCAGAAAAAACGAAGTGGATACAGGTTTTTACAACGGCCTTTTTGACCGATACAAATATCCGGTGCTGACGAGGGAACACGCGCCGATTCACTGGAGATATGATCTGAATAAGGAGACCAATCCCTTTTTTATGGAGCGGCTGGGCGTCAATGCGGTGATGAATGCCGGGGCCATAGAGCTGGAGGGAAAGTTTTATCTGGTGGCCAGGGTGGAGGGCAATGACCGGAAATCCTTTTTTGCCGTGGCGGAGAGTGACAACGGTATAGACAATTTCCGTTTCTGGGATTATCCCGTTCTGCTGCCGGACACCTGCCCGGAGGAGACCAATGTGTATGACATGCGGCTGACCAGACACGAGGATGGCTGGATTTACGGCGTATTCTGCTCCGAGAGCAAGGACAGTTCCGTGGGGGATCTGTCAGCGGCGGTGGCGGCGGCAGGCATTGTGCGCACCAGGAATCTGAAGGATTGGGAACGCCTGCCCAACTTAAAGACTTTGAACTCTCCCCAGCAGCGCAATGTGGTGCTGCATCCGGAGTTTGTGGAGGGCAAATATGCTTTTTACACCAGACCCATGGATGATTTTATTGACACCGGTTCCGGCGGCGGAATCGGTTTCGGATTGTGCGAAGATATCACCCATGCCGTGATCGACCGGGAGATCATCACCAGCGAGAGAAAATATCACACCATCACCGAGGTGAAAAACGGTGCCGGGGCCGTTCCCATCAAGACGGACCGGGGATGGATACATATCGCCCATGGGGTACGCAATACGGCTGCGGGGCTGCGTTATGTGATCTATGCTTTTGCCACGGCCCTGGACGATCCGGCCCGGGTGATCGCAAAGCCTTCCGGTCTGCTGATTGGCCCCAGGGGCCCGGAACGGGTGGGGGATGTGTCCAATGTAGTGTTCACTAACGGTGCGATTGCCAGGGAGAACGGGGATGTGTATATCTATTATGCCTCCAGCGACACCAGGATGCATGTGGCTACAACCACTCTTGAGAAGTTGACGGACTATGTATTTAATACGCCCCAGGATCCCCTTCGCAGTGTGGAATGTGTAGCCCAAAGGTGGGAAATGATCAAGAAAAATCTGGGGCTTTTGAGAGGGTGATTCCTTCGCCGGGGCGGACGGAAGCAAAACGGAAAGCGGGCAGATTTGTATGGAATTGTGCCGAGAACATATTTTATTGGGGGTATATGAAAGGGATAAGGGAATTATGCATATGGAATATTTGCGGCGTCATGCGGCTGCGGGGGAACGGCTTATCTCCTGGCGGGAGCCGAAACTGGAATACTGTGGGCGGGTCCACCGGGACCGGGAGGACGGAGCCCTGATGATATATCCTGCCAGTTTTGTGCGGATTCGTTTTACGGGCAGCAGGATTCGGGCGGTCATAACCAATATACACTCTTACTGGAAAAACAGCATGGGGTGGCTCTTGGACGGGCAGCAGTACAGGGGGGATCTGGCGGACGAGGGGGAGACGGTTCTGAACCTGGGGGAAAATCTGGAGGAAAATCTGGAGGAGGGCGAACATGAACTGTGTCTGTTTAAGCGCATGGATTCCTGCCATATGGCGCTTTTTCACGGTTTTTTACTGGCGGAGGGTGGGCAGGTACTGACACAGGAGCCCCTGCCGGAGCGCAGAATCGAAGTGTACGGGGATTCCGTGTCCGCAGGGGAGGTGTCCGAGGCGGTGGATTACTGCGGGCAGCCGGACCCGGAACACAATGGAGAGTATTCTAACAGTTATGATTCGTATGCGTGGATTACCGCCAGAAAGCTGGGAGCACAGCTTCACGACATAGCCCAGGGCGGCATTGCCCTGCAAAACGGCCAGGGATACTTCAACGAACCCGACGCCCGGGGAATGGAGTGGATGTATGACAAAATGCAGTATCATCCGAACCTGTGTCAGCCCGGGACATGGGATTTTTCCCGCTACACGCCCCAGGTGGTGATTCTGGCCTTCGGGCAAAATGACAGCCATCCCATGGACTACATGGCCCAGGACTATGACTGCGAGGCCTCCCGGCAGTGGCGGGCGGCGTACAGCGGTTTTCTGGACAGGCTCAGGGAGATTTATCCCCATGCCCACATAATCTGCAAGACTACGATACTGGAGCATGACAAAAGCTGGGATCGGGCCATCAGGCAGGTGGTGGAGGAAAAGAGGGATCGGCAGATTCATTATTTTGCCTACAGCAACAACAGCACAGGCACGAAAGGGCATATCCGCAGGCCGGAGGCGGAACGGATGGCGGAGGAATTAAGCGCTTATATTGAGCGTTTGAATGAAGTTTATAAATTCTGGGAGTAATGTATGGATACAGAGCATTCAAATACGGATTGGACAGTTTCACAGGCGCTGCCTGTGATATGTGGGAAACAAAGTCAAATATGGATGCCGCGTATCCATATTTGAAGTTTCAGAAGGAGGGTATTATGTCAGACAAATATTTGGACACAATTGTAGTAAACAGAGGGAATCAGAGGCGGCTGAAAAATGTGATGCTACGTGCGCAAAGAGGGGAAGCCGTGACCATCGGCTATCTGGGCGGTTCCATAACCATGGGCAGTGGGGCGACCACGCCGGAAAAATGTTATGCCTATTTGAGTTGTCAGTGGTGGCGGCAGAACTTTCCGCAATCCCGGGTAGCGTATTGCAATGCGGGCATCGGGGCGACTACCTCTCAGTTTGGCGTGGCCAGAGTGGACGAGGATCTGCTTTATGCCAGGCCGGATCTGGTGTTTATCGAGTACAGCGTAAACGATGGCAATGATGCCCATTTTCAGGAGACCTACGAGGGGCTGGTGCGCCATGTGTATACCTCGGAGACGTTGCCTGCGGTGGTACTGCTTCACAATTCCTTTTTCAGCACAGGGGCCAGCGTCCAGGAGATGCACGTCGCTGTGGGAAAGTATTATGATTTGCCCTGTGTCAGCATCAAGAACAATATCCATGCCCGGATTGCGGCGGGAGAGATGGCGGCGGAGACCATCACGGACGACGACCTCCATCCCAACGACGCGGGACATGCCATGCTGGCGGATACAATCCTGTATTTTCTGGACGGGGTTTATGCCCAGGCGGACAGCCCGGAGCCGGAGCCTGTTTTTCCCGTCCGCCCCATGACCTTAAACCGGTATGAGTGTTCCAGAAGGTTTCGTAACCCGCAGCTGGTGGCGGATTCCTGCCGGGGCTTTACTGAGGATAAAGAGATACAGAGACATATGACGGATATTTTCAAATGCGGCTGGGAGGCCTGGGAGGAGGGCGCTTATCTGGAATTTACCATGACAGGCAGCGTTTTGGCGGTGCAGTATCGGCGTACCATCCATAAGCCGGCCCCTGCGGCCCGGGTGATCGTGGACGGCGACGAGGCGGGAGCCGTGCTGCTGGACGGAGAGTTTGATGAGACCTGGGGGGATTTGCTGGCTCTGACCACCGTTTTTGAAAAGGAGGAGTCAGCGAAGCACCATGTGCGGATCGAGGTGTGTAAAACCCATGAGCGGGATGCGTCAGGGTTTTATCTGGTATCCGTTATCACAGCGGGGTGATGTCCGCAACAGGCAAGAGAGAGGTAAAAGTATGTTTAGTGAGAGATTTGCGTGGGGCGTGGCGGACAGCGCCTATCAGATTGAAGGCAGGGCCCCTGGAGACGGCTGCGGCCGGAACGTGTGGGACACTTTCTGCGAGGAGGGGAAGGTCTATGGAGGGCAGGATGCCCAGGTGGCCTGTGATCATATTCACAGGTATAGAGAGGATTTTGCCCTGATGCGCATGCTGGGGGTGAAAAACTATCGCTTTTCCTTAAACTGGGCCCGAATCCTGCCCCAGGGTACAGGGCCGGTCAATCAGGCCGGTATTGATTACTATAAGGATATGCTCAGAGAGATAAGAGCCAACGGCATTGAGCCCTATTTGACGCTGTTTCACTGGGAGTATCCCCAGGCGTTGCAGGATAAGGGGGGCTGGCTGAATCCGGAGAGCGTAGCTTGGTTCGGGGAGTATGCCAGGGTGGTGGCAGAGAATTTCTCTCAGGACTGCCAATTCTATTTTACGCTGAACGAGCCTCAATGTTTTGTGGGGCTGGGCCATCTGCGGGGAGAGCATGCGCCGGGGCTTCAGCTTTCCTATAAGGAGACATTCCAGATTGTCCACAATGTGATAAAAGCGCATGGCCAGGCGGTGATTAATCTACGGAAATACGCCAAGGCACCCGTGAAGATCGGCTTTGCACCCACCTGCGGCGTGGCCATCCCCGCTACGGACAGTCCGGAGGATGTGGAGGCGGCCAGGGAGGCCTACTTTGGCCTGCAAAATCCCATGGACAACTGGACCTGGAATGTGGCGTGGTACAGTGACCCCATATTTCTGGGGCATTACCCGCAGGAGGGACTGAAACGTTTTGCGGAGTATCTGCCACAGATCACGGAGGCGGATATGGAACTGATCTCCCAGCCTCTGGACTTTATGGGGCAGAATGTGTACAACGGTTATACGGTGAGATGTGCCGAGGGTGGCCGTATCGAGTATGTGGATCGTTATCCGGGCTTTCCCAAGACGGCCATCCAATGGCCTGTGACGCCGGAGTGTATCTATTGGGGCTGTAAGTTTTTATACGAGCGATACCATATGCCTCTGTATATTACGGAGAACGGCATTTCCTGCCATGACAGCGTGTCTCTGGACGGAAAGGTGCATGATCCCAATCGCATTGATTTCCTGGAAAAATATCTGTATCAGGTGCAGCGGGCCGTGGACGAGGGGGTGGAAATCAGGGGATATTTCCTGTGGACTTTCCTGGATAATTTTGAGTGGGCCAACGGCTATCATGAGCGCTTCGGGCTGGTGTATGTGGACTACCGCAGCCAGCAGCGCATAGTCAAGGACAGCGCTTACTGGTATAAAAGAATCATGGATACAAACGGTGCCGCGCTGGCTATGAACCAGCCCGGCGGAGAGATTCTGTATCTGGAACCGGTGCTGAAAGAATGCGTCTGGGGGGGCAAAAGGCTGGTGACGGAATTTCCTTACCGTGCGGACAGTGACAGCGTGGGAGAATGCTGGGCCATCAGCGCTCATCCCCATGGGGACTGCCGGATCAGTCAGGGAAAATATGCGGGGCGGACTCTGTCCGCTCTGTATCGGGAACACAGAGAGATGTTCGGAAATCTCTCTTATGAAGAGTTCCCTCTGCTGGTGAAAATCATTGACGCCAAGAGTGACTTGAGCATTCAGGTACATCCGGACGACACCTATGCCAGAGAGGTGGAGAACGTGCCCTTTGGCAAGACTGAGTGCTGGTACATTATGGATTGTGACCAGGGAGCGGAGCTGGTGGTGGGACATCACGCCAGGGACCGGGAAGAACTGAAACAGATGATTTCAGACAACCGGTATGAGGAGTTGATCCGTCGGGTGCCGGTGCAGAAGGGGGATATGATTCAGATTGATCCCGGCACGGTACATGCCATCACGGGAAACTTTCTGATCCTGGAGACCCAGCAGAACAGCGATATCACCTACCGGGTGTACGATTACAACCGTCTGGTGGACGGAAAGCCCCGCCAGCTTCATGTTTCCCAGAGCATCGACGTGATCAATGTGCCGGACGAGGCGTACCGAAAGGCTATTAGAAAGGCGGCTCCCCAGAAGTCCAACGCCTGGAATCTGTTGACGGAGAGCGATTATTATAAAGTGTGGAAACTGGTGGTGAAGGATGCATTTACCTTTACGCAGGAGCACCCTTTTTTGATCGTCAGCGTGCTGGAGGGCGCAGGTATCATCGAGGGCCACAGCGTGGGCAAGGGTGCGCATCTGCTGGTCCCTGCTGGTTACGGTGAGGTGGAGATGCTGGGGGATATGGAGATCATCGCCTCCACTGCCGTGGAGAAAATCGGGACAGCGCAATGTCCTATAGAGTAAACTGGAGCAGGGGAAACAAAGCCGTAGGGTAACCGTGATAGAGGATAGTACCTGCGACGTGAGGCAAACGACATAGAGGATAGTACCTGTACCTATGGCGTGAGGTAAACTGTATGGAGAAGCGTTCCCCTGCCGTGGAGAAAACGCGCGGGGGAGATGCCTCCCGGTACGACATGTAAAAAATGTCTGGCTGCTCCGTGCATTCCCCTTTTTGGAACGGTATGACTATGTGAAATCACTGCGTCGGCATATTGCTTGCGTATGCGGAGGCCCTGGCCAAAGAGGATGGTATCCAAAGTATTTATATTTCAACGAATCATAATGGCTTATATGAAAAGTATGGCTATGAGTTTTACCAAATGATGCAGGATGTCAACCAAGAGGACGCAAGAGTATATGTAAAGTATCTTTGAACATTGATTTGGGGGATGCTTTGCGGGAATGGATATATTTTTTGAAGAAAATTTTTGTGGAAAGGGAAAAATAAACTGTAGAAAGGCAGGGAGAATTATGGTACCTAAAGATCCGGCAATGTTACTGAGTTTTCTCAATCTGAAGCTCAGAGATTATTATCCCAGTCTGGAGGCTCTGTGCGAGGATCTGGAAATAGACCGGGAGGAGATAACAGAAAAACTTTCCGGCATCGACTATCATTATGACCGGGAAAACAACCGGTTTGTATGAGGTAGTATCTGTATATGGAGAGCGCTGCATATGAAATAAGCGGCTGCTATTTTCAACTTGATACAGTTTGGCATAATGCTGGAATCTTGTTATGTGTAGGAAAAGGAGAAAGTTCTATGACAGATCAGGGCGACAGATGCCAGATCTGTACCGGCTGCGGTCGGTGCAGATCCGGCGGCAGACTGGAGAGGGAAATGAAAGTGGTCACGGCATCCTTTTTGCTGCCGGTGGGCAGACCCGGCGCTCCGGCAGAGTTTATGCAGGGGAAGACAGCCGGGGCACAGAGGGATTCCGGGGGGAAGGACGGCGCCGAGGCGCAGAGGGATTCCGGGGGGAAGGATAGCTTCATACGACAGAAAGAAGAGTTGGTCACGGCCGATCTGGGCACTACCACCATCGCCATGGAGTGGTATGGCGGCCAGGGCCGTAAGAAGGGGGAATATGTGCGCGCCAATCCCCAACGTATATTTGGGGCGGATGTAATCTCCCGTATCCAGGCGGCGGAGAATCCCATGTCGCGGCGGCAGATGCAGCAGTCGGTGAAACGGGTGCTGGCAGAGGGAATTGAGCAGTTCCGGCATCAGGGCGGCAATCCACAGAAACTGATTATCGCCGGTAATACCACCATGATGTATCTGCTGATGGGACATGATCCCTCCGCTCTGGGAACGGCTCCTTTCAGGGCGGACTATCTTGTTTCGGAGAAGATTACGGTAGAGGGGGTGGAGGCCAAGACCCTGCCGGGGCTGTCGGCCTTTGTGGGCGGAGATATCACTGCGGGGATAGTGGCCTGCGGGATGGATCGGAGGGAGGAGATCACCCTGCTGGTGGATCTGGGCACCAACGGAGAAATGGTTCTGGGCAACCGGGAGAAACTTGTCTGTTGCGGCACGGCGGCAGGTCCCGCCTTTGAGGGGGGTGGGGATATATGGGGGGCCGATATGATTGCCCTGACTGCCCGACTGCTGGAACTGGGGCTGGTGGACGAGACGGGACTGTTGAAAGAACCTTATTTCGAAAACGGTATTTTGATAGGAGACGTGCTGATTACCCAGGAGCGTATCCGCGTGCTACAGACCGCTAAAGCCGCTGTCTGCGCCGGGATTAGAAGGCTGACCGCCGCGTATGGCCTGGAGGGGCCGGGGCAGATCCGGCAGGTTTGGCTGGCAGGAGGATTCGGGTATTTTCTGGATGTGCGGGCGGCGATTACTCTGGGGCTTCTGCCTCGGGATCTGGAAGGAAGGGTGATGGCAGTGGGCAACGTGGTTCTTGCCGGGGCCTGGCTTTACGGCACAGAGACGGATGTGGAGGAACGCGCGGAACTGCTCCATCATAGGGTACAGGTGCTGAATCTGGCGGGGCAAACGGGATTTGAATCTGATTTTGTGGAAGCCATGTATCTGCGCCGGATATGAAAGACAGTGTCTTTCTCCGGGTACACTTTCGCGGAAGCCGTATTTTTGAGCCAATTTGGATTTGTATGTTTTCGTGGATTGAACTTATGGATTCTTTAGGAGAATGGTCATTTTTGCTAAATTGTATCTTCGATTTATTATAAATTTATCTTTTTTTACAATAAACGAAAAAGAATACATGTTCCCACTAGGCATTTTGGTAAAAATAGAGTAAAATGAAAAGTAAGTTCTGATATACTGCGAAAAGATGCAAGACTAATGATGCAGGAGGACAGCGCCTTGAAAAACGGTAAGCCCCAAAAAAGGAAAAAACTGCGGGTCAGCAGCCTGCAAAATAAGATTGTAGTATGTTTTACCGTTCCGATTATTTTTATGATACTGGTGGGTGTTATCGCCTACAGAAAGGCTTCCACCGGTATGAGCCAGCAGTTTTTGGATTCCACGGAGCAGACGATGAAAATGACGGTCAGCTACATGGACGTAATTGATTCCTTTGTGGCAGGTGAGGCGTTAAAGTACGCTTTTGACTCGGAACTGAACCGTTATTTCAGCGGCGCGTATGAGGGGGATGGCTCTGCGGTGGAGCGCAGAGATTTGCTCAATGATCAGAAAGCCAATGTGCAGTCAACGCAGTTTGGCAACGAGTTTATAAGCAATGTACATATCATCCCCTCTCAGGATTTACTTTTGATTTCTACTTTTGACTCCGTCAGAACCAACGGGTTTTATGCGGAATATCAGGAGGAAGTTACACAGCAGGGTGGCAGCGGCAAGGTCAACCGGTGGACAGATTGGCATCATGTGCTGGATGAGAAGATGGTGCTGTCGGAGATGCGCTATATAATGTCTTATCAGATTCAGTCCAAAAATAAGAGTGCTATGGTGGTGATAGACATTAAGCCTGAGTCCGTGAAAGGTCTGTTACAGGATCTGATTCTGGGGGAGGGCAGTGTGGCGGCGTTTGTAACTCCGGGCGGCAGAGAAATCGTTACGGAATATCTGGAGGAGGGGGAGGAAAGTTCTTTTGCGCCAGAGGAGACCGTGCTTTACAATGAGCCGTTTTTCCGGGAATGTATGCAGTCCGGTGAGAGTATCGGACACATGGAAGTGGATTTCAGGGGCAGGGAGTACCTGTTTGTATATGGTATCGTGCAGGACAGCGGCGCGGCCATCTGTATGCTGGTGCCCAGCGAGATGGTTACAGGGCAGGCGTCCCAGATCGGGTGGATTACTTTTGCCATGGTAGTGATCGCCATGTTGGTGGCAGGCTTTATCGGAGTGACCATTACCATCAGTATCAGGGGCAATATGAAGAAGATTTCCACAGAGCTGGAGCAGGTGGCGGAGGGCGACCTCACGGGAAGTGTTAAGGTATCCGGACGGGACGAGTTCGGGGATCTGGCCCAGTCCGCCAACCATATGATCCAGAACAATAAAAAGTTGGTGCATAAAGTGCATGGCGCCACGGATCAGCTGGAACTGTCTGCGGACGAGGTAAAACGCGCGTCGGAGATAATCAGCGATTATTCTCTGGACATTACCCAGGCCATTACAGAGATCAATGCGGGCATGAACCGGCAGTCTCTCCATGCGCAGGAATGTATGGAGAAGACAGGACTTTTATCCGATGATATGCAGGAAGTCAGCCAGGTGGTGGAGAAAGTGGAGATGCTGGTTCAGGAGACCGATGCCATGATCCACAAGGGAATGGAAATCATTGAAGTGCTGGGGCAACGTGCGCAGGAGACCACCGACATCACCAATCAGGTGGGCGCCAGCATCGAGCAGCTCAGTCAGGAGACGGAGAATATCAGCGTGTTTGCGGAGACCATTACCGGCATCAGCAAACAGACCAATCTGTTGTCGCTCAATGCTTCTATAGAGGCGGCAAGAGCCGGAGACGCAGGCAAGGGCTTTGCTGTGGTGGCGGAAGAGATCAGAAAGCTGGCGGACGATTCTGCCAAGGCGGCGGGGGAAATCAGCCACAATGTACAGCATATTAGTACCCGCACCCTGGACAGCGTGCAGAATGCCAGGCAGGCGGAAGAGATGGTGGCCTTGCAGGGAGATGCCGTGCAGGAAGTAGTACAGGTATTTGCGGGCATGCGCGACCGAATGCGGGAACTGGTGAACGGTCTAAAGGAGATTGTGGCCAGCACGGAGCAGGCGGACAAGGAGAGAGCGGAGACGCTGGACGCGGTGCAGAATATCTCCCAGATTATTGCGGAGACTGCGGAAAATGCGGAGATCGTCAACCAGACCTCAGAGAAGCTGATGGAGAATGTGGAGAATCTGAGCCGGACGGCGGATGCCCTGGGCGACAATATGACTGAATTGAAGACGGAAATCGCAATATTTAAGACCTGATAGGATGGAGTCTCTGTATAGTGCAGATTCCTGGGTTCGCGTCTGTAGGCATGTATTTTCGGCTGGCAGTGTCGCATTCTTTTGTACCTCCCCAAAGGGCTGATTCGGAGCTTTATGCAAGTAAGGCGATGGTCAGCCCTGCTTTTAGTATGACATGGGACAGGCGGCGCTCCTCTCCGGTTTCAAAAGTATTATGCTCTAAAGCAAGTGCTTTTGGTTTTGCATATGAACTGGTTGGGATACATATATTTTTAAGGAAACGGATAATATAGGCAGACAGCATGGCAGAAACAGGGTTATATGGCGCGAATAAATACCTCTGTCTGCACGGGGACTGATATGGGAAGGATCAGGAAGGCGTTGGCTATAGGGGATTTGTTTCTGTGCCTGGCGCTGGCAGTTGTATATGGCATATGGCAAAACGGGAATTGGGGAAGGCAGCAGGTGACGGCAGTGAGCGGGGCGGAGGATAAAGAGGAAGAACAGCCGGTGGAGATCCGAAGGATTGCCCTTACCTTTGATGACGGCCCCCACCCCTGCTATACGGAGGAACTGCTGGACGGTCTGAAAGAACGGGGAGTCTGCGTCACTTTTTTTGTCACCGGGGAACATGCGGAGATTCATCCGGACATCATAAAGCGTATGCAGGAGGAGGGGCATTTGATCGGCAATCATACTTACAGCCATATCCAGCTGCGAAAAGGCAACAAGGAGATTTTCAGGGAAGAACTGATAAAGACTAACGAGATTCTAAAAGAGATCACCGGGCAGGAGGTGGTGTATGTACGCCCGCCCTACGGCTCCTGGGATAAGAGCTTTGAGCAGGAACTGAATATGTTTCCGGTGCTGTGGACCATAGATCCCCTGGATTGGTGCTCCAGGGATTCGGACTGCATTATGCGAAAGATTGTGAGTAAAGTGGAGGAGAACGACATTATTCTGATGCATGATTACTATGAGACTTCAGTAGACGCGGCGCTGAAAGCGGTGGATGAACTGCTGGAGGAAGGATATACCTTCGTGACAGTGGAGGAGATACTGTTTGATTGATTAGTCATTTGTTTTGACATGTATACAAAAGCCAGTTGGATGGTGTTGTCCTTTCAGACCAGACAGGACTCCCTGCTTACAAGGAGCTGAAAAAAACATGCGCTTTTGTATTTGCATTTCTTTAAATTTTTTTAAAGAAATAAATATATTAGATGTTTCCGCAATGCCAGTGATAAAATTACTCAGGCGCACTATCATACCCTGTATTTGGACTGTATTAGCGGTCCTATTATAGAAGATAAAAAGGGCGATTTTGACGAAGGAATTGTATTTCCGCCTAAAAAGGATATTTTTATACCCTAGGCATTTCAGGTTCTTACTTATCAAAAAAACATGCGATTGGAACAGAATGACACATGGAAAGGGGCATTTTCAGGGGAGAGAATTGGCGTGTATATTTGAGACATATTGTGTCATCCCCAATACGGGCATCTCCCCCTATGATTTAAGAAGGGCCTCTCTGGATAGACCACGGGTACTGATTTTTGACGGATATGATGAATTAATACAAGCCAGTGGAAAGACCTATTCTAACTATATTAATAGAATTGCGGAATTTCAGGCAGAGCAGAGAGCGATCTATTATATCTGCGTTCGCTGTATTATAACAAGCAGGATGGCATTGATTGATAAAGCATCCATTCCCTGTAACTGTCATGTTCTCCGGCTATGCGAGTTTGACAATACTCGCATCAGGATATGGTGCGAAATTTGGAATGCGGCCAATGAGTCGTGTTTTCACGATCACAATATAAGAAGCCTCGAAATTGCCCCATCCGGCAGAATCAATGAACTGGCGGGACAGCCGCTGCTGTTGCTTATGCTGGCCCTGTATGATTTAAACGAAAACAGCCTACAAAACCAGGAGGATATAAGCCGTGCGGAACTATATTATAGATTGATAAACGATTTTGTTAAAAGGGAGAGAGGAAAAGATTCCAATTATCACCATCTGGTCCCGGAGAAACAGGAAAAAGAAATTCGAGCAGGATTTCGAAATTTTGATGCCATGCAGCCCGATGTGCTTAAGTTTAATAATCGAATGTTGCTATAACTTTAATTGCTTTTGGGACGCCGAATGAAGCAATATATGGTGTGCGTCTTTTTTCAAATAGTATACCGGAGTGGAGGAAATAGCCAGGAAATTGTTGCCCTATTATGAAAAAAACTGGGTTATCTGATTAGCCTGTTGTGTGACAATATTAATGTATCGAAACATATTTGGAATGACATATCTGCGGATATGCGGGGAACTGTCAAACGATTTGGCGATCAGCTGTCCGTCAAAGTTTTGAAAAAGATTAAACGATTTGGAGAGCTGATACATAGCAGGGGGATTGGCGTGGAGGTTGAAAAGGTGCTTTCCCGTAACTTATAGACGGAGCCATTCAAAACAGGGGCCGTTGTAAAGCTGCTTTTTGTGCTATACGCAGTACCGGATTCCATAGTTGATGGCTTTGAAATCTCTAATGTCGTTTACTGTAAAACAGTCTTTATCGCAAAAAGGATATGTGATACAATGGAAGCAAAGTAAGGAGTGCTGAGAAGATAGGGCGCGGTCAGTTACGGCATTTTCTGGGGGATAAGCCTGTTGCCTGTTGTTTCTCTGGGCTACATCGCAAGGGTGTTTTTTCATTTGAAGATATATCAGGAGATCGGAAGCCGCACATGGTGTGCGGACGTCCGGAATCCTATTTTTTTGTTCCGAAAAACGAAGATTTTTTAGGCCAAAGCGTCAGCAAAGAGATGATCCGGGACGCGGCAGACAAGAGAGCGGTTTTTCTGGAGAGGCTGAAACGGGAAAGGCGGTGGGCCTATATCCGTTGGCAGGTGTAGATGTTTATGATGTGGTATCGGTGAAAAAGATCGGTGCAATGTCATGCATCAGAGGCTGCGGTGGCAGGAGGGAGATCAATATGGTAAAAACATTGTTTATGGTTATTATGGCCTTTTTTCTTACAGTATCTTCGGCACCTGTCGGGGATGTGCAGGGAGAAGGGCGGACGTTTGGAGAACCGGGCAAGGCGCTGCAAGTCCGGGGCAGGGAAGAGGATGAACTTACAGTGCATTTTCTCGATGTGGGACAGGGGGATTGTACCCTGATCATCTGCGGCGACGCGGCCATGCTGATCGACGCGGGGGATGAAAGCCAGGGAACCAGGGTACAGAAATATCTAAAGGAGCAGGGAGTCCGTTCTCTTGATTATGTGGTCTGCACGCATTTTGACGCCGATCATATCGGAGGGATGGATGTTATCCTGTATAAGTTTGACTGCGGCAACATTTTTATGACGGACGGGGAGGCGGATACCCATGCGTACAGGGATTTGGCCGACGTCATGGAGAACAGGGCCTATGAGAGGACATTGCCTGTGGCGGGAGAGCAATACGCGCTGGGAGACGCCATATTTACCATTGTGGGACCGGTACAGTCCCATGACGATGAAAACAATAATTCCATTGCGCTGCTTTTGTCCCACGGAGAAAACACATTTCTTTTTACGGGAGATGCCGGGGAAGAGGAGGAGCAGGATCTGGCGGAGGGCGATCTCTCCATTCTGGCGGATGTCTATAAAGTGGGGCATCACGGCAGCAAAACCTCGACGGCCCAGGATATACTGGAGAATATTTCTCCTGCGTATGCGGTTATAAGCTGCGGCGAGGATAACGCATATGGTCATCCCCATGCGGAAACCCTGAATAAGTTGCGGGAAATGGATGTTCAGGTGTTCAGGACGGATGAACAGGGGACTATTCTGGCTGTGAGTGACGGAAAAGAGATCACCTGGAACTGTAGCCCCTCCCACACATGGAAGGCCGGGGAACCCGGGGAAATCCAGATGCCAGGGCAAACCGGAAATGGGGAAAAGGCTGTGATGTGTCCAAAAGAGGGGGCAATCACCTATGTATGCAACAGGAATACGGGAAAATTTCACTATCCGGACTGTGCCAGCGTAAGCAAAATGAGCGAAAAAAACAAGTTGGAAGTGACCGTGACAAGGGAGGAAGTGACAGACATGGGATATGTCCCGTGTAAAAACTGCAATCCGTGACAGATAACCGATTTAAAAAGAATCTTTAAAAAAGAAAAGACATGTGCTATAATATATTTTATCGGAAGTATGTATTTCGCTTCCAAATAGAGGGCGCATCCTTTGCGCCGCGTTCAATTACGGGAAGATGTATAAGGAATGGACTACATGAATTGTATTGTGGCAGACCGGGAACATGTAAAGCAGATGGGCAGATGTCATCAGATCGGGGATACGCTGTGGCTGGCCATGTCGGGCAGCGGGGTTGGAATGCGGTTTATCGGCAGATATCTGGAAATTTCCATAAGAGGCGGCTATGTGGCAGAGCGAGGAGAGCCGGACGGCAATTATGCCAGAGTGGCTGTGTATGTCAATGGCACGCGGATTCGGGATGAAATGATAGACTGTCCCCGAAAGCAGCTGACAGTAATAGACCAGACATGCCCCGGCGAATTTGAAATACAGATTATCAAACTTTCGGAGAGTGCAATGTCTGTGATCGGCATAGAGCCGATGACCATCGGAGACGGGGACGTGCTGCTTCCGCTGTCACCCAAGGCGCATCTGGTGGAATTTATCGGGGATTCCATCACCTGCGGTTACGGTGTGGACGATGAGGACAGCAGCCATGAATTTTCTACGGCCACGGAGGACGTTACCCGGGCGTATGCTCTCCACACGGCCCGTTTGCTGGATGTGGATTACACGTTATTTTCGGCAAGCGGATTCGGCATTATCTCAGGCTATACGGATGACCCGCGACGGCGTCTGGCGGAGCAGCTGATTCCGGACTATTATCACAGTGTGGGCTTTAGCCGGGACCGGTTCCCCGGGGGCATTGATCCCACGAAGACGCAGTGGGATTTCGGGAAGCTGAGGCCAGACGCAGTGGTAATCAATCTGGGGACCAATGACGACAGCTTTTGCCAGGACACTCTGGAGAAACAGCAGGAGTATATGGCGGCCTATGAGCGCTTTCTGTGTGATGTGAGACAGCGGAATCCCCAGGCGGAGCTATTTTGTGTGCTGGGGATCATGGGACAGAGGCTTTGCCCCTGGATGGAGCGGGCCTGTGAGAACTATATAGAGCATACCGGAGACCGGCGGGTGCATACGCTGCGTCTTCCGGAGCAGGATGGCAGTATTGGCTATGCGGCGAATTATCATCCGCTGGAGAGATTCCATCTGGCGGCGGCAGAGGCGCTTGCGCCTTATATAAAAAAGACCATGAACTGGTAAGTGCGGAGGGAGAAGACATGCTGGTTACATTAATTCCACTTTTTGACGAAAATCTGAACATAGGGGCCTATTCCTTGTTTGTACAAAAGGAGAACGCGTTCTTGAATCCCAGTCTTCTGGGGACTGGACGGTTTGACGGAGCCGCCAGGGTAGAGGGACTGGAAATTATTCAGAGTATGGGGATCGAAAGCCTTTCCTCAGACAGTGATGTGTTTGTGACAGTGAGCAATCTGTCGGTTTTTTCAGACTTGTCCGGGCAGTGCGACGCGCCTCACGAGCGTCTGGTTTTGCTCATGGATTCCACCGTGAAGCCCGAGCCCATGTACATAAAGCGGTTGAAGGAGTTGAAGGAACAGGGCTACAAGCTGGCCATGCGTAAACTCCAGGTGGCGGAGTTTGAAACTTATCGGGAGATACTCAAGCTGACAGACTATGTGTTTCTCAATCACAAGAAGATTGACATCAGCAAGGCCAAAATTTATTTCAACAAACTGTATCCGCAGATCCGCCTCTGCGCGGTGGGCGTGGATAATCAGGAGGAGTTTGCCGAGCTCAAGGCTTCGGGGGGATATCAATTGTATGAGGGCGCGTTCTACCGTATTCCGCTCAACAAGGGCGAACATGAGGTGGCACCCTTGAAGGTAAATTATATAGAACTGCTGAACACTGTAAACGGAGAGAATTTTGAACTGACACAGGCAGCGGATATTATCGGGCGGGATACGGCCTTGACCATCTCCTTGCTTCGGATGGTAAACAACATGGCCATCAATTCGGAGATTACCTCCATCCGCCATGCCACGGCCATGCTGGGACAAAAGGAATTGAAAAAATGGATCACTACGGCGGTGGTGGGAGAACTTTGCGCGGATAAGCCCAATGAGGTCACCCGCCTGTCCCTGTTACGGGCCAGATTCGCGGAGAATCTGGCAGGTTCATTTGGCATGGCCATGCAGTCTTCCGAACTGTTCCTGATGGGACTGTTCTCCGTGCTGGATGTGATTCTGGATAAACCAATGGAGGAAGCTCTGGACATGGTGCATGTGAGCAAACAGATCAGGGATGTGCTGGTGGAGAGGAAGGGACCACTCCTTAAGGTATATGACTTCATTTCCCGGTATGAGATTGCGGACTGGCAAGAGGTATCCCGACAGATGATTTTGGAGAATATTGAACTGGATACGCTGTATAACGCTTATATCCAGACAATGGTATGGTATCGGAAACTGACTTTGGGCAGGTAAGGTTGGCTATGGACTTATTTGAATATATGAGAAATACCAATATGGAGAAGGAATCGCCTCTGGCGGCGCGGATGCGTCCCAGGACGCTGGACGAGGTAATGGGGCAGGAGCATATCATAGGAAAGGATAAGCTGCTGTACCGGGCGATTCAGGCAGATAAGATCAGTTCCGTGATCTTCTACGGACCGCCGGGAACCGGCAAAACCACTTTGGCCAGAGTGATCGCGGGCAGCACCAGCGCGGAGTTTACCCAGATCAATGCCACGGTGGCAGGGAAGAAGGACATGGAGGAAGTGGTGAATAAGGCCAGGGAGTTACAGGGTATGTACGGCAAACGCACGATCCTGTTCATCGACGAGATTCACCGATTTAACAAAGGGCAGCAGGATTATCTGCTGCCTTTTGTGGAGGACGGCACGGTGATTCTCATCGGTGCCACTACGGAGAACCCCTATTTTGAGGTCAACGGGGCTCTGATATCCAGGTCCGTTATCTTTGAGTTAAAGCCCATTCCCCCGGAGGCGGTGAAGGAATTGCTTCGCAAGGCAGTGTATGACCGGGACCGGGGAATGGGGGCTTATAATGCCGTCATAGAGGAGGAGGCGCTGGATTTTCTGGCGCAGCTTTCGGGAGGGGATGCCAGGCACGCGCTGAACGCTGTGGAACTGGGGATTATGACCACGGCCCGTTCCCAGGATGGACAGATTCACATTACACGGGAGGTGGCCTCGGAGTGTATCCAGAAGCGCGTGATGCGCTATGACAAAAACGGAGACAACCACTATGACACCGTCTCCGCCTTTATCAAAAGTATGCGGGGATCAGACCCGGACGCGGCGGTATACTATCTGGCCCGGATGCTGTACGCAGGGGAGAGCGTCACTTTTATTGCCCGCAGGATCATGATCTGTGCTTCGGAGGATGTGGGAAACGCGGACCCAATGGCGCTGGTGGTGGCAACAAACGCTTCCCTGGCGGTAGAGCGCATCGGCATGCCGGAGGCCCAGATCATCCTGGCCCAGGCGGCTTCCTATGTGGCCTGTGCCCCCAAGAGCAATGCCGCCAGTCAAGGGATATTTGCCGCCAACCAGGAGGTGGAACGTTCGGGCAATCTGCCCATTCCCACGCATTTGCAGGACGCGCATTACAAGGGAGCGGCGAAGCTGGGGCATGGCACTGGTTACAAATATGCCCATGACTATCCGAACAATTATGTAAAGCAGCAGTATCTGCCCTATGAATTGAGCGGCAGGGAGTTTTATCGGCCTGGCGGAAACGGATACGAACAGAAGATCAGGGAGCATATGCGGCGGATAAAACAGGAAGCGGAGGAGGTAATTACAGGAATTTAGACGGCGCGCAAAACGCTTTCCCCTGGAAGGCATTTTCCAGTCGCATTTTCCGATGCAGAGAATTAAGGACATCCCGCTTGCGGCGGCTCCAGAGAGGAGCAATGAGCAGGTTTTTGGGTCCGTCTCCGGTTACCCGGTGTACCACAATATCAGGAGAAAGATGCGTCAGGCAGTTTACAAGGATGTCTATATACGCTTCCTTCTCCAATACAGAAAAATCCCCTGCGCGATATAGGGCCGCCAGGTCCGTTCCCTCCAGCACATGGAGCAGCTGTAGTTTGATGCCGAAGAGAGTACAGGTGTTCAGGTACTCTATGGTCTCCAGCATCTGACTCGTTGTCTCGCCGGGAAGTCCCAGAATCACATGCACGACGGCGGGAATCTCCAACATATGCAGATTTCTCATGGCAGACTCAAAACAGGGAAGTTCGTATCCTCTGCGGAGGAGCCGTGCCGTCTCTTTATGAATCGTCTGTAATCCCAATTCTATCCAGATAAATTTGTCGGGGTAGAGCCGACGAAGCTCTGCCAGCAACCGCAGCACGGGCTGTGGCAGACAATCCGGCCTGGTGGCGATAGAGATCCCGCAGATATCGGGATGTTCCAGGGCCCGGACATACAGAGGGCGCAGAATCTCCGGCGCGGCATAGGTGTTGGTGTAGGCTTGAAAGTAGGCGATGTAATGTCCGCCCACCTGCTTTTGTCCAAACAGAGCCAGACCGGCTTGAAGCTGTTCCGCAATATCTTTTCCCGATACGGCAAAATCTCCGCTGCCCCCGGCACTGCAAAACAGACAGCCCCTGGTGTCCAGTGTCCCGTCCCGGTTGGGACAGGTCATATGGGCATCCAGGGCGATTTTATAGCATTTGTGGCCCTGGGTATTCCGGAGATAGGCGTTCAGGGAATAGTAGGGCTTTCCCAGCCAGTGGGCCGGGGGCTTGATCTCGGCCATGCGGTTAAATATATGCCTTTACCGCGGCGGCAACCACTTCGGCCACCTTGGGATTGAAGGCTTCGGGCATGATATTCTCATCGGAGAGTTCCTCTTCCGGCACCAGGGAAGCGATGGCCTTCGCTGCGGCCAGCTTCATCTCCTCCGTGATTTGCCGGGCATGTCCTTCCAGGGCGCCTTTGAAGATGCCGGGGAAAGCTACCACGTTGTTCACCTGGTTGGGGAAATCGCTGCGGCCCGTGCCCACTACCCTGGCGCCGGCGGCTTTGGCCACATCCGGCATGATCTCCGGCACAGGGTTTGCCATGGCGAAGAGAATGGCGTCATGGTTCATGGAGGCCACCATCTCAGGGGTCACTATGCCCGGGGCGGATACGCCCACGAAGATATCTGCGGCTTTCAGCGCGTCCGCCAGGGTGCCGGTTTTGCCCTCCAGATTGGTCACTTCCGCCATCTTCTGCTGCATCCAGTTGAGTCCCTGTGTGGATTTGGAGAGGATGCCCACTTTGTCGCACAGGGTAATGTGGGGGAAACCGTAGGTGAGCAAAAGATTCGTGATGGCTATGCCGGCGCTGCCGGCCCCGTTTACCACGATGCGACAGTCTTCCTTCTTCTTGCCCACCACTTTCAGGGCGTTGATAATGCCCGCCAGCACTACGATGGCCGTGCCGTGTTGATCGTCGTGGAACACGGGGATATCCAGAGCTGCCTTCAGGCGCTCCTCAATCTCAAAGCATCTGGGGGCGGAGATATCCTCCAGGTTGATTCCGCCGAAGCCGGGAGCCATCCAGGTGACGGCCTTGATGATTTCTTCCGTGTCCTGCGTATCCAGACATATGGGCACGGCGTTAATCCCGCCGAACTCCTTGAAGAGAACCGCTTTGCCTTCCATGACGGGCATGGCCGCGTAGGGGCCGATATTGCCCAGGCCCAGGACGGCGCTGCCGTCGGACACCACGGCCACGGTGTTGGCTTTCATGGTGTATGTATATGCCGCCGCTTTGTCTTCGGCGATGACTTTGCAGGGCTCGGCCACGCCCGGGGTGTAGGCCAGGGCCAGGTCTTCCCTGGACTTTACGGGGGTTTTGGACACGGTCTCCAGTTTGCCGTTCCATTGTTCGTGAAGCATCAGCGCTTTTTCGTTGGTCGTCATGATTTGGTCTCCTTATTTCATAGTGCATGGGGTTTTCTGTGAGCGCCCGAGTACGATGATCTGTTTCGGTCCGCTCTTGCGTGTCCAGGCATGGGGCAGCGCGGTAAGTGTGTTTTCCTTTCGATAAAACAGAGTTTTACGTTCTCTATTTTATAGGGAATACAGGTTTTTTTCAAGAAATTTCTTTGTTTTTCAAAAAATTACTTCCTATTTCCATAAAAGTGTATTATAATCTATATCAGCAAGTTCATTCCGTTATGGGTCACGTCTGATATATATCCGTAAGATACCCCTTAAGGCGAATTGAATAGGAAGAGCAATACCATTTTTGAAGTGAGAGAAATAGGAGGAGCAATGAGAGAGAAGTATGAATCACTCGCGCTGGTACAGTTGAAGGAATTGGCCAAGGTACGGGGCATCAGGGGAGTATCTGCCATGAAGAAAGCCGAAGTGGTGGAAGCGATGCTGGCACAGGACGAGAGGGACAGGTCCGGGGAGGACGCTTCCGCACCTGCGGAGAGGGCAGCCTATACGCCTACGCCAAGACCTGCGGAGAAGGCGGCTTTTGCATCTGCGCCCAGATCGTCGGAGAGGGCGGCTGAGACTCCGGTGCCTAGATCGTCGGAGAGGACGGCTGAGACTCCGGTGCCCAGATCGTCGGAGAGGACGGCTGAGACTCCGGTGCCCAGATCGTCGGAGAGGGCGGCTGAGACTCCGGTGCCCAGATCGTCGGAGAGGACGCCTGAGACTGCCAGATCAGAGTCGCACAGACCCGAGGGGGGAAGGACGGAGGGCACCCGGTCGGAAGGGGTTCGTCCGGCGCCCGCAGAAGGGGAGCAGCCCGCCCGGCCAGCGCGTGTGAATGAGGCTTACGATTCCACTCAGTACCCTGTGGAACTGGACAGCGGCATTGAGGCGAAGGGAATTTTGGAGGTAATGCCAGACGGATACGGATTTATCCGAAGCGATAATTATCTGCCCGGCTCGGAGGATGTGTATGTAGCTCCCAGCCAGATTCGCCGTTTCGGCTTAAAGACCGGAGATATTCTGCGGGGCAATAAGCGAATCAAGACGCAGCAGGAAAAGTTCAGCGCGTTGCTGTTTGTGAGAACCATCAACGGCTATACCCCCGAGGAGTCTGCCAGGAGGACGGCCTTTGAGGATATGACTCCGATTTTTCCGGACAAGCGTATCAAGTTGGAGACTCCGGGCTGTAGTGTGGCCATGCGCGTTATGGATCTGATCAGTCCTGTGGGTAAGGGCCAGCGCGGTATGATTGTATCCCCTCCTAAAGCCGGTAAGACAACTCTGTTGAAAGAAGTGGCCAAGTCCATATTGCGCACCAATCCACATATGCATATGCTGATTTTGCTCATTGACGAGCGTCCCGAGGAAGTTACGGATATCAAGGAGGCCATCTGTGGCGACAATGTGGAGGTAATCTATTCCACCTTTGACGAACTGCCGGATCATCACAAGAGGGTAGCGGAGATGGTGGTGGAGCGGGCCAAGAGATTGGTTGAACATAAGAAAGAGGTAGTGATTCTGCTGGATTCCATCACCCGTCTGACCAGAGCGTACAACCTGGTGGTTCCTCCCAGCGGACGGACGCTGTCCGGCGGTCTTGATCCCGCCGCTCTGCACATGCCCAAGCGGTTTTTCGGCGCGGCCCGTAATATGCGGGAGGGGGGCAGCCTGACCATTCTGGCAACCGCACTGGTGGACACCGGGTCCAAAATGGATGATGTGATCTATGAGGAGTTTAAGGGGACAGGCAACATGGAAATCGTGTTGGACCGCAAACTTTCCGAGAAGCGCATCTTCCCGGCGATTGATATCGCCAAGTCCAGCACCCGGAGAGAGGACCTGCTGCTTGACAGTGAGGAACTGGAGGCCATCAGCATTATGCGTAAAGCGTTGAACGGTCTGAAGTCCGACGAGGCCACCGACCGTATTCTGGATATGTTTGCACGCACCAGAAACAACAGGGAATTTGTCGCGAATGTAAAAAAGAACAGATTTATTTAAAAAACCTATTGCATTCTAAGGAAACTCATGGTATATTAATAACGCTGTTTGTGGTTGCATAAGCAGTGCGGATGAGAACAAAGAATAAATACGGAATGATATAGAGAGGTGAGAAGCATGAAAGAAGGAATTCATCCCCAGTACTATCAAGCAACTGTAACCTGTAACTGTGGCAACACATTTGTTACCGGTTCCACTAAGCCTGAGCTGCACGTAGAAGTCTGCTCCAAATGCCATTCATTCTACACCGGTCAGCAGAAATCGGCCAGAGCCGATGGACGTATTGACAAGTTCAATAAGAAGTACGGCGTTACAAGCAAATAGGAAGTTTCGAAGGGTTGAGATATCCACTATCTCAACCTTTCTTACTCTTTAGCAGTGAGGTATATTTTTATGGCAAAACGAAAGGGCTGCTATTCCGGAATCGGCGGTCAGGCCGTTCTGGAAGGCATTATGATGAAAAATGGGGATAAGTACGCAGTGGCGGTGCGTAAGCCGGACGGCGGGATTGACTTTGACGTGGAGAGCTACCCGGGGGTACTGGCGGGCAGCGGATTGAAAAAGATTCCCTTTATCCGAGGGGTATTTAACTTTGTGGACTCTATGATACTGGGGACCAGGTGTCTCAATTATTCCGCCGGTTTTTATGAGGAGGAAGAGGAAGAGACCGGGCTGGACAGGGCGCTGGATAAAGTCTCCGGCGGCAACGCGGAGAAGGTACTTACTACTTTTGTGACGATTCTCTCCGTGGCTGCCGCAGTGGGGATTTTTATTGTGTTGCCGTATTTTCTTTCAGGTCTGCTGAAGGGATATATCCGCAACGAGTCTCTGATGGCCATTATTGAGGGCCTGATTCGGATTTTGATCTTTGTTCTGTACATTCTGGCCATCAGCCTGATGAAGGATATCCGCAGGCTGTTCATGTACCATGGAGCGGAACATAAATGCATCAACTGCATTGAGCATGGCCGACCGCTGACGGTGCGCAATGTAAAGCGCAGTTCCCGCCAGCACAGACGATGCGGCACCAGTTTCCTTTTCTTTGTGTTTATTGTAAGTATTGTCCTGTTTTTCTTTATCCGAGTGGATAATACGTTGGAAAAGGTGATACTGCGGATTCTGCTGATTCCTGTGGTAGCCGGGATTTCCTATGAAATTATTCGGCTGGCCGGACGCAGCAACAATATACTGGTGAAAATTCTGTCCGCGCCGGGGATGATGGTGCAAAAACTGACTACCAAAGAACCGGACGAGCAGATGATCCAGGTGGCTATTGCGGCGGTAGAGGCCGTGTTTGACTGGAAGACATTCTTGAATGAAAAGTTCGGTTATGTGGAAGAGCAGGAGGAACAACGTCAGGAGGACGATCAGGAGCCAGAGCAGTCTGAGTAGGTGAGAATGTGGGCGCAGAGAGGTTTCCCACAGGTCAGACCTGAGCGGTGCCCTTGTAATGCGGAAAGAGAAGAGGATGGATAAATATAGGGATTGTTATGAATATGGATGGAACCGGCTGTTGGAAGCGGATATAGAGGAGGCGGCTTTGGATGCCCGTCTTTTGCTTGAACATATCTGCGGAACGGATCGCAATACGTTATTGGTCCATGGGGACCGGGAAGTGAGCGAGCGGGAACGTCTGGCTTATGAAGACGCCATTTTCCGGCGCGGCCGGCGCGTTCCCCTGCAACAGATCACCGGTTGTCAGGCATTTATGGGGCTGGATTTCCAGGTGAACGAGCATGTGCTGGTGCCCCGGCAGGACACGGAGATCCTGGTGGAGGAGGTGCTGCGGGAGATGCAGGACGGCATGAGGGTGCTGGATCTGTGTACGGGTTCCGGCTGTATTCTGATCAGTCTGCTACATTACAGCAATTATTGCAAGGGTGTGGGGACGGATATCTCCCGAGAGGCGCTGGAGGTGGCTCGGCGCAATGGCGTTTCGCTGCTTGGCCCGGAGAGGGAATATACCTTTTTGGAGAGCGATCTCTTTGCACGGGTGGAAGGAAAATATGATATCATTGTGTCCAATCCGCCCTATATCCGGCAGGCGGAGATAGAGACGCTGATGCCGGAGGTAAGGGATCATGAACCCAGGCAGGCTTTGGACGGCGGTGAAGACGGACTGGATTTTTATCGGCGCATTGCGGCGGAGAGTTCCCTGTATTTAAGCGGAGGCGGGAGGCTGTATCTGGAGATTGGCTGCGATCAGGGGGACGCGGTGCAGGAACTGTTGCTACAACAAGGTTTCCGGGAAGTCAATGTGGTGCAGGACTATGGGGGACTGGACCGGGTAGTGTGCGGATACTGGCCCATCAGAATCTGATTAAAGGTGTTTGAATAGATAAGCCGGCATGGTTCCGGAAGAGAGGGAAAAAGGATATGTTTGATAAATTGGAGGATCTGTTGATCCGATTTGAAGAGATCTTGGGGGAATTGCATGAGCCTACGGTGACTAATAATCAGGAGAGATTCCGTAAGCTGATGAAGGAACAGAGCGATCTGACTCCCATTGTGGAAGCGTATACGGAATATAAGAAGTGCAGGCAGGACATAGAGGATTCTCTGACCATGTTAGAGGAAGAGTCCGATGAGGAAATGCGGGAGATGCTTAAGGAGACTTTAAGCGACAGCAGGAAGCGGGGGGAGGAACTGGAGCAGGAACTGAAAATTCTGTTGCTTCCCAAGGACCCCAATGACGAGAAAAACGTCATTGTGGAGATCCGGGCCGGTGCGGGCGGGGACGAAGCCGCTCTGTTTGCTGCGGAACTTTACCGTATGTATGTCCACTATGCGGAGGGACGTCGTTGGAAGGTGGAATTGATGAATGTGGATGAAATCGGCATCGGCGGCATGAAAGAGGTGCAGTTTACCGTGATCGGACAGGGGGCATACTCTGTCATGAAGTACGAAAGCGGTGTGCACCGGGTGCAAAGGGTGCCGGAAACCGAGAGCGGCGGACGTATCCACACCTCCACAGCCAGTGTGGCGGTAATGCCGGAGGTGGACGAGGATATTGATATTGTTATCGACGAAAAAGATATCCGTATTGACGTTATGAGAGCATCGGGCAATGGCGGACAGTGTGTGAATACCACGGATTCGGCTGTGCGTCTGACCCATTATCCAACGGGTATCGTGGTGTACAGTCAGACGGAAAAAAGCCAGATTCAGAACAGAGCCAAGGCCTTTGCCCTGCTGAAATCCAAACTCTATGATATTGAGCAACAGCAGCGCCATGATGCGGAGGCGGAACTGCGCCGCAGTCAGATCGGCACTGGCGACCGTTCCGAGAAGATCCGCACTTACAATTTCCCCCAGGGGCGGGTGACGGATCACCGCATCGGCCTGACAATTTATAAGCTGGATAAGGTCATGAACGGAGATATTCAGGAAATTCTTGACGCCTGTATTGCGGCGGACCAGGCGGCTAAACTGGTGAAGATGGGGGAAAATTGAGTCTGATCTGGCCGTCCTGTACACTTTGCAGTTGCAAAAGGCATAAGATGAGGCGGTTTGCGATAGGGAGCGGAAGAATAGAACACAAATTCCGCAATTTTTATCAATTGTCTGGGTAATAAATCATATATAATAAGTTTGCAAACTTAAGTCTGCGATTTATGGGGAGTAGGATGGATTACCGGGAGCACATAGAAAAAGTTATAGACTATATAGAGGAGAATTTGCAATGCGAGATCAGTCTGGTGGACTGCGCCAGGATAAGCGGCTATTCTCCCTATCATTTTCTGCGCGTATTTCGGGCCGTAGTGGGTCTGACTCCGGCAGACTATATCCGAAAAAGAAGAATTTCAGAGATTTCCCGGGAGATTATGCAGGGAAATCAGTGGATATCGTCTGTTGCGTTTCGGTATGGGTTCAACTCTAAGGAAAACTTTGTGAGGGCTTTTAAGATGGAGCATCATATTCTGCCCACGGAGTACAAGGCGGCACAGAACAGCCTGAAACTGTATGAAAGGTTCCGCTTTGAGGAAAAGGGTTTTTCTTTGACTCCCCAGATCAGGGAAATTCGGCCCTTGTCTCTCACAGTGTACAAATGTGATGAGGACTTTGTGCCCAATTTCTGGAATAAGTACAACGTAAGGGGGCTATCCCAAAAGTTATCCGGCGGCAGGGAAGTGCGGGACTACGGCGTGAGTAGTTGGAACTGTGAGGAAAACAAGCTGGATTACTATATTGGCATTAAGTCCGAGTACGCTGCGGGGGATATCAGGGGAACTCTGGAGATAAGTATTGCAGGCGGCCTGTATGCAATTTTCTCCACTCCGGCGGCAACCCAGGATTTGTTTGTGACCCTGATTCACAAAACATGGGATTACATCAATGGTTGTTGGTTGCCAAGCTGTGGATATAAGCGCAAAAACGCTTTTGAATTTGAGTGTTACTACGAGAAGAGCAGGCTGTTTTCGGAGGATATTTATATTCCCCTGGAAGAAAATTGAGTCCGGCAATGTGAGTCATCGCGCAGCGATTCAATCTAGGAGGAAAATGATAGGATGAAAAAACTGAACATAACATGGGACGGAGTTTTTGACCCCACAGGTTATATGTTTTCTTTTGCGAAAGCACTGTGCTGTGCCGTGAGAAACAGCCCTTTTTCGGAGTGGGCGGAGGATATTGTGGCGTCCAGCGGGTTTGCGTTTCGCATGTGGGTGTCTCCGGATCTGTGCCCCAGCGCCACCAGCATCTGGCAGTTTGACCTGCAAAAAAGCTGTGTGGAGAGCGGCGGCATACACTGCAATTATGTCGAGCGGATGTGGGGGCAGGATGATTTGGAAGAAAAGAGACGCCTGGAGGCAATGGAATTGATCCGGCAGAGCATAGACAGCGGGATTCCCGCCATAAGCTGGGATATAGGCGTCTGCGAGTGGGGATTGATTATCGGTGATGACGATGAGGCGGAGCGCCTGGCAGTGCTGCCTGTCACCGGTCAGGAGGAGGAGATGGATTATGCCCTGCTGGGGAAAAGGGAACTGCCGATTCTGAATGTGCTGACCATTGCGGGAAAGGCCGAGAAGTCCGGGGAGGATCTCCTGCGAGAGGCGCTGAAAACGGCTAAAAATCATCTTCTGGGAAATGAATGGTGCGATAATGCCAGCGGCTTGGATGCCTATCCGGCTCTGATCCGGCATATGGAGGGCGAGGAAGCCGGTTCCTGGAATATGGAGTATTTTCTGGGTACCTACGCGCCTTTGAAGTGGTATGCCTGGAAATTCCTGGAAGGGCATGGCGCCCGGGAATTGGCTGCGCTGTATAAATCGGTCTATGAGAACTGGCAGAAAGCGTTTGAGGGAAAGAAATCTCTGGATTTTTCGATTCAGGAGAACAGGCAGATGATCGCGGAACTCCTAAGAGAGGCGGAGGCGTGGGAAAGACAGGCCGTGGAGCAAATGTAGGACCAGAAGAGGCAGGCGGCGGGCAAGTTCGGAGGGTTGCGGCGGATAGAAATCTTTCGTAGCGGAACCTGCAGAGATATATAGACCAGTCATATTTTAAGGGGCTGTCGCAAAATATAGCTTATGTACAATTTATGGATGAAATATCTGTGGTTTCAATGTCCTATCTTGTATAGCGGCTGATTTGCGGCAGCTCCTTTTCAGATAGAGCGCACTTTTCTTTTATAAGTTCATGCAAAATGTCACGTCTGTTCTATCTCTTTCCTTTTGACAAACGCAGTGGAAGCAATCTTTCCTGTCAGTTCAGGCTTTCCCGCAGAAAGTCCTTGAAGATTCCGGGAAGAGAGGCGTTTTCCAGAATTTTTACGCGCTGCGTATGATCCTTTTCCCGGCAAAGGGCGTCGGTCAGGGCGGCCTTTTCTCCGTTGTCCCATTCCAGCAGAGAGATGTTTCGCTGCAACCGCGCATTCTGGCGGGACAGGGGAGATGCTTGTTCTACAACTGTGATCTCGTAGGGCATATTGGTTCTGAAGTTCTCTAAGTGTATCCGCGTATAACCATCTCTGTGGCTCACACGGCAGTCCCGCGCTTTTCCGTTTTCCAGGACGGTAACGGCTCCGTCTTCCACATTGCGCAGTTCCAGCACAAGGGATCTTGTAGGCAAAAGAGCCTGGGAATCTTCTGCATAAAGCCGGATTGTCTGAGAGCCGTCCCGCGCGGATATGGACTGAAAACGCGTGATTGCCCGGGCGATCTGGCCGTTTGCTTTCCCGTCCTCATACAGGGAATATTCGCCGTCGCCGTTGTGGCAGAGTACATGGAGGGTATGGGGAAGTTCCGTGGAGTTGCCTGCGGGAGCTCCGTCCAGCACCAGAAAGCCGCCCTGCCTAGCCAACGCGGGAAGGGAGTCCATGAATCTCGTCATTTTGTGCCATCTGCCGCCCTTATACATATGGCCGGTAAAAATATCCGTCCACATGCCCTCCGGCAGCCATACATCTGCGGAAGACATGCCATGGGAACAGCTCTTTTCCGTGATGGGGGCTACGATCAGTTCCCGGCCAAAGAGATATTGTCCTGGGCAGTTATAGGCCTCCTCCCGGTGGGGGTACGCGTAATACATGGGCTCGATCAGCGCCAGGCCCTGTTCTGCGTTTTCGCACACGGCGGAGTACAGGAAAGGAATCATCTGATGGCGCAGACGCAGAAAACGCTTGACGATTTCCCCGGTGCCGTTTTTATAGCAGTCGGGCATCTTGGAAAAGGTGTTGTTTTTGGTACTGTGCAGGCGGTTTATCGGGCTGAACACACCGAACTGAACAAAGCGCACAAACAACTCGTCGTCTTTGATGCCGCTCATATGCCCGCCAATGTCATGGCTCCACCAGGTGTATCCGGCGTTGCTGGCGGTGGCGGTGAAATAGGGCAGATAGCGCAGTGTCTTCCAGGTCACCAGAGTGTCTCCCGAAAATCCCACAGGGTAGCGGTGGGAGCCGATTCCCGCGTAACGGGACAGGATCAGTTGTTCCCCGTCCCTGGCAATGTCCAGGGAGTGGTAGTGGTTCAGCCCCCACAGCGGGTCATAACCCTCCAAGGCGGAGCCGGTTCCCTGCTGCCAGTCGATCCACCAGAAGTCCACACCGTCTTTTTCATAGGGCTTATGCAGCAGGGAAAAGTAGGCGTTTATGAAGTTTTCGTCGGTAAAATCAAAAGCCACGGCGCGCTTGGTGGAGGGATCAATCCCCATGCGCCCGGCCATTTCCTCGTACTGGTCCTCGATATACTGCACGCCGCGCGCAGGGTGCAGATTCAGGGTTACATGCAGGTTCTTCCGCCTTAATTTTTGCAGGAAATCTTTATAGTCCGGGAAAAGTTCCCGGTTCCAACTGTAGCCCGTCCAGCCGTCCACCCCCTGGGGCAGATTTTCGCTGGGGTGCCAGTCCATGTCTATGGTGGCCACCGTGAAGGGAACTTGATCCTCCTCAAAATGTTCCATCAGTTCCAGATATTCCAGAGCTGTATAGGCGTGGTATCTGCTCCACCAGTTTCCCAGGGCGTATCTGGGGAGCGAGGCGGGAGCGCCGCACAGCATATACAGGGCCTTTACCGCGCCTCGGTAATCTTGGCCGTAGGCGAAGACATAGAGATCCTGCTCCGGGTTTTCCCGGGACATGACCATGCCATCGCTGCCAAGGAGCAGGGAATGGCTGTCATCATAGAGGGCCACGCCCGTTCGGGACACCACGCCGTCCTCCAGTTGAATGGGATGGTTGTCTCTCTGGTCGGTATCATAGGAGATCAACAGATCGCCGTCACAGCAGTCCAGCGTGCGGTAGGTGCCCAACAGATTACCCTCGCCGGACAGAGTCACTTTTTGACCGTCGGGGAAGACAATCAGGCTGTGGGAGATTTCCCCCTTTAGATGGAGCGTTACTTTCTCTGTGACGATGGTCACAACATCGGACTTAAGGGTGAGCTGATAGCTTACAGGCACCGTATTGCGGAACCATACAGCCTGTGTGGCCTGGTCGCAGAACGCGCCGTTTTCAGCCGTTTCAATTCGGAAAAGCTGTGGGGTCAGCACCGTGATCCGCCGTTTTCCATGGACAATGATATTTTTTGTGTCAGCCATGGGGTTTGTAGTTGCGATTAAGTGTTTTTGCAGCATATATTCTACCTCCCTTTTTGTTTTATTCCCAGTGTACTGTCACATTTACTTTCAGCTATATGACGCAGAATACATTTTCGGTCTGCATGGCGGCGGAGGGAGGCGATGCGGTGGCATCGTTGACCGACAACAACGCAGCAGATGGAAATTCGGGCAAGTCACTTGGCGAAACGTAAATGGGTCAGTACTTTTCTGATTCTTCTTGTGCTAATGTAAGTATAATGTTAAAATCAGAAAAATAGCTATCAATATTGCCCGCAAAAATATCAAAATCCTTAGATATGTCGCCGGGGTTTGCGTGGGGGAGGTCTGGGCACCTGGGCTTTTTGCGGCTCGTTCGGATCGGGCATAAGTAGTTATTATAGGAGTGAGAGGCAAATGGCGAAAGAGACACATAAAGATTTTCGGGAGACACGTCTGCGGGGAAATGTGGATTTTCCCTTTGAGTTGTATGAAATGAGATCGGAAGGGGCTCTGATCTGCGTGGATTGTCATTGGCAGGAGGAAGTGGAGATTCTGCGGGTGGAAAGAGGGGGCCTGAATCTGTCTGTGGACGGGATGCAACAACAGTTGTATCCCGGCGATATCGCTTTTGTCAATCCGGGGCAGATGCATCAGATGAAGGGACTATCACAAGATACCATGTACTATGCCTATGTGTTTCCCATGAGAGCCCTGTTGTTTGAGCAGGAGGATTTGGCCCAGGTAAAGCTGCTCAGGCCCCTTTTGGAGAATCAGATTGGTTTTCCCACGCTGCTCAGGGGGGATTTGGCCAGAGGGATTCGGGACAGGGTGGACGCCATCATTACATGGAACCGGAACCGTCCTATGGGCTATGAGATACTGACCAAGGCGGGATTGCTGGAGATGATCTGTGTTCTGGGACAACAGGACTGTTTTATCGAGTATCATTCCACCCGGCAGAACGATGTATGCAAAGAGATCCTGCTGTATATACAGAATCACTACAGGGAGAAGATTGCCATTTCCGAGATCGCCAGAGCGGTAGGGATTTCGGAAAATTATTTCAGCAGTTTTTTTGCCAAACATCTCATGAAAAGTTTCGCGGGCTATCTCATGGAATATCGGATTAATCAATCCTGTATTTTGCTGGAAACCACGGAACTGTCCGTGACGGATATTGCGCTGGAATGCGGCTTTTCCACGCCCAGTTATTATATACAGAGTTTTAGAAAACTCAAAAAAATGACGCCGTATCGTTATAAACATGGGGAATCCGCTGCGGAAAGTCCCCGGGCTGAAGGGGGGAAGATCCCACGGGCAACAGAGTAAAAATATTCTCCCATAAATTGTATTTCTGTGGGCTGGAAACGAATATCGTCGGAATAAATGTAATAGGAGCAATCCCAGGTGGAGAGCACGATGCACATCCCTCTGCTGCGGTAGTTATATTCCGTCTGGACGGATTCTCTTATTTTATGGGGAAATTCCAGCGTCCGGCCTGCAACCATCAGGGTAAATCTGTCAAAATCCAATTGCAGGCTTCCCTGGCCAAGGGGGACAAAACCTTTGTGATTGGGTAGGGCTTCTACGGAGACCTGAAATATCATGGGTTCGATTTCTTCCAGGGCCATGTCTCGCTCCCATGCGTACCATGAGGGGATATGGATTTTCCCATCGGCATTTACCAGCCAACCGTCTTGGGACAGTTCCCACTGTGCGCCGCATTTTTGGCAGCGCAGGGTGGTCCGGGCGCTTTCCATGTGGTATTTAACCCCGCAGGATTTGCAGCGGTACAGGGCTTTGTGCAATCCCCTGGCGCGCTTTCCGCCTGTGATAAGAATGCCGTTTTCCTGCTGATAACGGTATTCGTCGTAGGTGAGGCGCCGCTCGATTTGTAGCTGTATTTCTTCCGAAGAGCGCTTTTGGATTTCCTCCGCCGTGAAGATGCACTCCATGGAAGCCCTGAGGGGCACTTTTCTGGTGTGTTCTTCATCCCAGAAGGGGTTTGCCAGATAGCTTCCGTTTACGCGGAGAATTACTAAGGGCACTCCCATGATCTTGGCCAGTTTCCCCAGATTATGCGGCAGGTTGGCGGTGGTGCCCACATTGGAGTGTCGGGATTCGGGAAAGACCACCACGGATTGTCTGTTCGCAAGGGCGTGTCGCATATTTCGCACCACGGAAATATCGGAAACATACCGCCTCTTGGGGATACAGCCCAACCCCCGGTACAGCCCGTCGCCGAAAGCCGCAAAACCCTCCAGATCGGATACATACGCGGCCCGATGGGGAAACATGGCCAGGGGAGCTATATAATAATCGGAAAATCCCTGATGGGTGGAGAGGACCAGGTAGGGGGGCTTTAGACCGGTCAGGTTTCTTTTTTCGATTTTAAGGTGGAACGGCCTTGTCATGAGATAGGAACCGCCCCAGATGAGCGGCATTAACAATGGATTCTGTTTTGCCGGTTTTCTGCTCATATTGTAGGGCGTCATATCGCCTCTTTTATTTTTTAACATATGTACCTCTATCTAAATGGCGCGGGGTCTGTATCAGGTTTATTCTAAAGCTGTTCCCCATTGGGCAAGTTCCAGAAAAATCGGCTTCAAGCCGGCGGCGGTCTCTGTGATTTCGTACTCAACGCGGATGGGCACTTCCATATATTCCGTTCGTTTTACAAGACTATCGTTTTCCGATTTTTTCAGGGATTTTGCCGGCATTGTGTTGGAGATCATTATAGCAAATAGCCAAATAAGAGTAAAGCGTATTTTAAGAGATAGAAATGGAATGTAAAATTTTATTTCAGACGAACATATTGACACATGTTGTGGATGATATTTACAGGTACATATGATATAATGATTTTATTGATGGCAGTGAACGGTTGAGGAGAAACGCATTTTATGAAAATTTATCTGATCAGGCATGGGGAGACGGACTGGAATCTGGAGCAGAGATTGCAGGGAGCCATGGATATCCCCCTGAACGAAAACGGTATGGAATTGGCCAGGGAGACGGCGCGGGGGCTGGGGGACGTGCCCTTCGATGTGATTTATACCAGTCCTTTACAGAGGGCCAGACAGACTGCGGAAATTATCCGGGGGGACAGGGAGATTCCCCTGATTGACGAACCCAGAATCAGAGAGATCTGTTTCGGCATATATGAGGGGTATTGCTGCGGACGGGACAATTACACCATTCCGGACCCGGCTTTTAGGAATTTCTTTGTGGACCCAGGTAATTATGTTCCTCCCCAGGGGGCGGAGAGTATCGAGCAGTTGTGCAGGCGCACCACGGAATTTCTGCACGAAGTGGCCTTTAATCCGGAAAATGGGGATAAGACTATTCTACTCTCCAGTCATGGCGCGGCGGTCAAGGGAATACTCAGTAGCCTGACTATAACGGACAAGAAAGATTTCTGGAACGGCGGTGTCCACAAGAACTGCGGCGTGACGGTTCTGAACGTGGTAGACGGTGTGATCACCATAGAGAGGGAAAATGTAATCTATTATGATGAGTCCCGCAGTCACAATTATATATGACATGGAAGTTTCGCCGCATTAGAAAAGGCGTTATATAGTATGGGTAAAATGCATATGGCACATGTACGGGAAAAAAAACTTGCAATGCGGAATATCTGTGTTACAATGTAGGGGACAATAGAATAGTGAGAGGTTTATTGATCGAAGAGGAGAGGAACATATCATGAAAAAACGGATTAGCGTTTTACTGATTATGGCACTTTTGACGACGGCTGCACTGGGCGGATGCACAGGTGGCACGGAAGGTTCTTCGGGGGATAATTCCTCTGTGGAGTCCCGGACGGAAGGCACGCAAGAGTCTTCGGGAGACAATTCTCCTGCTCAATCCCAGACAGGTGATATGCAGGAGTCTTCGGAGGGTGAGCCCTCCGGGCAGCCTCAGGCGGGCGCACCTGTCTATGGCGGCTCCATTGTTGTAGGAATACAACAGGATGTTGATAGTCTTGACCCTCATAAGGCAACTGCGGCAGGAACTAAAGAAATCCTATTTAACATCTTTGAAGGCTTGGTAAAGCCGGATGAGAACGGCGACTTGATGAAAGCGCTTGCCAGTGATTATACCATTTCCGAGGACGGGCTGGTATATACCTTTACGCTCAGAGAGGGCGTGAAGTTCCACAATGGCAATACCGTGACGGCGGAGGATGTGAAATATTCCCTGGAACGGGCCAGCGGGCTGTTGGACGGCACGCCGCTGATCTCTTCGTTGAGCGTTCTCACGAGTGTGCAAATTTTGGATGAAAAGACGGTTCAGGTCACAGTGGGCAGTGCTAACACAGAGCTGATTTACAGTTTTGTGGCAGCCATCATCCCTGCGGGAAGCGGGGAGGAGGAGAGCGGGACACCCATCGGGACAGGGCCGTTTTCTTATGTGTCATACAAGCCCCAGGAGGGCATCGTGGTGGCCAGGAACCAGGATTACTGGCAGGCGGGCCTGCCCTATCTGGACGAGGTGAACTTTAAGATTGTCAATAGCCCCGACACGGCGCTGCTGGAGTTGAAGGGCGGCTCCATCCAGATTTATCCCTATCTGACGGACAGCCAGGCTAATGAGCTTAAGGACAGTTTCCAGATTCTGTCCGCGCCCTCGGATGTGGTGCAGGCTCTGTTTCTGAACAATGCGGCGGAGCCCTTGCAGGATGTTCGTATCCGACAGGCTATCTGCTATGCGCTGGACCTTGACATGGTCAATGCGTTTGTGGCGGGAGGCGGCGCAACACTGGTCAGTTCGGCCATGCTGCCCACACTGCACACCTATTATGTGGATCTGACGGATACCTACGGCACAGGCGCCAATATTCAGAAGGCCCAGGAACTCATGACCGACGCAGGCTACCCGGACGGATTTGATCTGGAGATCACGGTGCCCTCCAATTATGAGTACCATATGCAGACGGCGGAGGTAGTGGCGGAGCAGCTCAAGGCGGCGGGTATTAATGCCACCATCAATCCTGTGGAGTGGAGCAGTTGGCTCAGTGACTGTTATACGGACCGGAACTATCAGTCCACCATCTCCGGCATCACCAGCGACATGACCCCCGGGTATCTCACCAACCGTTTTCAGACGGAGTCCAAAAAAAATTTCGTGAACTTTGCCAGCGCGGCCTACGACGAGGCCTATCAGGCGGCTGCTGCGGCTCTGGACCCGGCTGAAAAAGCGGAACTCTACAAGCAGGTACAGAAGATCCTGTGCGACGAGGCGGGCAGCGCCTTTATCCAGGTGCCTCCCATCACCATCGCCATGGACCCTAAGCTGGCGGGCTATAAGTTCTACCCGGTATATGTGCAGGATATGAGCACGGTGTACTACACGGAATAACGATTTGCGGAGAGGCTTCGAACGGAATTGCAATCGCGAAAGGAGGCGGCTTATGAAATACCTTAGTAAAAAAATAGTTACTCTCATTATGACATTGTTCGTGGTATCGGCGGCCGCCTTCATCGCTTTTCAGATTATCCCCGGGGATGTGGTGACTTCTATCCTTGGGACGGAGGCGACTCCGGAGAGGGAGGCACAGCTCCGGGAGGAACTGGGATTGAATGATCCCCCGGTGGCGCGGTATTTCCGATGGGCTGGCGGCGTGCTTATGGGTGATCTGGGCATCAGTTACCGCTATGCCAAAAATATGAATGAAATGATGCCGGTGGCGGAACTGATCGGAGATAAGCTGCCGGTAACGCTGTCCCTGGCGGCTATCTCACTGGTGCTGATCGTGGCGGTGTCCATTCCCCTAGGCGTACTGTGGGCCCGCAGCAGGAATAAGGTCCTGGATGCGGCTCTGGGTGTGATTACCCAGACGACTATGGCAATTCCTTCTTTCTTTTTGGGAATCATTGTGACATATCTGTTTGGCATGGTGTTTAAATGTTTTGTGCCCGGAGGATATGTAAGTTACGAAAAAGATATAAAAGGATTTCTATTTTATCTACTGTTTCCGGCACTGGCCATAGCGCTGCCCAAAGCGGCCATGACTGCCCGATTTTTGCGGGGGTCACTGCTGACGGAACTTCGGGCGGACTATGTGCGCACCGCCCGGAGCAAGGGGTGCGGCGAGCGGAGAGTGATGTACGGTCATGTGCTGCGCAATGCCATGATGCCGGTGATTACTTTTCTGGGGATGATTATCGCGGAGATTGTGGCGGGCAGTATTGTGGTGGAGCAGGTGTTTTCCCTGCCGGGAATCGGGAGACTGTTGATCAGTTCCATCTCCACCAGAGATCTGCCGGTAGTGGAAATTTTGATTTTGTATATCACTTTTGTGGTGATTTTTGTGTATTTCCTGGTGGATATCCTCTACAGGGTAGTGGACCCCAGGATCAGCGGTAAGTGAGAGTGTGGGGGAGAAGGGGATGGAGATAAAAGATCTACAGGTACGCAGAGCGGACGAGACGGATATTGCGCTGTTGTTTGAGCTGATTCATTGTATGGCGGTGTATGAAAAAAGGCCCCAGGATATGACGGGGACACGGGAACAGTTAAAGTACTGGCTTTTTGAGAGGAAGATTGCCACGGCTCTGATTGCCCGGCGCGGTGAGGAGGCGGTGGGGTATGCGCTGTACTACCCGGCGTTTGGTTCCTTTGCCGCAGTGGGTAAAGTACACCTGGAAGACTTGTTTCTGAAAGAGGAGTATCGAGGCAGGGGCCTTGGACGGCATTTTCTCGGCAGAATAGCAGAGTTTGTGTTGGCGGAGGGGTATACGGAAATGGAGTGGAGCTGCCTGGACTGGAATAAGCCGTCCATTGCTTTTTATGAGAGGCTGGGGGCGGACCGGGAAACGGGAAGAGAGTATTTCGGCTTCTGTAAATCCCAGTTGGAGGCCGCCGCAGCTTTCGCGAAATGACTCTCGGTATATGGAAGCTCTTGCGGCGGCGTATAGAGTGCTTGCCATGTGCACATTCAGGCGGCAGGAGAAAATGAGAGTCGGGTTTATCAGGGGGGCCATAAAAATGCGGTAGATGCCCCGGGACAAATGCCCGGCGGGTGAGGAGAACAGAGCGGACGTGAAGAGAAAAGGCGGAATAAAATGGAATAAATACCTGATTGCGGGCCTGTGTATGACGGGCCTTATTGTGCTTCTTGCGATTGTGGGCATTTTCTGGACGCCCTACAGCACCACCTCCATGTCCGCCTCCGAGCGCTTTGCGGCGCCTTCCCTGCGGCATTTTTTCGGCACGGACAATTTTGGGCGGGACATTTTTTCCAGAGTGATGAAGGGCATCGGCACTACCATATTGATCAGTACGTTGGTGGTGGCGATGTCCGGGACGGCGGGTATACTGGTGGGAGCGCTGACAGGGTATTTTGGCGGTGTTGTGGATGAGGTGGTGATGCGTGTCACCGACGCCATTAACGGTTTCCCCAGTATTTTGCTGGCACTGGTGGTGATCAGCGTTATGGGCACGGGACAGAGGAACCTGGTGATTTCGCTGGGGATTGTGTTTATGCCGAGTTTTATCCGCATTGTGCGCAGTGAGTTCATCCGTCTGCGGGACGCGGACTATATCAGCCGGGCGCGGCTGATGGGCGTGGGTCGGATAAGGATTCTGTTTGTGCATATTTTGCCCAATATATTTTCCACGTTCTGGGTGTCGGTGATGATCGGCTTTAACAACGCGATTTTGGCGGAGTCCGGCATGAGCTATCTGGGAATCGGTGTGCAGCCCCCCCAGGCCAGTCTGGGAAAAATGTTGTCGGACGCCCAGGGGTATCTGACCACGGCGCCCTGGTACGCTTTGGCGCCGGGGCTCACCATCGTGTGGATTGTGCTGGGATTTTCTCTTCTCAGTGAAGGTGTACAGAGACTGAGTAAGTAAGAATACAGGCAGAGAGCAGGTAAGAGAGAGTCTGCTTGAGCAGGAGCGGTGGCAGAGCAAGTCAGAGAAAGATGCCCGGGTCCCGGCAGGCGCGGGCGGAGGATAGTGATGTTTCAAATCAGTTTTGGTTCCAATTGCTTTCGACATCCCGGCGGTGAAGAATCGATAGAATTGATTATTGCCTCTAAACTGGAGTGCGCGGATTTATCAGAGTTTGGAAAAAGAAGCATTAGAAAAATGTGGGAGTGGGAAAGGAAATGCAACTACACCCAGCAGAGCCTGGAGGAGAGATATGGTCTTTCTGTCAACAGAATGGCAGGCGCGGATGAGATTGCCGAGGTGGTGTCGCTTCTGCAAAAAATGGAAGGGGTTGAACTCCTCGATATTCAGAAAGAGAAGATTATAAACGCCATGGTACTCTTTCAGCCCCTATGGAATTGGAAAATCTACGCTCTAGAGACAAAGGAGACCTATCTGTATGTGGAATGGGGAACCACAGTATAGGGAGATAAATGTTTCAGGGGACATATACGAATTTTTGATATAAAATGACGAAAATGTGCGCGGATTGCATGGGAGGTGACGCACAATGGTTACCATAGAAGATTTATCGGTCAATTTTGGCAGCACGGAGGCGGTGCGTCATGTAAATCTGGAGATACAAGGCGGAGAAATTCTGGGTGTGGTGGGGGAATCGGGTTCCGGAAAATCCGTGACGGCGCTGACCTTGATGGGACTGGTATCGGAGGAAGCCACGGTTACCAGTGGCAGAATCCTGTTTGACGACGCGGTGCTGCAGGAGGCGGGAAAGCCCAGGGATAAGGCCCTGTACCGGCGCTATCAGGGAGAACGGATGTCCATGGTCTTTCAGGAACCCATGACTTCCCTGAATCCCACCCAGCGGGTGGGGCGGCAGGTGGAGGAGATGCTGCGGCTGCACAGTATGCCGGCTTATTCCGAAGAGGGCGCCCCGGGCAGGGGCACAGCCGCAGAGCCTTCCTCTCCGGCTGAACCGAAGGGACGCGCCGCTGGCGGCAGGCAGCAGCGGCAGGCCATGAAACAGTTGGTTCTGGAGACTTTTGCCGCAGTGGGGCTTCGGGAGCCGGAGCGGGTGTATGGCTGTTATCCCCATCAACTCAGCGGCGGTATGCGCCAGCGGGTGATGATTGCCATGGCCATCATTCTGCATCCCCGGCTGATCGTGGCGGACGAGCCCACCACGGCGCTGGATGTGACAGTGCAGAACCAGATTATGGATCTGTTGCGGGAGATCAATGAGAAGCGGCATAATGCCATTCTGTTTATCACCCATGATTTAAATCTGGCAAGGCGGATTTGCCACAGAATCGCCGTGATGAAGGACGGCAGAGTGGTAGAGACCGGCACGCCGGAGGAGATTTTTGAGCACCCGAGAGAAGAATACACCCGCAACCTCATAGAGGCGGTGCCCAGCCGCATGAAGCGCCGTACCAAAAGAGGAGGGGGAGGGCAAATCTGCCCGGAACCTGTGGTGACAGTCAGGGATCTCCAGGTATATTACAGGGAGGGCGGCAACAGTTTGTTTTCCCGGGGAAAGAAAAACCATGTGGTGCGGGACGCGGGATTTGAGATTCGAAAGGGAGAGATTCTGGGGCTGGTGGGGGAGAGCGGCTGCGGCAAGACCTCTCTGTCCAAGGCGATTCTGGGTATGAACAGGGACATTACAGGGGAGATTCGGCATTATTCCACCCGACCCCAGATGATTTTTCAGGATCCCTACAGCAGCCTGAATCCTTCCAAGACAGTGGGATGGCTGCTGGAGGAGCCTCTGCGGGCCAGGGGGAAGCTGGAGCCGGAGCGGGCCATGTCGGCGGCGGACATGCGATGCGCCGCCATGGAGATGCTTGGGACGGTGGGACTTTCCGAAGCGTATTATGACCGCAGACCCTCCCAACTCAGCGGTGGCCAGCGACAGCGGATCAGCATCGGGCAGGCTCTGATTACCCGGCCCGGTCTGGTCATCGCGGATGAGCCTGTCTCGGCGCTGGATGTAACCATACAGGCCCAGATCATGGAACTGATGCGCAGGCTTCAGGAGGAGATGGGGCTGGCCTATCTCTTTATTTCCCATGATATCAATGTGATTTACCAGATGAGTGACCGAATTATGGTTATGAAAGAGGGAAAAATCCTGGAAATCGGGGAGACGGAGGAGGTGTTCGCCCATCCCCGGGAGGAATATACCAGGCAGCTGCTTCGGGAGTCTTAGTGTATATTACAATGAGGAGGGCCCCCCATCCAACAGCTGGCGGTCGGATGGATGTGGCAGAATAGGTGGTTTTTGCCGCAGAGGAAATGCATTATAAAATAGTTCCCCGGGTATATGGTAACGGCGATATACCCGGGGATTTGTGTATCAGCGGAAAGAGATTTAAGGAAGATTTAAGGATTTTCTAAATACAGTTAAGAAAAAGAAACAGATAATGAAAGGGTGGTATTGTGAAATGGATCTTGGAAAATTTACATTACGGCCTGGAGATATGTTTCGCTGGATATAAGGAGAAAGAGGGATGTGGAATGAATTACGACTGTTTGATTATAGACGATGAAAAAATGCTGGCCGACAGTACGGCGGAATATTTTAATCTGTTTGGCGTAAACACGGCGGCGGTCTATGGGGCGGAGCAGTGCCGTCGCTTTCTTGGAGAAAATGAGGCGCAACTGCTGCTGCTGGACATCAATCTGGGGGACGGCAGCGGTTTTGCGCTGTGCAGAGAACTGCGGGAGACTATGAATATTCCCATTCTGTTTATCTCCGCGAGAACCAGTGATGACGATCAAATTATCGCTCTGGGAATCGGCGGAGACGACTATATTCAGAAACCCTATTCTCTGGGGGTGTTGCTGGCTAAAGTAAAGGCGGTGTTAAAACGTTACGGCCAGAGCGCCCGGGCGGAGGGGTTCGAGGACGGCTGGCTGAAAATCGACTTTGACGCCAAGGGCCTGTGGGTGCAGGGCAGGCCTGTAAAGCTGACCATGCGGGAATTTCGGCTGCTGGTCTATCTGGTGCGGAACAGAGACAGAGTGGTGGCAAAACAGGAGTTGTTTGAAAAGGTCTGGGAGGACAGGTTCACGGGGGATGGGACCCTCAATGTGCATATCCGAAAAATTCGCGAGGCCATAGAACCGGAACCCAACAGACCCCGGTATATTGTAACTTTCTGGGGGGAGGGGTATCGTTTTATGGAAACGTAGGGGAGAGGGTTTTGGTGCCCAAAGCCACGGTGACAGCAGATTTTGCGGAATAAGTGGAGCGTACAATGAGAAAGATATATCCGATTGTCTGTATTTTGATTCTTTTTTTGGCGGAGGCGGCGCTTTTGACTGTCTTTGCGTGCAAAGGCGGCGATTTTCGACAGGATACGGTGGCGGTGAACGAGATTCTGAAGTTTGTTGAGACAAACTGGGAATATCTGGAGGAGTGTACTTTTTCGGAAGATATACCTGAAAAATATGATTTTGCGGTGCTGGATGGGGACGGCGGTATCCTGTGGAGAACGGCGGAGGGGCTGCGTGAGAATGTAAATGCCGCCATCGCCCATAGGGACACTGTTTTGAATGTGGAACGGGAAGGAAGAGCAGTGGGGAAAGTGATTATCCGCAACGGGACGGAGGAGGATTATGCGGTCCAAAAGCGAAATCTGGCTGCGGCGCTGGGGGGGATTTTGCTGGCGCAGGCGGCGGCGTTGCTGGGGTATACCGCCTGGCTGCAATGGCGGCTTGTGTTACCTTTCGACAGATTAAAAGGTTTTGCCGAGCGGGTGGCGGGCGGCAATCTGGATGTGCCACTGGAGATGGACAGGCATAATCTGTTCGGCGCGTTCACGGAGAGCTTCGACATTATGCGCTCGGAACTGAAAAAGGCCCGGCTGGCGGAGGCCCGGGCCAACGCGGGCAAAAAGGAGCTGGTGGCAAAACTCTCCCATGATATCAAGACTCCCGTGGCCAGCATCAAGGCGGCGTCGGAACTGGGACTGGCTCTGGCAGGCAGCGACAGACTGCGGGACAACTACACACAGATCATTCGCAAAGCGGACCAGATTAACTCGCTGATCACCAATCTGTTTACCGCTACCCTGGAGGAATTACAGCAGCTCTCTGTCTGCCCCGTGGACCTGGAGAGCGGCGTGCTGGGGGAACTGTTGGAGAATGCCGATTATCTGCACCGCGCCGCGCTTCCCCAGATTCCCTCCTGCCTGCTCCATGCGGATCAGCTTCGTCTGCAACAAGTGCTGGACAATATTTTTGCCAACTCCTATAAGTATGCCGATACGGAGATTTTGGTCACTATATTCAGAGAGAACAGCCGTCTGACGCTTACTGTCGAGGATTTTGGCGGCGGCGTGCCCGGGGAGGAGATACCTTTGCTGAAAGAGAAGTTCTGGCGGGGCAGCAATGCCGGTGATCGGGAGGGGGCAGGGCTGGGGTTGTTTATCTCGGACTATTTTATGAGGGAAATGCAGGGAGCGCTGACAATGGAGAACGGAGCGGCGGGGCTGCTGGTAAGAGTGGAGATTCCGCTGAGCGGGGCAGTTTAAAAACAGGCGTTTCTGTAAACCGTGGAGCGCTGTATAAACGCTCTGTTTTGGAGGGGCTCAGTGTTGTGGAAAGGAAGGAAATGTGCCGGATTTAAGAAGTATTTAAGAATTGCCTAAAGACATTTAAGATTCTGGATAATAGAATGTAATCCATAAAGCGGCGTCTCACCTGTAGCGGGAGAAAAAGCATTTTCATATCCCCCGGATATTCCGGGGCGGGCCATGGCGCGATGACCGCGGAGTAGAAGGGAGTAGGCAATGAAAAAAACACTTTTAAAGACAGAGAGCTTAAGCAAGTCCTTTTCCAGCGGCGGAACCTTACAGCATGTTCTGAAAAATATTGATCTGGAGCTTTACGAGGGAGACTTCACGGTGATCATGGGAGCCAGTGGGGCGGGGAAATCTACCTTACTGTACGCTTTATCGGGAATGGACACCCCCACACTCGGCAGGATTACTTTCGGTGATCAGGTGATCTCGGATTTAACCCCGGATGAACTGGCGGTCTTTCGCCGCAGGCACTGCGGTTTTGTGTTTCAACAGATCTATCTCATAGACGGCATGTCCGTCATGGACAATGTATTGGCGGCGGGGCTGCTGGCGGACCGGAATAAAAAGGCTTTGGCGGAGCGGGCCGCAAAGCTGTTTGAGGCGGTGGATATCCCGCCGCAGACCCGGAGAAAGTTTCCGTCCCAGATATCCGGCGGAGAGGCCCAGCGGGCGGGGATCGTCCGGGGGCTGATCAACTCCCCGGAGATACTCTACGCCGACGAGCCAACCGGCGCGCTAAACTCCCAGACGGGACTGGATGTGCTGAATGTGCTGTCCGATTTCAACCGGCGGGGGCAGAGCGTGGTGATGGTCACCCACGATATGCGTTCAGCCCGGCGAGGCAACCGTATTTTGTACCTGAAAGACGGTGTGATCCTGGGGGAGTGCGACTTGGGAAAATATGTGCATGGAGATGCCGAAAGACATGAAAAACTCTCGGCATTTTTGGCGGAAATGGGGTGGTAGTATGAATAGAGAGATTCTTTTGGTACGATCCAATCTGCGCCGGGCCAGAGGGCAGAGCATTTCTATTGCGGTGTTGATCCTGTTGTCGGCGGCCATGTTGAACTTGTGGCTGATGCTGTCCCTGGACTATAAGCAGAATTTTGACCGCTGTCACGACAGGCTTCATGCGGGGCATGTGACTCTGGCGGTAGACGGTGATTCGAAGGAGGTGCGTCCCGCCCTCACCCGCATCGTGGAGGACATGCGGGCCGTGGACTTTTCCATGGAGGATTCTCTTTGTATGGTGGGAAGTTTTGCCTACAATGGCGGCGAAGTCAACACGGAAATGGTGTTCCTTGAGAAGGAGGCGGCGCTCACTCGCAGTGTGGGCAGAGCGGAGATCATAGAGGAGGGGGACGAGAGCAGCGGCGTCTACCTGCCCATGCTCTATAAGACCGGGGACATTGACATCGGAAAGACTATCGAACTGAAGATCGGCAGCAATACCATGGAGTATACGGTATGCGGCTTTTTCAACAGCGTGATGGCCGGTTCCCACAACTGTATTCTCTGTGAATTGCTGCTGACGCAGGACCAGTATCAGGAACTGGAGGAGAAGGGCTATGCGCTCAGAAGCACGCTGCTTTCCGTTCGGATTGCGGACAAATCGGAGAGCGAGGATTTTGAGGCGGCGCTAAAGAGCAAAGTGACCGCAGAGTTTCCGGGCGCCAGGGTTTCCAGCAACTCCTACGCCATGGTTACGACCTCCCGCTATATTTCCCAGATGATCTGTTCCGGGATTGTCAGCGCCATGGCATTTTTCATACTGCTTATTGCCCTGGTAATTATTGCGTCCAATATTGTAAATTACATACAGGAGAATATGCGGAATCTGGGGGCCCTTAAGGCGGTGGGGTATACCAGCGGACAGCTGGTGGGCTCTCTCATGTTGCAGTTTCTGGGAATATCACTGGTGGTAGCGGTGCTGGGCACGGGGATTTCCTACCTGCTGTTCCCGTATCTTAATACCATGATGATCTCGCAGACGGGCATTCCCTATGAGGTGCGTTTTCTGCCCATCCCCTGCCTGTGGACGCTGATGATACTGGGAGCGGCCGTGGCCGTGGCGGTTTGGCTGTCCTCCCGCAGGATCAGGAAGATTGATCCCATCCTTGCCCTGCGCCAGGGCATACAGACCCACAATTTTCTGAAAAACCATGTGCCGCTGGAGAAGACCGGAATGCCCCTGCATCTGGCGCTGGCGCTGAAAAATACGCTGTCGGGAGTCCGCCAGAATGTGACGGTCTGTGTGACCATGCTGGTATTGTCGCTGGTGGTGGTATTTTCGGGGCTGATGATAGAGAATATGATTGTGGACATCAACCCTTTTTTGTATATGGTGGTGGGCGAGATGGCGGATTCCTGCGTAAACGTAAACGAAGGGATCGAAGAGGAATTTTTAAGGGAAATGGAAGCGGATGCGGATGTGGAGAAGGTCTATCTGTTTCATCTGATGAACGTGGGCCATTCGGGCGGGGTGGAGTTGATGGCATCCCTTTGCGATGACTTTACAAAAGTGAACAATCAGAGCATCTGCATAGAGGGGCGTTTTCCCAGATATGACAATGAAGTGGCTATAGCGGCGAAATATGCCAGGGAAAAAGGTCTTAAAATCGGGGATGAAATCACGTTGACAGTGGGAGAGCAGAAAGCGGACTATTTGATTACAGGCTTTACCCAGCTCACCAACAACCTGGGGAAGGACTGTCTGTTAACCAGAGAAGGATATGAGATTCTGGGAGATCTACAGAATCTGAGTTTCTATCTCAATCTCAGGGAAGGCGTGGACCTGGAGGCTTTTCATGAGAAAACCAAGGAGCGTTTTGGGGGGAATATCCATACAACGATAGACATTCAGTCCACTATTTCGGGTACGGCATCTGTATATGTCACGCTGCTGACGATTATCGTGTGCGCTATTCTGCTGCTGGGGGTGGTGGTAATCGCGTTCGTGTTATATCTGCTTGTGAGAACAATGCTAAACCGCAAAAAGAGAGAATATGGGATTCTGAAAGCTCTGGGATTCACCACCGGTCAACTGATCCTGCAAACGGCACTGAGTTTCATGCCCGCCATGATTTTGTCCACTGTCCTGGGACTGGCGGGGAGCAGTCTGATTATCAACCCTCTGATGGCGCTGTTTCTGAGCGGTATTGGCATTGTGAAATGTACATTCCTTGTGCCTGGGGGATTCATAGCGGCGGCGGGAGCCGGGCTTGTATTGCTGGCCTTCGGAATCGCCTGTCTGCTGTCCCTGCGGATTCGTAAAATCCAGCCCTGCGCGTTGCTGGCCGGGGAGTAAGCGTGATTCCGTACCGACTTGTAAAAAGGTTTAGGTCACAGGTATTTGCGGAGGAAAGGCTCACAGCTTAATTCGGCGTTATGAAAATTTCTCGCTGCCATTCTCAAGGGCCAGAATGGATTTGGTGTGTTGGTAAAACGGATCATTCAGTCGGCTGCGGATTCCACTTTCGTCTAGGGAATCCGCAGTCATCTTTTCAGGTTCTTCCCGCAGGGCCTTTTTTTAAGTAAGCAATATAGGCATCCACATTTTGGGGATTGAGAAATGTATAAATCATAAGATACTGCCTCCTGACAGTTTCAATTTTTCTTCCGCTGTTGCAAAGTCTACCGTTTCAAGAGGATTCCAAATGAAGGATTCCAAATGACGCTCTGGTTCTGCGCAGATACACGCCAAACCGTCTCTCCGCCGCCGAAGCGTCCCTTCCGCAGAAAGATATTCCCTGTTTTATGTATTATATCCTACTCAGGCTTTATGTTCAATCGGTTTGTTTCTGTTTCTTACTCTGCCTCACCGATGCCCGCAGTATCCTAATATGCTCTTTCTCCCAGCTCTTATGGAAATGTCCCACAGAGTGACAATATGTCCCCGGGCATATATGGGTTTCCATGCCGACGCGCCCCGGTCAGGGTTATAAGAATAGGCGTTCCAATGGATTTCGCCCGATATATACTTTCCAAGGCAAAGAAAGTAGCGTATAATACAGGCAAAGAATTTATATAGCATATATCTTGTCTAAGGTAGTTTATTATATGTCAGAGAAGAAATAAGACAGTTCTCAAGGGGATGCAGTCAGTTTTGCGGTCTCTGGGAGGGTAGAAGGATCCTTTATAGCGGAAGATTTGTTAAATATGACATAGGATGTCAGGGATTCCATGTTATGCTGGAGCGTGTTCGGGAGAGGTAGTTTTGCATTAAGCCCCGGGAGGGTGGGAAACACAGAGACAGCGGATGTCCGGATGCCTGCGAAGCACAGGAAGCATCCGGTCGGATGGATGCGGAAACATTGAATAAGGAGAGAAGAACATGGCAAGACCGACAACAAAAGCAGAATTGATTCAGGCGGCAGCGGAAAAATACGAGGAACTGAATACACTTATTTCCTCGCTGACAGAGAGAGAGCTGGACAATGTCTTTGACTTTACTAAGATGAAGTCCAAAACCCAGGCCCACTGGGGGCGGGACAAGAACCTGCGGGATGTATTGGTCCATCTATATGAATGGCACCGTCTGCTGCTGGACTGGGTGGCGGCAAACCGGAAGGGGGAGAACAGCCCCTTTCTGCCCGCCCCCTATAACTGGAAAACCTATGGAACTATGAATGTGGAAATCTGGAAGAAGCATCAGAATACCACTCTGAAGGAGGCGAAAGCGCTGTTTGAGCAATCTCATCGGGACGTAGTGGCGCTGGCGGAGACTTTTAGCGACAGGGAACTGTTTGAAAAGGGCGTATATCCGTGGGTTGGGAACAGCGCGCTGGGGTCTTTCTTCGCGGCTAACTTGTCCAGTCACTATGACTGGGCCATAAAGAAGCTGAAAGCCCACAGAAAGAATTGCAAGGAGTTGGAATCGGGCAGATAAGCCCACAGAAAAATTGTGGGGAGCCGGAACAGGAGAGGAGAAGCTATCCATGCAGGAGAGCAGGCTGTTTAAGATTATATATTACCTGCTGAACAGAGGGCAGGTTACCGCGTCGGAATTGGCCGAAAAATTTGAGGTGTCTGTGAGAACCATCTACCGGGATATCGACGCCCTGAGCGGAGCCGGAATCCCGGTCTATGCGGAGACGGGAAGAAACGGCGGCATATCGCTGCTTGACAGCTTTGTTCTGGACAGGACGATTCTGTCAGAGAAGGAGAGAGCGGATATTCTGGCGGCGCTACAGAGTCTTTCGGCCACGGGGAATGCCTGTGACAGGGCCACGCTGGATAAACTGTCCGCGCTTTTTCGGACTCCCTTTGACAACTGGTATGAGGTGGATTTCTCCAGATGGGGCGAAATTACCAGGGACAACGAGAAGTTTGAGACTTTAAGGAGGGCGGTAATTTGCCACAAGTGCGTGCGAATCAGTTATGTGGGCGCATACAAGGCGGAGAGCAGCAGGAAAATCCATCCCCTGAAACTTCTTTATAAGTCAAGATCCTGGTATGTAAAGGCTTACTGCGCGGAGAAAAAAGATTTCCGGCTTTTTAAACTGAGCCGTATCATCAGATGGGAACTTTTGGAGGAAGAGTTCATTTCTGTTCCCTACCCGGATTTCTCAGAGGAGGAGAATGTCTCGGGAAAAGATATTCCTCCCGTTGTACTTCGTTTCGCAAGAGAGGCGGCGTACCGGGTTTATGATGAATTTGACATAAACAATATTGAGGAGCAGGAAAACGGGGATTTGCAGGTGACGGCACATATGCCCCGGGACGCGTGGCTGACGGGTTTTCTGCTGTCCTTTGGAGCCCTGGTTCAGGTGGTCAGTCCTGCGGATCTGCGGGACATCCTGGCGGCACAGGCCAGGGAGATTTATGAGAAAAACAGGGCGGAAGCAAAACAGGAAGTTCCTGCCGGGAAAAGTGCCCAAAGGGCATGAACAGGAGGTGGCCATGCATTATGTGAAAGCGAAGGGGATATTGTCGGCTCAGAACGGGATGAATCTGTACCGTGGCTGCTCCCACGGATGTATTTACTGTGATTCCAGAAGCAGATGCTATCAGATGCATCATGACTTTGAGGACATAGAGGTAAAAGAAAATGCCATAGAGCTGCTGGAGGACACTCTGCGGCGCAAGCGGAAAAAGTGTATGATCGGCACAGGAGCCATGACGGACCCCTACATTCCGGCGGAACTGGAGCTGGAAAATATGCGAAAAGCCCTTGTCCTTATAGAACGGTATGGCTTTGGCGTCACTGTGCAGACAAAATCTGACCGCGTTTTGCGGGACATGGACTTGCTGCAGAAGATCAACCGGCGGTCCAAATGTGTGGTGCAGATGACTTTGACCACTGCCGACGAGGAATTGTGTAAAAAGCTGGAACCGAATGTATCTACCACCCGGGAGCGCTTTGCGGTGCTGGAGCGGATGAGGGACGCGGAGATTCCCACGGTGGTCTGGCTTTCTCCGATTCTGCCCTTCATCAACGACACCGAGGAAAATATAAACGGCATTCTGGATTTGTGTATAGAGGCCAAAGTCTATGGTGTGATCTGCTTTGGCATGGGGCTCACACTGCGGGAGGGGAACCGGGAGTATTTTTACAGCCAGCTGGACCGGTTGTTTCCCGGTCTGAAAGAGAAGTACATCCGGCGATACGGATACAGATATGAGATTCCCAGTCCCTACAGCAGGACGCTGATGAGGCTGTTCCACCAGAAATGCGACAGCCATGGTATTGTCCATGATAACGGGCAAATTTTTTCCTATCTGCATACATTTGAGGATAAGTATGCGGGAGAGCAGATCTGTCTGTGGGAGTAGGCGGAATGTGTACTGCGGCGCTATAGACCATACAATCGGAGATATGTAGGAACAGTCATGACCGCCCGAACAGGAACTCTGACTGCATCAAACGACTATACCATTCCTATGTACATGGTAAATTTTACTGTTTAAACAGCCGATATAAAGAGCAGAGTAAGCAGGTCTGCGATGATGCCGGTCAGCGGAGAGTGCTGTACAGAGGATGGCAGGGCTGAAGATCGTAATATTGGATCGTAAATGGATTTACGATAAATTGCAACGGAGTGCAGGAGAATGTCATGAGCCGACTCTCAGGCGATTTCTCCTCAGGTTTGTGTCGGCGTCGCATCCACAAACCTGGAGACCAAAGCGGCGCAGAAAAGAGGAACCATGAGCAGAGTAAACGGCTACGGCGCGTATCAGCAGGCGAGCTATATGAGCAGCGCCGTCCAGAAGAAAAAAGACGAGGAGAAGACAAACAAAACAGGCAGCGCCCAGAGAAACGGAAATACCAGAAAGACCGGCGCCAATGAACTCAGTGACGCCGCCAAGGCGCTGCTTAAGGATCTCCAGAAACAGTACAGGGATATGGATTTTATCGTTGCCAAGTATGAATCGTCTGAGGAGGCTTCGGGTTATCTGGCCAGAAGCACCAAGGAGTTCGGGGTATTGCTGGACCCGGATGAACTGGAACAGATGGCAGCAGATCCCCAGGTGCGCAAGCAGTACACGGATCAGCTGGATGAGGCTGTTGAACAGCTTAAAGAGATGAAGGAAAAGGTTCAGCTGGAGGAGGGCGATGTGCTGCATCTGGGCGTAGCCATTGATCCCTATGGTGTGAAGGAGTTCTTTGCGGATATTGAGAAGGCCAACAGTAATCTGCATTCCAAACAGGCGACCAACAGAGCGAAGGCGCAGAAGGAGTTTGAGACGCGGCTGGCCAAAAAAGTTGAGAAGAGAAAAGCCCAGCAGAAGGAAGCGGCAGAAAAGCTGGCGGAGTCCAAGGCAGAAAAGCGGGCCGAGGAGAAGAAGGATGCGGAGCGCCTTGCTGCCGAGAGGCTGACCACGGAAGACGGTACGGCTTCCACCGTACAGAGGGTGCATGTCACCGGATCCACAGTGGAAGAACTGCTACAGAATATTCAGAATGTGGACTGGTCCAGAGTGCCCGTTCAGGAGAAGGCCGTTCAGGGCGGCAGATTTGACTTTGCCGTATAGGGGCTTTATTCACGGAGAATCAGGAACAGGCAATGTGCCAAAGAAAACATAATCTGTTTATGACGACCAGGAAACTCTCATGTCTGTTTTTTCGGTAGTAGGCGCACAGAAGCGCAAAATAGTGAGGTTTGGCATATATATAGCATCTCTGCTTGCATTAGCGGAGGTGCTATTATATAATATACCTAAATAATCGTTAAAACTGTTTGGAGGATTGCAGGCTACATAAGTCGGCCGAAGCGGACGGATGGGAGTTTTTATGAAAAAAAGGGGAAAACGAGTAGCGATACTGCTGACGGCGGCCATGGTGATTTTGACGGCATGTGGCGCGCCGGGGCAGCTGCCGGGAGGCGGTGATAACAGTTCGTCCGGTTCCGGCGAGGATATGCCAATTGATATGAGCGGAGAGCAGGAGGCAGAGGCCACGGACGCGCCGGAGATATCGGATACATTTGCGGTCTGTTCCAGGCCGTCTCTTACAGGAAATGTGGTGGCAGAGGAGGAAAGCAGTCCGGCACCATGTGTAGAACCCTATGCCATTATGCCGGATTTGAGCAATGTGGATAATCTGTGGCAGTTTTATCTGACGGACGGGATGAAGGAGAAATTGGCGCAGAATGGATTTGTCGTAAGCGGGAGCGCGGGCGGCGAGTTTTTTGAGGTATACGAGGAAAACCGGTACACACTGTTGGCGAGTTTTGTGACGGTGGACTCCATGATGCACACTTACCATCTGTATTTCAGCCATCTGCTCAAAAATGTGGAGAAGGAATATCTGGTGGACAGCCTGGTGCGTTTAAGCGGTCAAATGCTGGAGAGCAGTGCGGCCCAATATTGGCAGCTACAGGGAACAGAATGGGAAAGCGCCGCCAAGCGCAATCTGGCTTTTTTCACTGTGGGGGCAAAGCTGCTGGATAAAGAGACGGTGATAGAGAAGGAGGTGGAAGAGATTGTCCATTATGAACTGGAGAATATCGCGCATGCCGACGGTATCTATACCTCCCAGATCACTGGCGGATATGAGGATTATACACAGTATGCGCCCAGGGGGTACTATGAGGGCGACAGGGAATTGGAACAGTACTTTCAGGCGATGATGTGGTATGGCAGAATACATTTTGCCCGGGAGAATGAGGATTTGGACAGAAGCGCGCTTCTGATCTCCATGGCTCTGGCCGGAGATACGGCAAGTTATAGTCTGTGGGAAGCCATCTACGCCGTGACTTCTTTCTTTGCGGGAGCCAGTGATGATCTGGGGGTTTGCGAGTATGTGCCGGTGATCTGTGAGGCTTATGGAGAACATGCCACATTGGAGGATCTTGTGGGAGACCAGGAGGCATTTAATCGTTTTCGCGCGCTGACATCTTCCCTCCCCGTTCCCCAAATCAACTCAATTCCCATTCAGGACGGCGAGGAAAATGTGATTCCGGGTTTTCGATTTATGGGACAGCGTTTTACTATTGACGCTGCCATCATGCAAAAACTGGTCTATCAAAACGTGGGGGCGAACAGCGTGGGGGACAGGCGGACGCTTCCAAGTGTTCTGGATGTTCCGGCGGCGCTGGGAAGCGAGACGGCGCTGCGCATTCTGGCGGACAATGGCGCCATGGAATATGAGGGATATGAGGAAAATATGAACCTTCTGAGGGGGTGTCTGGGGAAAGAGAACACTACGCTGTGGACATCCAGCTTATACGCGAACTGGCTGCATACCCTTCGTCCCCTGCTGGAGGAAAGAGGTGAGGGTTATCCCTCTTTTATGCAGAGCGAGGAGTGGCGCAGGAAGGATCTGGAATGCTTTGCGGGCAGTTTTACGGAGTTGAAACATGACACGATCCTCTATTCCAAACAGGTGATTGCGGAGATGGGGGGAGACTATTGGGAGGAGCCGGATTACAGGGGATATGTGGAGCCCGAACCCGAAGTTTATGCCCGGTTCGCAGGGCTGTCCGATATGACAGCTCGGGGACTGGAGGAGTATGGGATGCTGAGTCCGGACGATCAGGAAAATCTTTCGCGTCTGACCCAGATAGCGGATCAATTGCGGTTGATCTCCCATAAGGAACTACAGGAAGAAAACCTCACCGAGGAGGAATACGAGTTTATCGAATGCTACGGCGGTTATATAGAGCATTTCTGGTATGATGCCATAAAGGGGGAAGAGGGCACCGAAGGAATATCCAGCAAAGAGTATCCGGCGGCGGTGGTGGTGGATATTGCCACCGATCCGGGCGGAGTGGTGCTGGAAGCGGCCACAGGCAACCCTTCCCTGATTTATGTGATCGTAAGGGTGGACGGAAAACTGAAAATCGCAAAAGGCAGTGTATATGATTTTTACCAGTTTGCATGGCCCATGGAGGATCGGCTGACGGATTCCAAGTGGCGGCAGATGATGGGGCTACAGACTGACGAGGAGGGCAATTACCATTATGAGAAAGTGATTTCCAAGCCGGAGTGGACCGAGAGCTACCGAACCAGACTTGAGTGGGAGTAAGGAACAGTCCCTGAGTTAGGACAGAGGAAGGAATGAAGAAAATAATGATCGGGATCATGGCGGTGGCAGTTGCCAGCGCCATGATCTGTCTTGTGACAGGGAAGCTGACACGGTTGCCCCGGTGGGTGGAGTGGAAGAGGGGAACATTTTACAGTTGCTGCGGAGAGTATGAGATATCGCTGGAAAACAAGACGGTGAGAGTCCTGCGGGAGAAAGAGATTATCTGGACATCCCCGGAGGAGGTGAAGGTTCAGGAAGTCTTATCCTGCGACATCGACAATGATTCCAGGGATGAACTGGTATTGCTCTGCTGGAAAAAGGGGCGGTATGGACGGCACAGGCCCTTCTGGGTGGAGGAGGACGAGAAAGGATGGTCCCAACATATTTTTGTCTATGAGTATGAGCGGGGGGAAGTCAGGCCTAAATGGATGTCCTCTTATATTGGGCAGGATGTGACAGAGATGACTGTGAGCAGCAGGCGGGATGGGGTGAACCGTCTGTGGCTGACCGATCCGGAGGGCAAAATAAGCGGCTGGATATGGACATCCTGGGGGTTTACCAGGGAGGAAACGGAAGTCTCCTTTGTGGTATTTGGGGATAATCTGATCCATGAACCCATTTACAGATATGGCCTGCGTCAGGAGGAATCCTTTGGCTTTCTGTTTGAAAATCTTCGGGATGTGATAGCCCGGAGTGATGTTGCGGTGATCAGCCAGGAGACGCCTCTCACCGATGATCCGGCTCTGTACGGCGGCTACCCCAGGTTCGGGACGCCTGCCCAGGTGGGGCAGGCCATAGTGGACGCGGGTTTTGATGTGGTGACATGCGCGACAAACCACGCCCTTGACAGAGGGGTAAAGGGCGTGGAGTTTACCAGAGCATTTTTCCGGGACAGGGGCATTCTCTGTCTGGGTATACAGTCTTCGGAGGAGAGAGAAAATCTTCCCTGTGAGATCATGGAAAGAAACGGAATCCGTATCGCGATGCTAAATTACACATATGGGACCAATGGAATCAAAGTGCCGGAGGAAAGCCCTTATCTGGTCCGGCTGCTGGAGAATGAGGAGAAAGTCAGGAAGGACATAGAGAGAGCCCGGGCCCGGTCGGATTTTGTGATTGTCTTTGTCCACTGGGGAACGGAAAACGCAGAGCAGGCGGACGCATTCCAGAGAGAGTGGGCTGAATTGTTTCTGGCCAGCGGTGTAGACGCAGTGGTGGGCACCCATCCTCATGCGCTCCAGCCCTTTGAGGTTCTGCAAGATCAGCAGGGGCATGAGATGCTGGTGTACTATTCCCTCGGAAATTATGTCAGCGCCCAGAGAGAGGAAAACTGCGTGAAAGGCGGCATGGCGGCATTCACAGTCTCTTTGACGGACAAGGGGTATCGGGTCACGGAATACGGTTTATACCCGCTGGTTATCACCCGGAAGGGAGGGGGCCGGTATACGGTTGATTTTGAATAGACAAAACATTTTTAACAGGACACACTGATGTCGTGTTTAATCTGCTAAGATAAATCCATCCGATCAAATAAGGGTGCGGCGATTAGGAGATTCCATGATTTTCAACAGGAGGAAAAAACATGATAGACACAAGATGTGGGCTCAGTTGCGAGGCATGTGAGTATAGGGAGGCATGTAACTGTGGGGGCTGTATTGCCACAGGCGGTCATCCGTTCCACGGGGAATGTCCCGTGGCAAAGTGCTGTCAGGAAAAAGGGTTTAACCATTGTGGGGAATGCCCGGATCTTCCCTGTCGGTTGCTCTCCCAGTATTCCAGTGACCCGGAACAGGGGGATAACCCACCGGGAGCCAGGATCGAACAGTGCAAAAAATGGGCAGGGAAATAGTGTGCAACCAATGGTTGAGAAAAACACGAAGGCTGGGTGCTTGCATCCGGCCTTTTTTCCGTTTATCATAAAGGCATACCGGTAAACAAGATGCGCGTGTCTACAGAACTTTTTCATAGCGGATTTCAGAAAAGTATACAGAGCGGAGTCCTAAAGGCCGGATTCTGTTCCCGGAAACTGTATGCCGGAAGAAAAACGCAAAACAGGATACAATAGAACAATAAGTACGTTTTCTATTGTCATGAAGCAGGAGGAGCATATGAATACAATAGGACAGACAATCAGGCAGCTGCGCAGAGCCAGGGGCGTGACGCAGGAAGAACTGGCAGGGGCGCTGAATCTGACTTATCAGGCGGTATCCAAGTGGGAGAACGAGACAGCCCAGCCAGACATTATGATGATGCCGGCCCTGGCGGCATATTTTGGGGTGACAATTGATGAACTTTTCGGTTACAAGCTGGATGTGATGACCAACAAGGAGCGGCTGATCCGTTACATGGATAAAAACCGGATTCTGGTCAGGGAGGATGTCACTCTGAAACACGGCGGCGAAAGCAGCTATTATATCAATACGGAGAATTTTTCCACCAATGCCCAGCTGGCCCGGATCGGGGAGGTTTTTGCCGACTGCATCCAGGAGAATCGTCTGGAGTTTGACGCGCTGGTGGGGCTGGCCTACCATGGGATCGCCTTTTCCGTGGCAGCGGCCACGGCCCTGCATACCAAATACGGCAAAACCTGTAGCTACTGCCACGACAGACGGGTGGCGGACAGCCGGGGACGGGTGCTTTGCGGCCATACTTTACAGGACGGAGAGAGGGTGGTGATTGTAGATGACGTGATGACATCCGGGGCTTCCGTGGAGGAGAGGGTGGAGCAGTTGCGCAGTCAGGCGGATATCAAGGTGACAGCGGTGATTGTGATCATCAACCGCCATAACCAGATGCCCCAGGGAACGCCCTCCGGAGAAGAACGGATGCTGAAAAAATACGGCGCTAAGGTATACTCCCTGATTACGGACGAGGATATTGAGGCGGCGCTGCGGGAACGCATCGTATAGGGGCGAGATAGGAGGATCTTATAAACGCCGGGGTGACAGGCTGAAAAGCCGGTCACCCCGGCGCTTTGCAACTCTCCGTAGCCTGCGCGAAAACGGCAGTTTTTTGACATGGGCAGCCACAGCCAGAGAAAATTTTGTGTCATGGCCAGCTTGATTCAGACTTGATTATTGAGCGGGCAGGGATTATAATGTGCATGTGAGAGAAATGTTGAGCTGTATGGAAGCATGCAAACAGGGAAGGAAACTGTTATATCTGCAAGGGCGGGTGTAAACAGGGAAGGATATTATGGCGGATAAAATAGTAGTGGGCTGTCTGCGGGAGGACTTGGCGGTATGTCCGGGCTGCGGCAGCAGGAATATTGTGGGCAGAGACAGGGAGTCCTGTCACTGCGGTCAGTGCGGCCGGATGCTGGAGATCCAAGTGGTCAGCAAGGTATCCGGCGGCGAGGGAGATGCTGAAAAGCAAAGCGAATTTGAGCAGATATCCCTTTTTTAAAGAATTATCAATGGGAAGTATAAACAGAATATAACGCGATATTCAGGGGCGCGGGCCCCGGCGCGCGGGAAGAGGCAGAGACATGGCGGCAACGGGAAAAAGTATTGCGATACCGGCTATCTTAAAGGTCGGCAGAGGGACGCTGGATCAGATCGGCAGTTACCTGAGGGAAGAAAATTTTAAAAATGTGGTGATCTATTTTGGCAATGGCCTGATCGAATTGTTCGGCATGAAGGTCATGGACTCTCTGAAAGAGGCAGATATCGAAGTACTGGAATACCGGGAGATTGACACGGTATGCATAGACGATATTGTGGAGATGGCGTTCACTCTGCCGGGGAAGGTACAGACGATTATCTCCATAGGCGGAGGCAAGGTGATAGACGCGGGAAAATACGCGGCGTTTCTGAGGGGTCTCCCCTTTATCAGCGTGCCCACCTCCAGTTCCAGCGACGGATTTTCCAGCGCCAGCGCTTCCCTGATCGTGGAAGGCAGACGCACCTCCGTGCCCGCCAGACTGGCGCACGGCATTATCGTGGACACGGAAGTGATCCGGACGGCGCCGGAGCGTTTTATCTACTCGGGGATTGGAGATATGGTTTCCAAGATCACCGCTCTGTACGACTGGCTGTTTGAGGCCCGGGCGGGATATGCTCAGATGAACGATTTTGCGGTCATGATAGCGAAAAAGGCGGTGAACAGCTTTGTGCGCACACCTTTTCAGAACATTCAGGAGGAGTTGTTCTTAAAAGAACTGCTGGACTCCCTGGCTATGAGCGGCATCGCCAATGAGATTGCGGGCAGCAGCGCTCCCACCAGCGGCAGCGAACATCTGATTTCCCATGCGCTGGATAAGCTGCTGGAGACTCCCCAGCTCCACGGCATCCAGGTGGGGGTAGCCACGTATCTGATGGCGAGAGTACAGGACCACAGATATGTAAGAGTCAATACCATATTTACGGACACCGGTTTCTGGAAATATGTGAAGACTCTGGGGATGAAAAAGGTAGATTTCTCAAGAGCCATTGATATGGCACCCTCCATTAAGCCCCACAGGCACACCTATCTGCATGAGGAATTCTACCGGGAGATGGCGAAGCGTCTGCTGGAGGAAGATGCATTATTAAACAGGATTTTGGTTTAAAACCGATTTTTGTGCAAGGCGATGAAAAGAGTTAAAACAGGAGGTGGCGGTTCTGAAACTGGTCAAGAAATTACTTTATGTGTTATGTATATTGGTGATCTTGCTGTGCGCGCTGGTGGTGTGGGCGGCTTTTTCACCCACTGCTACGGAACGTCTGGCAAGTATTTTGTATGGAGGGGAACAGGGGACCTTGGGTGTGGTGGACAGGACGGATTCCCAGCAGCCGGGAGGCGAGGGTGATAACCAGCCGGGAGGAATGACGCCGCAGGAGAGTCCGGTTCCTACTACAGCGCCGGTTCAGCAGACTCCGGAACCCACCATGGCGCCGCCGCTGATGGACGGTCCTCTGATCTGGGAGCCCAAGCCAACCGTACAACCCTCGCCGTCGCCGGGGGCCATTCCCGATTTTGACCCAAATGGCATGGTGATCAATATCTATGTGGCTAAAAATGGCGGTATGACGGGGAATGTGGCTGATTATGTGGTTCCTTCCGAGGATTCTGTGGAGGCCCCCAAAGATCTGGCGGACAAGGCCGGATATACTCCGGTGACGGATAGTTCTACGGAATTGGGGAAGGAAGAGGCGGATAAACTGCAGACGGAGCTTTCCCTGGGAGAGACCGGTACGGATCTCTACTTTGACAGTCTGTTTTATCCGTATTACTATTTGCTGGATGAGACGGGGCAGGCCATGTACAGGCAGATCTATGCCAATGCCAATGCGCTGAACGTAACCTTCAAGCCCTGCCAGGATATAACGGTGAGCGCGTTGAAAACAGTGTTTGAGGCAGTGTATAACGACCATCCGGAAATGTTCTGGCTGGAGACCAGCTACAGCTGTAAATACAGCCGCAGCGGAAGATGCATAGAGATTACATTGAAGTTCAGCGTCAGCGAGGAGGAGATGCCCGATTTCCGATATACCTTTGAAACCCAGGCGGAGAGGATACTGTCTCAGGCATGGAATCTTCCGGACGATTACGAGAAGGAGAAATTTGTTCATAACAGGCTGCTGGAGCAGGTGGAATACCAGAGCGGCGCACCCATGAGCCAGAGCGCTTACAGCGCGTTAGTCAACGGAAAGACGGTCTGCGCAGGTTATGCCAGAGCTTTCCAGTACCTGATGCATCAGTTGGGAATCCCCTGTTACTACTGTACAGGATATTCCGGGGAAAATCATGCGTGGAATATTGTCAATCTCTATGGGGAGTATTATAATGTAGATTTGACATGGGATGACACACAGCCGCCCACTTACCGGTATTTTAACAAGACGGATAAGGATTATGAAACCACGCATGTGCGCAGAAGTCTGGCCAGAAAGTTGCCTGCGTGTGACGGCACCAGTTATCGAAATCTGGAGCCTGAACCAGCCGGGGCTTCCCCCTCTCCGTCTCCTTCGCCCAAGGCCACCCCGACGCCTACCGGCGCGCCGAACGCCGTTCCTGCTTCAAAGGAGTTAGAGGCATATTACAAAGATTGCGGTCAGCAGATTATCAATAGTGGTTTGGGGAGTTTCAGCTTTGTCAAGGAGATTGATGCAGACCTGTGGGAGGAATTGTGGACGGCGTACAACAATGGCAATATTTCGGACAGTTTTCTGGTCAGAGCCATGAATCGTCTGGGGGGCAATTCCTGTAATGTACAGATCCTGTGCCAGCAGGACGCCAACGGCAATTTCCGTCTGACCCATACGGTCAACATACAGTGAAATTCTGCTTCATAAAAGAAGTAAAAAAGGTATCTCAGGTGAATCACCGGGATGCCTTTTTTGCGTTCAAAAGGAGGAACACATGCGATGTCATATGAAATAAATATTTCAGGCATATCTCACTTGTCCCATCATATATTGAGATAGGAAGGTACAAGGACTTGCCTGAATTTGCATCTGCTGCGTTGTTGCTGGTCAACGATGCCCCCGAATTGCCTTCCCCCGCCGCCTTGCGGACTGAAAATTCATTCTGCGTCATTTTGCTGAAAGTAAATATGGCAGTACACTGGTAATCGGTATTAGAGAGAGAGGTAAAAAATGAGCACAAGTCTGACGGATATTTTTCCTGCTGCATACAGGATGTATTTTAAGATGGCTGACAGACGGTCTGAGCGGGTAAGCGAGATTCGGCTGCGGACCCTGCGACCGGCGATTCTGATGGAGGGAAGCAGAGAAGTGTTCCTTGGAGAGGACGGGTCTTATTTGGAGCATATGGAGCAGGCCTGGCATCCTGACAGACAGGCTCTGACGGAGATTGTCAGCCATCTCTGTCAGTATTCCCTGTATGCCTATGAGGATGAACTGCGACAGGGCTATATCACCATTGAAGGCGGGCACCGGGTGGGGATTGTGGGACAGGCGGTACAGGAAAGCACCGGCAGTATTCGCACCATCAAGCATATTTCGGCCATCAATATCCGGATTGCCCATCAGGTTCTGGGGGCGGCGACACCGGTGCTGCCCTATGTCTACAGGAAGGGGAGTATGCGTAACACGCTGATTATTTCTCCGCCGGGATGCGGTAAGACCACACTGCTGCGGGATCTGGTGAGACAGATTTCCGAGGGCAATGCCTATGGGCCTGCCCGGACAGTGGGAGTGGTGGACGAGCGTTCGGAGATTGCAGGATGTTATATGGGACAGCCGCAGAATGACCTGGGACCCCGCAGTGATGTGCTGGACGCCTGCCCAAAGGCTCAGGGCATGATGATGTTGCTGCGCAGCATGTCTCCGGCAGTGCTGGCGGTGGACGAACTGGGCAGCGGGGAGGAAATTCGGGCGGTGCGTATGGCGGCATCCTGCGGTGTCAGGCTGGTGGCTACCATACATGGTATGGACATGCAGGATGTGCAGGGTAAACCCGGCATGGGGGCGCTGCTGGCGGAGGGAATTTTCACATGTATGCTGGTACTGATCCGGGACAGGCAGGGATGCTGCCGGGTGGGACAGGTACTGCACCGCAGACAGATGGACGGTATCTGGGAGGAGGTGGCCAGGGATGGTACGGCTGATGGGATTTAGTCTGATTGGTTTAAGCTGTAGCGGACTGGGACTGTGGTATGCCTGGAATCTGCGGCAGCGCCTGCATCATCTGCATGCGATGAATCGGATTATAGAGCTGCTGATCAGTTTGTTGCAATACGGAAAAAGCACCTTGCCGGAATGCTGCTGTCAGCTGGCGGAACAGGTGGAGGAACCCTACAGGCAGGCGTTTATCCAGGTGTATCGGGAACTGACAAAGGGACGGGGGAGCAGCTTTACGGAGGTGTATGGCAGGATTATGGGGGAGGCGTTGGGGGAACTTCCGCTGAAAGAGCAGGACAGGCTGCTTTTTCTGCAATGTGTGCTGGAGCAGGGCGCCGGCGACGGAGAGGCGAGAGTGCGTCTGATCCGGCGGCAGCAGGAATTGCTCAGAGAACGTATAGCCAGGCTGGAAACGGACAGCAGGGAGAAAAGCCGAATGGCGGTGGGGCTGGGAACTCTTGGAGGCATTCTCATAATCATTATACTGTTATAAGAATGCTACCGCATGTCGCAGCATAATAGGGATTGTCAGCTTGCAGGCGGAGGAAATTTGGATGATACGTGTCCGAATATGTATAAAGGTATGTCGCGGGCCGTTGGGCGATATGCGGGAAAGAGGAAGAGCATGGGAGTGAGTCTGATATTTAAAATTGCGGCAGTGGGAATATTGGTTACCATATTGAGTCAGGTGCTCAAACACAGCGGCCGGGAGGAACATGCTTTTCTGATCAGTCTGGCGGGGCTGATTCTGGTGCTGACCTGGATTGTGCCCTATATATATGATTTGTTTACCACAATACAGACATTGTTTGACCTGACATAAGGAACTGCCTCCTTATGTCGGTCTTTAGGAGGTGCCATGTCGGAACTTATCAAAATAGGCATATTGGGAATCCTGGGGGTCATGGTGGCGCTGCAATTTCGAACGACCAGACCGGAGTATGGGATCTACATGGGGCTGGTGATCAGTGTATTGATTTTCACGTATGCGGTGCGGCAGCTTTCCGCAGTCCTCGGGCAGTTTACATTGATCCGGCAGTTTCTTGGAAGCAGTCAGAACTATCTGTCAATCTTGTTGAAAATAACGGGAGTAACCTATATCTGTGAATTTAGCGCGGGAATATGCAAGGACGCGGGATACGGGGCCGTGGCGGAGCAGATTGAAATACTGGGCAAGCTGTCGGTGATGTTTGCGGGATTACCCATTTTGCTGGCAGTGATGGAACAGATTCAGACTTTTATGCGCTGACAGATTTCTATGCCGGTAACCGGCAATACGCAGGGGGTGGCTGATGGAGGGATTGTCGATTGATTTGATCTGGGAAGAATACGGACTGGAGCAGTTACAGCAGGGGCTGTCCAATCTTTTTCCGGGCAATGAGTTTTCTCTGCGCCAGGTGTTGACACAGATTATGCAGGGAGATGTGCTGGGAGCAATCAGAGATATTTTAAATGCCATGTTGGGAGATATGGGAAGCCAGCTGGCGGGCCTGCGCAATGTGCTGCTGTGGCTGGTGATGCTGGGCATGGTGTCGGCGCTGATGAGTCATTTTATGGAGATCTTTGACAAGCACCAGGTGGCGGATATCAGTTTTTACTTTATGTATCTGCTGTTGACCGCCGTGCTGCTGGCCAGTTTTGGTCATATTGCGCAGGTGGCGTCCGGGGCTATGGAGAACATTCTGTTGTTTATCCGCCTGTTGGTGCCCACATATCTCATGGCTGTGGGGGTGGCCAGCGGGACTACCACGGCGGGGGCCAGCTATCAGCTGGTGCTGTTGCTGATCTATGGGGTGGAGCGGGTGCTGATAGGCGGTCTGCTGCCCTTCATCTACAGTTATGTGCTGCTGGCTGTGGTAAACGGCATATGGATTGAGGAGAAACTGTCTCTGCTGATAGAACTGCTGGAGAAGGGAATCAAGGCGGCGTTGAAGGCAATTATCGGCGTAGTGACCGGCATCAGTGTTTTTCAGTCTGTCATAACGCCTGTCATTGACACGGTGAAAACCTCCACTTTGCAGAAGATTGTGGCGGCGATACCCGGCATTGGCGGCGCTGCGGACAGTCTGGCCTCCGTGGTGATCGGTTCGGCGGTGGTGATTAAGAACAGCATCGGCGTGGTGCTTCTGATTCTGCTGGTGAGCGTATGTCTGTCGCCGCTTTTGCAGATTCTGCTGACGGCCTGCTGTCTGAAGCTGGCGGCTGCCGTCATGGGCATGATCAGTGACAAGCGGATCACGGCGTGTACCGATAAGGTAGGGGAGGGCAGTATGATGCTGCTGAAAATAACAGGTACGGCGTTGCTGCTGTTCCTGATCAGCATATCTCTGGTGGCCGTCTCCACCAATCACGGATTATAGGGGGACGTTTATGTGGGAAGGATTGCTGAACAGTATACGTCAGATAGGCGTTTTTATGATCTGTGCCCAGGCGCTGATCTATTTTAAGCCCAAAGGTTCCTATGAAAAGTATCTGAAACTCCTGGTCAGCGCCATGATCCTGGTGCAGCTTCTGAGTCCCGTGGCAACTCTGCTGTCGGGAAAGGAGGCGCAGAGTCTGGAGGAGAGAATCGGTTTTTACAGCAATTCTTTTGAACAGGGGATGAATGAGGCGATGTTTCAGGAATATCAGGTGGAACAGATCCGGCAGCAGTTGCTCACATCCCAGATCCGGGCGCAGGCGGGGGAATGGGACATACAACTGGAGAAGCAGCAGGACAGCCAGGCGGCGACTGCCGCCGGACAGGAACAGGGCGAGGAGAGGGAAATTCGCGTTCAGATTGACCCGGTGACCATAGAGGCCCCTCACGGCGGGCAGCAGGACATGGGGCAGAGGGAGGATGGACATGGAGGAGAAGATCAGGGGCAAAATGGCGAAGTGGCTGAAGAAGGATAATCTGCTGATTCTACTGTTGGCAGGAGTCCTGCTGGTAGTGATTGCGTTGCCCACGGAAAAAAGCAATCGGGATACCCCCACGGACACAGGCGCAGGGGATCGGACGGGCGCATCTTCGGGCACAGTCCGGGAGGGCGCCGGTTTTACCGGTACGGAGGAATACGCGGCCTCTCTGGAAAAGAAGCTGGAGAACACTCTTTCCAGAATCAGCGGAGTGGGCAGCGTGCAGGTGATGATTACGCTGAATGCCACGGAGGAACTGGTTGTGGAGAAGGATCAGCAGACCCAGAGCAGCAGCACCGCCGAGGAGGACAGTCAGGGCGGAAACCGTACTACCCATCAGCTCAGTCGCTCGGAGAACACGGTGTATCACAGCTCCGGCAACAATGAACCCTATGTTGTCAAGATGCTTCTGCCCCGGGTGGAGGGAGTGGTGGTGGTGGCCCAGGGGGCCGGAACCGGCACCGTCAACAGGAGTATAACGGATGTGGTGCAGGCACTTTTTGATGTGGAGGCGCATAAGGTTAAGGTAGTGAAAATGGAAGAGGGTGTGAATATATCTGAATAAGCCCTCATACAATGAACTAGTAAAAAAAGAGAGCATAGAAAAGGGAGAAAGAGTGTGAAAAACCTAATCAAGAAAAATCAGCTAATGATTACCGCGCTTGCCATCATGCTGGCCATTGCAGGGTATCTGCAGTTTGCGGGGACCAATCTGAACGAGGAAGCGCTGACGGACAACGAAAAGACGACGGAAGTGACAAACACAGGCGGAGTGATCACGGACAACATGGTAGCAGGGCAGTATAACATTGATGATGTTGACGGTCTGCTGGATCTGTCCGAGGAGGATCTGGTGGCTTCCTCTGTCACGGAAATCGACAGTCTGGACACAGATTCGGACGTGATCGCGGAAGATTATCTGGACGCGGACATGGTGGTGGGGGAGGCGCAGCCCGCCGAGGGTGAAGTGCCGGGAGAGGCGGTTTTTTCCTCCTCCAATGGCGTAGCCATGTTGTCCGAAGCCAAGCTGCTTAAGGAGCAGGTGCGGGCAAAGAACAAGGAGACACTGTTGGAGATCATCAACAGCGACGGTCTTTCGGATGAACAAAAGCAGGAAGCGGTGAATACCATGGTACAGATGACGGCCATTGCGGAGAAAGAGGCGGCCGCAGAGATACTGTTGGAAGCAAAAGGATTTTCCGATGTGGTGGTCAGCATCAATGACGGCGCCGTGGATGTGGTGGTAAACGCCCTGACCCTGACGGATGTCCAGCGGGCCCAGATCGAGGATATTGTAAAACGCAAGACAGAGATCGGCGCGGAGAATATCGTCATAAGCACAGTGGTACAGGAATAATTTAGTGTACATTACATAAAAATGTGGTATAATGAGCAAAATGCTCTTCTGAACCAAAAGCGCGCAGGAGCGCCAGGAATCAGCTTCTATACGGAAGGCATGGAGGGATTTTACGAAAGGTGAGGAAAATATATTGAAAGACAAACGAGTTTTTCTGATAGTTTTGGATAGTTTTGGAATCGGGGAGATGGCGGACGCGCCGCAGTATGGGGACGAAAAGGTGAACACCCTGCGAAGCGTGGCTTCCAGCTCCTGTTTCCGTGTGCCGCACATGGAGAGGCTGGGACTGTTCCATATAGACAAAGTGGCGGATGAGCAGGTCATTCGCAGGCATATGACCGTACCGGAGGCGGAGATAACCGGCAGGTACGGCAGACTGGCGGAGCGCTCCTGCGGCAAGGATACCACCATAGGGCATTGGGAGATTGCGGGGCTGATATCTCAAAAGCCCCTGCCTACCTATCCCCAGGGGTTTCCGGCCCAGGTTCTGGAAGCGTTTTCCCGCCGCGTCGGAAGGGGGGTGCTGTGCAATCTGCCCTATTCCGGTACAAAAGTGATACAGGAGTTCGGGGATGCCCATATGCGCACGGGAGATCTGATCGTATATACATCGGCGGACAGTGTGTTTCAGATTGCGGCTCATGAGGAGATCGTTCCTGTGGAACAGCTGTATGAATACTGCCGCGTTGCCCGGGAGATCTTGCAGGGAGAACACGGTGTGGGCCGGGTCATTGCCAGACCCTTTGAAGGGCCTGTGGGAGGCCCCTTTGTGAGAACATCCCGGCGGCATGATTTTTCTCTTGAGCCGCCGGGAGTGACCATGCTGGATCAGCTGTCCGGGGCCGGAAAGAGCGTGATTGCCGTGGGTAAGATCCAGGATATTTTTGCGGGTAAGGGCATTACCGAGCATGTCTATACCAGCGGCAATGAGGAGGGCATCCGCCGAACTTTGGAATATCTGGATCAGGATTTTGAGGGCCTTTGTTTTGTCAATCTGGTAGATTATGATATGTTATACGGACACCGCAGGGATGTGGAGGGCTATGCCGGCGCGCTGACGGCCTTCGATGAAAGACTGCCGGAAATCATGGGAAAAATGAGGGCGGAGGATCTGCTTATGATCACGGCGGATCATGGATGCGATCCCGCCTATACGAAGACTACTGACCATACCAGAGAGTATGTGCCGCTTTTGCTGTACGGCAGGAACCTGCGGCCCGGCAACCTGGGTACAAGGGATACTTTTGCGGATATTGGAGCGACCGTGCTGCAATACTTTGGAATTGCGCGGGAGATAGCGGGAGAGTCGCTGCTTCCCCATTAAGGGGAATGACCGGGGAACTTGCGGTAACTCTAAACAGTCTCGGAACGGAAGAACCCCATGTGGGTTCCGGAGTGGAGAGACGGAACTCTAAAACAGAAAGGATTACAGACCAATGAATCAATATACAGAAGAAATAAACAGACGGCGCACCTTTGCCATTATTTCCCACCCGGACGCGGGTAAAACCACTTTGACAGAGAAATTCCTGCTCTATGGCGGAGCCATTAATCTGGCGGGAAGCGTCAAGGGCAAGGCCACGGCCAGACACGCGGTGTCCGACTGGATGGAGATCGAGAAGGAGAGGGGAATCTCCGTCACTTCATCGGTGCTACAGTTTGAATACGACGGGTTTTGCATCAATATTCTGGACACCCCCGGACATCAGGACTTTTCGGAGGACACGTACCGCACGCTGATGGCGGCGGATTCCGCCGTGATGGTCATCGACGCCTCTAAGGGCGTGGAGGCCCAGACCCGCAAGCTGTTTAAAGTGTGCGGCATGAGGGGAATCCCCATCTTTACCTTTATCAACAAGCTGGACAGGGATGCCAACGACACCTTTGATCTGCTGGACGAGATTGAGAAGGAACTGGGCATAGCCACCTGCCCGGTAAACTGGCCCATCGGCTCCGGCAAAGGCTTTAAGGGGGTGTACGAGCGGGAGGCAAAGGCCGTTTATACTTATTCCGACACGGAGAAGGGAACCCGGGAGGGGGAGACAAAAGTAGTGCCCGTGGGGGAGGAGACGGCGCTGCGGGAGCTGATCGGTGACCCGGCCTCGGATAAGCTGCTGGAGGAGATTGAGCTGCTGGACGGAGCCAGTGCTGAATTTGATTTGGAGGCAGTGCGAAAAGGTCAGCTGACGCCGGTGTTTTTCGGTTCGGCTCTGACGAATTTCGGTGTGGAGATTTTTCTGCGACACTTTTTACAGATGACTACCACTCCCCTGCCCAGAAGGGCGGACATCGGTCTGATTAACCCGGCGGATCATGAATTTTCCGCTTTTGTGTTCAAGATTCAGGCCAATATGAACAAGGCGCATCGGGACAGAGTGGCGTTTATGAGGATCTGCTCGGGCCGTTTTGACGCCAATATGGAAGTGCGCCATGTGCAGGGCGGAAAGGTGATGCGTCTGTCCCAGCCCCAGCAGATCATGGCGGATGAGAGAAAGATTCTGGAGGAGGCTTACGCGGGGGACATTATCGGTGTGTTTGACCCCGGCATTTTTTCCATAGGGGATACGCTGTGTATGCCCAAGGAGAAATTTGCGTATGAAGGTATTCCCACTTTTGCTCCGGAACACTTTGCCAGAGTGCGCCAGGTGGACACCATGAAGCGCAAGCAGTTCACCAAGGGCGTGCAGCAGATTGCCCAGGAGGGCGCCATCCAGATATTTCAGGAGTTCAATTCCGGTATGGAGGAGATCATTGTGGGTGTGGTGGGCGTATTACAGTTCGATGTGTTAAAGTACCGTCTGGAGAATGAGTATAATGTGGAGATCCGGCTGGAAAATCTGCCCTATGAGCATATACGTTGGATTGCCAATAAGGATGAGGTGGATGTGGAAAAACTCACCGGTACGTCGGACATGAAGAAAGTAAAGGATATGAAGGGAAATCCGCTGTTGCTGTTTGTCAATTCCTGGAGTATCGGTATGACGCTGGACCGCAATAGGGGACTGGAATTGTCGGAGTTTTGCAGAGAATAGGGAGCAGATGTGGAAATCGGAGAGGAGGATGCCTGATTGCATAGTCTGAAAACACGTTTCTTGGAAAAAATGAGATACAGAAAAAGGATGGTTTACCGCTTTGCGGCGGTACTGGTGACAGCGCTGTCTCTGACAGGCTGCGGGATGCTGTCCCAGATGACGGACTTCGGGGAACTGTGGGATCAGACGGCCCGGACATCGTCCGGTGAGATTGCGGACGATTACAGCGGGCAAATGCATCAGGCCGGCGGGGAGGGCAAGGTGCTGACCTGGCAGTCGCTGCTGGGGCAGGAATCGGAGGATCTGGACGAGGAGCCGGAGGCGGATTACACAGATCCCTTAGCCTGGGAGTATTGCTATCAGTATCTGGACGAGCCGGGACAGCAGTGGTATCGGGATATCCAGCGGATTCTGGCCACCATGGGCCCGGAGCAGGAACTGTCGGCAGAGTGCCTGGAAGCCGGACTGACGGAGGAGGATATCGACAGGATTTTCTGCTATGTGTTGGCTGACCATCCCGAATATTTTTATGTGGACGGATATCGCTATACGAAATACAGTCGGATGGACAGGCTGGTCAAGGTGACTTTTTCGGGAAGTTACACCTATGACAGTCAGGAGTGCGCCCGCAGATGGGAACAGATTCAGGCGGCGGCGGAGGCGCTGCTGGCTCAGGCTCCCGGCGACGCGGATGATTATGAGAAGGCGCGTTATGTGTACGAGACGTTGATTCGCGGCACCGACTATGTGCTGGACGCGCCGGACAGTCAGAATCTGTATTCCGTTCTGGTAAACGGCGCGTCTGTGTGCCAGGGGTATGCCAAGGCCACCCAGTATCTGCTCAATCATATGGGGATTCCCTGCGTGCTGGTGCAGGGGCAGGTGGAGCCGGGAGAGGGACATGCCTGGAATCTCCTGTGTCTGGACGGGGAATATTATTATATGGACACCACCTGGGGAGACGCGTCTTACAGGCAGGCGGAGAGTTCTTCCGTGGAGGAAGACTGGCTTCCCCAGGTCAATTATGACTATCTGTGCGTGACTACCAGGCAGCTGCTGCGCACCCATGTTCCCGGTCAGACTGTGCCGCTGCCCGAATGTACGGCCACCCGGGACAACTATTATGTGCGGGAGGGGTGTCTTCTGTCCGCCTGCGAGGAGGAAGCGCTACAGCAGGCGTTTGACCGCGCAATCTCGGCAGGCAGGCAGGAAATTTCTCTAAAATGTACGGAGGAGGATGTATATCGTCAGCTTTTGGATCACCTGATTGACCAAAAGGAAGTGTTCTCCTACCTGGAGCCGGGATGCAGTACTTTGCACTATGCCCGCAATGAAAAACAGCTGTCCATTACATTCTGGTTTTCTTAGGAACAGTTCCCCGGCCGGTTCCTGAAAAGTAACTTTTTACTTGTGAGATGATTGAGAATGTGTTACAATGAGTGAAATGTGGGAAGATATAATGATATAATAAACTGAGTTATAACGTCACAGGATGGAGGAACAGGACATGGAAAAAGAGATAGATCGTAAGACCGTGGTTTTGCAGGAAGATGAAAATCTGGGCAGTGTGAAGATTGCGGACGACGTGGTGGCTACGATTGCCAGACTGGCCGCCAACGAGGTGGAGGGAGTGGCTCCTGCGGTGGGCTCCAACGGAAAACCGGTGAAGAAGTATGTGAGGGTGGAAGTGACGGAGAATAACGTGGTGGTGGATCTGGCGGTGGTACTGGCCTACGGTTACAATATTCCCGCCACCTGTAGCAAGGTGCAGGCAAAGGTGAAGTCCGCCGTTGAGAATATGACCGGACTTACCTGTAATGATGTCAATATCCGGATTGCCGGAGTGAAGGTGAATTAGGCCAAGGATTTATGTATTAACACAAACGCGCTGGGAGTATGGCCAGGGACAGATCAGGGGCAGAGCCCCAGTTATGCGGGCAGAGGAAAGGTTTATGGGACGACGTGAGCAGAGAGAGCAGATTTTCAGGCTGCTTTTTCGTATAGAATTCAATGCGCCGGAGGAAATGCCTCAGCAGAGGGATTTTTTTCTGGAGGAGATAAAGCTGCCGATGCAGGAGGAAGGAGCGGCGGCCAGCAACAGAGATATTACCTATATAACAAAAAAATATGAACGGATTCAGGAGAAACTCCCTCAGATTGACCAAATGATCAATGAGAAGGCGCAGGGGTGGAGTGTAAGTCGCATGGGCAAAGTGGAACTGACTTTGCTGCGATTGGGAGTTTATGAAATTCTGTATGATCAGGACGTGCCGGGCAGTGTGGCCATCAATGAGGCGGTGGAACTGGCCAAGCGGTATGGCCAGGACAATTCCGGCGCGTTTGTCAATGCTGTGCTGGCCAAATTTCTGCGCCCCGAACAGGGGGAACAGGAGTGATGGCACGCAGTGTTTATACGGTTGCGCAGGTAAATGCGTATATTAAAAATATGTTCACGCAGGACTATATGTTGCAGGCTCTCTTTGTTAAGGGCGAAGTGAGCAACTGCAAGTATCATTCCTCTGGACATATTTATTTTACGTTAAAGGATCAAAAAGGTACACTGAATTGCGTAATGTTCGCCGGTAACCGGAAAGGGCTGGATTTTCGGATGCAGGAAGGGCAACAGGTTATTGTGGGCGGCACGGTGGATGTGTATGAGAGGGATGGAAAATACCAGCTCTATGCCAGGCAGATCGTGTTGGACGGCGCGGGGGCGTTGTATGAGCGGTATGAGCAGTTAAAGAGGGAACTGGAGGAACTGGGCATGTTTGCGCAGGAATATAAGAAGCCCATCCCCAGACTGATCCGTACCCTGGGGGTAGTGACAGCGGACACCGGCGCGGCGGTGAGGGATATCATACAGATTGCCGCCCGGCGTAATCCTTATGTGCAGATTTTGCTGTATCCCGCTATTGTCCAGGGAGATCAGGCGCCAGCCAGTATAGTCAGAGGCATTCGGACCCTGGAGAAGCAGGGGGTGGATGTGATGATTGTAGGCCGGGGCGGAGGTTCGATTGAAGATTTGTGGGCCTTTAATGCCAGAGAGGTGGCGCAGGCGGTTTTTGACTGTTCTGTACCCATTATATCGGCGGTGGGCCATGAGACGGATACTACCATCATTGACTATGTGTCAGACCTGCGGGCCCCCACTCCCTCTGCGGCGGCAGAACTGGCCGTGTATGATATCCGGCAGCTGGAAGAGGGCCTGGAGGATGCCTGTATCAGGCTGAGGAAGGGGATGCGGCGTCTGCTGACAGAAAAGCGGAATGCGGTAACGCGTTGGGAACTACAGCTTAAGGCTGCCAGTCCGGGCAGCAGGCTTCGGGAGAAGCGTACTGGCCTGATGCAGATGGAGGAGAGATTACAGAGGGGGATGCAGGGGGCGGTTTCTGAAAAGCGTCATCGCCTGGCCCTCTATATAGAACAGCTGGAGGGACTTTCCCCACTGCGAAAGATGAGCAGCGGCTACAGCTATGTGACGGACGGCCAGGGGAAAAATGTGCGTTCCGTGCAGGACGTGACAATGGAGCAGATGCTGAAGATCCATGTGACGGATGGCCTGATCAGAGCCAGGGTGACATCTTTGGAAGCGGAGAGCCTTCTGAAGCAGGGCGCGGAATAAATGGCCTGTACGGTGCAGGGCTTTATAAGCTGTGTTTGACAGGATTGGAAATATGCGGGAAAAGAGGAGGATGCGCCAATGGGCAAGGAGACGGGACAAACGCCCGGGATAGAGGAGAATTTTGCGAAGCTGGAGGAGGTTATACAGCGCCTGGAGGGGGGAGAGGTCTCCCTGGAGGAGGCTTTTGCCGCCTACAGCGATGGCATGAGGCTGGTGAAGGCGTGTAATGACCAGATCGACAGAGTGGAAAAGCAGGTGCTGAAGCTGACGGAGGAGGGTGTGCTGGAACCTCTGGACGCGCAGTTCTGAAACTGTGTCCGGCGGGGAACATAAATAGAAGCGGCAATGAAAACAGGATATTGGAATCTCCGGAGAACGCGGATTTTGTTGTTCATGCAACATTGCGGGCAAGGCGGCGGCAAACCTGCCGACTACCGGTATGAGGGAAAGAGGAAATGATGGAGCAAATACAGGAAAGCATTCAGCGCAGGGCGGCGGAGATTGAGGGGATTATAAAGAGTTATCTTCCGGCGGAGGCGGGGCCGCAGCGCACGGTGCTGGAGGCCATGAATTACAGTGTGCTGGCGGGGGGCAAACGTCTGCGCCCCATGCTGATGCAGGAGACTTATCGGATGTTCGGAGGGCGGGGGAGGGAAGTGGAACCGCTGATGGCGGCCATTGAAATGATCCACACTTATTCCCTGGTGCATGACGATCTGCCGGCCATGGACAATGACGAATACCGCCGGGGGCGCAAAACCACCCATGTCGTATATGGGGAGGCCATGGGGATTCTGGCAGGAGACGGACTTTTGAATCTGGCCTGGGAGACGGCCATGCGGTCGTTTTCTGTCTCAGGGCAGGATGCGGGTTTCGTTCAGAGCGCGGAAGACCCCACACGGGATGAGGCTGTCCGTATGCGGCGCGTGGCAGGGGCGGTGGAAGTGCTGGCCCGTAAGGCGGGGGTCTATGGTATGATCGGAGGACAGACAGCGGATATTGAGGCGGAAGGGGAGGGGCAGGTGTCCGGGGAACAGCTTCTGTTCATCCATGAGCACAAGACTGCGGCGCTGATCCAGGCGGCCATGATGGCGGGCGCTATTCTGGCCGGAGCGGATAAGGAGCAGGTCCTGCAGATGGAGAGATGCGCCTATGACATTGGCATTGCCTTCCAGATTCAGGATGATATTCTGGATGTCACAGGCACTGTGGAGGAACTTGGCAAGCCCATCGGCAGTGACAAGAAGAATCAAAAGCAGACTTATGTGACGATCATGGGTATGGAGGCTTCTGTTCGGGAGGTGGAGCGTCTTTCCGGGGAAGCCGTGAAAATTCTCGCCTCCATGGAGGGAGACAGCGGTTTTCTGCGGGAACTTACGGCATTTTTGATTCACCGCAAAAAGTAGGTTTTACGTGTCAAGGGAAAAATCGGACGCTGCCGTGGGTAAAACCTATGGCACGGGTGGGGACGGAGTATGCATTTAGAGCGGATACAGAATGTAAATGATATCAAAAACATAGATCCTAAGGCGTATGAGGAACTGGCCCAGGAGATCAGGGATTTTCTGATTCATAAGATCAGTGTTACAGGAGGGCATCTGGGCTCCAATCTGGGGGCGGTCGAACTGACCATGGCGCTGCATCTGGC
>CANSPM010000011.1 GCA_947648875.1 uncultured Lachnospiraceae bacterium
CCTCTATGCGGTCCATCCGGCCCTCCATGCGGTTCATCTGGTCCTCCATGTGGTCTATCCGGCCCTCTATGCGGTCCATCCGGCCCTCCATGCGGTTCATCTGGTCCTCCATGTGGTCCATTCGGCCCTCTATGCGGTCCATCCGGCCCTCCATGCGGTCCATCCGACTCTCCATACAGTTAAGTTTGTGATGAACCGGTTCAAGTTTTTGATCCATCATATCGGAGAGAGCCATAAGTAATTGTTCATTATTCATATAAATGTACCTCCAATGGCACGAGTATAGCACATATTTTTTTCAATGTCCAGTGAAAATATATTCTTCTGGTCATTCAGGGTTTATAAGAGGAGGCAGAATGGAAGCAGTAGAAATTACAAATCAGGAACCGCATTGACTAACATTATGGGTACTTCGTCCCTGTCTGAATTTTATTATAACGCACATAGTCCGGGCTTATGTATCGGAGGAAATGGATGACTGTTATTCAAGAAAGAGAGGTTTAGTCCATGAGAATGTATGATATTATAATGAAGAAACGAAACGGCGGAAAACTGACTTCCGAGGAAATTCAATGCTTTATCGAAGGATACACCAGTGGGGAAATTCCGGATTATCAGGTGTCAGCCCTGATGATGGCCATATATTTCCGGGGCATGGATGAGGAGGAGACGCTGGATCTGACCATGGCCATGGCCCACAGCGGTGATTTACTGGATCTGTCTGCCATTGAGGGGATAAAAGTGGATAAACACAGTACCGGCGGCGTGGGGGATAAGACTTCTCTGGCTCTGGCACCTATGGCGGCTGCCTGCGGCCTTAGGATTGCCAAGATGAGCGGCAGAGGTCTGGGACACACCGGGGGAACTATAGACAAGCTGGAGAGTTTTGCAGGTTTTTCCACTGGCATCTGCCGGGAACATTTTATTCGGCAGGTGAACGAAATCGGTATTTCCATCATGGGACAGACGGCGGATTTGGCTCCGGCAGACAAAAAACTCTATGCCCTGCGGGATGTGACGGCCACAGTGGACAATATGTCCCTGATCGCCAGTTCCATCATGAGCAAAAAGCTGGCGGCGGGGGCAGACGCCATTGTGCTGGATGTAAAGACCGGCAGCGGCGCTTTCATGAAGACACTACAGGATTCGCTGGCCCTGGCCCGGGAGATGGTGCGCATTGGCAACGGCGCGGGACGCCGCACTATCGCGGTGGTGTCGGACATGGATCAGCCTCTGGGCAGGGCGGTGGGAAACGCTCTGGAGGTAAAAGAGGCCATAGACACTCTGAGGGGGCAGGGGCCGGCGGATTTTGTGGAACTGTGTATGACTTTGGGCAGCCAGATGCTGATAGCAGGGGGCAGAGCCGGGGAGGAGGGACAGGCCCGGGAGATGCTGCGGGAAGCTGTTTTTAGCGGCGCGGCGCTGGAAAAAATGGCAGAGTTTGTGCAGGCTCAGGGCGGAGACCCCCGGGCGGTCCGCGATACCAGCCTGCTGCCCCGGGCGATTCATGTAGAACCCCTGCCGGCTAAAACGGACGGTTATATACAAAGCATTCAATGCGATGAGATTGGCATATGCTCTCTGCTGCTTGGGGGCGGACGCGAGACCAAGGAAAGTGTGATTGACCTGGCTGTGGGGCTGGTACTGTGCGCCAAGGTGGGGGATTATGTCAGAGCGGGAGAGCCTTTGGCCTACATGCATTATAATGAGCCGGGTAGAGCGGCGGCGGCCAGAGAACGCTTTTACCAGGCATATACCTTCGGCCAGGAAAAGCCTCCGATTCCGGCGCTGATCCATGAGATTATGGGGCAGGCGTAATATTTTGCCGGGGCAGGAGTGCGGCATACCTTAAAGACGAACTGCATATATTACAGGGAGAACAACCGAATTTGAGGGAAAAGTTGTCTCCTGCTGCCTCTTTGCCGGGAACAGAACTATTCGTCCGGGCGGGGGATGAAGGCTTACGCGGATATGGCAATTCCCACAGAACTGTTCAGCCGATGCGAAAGTGAAAACGCACTGGTTGAGCTGTATTCGGAAAAGGAAATTGCCATAACAGGGAGGCATTCCCGGATTCGGCAGGAGGTAAGCCATGAGAAAGAAGCAAGCGGAGGGAACAAGTCGCAGGGAAGCGATTATTGATTCTCTCTCTTTGCCCAAGGATATTCTGCTGGGAGCCCTGCGGGTGACTCTGACGGGCTGTCAGGAGGCGTGGGTGGAGAATTATAAAGGAATATTGGAATATACAGAGTGCCAGATCCTTTTGCAGGGCAAAAACTGCCAGGTATGCTTTGAGGGGCAGCGACTTTCCATAGAATACTACACCAATGAGGACATGAAGATCAGTGGCTGTATCCGCTGTGTCAGATATCAGTAATTTGAGTCGGGAGGATTCATATGCTGGGAATACTGCAATTCCTCAAGGGGTATGTCAGAATGAAAATATGGGGGGTGTCCCCGGAGCGCTTTTTAAATCTGTGCAGCAATAAGAATATTCTGTTGTGGGATATACGTAAGGATGGAGATATATACACCATGTGCATCAGTCTGAGCGCATTTTTACAGCTTCGTCCCATCGCCAGAAAAACGGGGGTAAGGGTAGTCGTCTTGCAGAAGTTTGGACTGCCCTTTTTACTGCCCGGCCTTCTGAAAAGGAAGATCTTCATAGCGGGTTTATTGCTCTGCGTGACATTTTGGATCATCAGCTATCGCTTTGTGTGGGATATCACTCTGGAGGGCAATTACCAGATTACACAGGAGGTATTCACAGATTTTCTGGCTTCCCAACAGGTGCGTGTGGGTATGAGGAAGACAGATCTGGATATCAGCACTCTGGAGAGGGAAATCCGGCGCGCTTTTCCGGAGGTCACCTGGACTTCAGCCCGACTTTCCGGCACCCGGCTGGAGATTTCCATAAAGGAAAATGACGCTCCCATCCTGGAGGAACCGAAGCCTGTGGAGGGCGGTCAGAATCTTGTGTCGGAATACGCAGGCGTCATTACTTCCATGATTGTGAGAAGCGGTGTCCCGATGGTGAAAATCGGTGATGTTGTGGAAGAGGGCACACTGTTGGTGGAGGGCCGGGTGCCCATCTACAACGATGATGCCACTGTCCGTGAATATCTGTATATTACGGCAGACGCCGATATTACCGTGGAGCATTCCGTCACTTATCAGGATACACTGCCCACCACCTATATCCAAAAGTCCTATACCGGGCGCAGGTCCACCCGGCCTTTTGTGAGATTGGGGGGGCGGGAGATCAAACTGCCCCAGGAACGGCCTTATCTGGTGTATGATACGGTGACCCAGGGACATACGCCCATGCTGCTTGAGAAACTGTCCATCCCTCTTTCCTGGGGGCAGTATGTCTATCGGGAGTACATGAATGTGGAGCATGAATATACATTGAAGCAGGCGGAGGCGCTGCTGGTGGAAAAAGAATTACAATTTCTTGCAACTTTAGAGGAAAAAGGGGTACACATTATTGAAAAAGATGTTAAAATAGAAGAGGGAAGTGTGTGTTGGACCATGGAGGGATGGATTCTGGTAGATCAGCTTACGGGACGGCTGGTGCCCATTGCCGCAGAAGAACCTGTGCCGGAGGCGGCGGAGTAGGCCGCGTGTCCGCAGAACGGGGCAGAAGGGCCGGAAACTTCCGATATGTATACAGGAGAAAACCCACACAGTCGTTCCAAATACCGATTAACGCAATTGTGGAGGCACCGCCGGGCCAGGGTTCGGTTGTGCGGGGAAGAGGGAATATGAGCGAAGTAACATTACAAATGGATATGCCCGCAGAGCATATGCAGAAGATTTTCGGCGCGGGGGATTCCTATGTGCGCAAGATAGAGAGGGATCTGCATGTAACCGTGGTGGACCGCAATGGGCGAGTGGCTGTCACCGGGGAGGAGCATCAGGCAAATCAGGCGTGCCGGATTCTCAGCCAGCTCACGGAAATATCCAAAAGAGGCAATGAAATTGAGGAGCAGAGCGTCAATTACGCAATTACATTAGGTATGGAAGAGAAAGAAAAAATTTTGACAGAGATTGACGGGGATGTGATCTGTCACACCGTCAGCGGCAAACCGATTAAGCCCAAGACCCTTGGGCAAAAGCAATATGTGGACGCCATACGCGGCAAGATGATTACCTTTGGCCTGGGGCCTGCGGGGACGGGCAAAACGTATCTGGCCATGGCCATGGCGATCACGGCGTTTAAGAATGATGAGGTCAGCCGGATCATTCTGACCCGCCCGGCTATTGAGGCGGGGGAGAAACTGGGATTTTTGCCCGGGGATTTGCAGAGTAAGGTGGACCCTTATCTGCGTCCCCTGTATGATGCCCTTTACCAGATCATGGGCGCGGAGAATTTTGCCAAAAATATGGAAAAGGGGCTGATCGAGGTGGCTCCGCTGGCCTATATGCGGGGGCGTACGCTGGATAACGCCTACATTATTCTGGACGAGGCACAGAATACCACCCCGGCCCAGATGAAGATGTTCCTGACACGTATCGGGTTCGGTTCCAAGGTGGTAGTCACCGGCGACAGTTCTCAGAAGGATCTGCCCACCGGCAGCCAGTCCGGCCTGGATGTGGCCACAAGAGTGCTGGGGAAGGTGGAGGACATCGCTTTCTGTAATCTTACCAGCAAGGATGTGGTGCGTCATCCGCTGGTGCAGAAGATTGTCAAGGCTTATGACGACTACGAGGCGCGGGAGAAGTACAGAGAAAAGGCAAAGGGCAGAGAAAAGAGACACGGTCGGAAGTGACCATGGTATGGATAAAAACGGATGAGATTTTCCGGAGGGGAGAAGCACTACAATGCCTTTTTATGTTGAGAATGAGACCGAAGTGACATACTCCTTTGATGTGGAACAAACCGTGGAGGCGGTGGCAACGGCAGTGTTGGAGTCGGAAGGCTGTCCTTATCAGGTACAGGTAAATGTGCTGATCACCGACAATGAGGGGATCAGGGAGTTTAACCGGCAGTATCGTCAGATTGACAGGGAGACGGATGTGTTGTCCTTTCCCAATCTGGAGTATGACACGCCGGGGAATTTTCAAAGCGCGGAGGAACAGAAAGCGGACTGCTTTGATCCGGACAGCGGCGAACTGATTTTGGGAGATATCATTCTGTCGGTGGACAGAATTGCCGGACAGGCCCGGGAATATGGGCACAGCCTGCGGCGGGAACTGGCGTTTCTGGTGGCGCACAGCATGTTGCATCTCTGTGGCTACGATCATATGGAGCCGGAGGAAGCGGCGGTGATGGAGCAAAAGCAGGAACAGGTTCTGACCGTGCTGGGCATTACCAGAGACCCGGCATAAGAAGAACCGATCCAGAAAATACGGAAGGGAACAACCTAATGAGGCAACAGGAGATAAAGATAAAGCAGATCATATGCTACACCTATGTTATTGGCATTATCGGTATGATTGGTATGGGCAGGGTGTTGGGAGATATGGGAATGGCCTGCCTGACTGTGGCCATGGAGGGCGCAAGCCTCTTTTTCCTGCTGGTGACCTGCGGGGTGTCGGATGTGATTGCGAAGTTGCAGAGAAACCGCAGAAATAAGGGACAATTCAAAGGGGTAGCCCGGATGCGCGGACAGTTTTTCATTTTGCAGGGAACCGTGGGGGCGCTGTTGACCGTCATTCTTCTGTTGCTGGCGGAGCCTCTGGCAGGGAGCTTTTTTCGGGTACCCTATAGCGCGACCGCGTTGAAACTGCTGGCCCCGGTGATTTTGTTTCAGGCCCTTAGCGCGGCATTGCTGGGTTATTTTCAGGGAAACGGCAGTTATATGCCCTCTCTGGTCAGTGCCGTGCTGCGCCAGGGTTTTTTTCTGGTACTTGGTGCTCTGTTTGGCAGATGGCTGGCGGACTATGGGGACAAGGTGTCCAGTCTGTTGAAAAATGACTGTTACAGCGGTATGTATGGGGCCATGGGAGTTGCTCTGGGTATCGCGGTCACAGAATTGCTGGTGCTGCTGTTTCTGCTTGTAGTCTACCTGGGCAGTGACAGGAGGGCGGATGAGCAGAAGAGCCAGGAAGGACTGCGCCGCACGGAGAGCATGGGGGACGTTATTCGGATTTTCTACGGAGCGTTGTGGAGAGGAGTCTGTACGGCGCTGCTGGCTGTGCTTCCGGTGGTGCTGGGCGGATTTTTTTATCTGCGCGGGGCGGCATTACTCAGTGCCGATACACCCGCGCCTGCTCCCCCAGTGGAGGGGGCCGAAGTCGTTTCGGAGGAATTGGCTCCCCTGACAGTACTAACCCCCGACCTGGCGGTGGCGGGGTATGGCGGTCTCTTTGGAAAATGCCTTTTGCCCTGCGCGGTGTTTGTGCTGATTCTGACCGCCAGATGTTTTCCCGTCTATGGCAGGTTATGCGGGAACATCCGCAGGGAGGACGCACGGTATGCCAGGGATGTCGCGGCGGCAGGACTGCATTATGTGTGGACGGTAGGGTTGTATTTTGCTGTGACCGCAGTGGTGATGGCTCCGCGGATTGCTGCCGGCTTTTTTTCCGGCGGTGAAGAAAGTATGCTGAGAATCGGCGGAAGCCTGGTTCTGGTTATGGGGCTTGTGGTGCTGTTCTCGATGATTTTGTTGGCTCACGGAGAGAGGTATATCCTGATGGGCATGTTGGGGATCTGGACGGTTCTGCATATTTTATTACAGAATGTCTTTGTCAGAGGCAGCGGATACAGCGCCGCAGGAGTCCTGTACGGAGCCTCCGTTTCCACGGTGATTCTGCTGGCTGGAATGGCGGCATACTGCGTCTGGCAGGGAAGAATGAATACAGACTATATCCGGATTCTGGGTGTGCCGCTGGCGGGGGCAGGGATTATGGGGCTGATAATCCTGCTGGTCAACAAACTGTTTGGCGTCCACATGGGCGATGTGGCGGCGGTGGCAGTGGCCGCTCTGCTGGGGGCGGTGGTCTACGGAGTCATACTGGTGGCAACGAAAAATATACGGGAATATGAGATTTCCGTGCTGTATGGAAAGCAGGCCAGAAAATTACTGGGCCGTATAATTTCATAAAATTTGGTTGATACTATGTGTGAGCTTAGAATCGCACATAGAAAAACGTCTCGTCGAGCCGTTTTTCACAGATTGTGGGAAAAAGGGGTATGAGATGAGACGGACGAGGACGAAAGGGCAGCGGATAGGCATATTTTCAGTGGGGCTGCTGTTGTGCGGCTTGATGGGAATGACAGGGGGATTGCTGGGGGCCAGACTGGCACAGCGGTATCAGCCGCAGCAGATACGGCAGGAGGTCATCCCTGACACATCGGAGGAAACGCCTGATCTATCCCTGCCGGAGGCCACACCCAGATGGCATAATCAGGTAATGGAGACTCCGCAGGAGGATTTGGGGGAAGAGACAGGACTTTTGACATCCCAGGTGATCAGCATCCCGGAGACTGTCAATGCGGAGACGGAATATATTCTCCGGGAAAAGGATCTCTTGAACGGTTCAGAGGTGGAGACCAGCGAGGAACTCCCCGATATGTATATCGGTATGAACCGGGAACAGTTCGTGGCCGCTATGGAGAGTTATGAGGCGGCGCCACCTCTGTCCGAGAAGGAGAGGGGGTTTGTGAGCCTGGACGTGCTGTCCTTCGCTCCCAGCCGGGTGGTAGTTCAGATGAATTACCGGTATGTGCAGCCTTCAAAGAGTTTTTATGTGGTGGCCATAAACGACCTGATCGTAGTCTATAAGGAAGACAGAGAAACGGTTTATCAATATACGAATATCCGTTTGTCTCAGCTTCCGGAGCGCTTGCAGCAGGAGATTATCGGTGTGATGTATATTGCGGATGAGGAGAGGCTGTATGACTTCTTGGAAAACTATACCAGCTGACGGATATGATGTGGCGGTGGCGGGCGGCGGCGCTTCGGGAATGACAGCGGCTATTGCGGCGGCCCGGTCCGGGGCCAGGGTGGCGCTGCTGGAACGTGGAGAGAGGCCGGGGAAAAAACTTCTGATGACCGGCAATGGCAAGTGTAATCTGGGCAACAGGGATCTGAAACCCTCCCACTACTACAGTGACAATATGGCAATGGCAGCCTCCGTGCTGGAGCGTTTCGGGACGGAGGAGACCATCGCCTTTTTTTCGTCTCTGGGACTTATGGTGCGGGAGCGGAGGGGGTATCTCTATCCGTACAGCGAGCAGGCGGCAACGGTGCTGGATGTGCTGCGCTACGGACTGGAGCGGGAAAAGGTAGAGGTCATGCCCCAGGCCATGGTGCGGGAGGTGATTCCCCGGGCGGAAGGACACGGCGCTCCAATGGAATACATACTTAGGCTGGATAATGGCAGGGAATTGCGGGCGGAGAGGGTGGTGCTGGCCTGCGGTGGACAGGCGGTTCCCAGGACGGGTTCGGACGGCAGCGGCTATGCGCTGGCCCGGTCCCTGGGGCATCGGATTGTTCCTCCTGTGCCCTCGCTGGTACAGCTCCACTGCGGCGAAAAATACTGCAAGGCTCTGGCTGGGGTGCGGTCGGAGGGGACGGTACGGATTTATGGCGACGGACAGGGGAAGCATTCTCGCCGGGACCGCGCTTCTTATAATGAGAGAGGGGATTTGCTGCTTGAGGAGACGGGGGAGATTCAACTTACGGAGTATGGCATATCCGGCATCCCCGTGTTCCAGTTAAGCGGCGGAGTGAACCAGCTTCTGGCGCAGAGGAAAGAACTGCGTGCGGAACTGGATTTTTTTTCCCAGTGCGAAGGGGATGCCTATAAGCGGCTGTGCCTAGACAGAATGGAGCATATGGGACAAGAGTCTGTGGAGATGTTTTTCACAGGGATGCTGCATAAAAAGATTATGGCTGTGTGTGTCCGACTGGCAGGGCTTTCACCGGAAGAGCGTGTGGACTGGGCGGATCGGCGGAAGCTGTGGCGTGTTTTTGATCTGTGCCGTCATCTGCCCTTCACCGTCATTGGCAGCCATCCCTTTGAGAGCGCGCAGGTATGCAGGGGCGGCGTCAGTATGCGGGATGTGGACGCGCAGCTACAGTCCAGGCGTTGCCATGGCCTGTATATGGCCGGAGAATTGCTTCATGTGGATGGCCGCTGCGGCGGTTATAACCTCCAATGGGCCTGGGCCAGCGGATATATTGCGGGAAGCGCCGCCGGATCAGGAGAGAGTGGCATATTACGTGCGGAGAAGTGAGTTGCTTTCTGCTATTTATAGATGAGGAATAAAATATGTTGCGAGTCAATCAGGTAAAGGTAAGCCCCGGTCAGGGAGAGCGGGAAATACTGCAAAAGACGGCAAGACTGCTTAAATTGGACACAAAGGATATACAGTGTATGGAAATTCTGCGCTGTTCCATTGACGCCCGGAAAAAGCCGGAGATCTGGTGCAATTATACAGTGGATGTGGAACTGAAAAAGCCCTCTCTGGAGGCGGGGATTTGCAGGCGTCTGGGACAGGCGCAAGTCGCCCGGATAAAAAGACAGAATTATCAATTTCCGGACAGCGGTGAAAGGCCTCTTACGCATCCGCCGGTGATTGTGGGCATGGGGCCGGCAGGACTTTTTTGCGCCTACTGTCTGGCTCTGCATGGCTATAAACCCATAGTGCTGGAGCGTGGGGAGGATGTGGACAGGCGCAGAGCGGATGTACAGCGTTTCTGGGACGAAGGTATTTTGCTGCCCCAATCCAATGTGCAGTTCGGGGAGGGCGGCGCAGGGACTTTTTCGGACGGAAAACTGAATACGCTGGTCAAGGATAAATATGGCAGAAACAGGGAAGTACTGCGAATCTTTGTGGCTCACGGCGCACCGAATCGGATTTTATACGACGCCAGACCCCATATGGGCACGGATGTGCTGTCACAGGTAGTCAAAAATATGCGGCAGACGATTCTGGACCAGGGAGGACAGGTGCTCTTTGGAACCATGCTGGAAGGGCTGGAAACAGATGCGGACGGGAGCCGGATCGCGGCGGTTTATGTCAGCGGAGGACGCCGTATCCCCTGCGGGCAGCTGGTGTTGGCCATCGGTCACAGTGCCAGAGATACTTTTCGGATGCTGTATAAGGCGGGACTGCCCATGGAGGCCAAACCTTTTGCTGTGGGTATGCGCGTCGAACACCCACAGCGTATGATCAACCGGGTTCAGTATGGGACAGAGGAGCCGGAAAAATTGGGCAATGCTCCGGAATCGGCTCTGGGAGCCGCTTCTTACAAATTGACAGCCAAGGCGTCCGACGGCAGGGGGGTGTACTCTTTCTGTATGTGTCCCGGAGGCTATGTGGTCAATGCCTCCTCGGAGCCGGGGCGGCTTGCCGTAAACGGTATGAGTTACAGCAGCCGGGACGGAAATAATGCCAACAGCGCCATCATTGTGTCCGTGACGCCAGAGGACTATTGCCGTAGTACCTGGAAGGATTGCGCTCCGTCTTTTCAGGAAGATTCACAGGCGGAACGCGTAGACTCCCCTATTGCAGATCCTCTGGCAGGGGTGGAATTTCAGCGCCGCCTGGAGGAGAGAGCTTATCGGCTGGGCCGGGGAGCGGTGCCTGTACAGCGCTATGGTATATATAAGGCATGTGTGGAACAGGCGTGCAGCCAAGAGGAACTGATGAAAGAACAGGGAACGGAGACCGAAGAACTTTCAGCGGATTGCCGGGAGCAGACTCTACAGCCCTGCATCAAGGGGAAATGGCGGGAGAGCGATCTCAGCGGTCTACTGCCAAGGGAACTGAGCAGGGCTTTTGTGGAGGGCATGGAACAGTTCGGCAGACAGATCCCCGGCTTTAACCGCCCGGACGCCATCCTGTCGGGGGTGGAGAGCCGCACTTCCTCGCCGGTGCGGATTCTTAGAGACGAGGAACTACAGTCCCGTATACGGGGGATTTATCCCTGCGGTGAGGGGGCCGGGTATGCGGGAGGCATCACATCCGCCGCCATGGACGGAATCAGGGTGGCAGAGGCCATCGCCTCTATCTATAAGCCGCTGGAGGATCACAGCGTTTAGCCTTTATATCCTGGAAAACCGGGCAGAGGGCCTGCGCTGTGGGCAAGTGGAAACAGGGGGATGTCTGAAGGTCTAAAATGGCCGGTCTCAGGGAAAAGCAGGCTGTCATTGACGTAAGAAACAATTGATGTTAGAATTTAGAAAGAATACAAGTCATATTATGTACGAATGCGAGGAAATATAAAGTGGTGACAGCAGGGACTGAAACGAATTGCACAGTGCGGGAGGCACTCAGAGATAAGCAGCGCATTGTAGTGAAAATCGGCTCTTCCTCCTTACAACATATTCCGACAGGGGATCTGGACTATATCCGCCTGGAGAAACTGGTGCGGGAGTTGTGTGATATCCGCAATCAGGGAAAGGATGTGATTCTGGTCACATCCGGTGCCATAGCCGTGGGCCGGAAAGCCGTGGGCATCCGGGAGATCACGGAGGAAACCAGAGAGCGGCAGATGGCGGTAAAGCAGGCCTGCGCCGCCGTGGGACAGGCGCGGCTGATGATGACATACCAGAAGATTTTTGCGGAATACAACCAGGTGGCGGCGCAGATTCTCATGACAAAGAATACCATTGTAGATGATTTGAATCGTTTTAACGCACACAATACATTTACCCAGTTATTGCGGATGGGTGTCGTTCCCATTGTCAATGAGAACGACACGGTGGCCACCTACGAAATTGAGATCGGGGACAATGACACGCTTTCGGCCATTGTGGCAGCGCTGGTGGATGCGGATCTGCTCATACTGCTTTCCGATATAGACGGTCTCTATACGGATGACCCAAGGCAAAACCCGAAAGCAGCGTTTATTCCCCAGGTGGATGAACTGACTGAGGAGTTGCTGGCCATGGGCAAGGGCAGCACAGGGAGCAATGTGGGTACGGGGGGCATGAACACTAAATTGCAGGCCGCCCATATTGCCACCAGTTCCGGTGTGGATATGGTGATTGCCAACAGCAAAGACATCGGTATTCTGCATAGAATCCTGGACGGTGGGCAGGAGGGAACGCTCTTTGTGGCAAATAAGAAAGAGGGCTTCGATCTGCCGCGGTTTGTCAGCCAGCTGCACCGGCAGCAATAGAATCCACAACGGACAGTCGACTGGGGAATATTTTCCCGAATCGGCTTTCCAATACAGGGAGGATGATATGGACGAAAAGACCATGGAACAGAAAATAGCCCGAATCAACGCCTTATACCACAAATCCCAGTCCCAGGGACTCTCGGAGGAGGAGAAAGCCGAACAGGCAGCTCTCCGTCAGGAGTATATCGCCAATGTGCGGGCCAATCTCCGGGGGCAGCTGGATAGCATAACCATCCAAAAAGAGGACGGCACGCTGGAAAATCTGGGGGAAAAATACCGAGGGAGACCTCTGCGTCCGGAACAGTGAGCGGGCGCAAAAGAACAGACAAGGGGTTTTTATGAGAGAGGAATCCAAAGAGCAAAAAAAGTGTGTCAGGCAGGCGGTTCTGGCCCGCAGGGACGCGCTTTCCCAGGAGGGGCGGCGCAGAGCGGCCTGTCTGATCACGGAGAGATTACTGGGACATCAGTGGTTTTACCGGGCGGGAATTTTGCTGTGCTATGCCAGTTATGGCAGTGAGCTGGAAACATATGAACTGATTCGAGAGGCGCTGCGGCTGGGGAAACAGGTATTTTTGCCCCGGGTGATGCCGGGACATCGGATGGAGTTTTATCAAATTGAATCTCTGGCGGAACTGCAGCCGGGATTTCATGGAATATTGGAACCACCGGAAACGCGTCCCTACAGAGAAATTGTGGGCGAGAAAACCCAGGGAGCGCCTGGACCGGAGAGGTGGGAGGCAAAGCGCGGGGGCTTTGAGCAGGCGCTGATGCTGATGCCCGGTGTGGCCTACGACCCATACGGCCATCGCCTTGGCTACGGCGGAGGCTACTATGATCGTTATCTGGCGGCACATCCCCGTTTTTTGACGTATTCCATCGGCATTGGTCACCGCTGTCAGCTAGTGGAGAAACTGCCGGTGGAGGAAACGGATTGCAAGCCCTACCAGGTGATTCTGGTGTGAAAATATCGTATACGAAAAGGGGGGCATTATGGATTTAACGGAAATGGGAAAAAGGGCTGTAGCCGCCAAATATGAGCTGCAAAGCCTGACTACAGAGGAAAAAAATAAGGCGCTGGAACATGCGGCGGATGCTTTGACAGAGCATGTCCGGGAGATTTTGTCCGCCAACGCCCGGGATCTTGAGCGGGGGAGGGAAAACGGAATGCATCAGGGCCTGCTGGACCGTCTGTTGCTGGACCAGGGGCGAATAGCCTCCATGGCCCAGGGACTTCGGCAGGTTGCGGCGTTGCCGGACCCGGTGGGGGAATGCCTGGAAAGTTTTGAGCGGCCAAACGGTCTGCGTATAGAAAAATGCCGGGTTCCTCTGGGGGTTATCGGCATTATCTATGAGTCCAGACCCAATGTCACTGCGGATGCTTTTGCTCTGTGTTTTAAGGCGGGCAATGCGGTGATTCTCAAGGGGGGGAGTGACGCGCTGGCCTCCAATATGGCGATTGCTCATGTGCTGCGGCAGGCGCTGGCGGACTGTGGGATTTCAAAGGATGCGATTACACTGATCACGGATACAAACCGGGCTGTAACCCAGGCTTTTATGCGGCTGAAAGAGTATGTGGATGTGCTGATTCCCAGGGGGGGCGCGGGGCTGATTCGCGCGGTTGTGGAGAACAGCACCATCCCGGTGATTGAGACCGGTACGGGAAACTGTCATATTTATGTGGACAGGGATGCGGATCTGGATATGGCAGTTCCCATCATTGTGAATGCCAAGACCCAGAGGATCGGTGTCTGCAATGCATGTGAATCTCTGGTAATTCACGAAGCTGTGCGGGAAGCGCTGTTGCCCCGACTACAGAGGGCGCTGGAGGAAAAGCAGGTGCAAATTCGGGGAGATGAGAGGGTTTGCGGCTCCATACGCGGCGCGGTCTCAGCCACCGAGGAGGACTATGGCAGGGAGTATCTGGATTATATTATTTCCGTGAAAACCGTTGACTCCCTGGAGGAGGCCATCAGCCATATCAACCGTTACAGCACCCACCATTCCGAGAGCATTGTCACAGACAATCCTGGGGCGGCGGAGCAGTTCTTGAACAAGGTAGACGCAGCCTGTGTCTATGTGAACGCCTCCACCAGATTTACGGATGGTTTTGAATTTGGTTTCGGTGCGGAGATTGGGATCAGTACCCAGAAACTTCACGCCCGAGGCCCCATGGGCCTCAGGGAACTGACCAGCTATAAATACCGGATCACTGGCGGCGGCCAGGTCAGGCCGGATTAGTGTATTGTCCGTAACGTGCGGAGACAGAAAGCCATTTTGTTTGAATCGTGCACATATTTATCTGGCAAAAAACCGTCCTAATGTGCTATGATAGACGCATAACATATAGAGAATGCCCACGGCATGGGGCTGTGGGTCAGGGAGACGAAAGGAGAAACATTATGTTAAGTGTAAGTATTGTGGTTACCATAATATTGGCTATTGTGTTTGTCGTAATCATCTTTTTGACCGGATATGTGAAGGCTTCGCCGGATACGGCTCTGATTATATCCGGCATGCGCCGGAAACCCAAGGTGCTGATCGGCAAGGCGGGGGTGAAGATCCCGTTTCTGGAGAGGAAGGATGAGCTGAACCTGCAACTGATTCCCATCGACGTAAAGACTTCCACAGCGGTTCCCACCGCAGACTATATCAATATCAAGGTGGACGCCACAGTCAATGTGAAGATCAGCGACAATGAGGAAAGGCTCAAGCTGGCTGCCCAGAACTTCCTGAACAAGAAACCCGACTATATCGGCGGTGTGGCGCGGGAAGTGCTGGAGGGCAATGTACGTGAAATCGTGGGCAAGATGGCCCTGGAGGAGATGGTCAGCGACCGGCAGAAATTCGCGGTTCTGGTAAAAGAGAACGCGGAGCCGGACTTGGCCGCCATGGGTCTGGATATCATCAGCTTTAATGTACAGAATTTTGTGGACAACAACAGTGTAATCGAGAATCTGGGTGTGGACAATATTGTCAAGATTCAGAAGAACGCCGCCATCTCCAGGGCGGACAGCGAGAAAGAGATCGCCAAGGCCCAGGCCAATGCCAAGAGGGAGGCCAACGAGGCGGAGGTGAACGCGGAGACGGAAATCGCCATCAAGCAGAACGAACTGGCGATAAAGAAAGCGGAACTGAAAAAGGTGTCCGATGTGAAAAAAGCCGAGGCGGACGCGGCCTATACAATTCAGGAGCAGGAACAGCGCAAGACGGTGGAGATCACTACCGCCAACGCCAATATCGCAAAGCAGGAGAAGGAGATTCTGCTGAAGCAGAAAGAGGTGGAGATAGCGGAGCAGATGCTGGAGGCGCAGGTCAAGAAGAAAGCGGAGGCGGATAAGTTCGCCAAGCAGCAGCAGGCGGACGCCCAGCTGTATGAGCGCCAGAGAGAGGCGGAGGCCCGGAAATTCGAGACGGAGAAGGAGGCCGAGGCCATGAAGGCCCAGGCCGAAGCACAGAAGTATAAGATGGAGCAGGAGGCCGAAGGTATCAGAACCAAGGGTCTGGCGGAAGCGGAGGCTATCCGTGCCAAATCTGTGGCGGAGGCGGATGGTATTGAGAAGAAAGCGGAGGCCATGGCCAAGATGGGCGAGGCCGCTGTATTGGAGATGTACTTCAAGGCTCTGCCCGAGGTAGTTAGAAATGCCGCCGCTCCTCTGGAAAAGGTGGAAAAGATCACCATGTACGGAGACGGCAACAGCGCCAAGCTGACCAGAGATATTATCAATACGGTCAATCAGGTGACGGATGGCCTGAAGGAATCCACAGGGGTAGACTTAAGTGCCGTATTGTCCGGCTTTCTGGCCGGGAAAGCGGCAAGGGCAACAGGAGACGAGTGAGATTCTATTGTGATTTAGGAGGACGGGGCGCTGCCTTATCAGGGCAGCGCCCCGTGAGGTATTCGGATCAGGGACAGGTTTAGGAAAAGGAGACGCATCATGGAAAAGGTATTAGATCGTTTTTTACGGTATGTGCAGATTGACACTTGCTCGGATGAGGAGAGTGACACCCATCCCAGCACATTGAAACAGCATGATCTGGCAAAGCTGTTGGTGAATGAACTACAGAATATGGGAGCCGCAGATATTAGCTATGATAAGGAGCACTGTTATGTTTACGCCTCCGTACCTGCCTCGGAGGGCTATGAGGACAGGCCTGCAATAGGTTTTATCGCTCATATGGACACCTCCCCGGCCATGAGCGGAGCCGGAGTGAAACCCAGAATTGTCAGCGATTATGACGGAGAGGATATTGTACTAAATCCGGAACTTGGTATCGTGCTGCGGACGTCGGATTTTCCGGAGATTCGCAAATACCGGGGGCAGGATCTGGTTGTCACCGACGGCACCACGCTGCTGGGAGCGGATGATAAGGCAGGGGTGGCGGAGATCATGACCATGGCGGAATACTTTTTGAGTCATCCAAAGATTCCCCATGGAAAGATTCGGATTGGATTTACTCCCGATGAGGAAATCGGCGCGGGGGCGGATTTTTTTGATGTGGCATTATTCGGAGCTGCGGCGGCCTATACTGTGGACGGCGGGGCTTTGGGGGAATTGGAGTATGAAAATTTCAACGCTGCCGGTGCCAAACTTTATATACAGGGATGTAGCGTCCATCCGGGTTCGGCCAAGGGGAAGATGAAGAATGCCATTCTGATTGCGCAGGAGTTCCAGAGTATGCTGCCTGTCTGTGAGAATCCCATGTATACGGAGGGGTATGAGGGCTTTTTTCATCTGGACAGCATGCAGGGCAATGTGGAGACGGTGCGGGCGGATTATATTATTCGGGATCATGATCGGACCCTATTTGAAGAAAAAAAGACATTTTTTAACAATGTGGCTGATTTTTTGAACATGAAATATGGCGCAGGCACTGTCACGGTGGATATGAAAGATTCCTACTATAACATGAGGGAAGTTATGGAAGAGCATATGGACCTGGTGGACAGGGCGGTGGAGGTCATGGAAGAACAGGGGATCAGGCCCGTCATCACTCCCATCCGGGGCGGCACCGACGGCGCCAGGCTGTCCTTTATGGGGCTTCCGTGTCCCAATATCTGTACCGGAGGGGAAAACTGTCACGGCAAGTTTGAGTATGCCTGTGTGCAGTCCATGGAGCAGGTGGTGAAGCTGTTGGCCGGACTTGTGAGAAGGTTTATATGATTTCTTAAACGTTTCGACTAAATGGGTCAATGAAATGACCAGTAGGGTCAAGAGATTGTCCGGCCACAGATAAATCCTGGATTCTTATGGAAGTCAGTCTGCAAGTCTGGTATCTTACCAGATCTGCATTTGCCTGATTATGCGGCATCATAGAGAAAGTTGCGAATGGATATGATGGAAAGGGAAAAAGTTAAGAAAAATGTTTAATGAAATTGATTTAGATAAAATAGATATAGATTCAGGTCCACCAATAGAAGAACCCGCCCGCCAGTATTATTTCATAGCAAAGTGCCGGGAATGGGTTCGCAGATTTTGTGAAAATTATGGACGCTGTCCAACGGCTTCGATCCAAACCTTCGGGTGTCAGATGAACGCCAGGGATTCCGAGAAACTTTTGGGGATTTTGCGCCAGGCAGGCTATGACATAACAGAGGAGGAGAGCGCGGATTTCGTGCTCTTCAATACATGCACGGTTCGGGATAATGCCAATCAGAGGGTCTATGGCCGTCTGGGGGAACTGAAAAGCCTTAAGAAGCAGAATCCGGCCATGAAGATTGCTCTGTGCGGATGTATGATGCAGGAACCCACAGTGATTGAGAAACTCCGCGCAAGCTACCGCTTTGTGGATCTGATTTTTGGCACCCACAATATTTTCCGGTTTGCGGAACTGCTTTGCAGAACTTATGAAGAGCAGGGTATGATCGTTGATATCTGGGAGGACACGGAACAGATCGTGGAGGATTTGCCGGTGGAGCGCAAGTATCCATTCAAGTCGGGCATTAATATTATGTTTGGGTGCAACAATTTTTGTAGCTACTGCATTGTGCCCTATGTGCGCGGCAGGGAACGCAGTCGGGAGCCGGAGGACATTCTTCGGGAGATTCGCCAGCTGGCCGCTCAGGGCGTGGCGGAAGTCATGCTGCTGGGGCAGAATGTAAACTCTTACGGCAGAAATCTGAAAAAACCCATAAACTTTGCAGGGCTTCTCCGGGAGGTGGAAAAGATAGAGGGCGTGGAGAGGATTCGGTTTATGACTTCTCATCCCAAAGATCTGTCGGACGAGCTGATTGAGGTGATGAAGGAGTCCGGGAAGATCTGCCGTCATCTGCATCTGCCTCTGCAATCCGGTTCCAACCGGATTCTGGAGCGAATGAACCGCCGGTACACCAAAGAGCAGTACCTGGCTCTGGCACAAAAGATTCGGCAGGAGATTCCGGATATTGCCATCACTACGGACATCATTGTTGGATTTCCAGGGGAGACCATGGAGGATGTGGAGGATACCATAGATGTGATCCGACAGGTGAGATACGACAATGCGTTTACCTTTATCTATTCCAAACGCACGGGAACCCCGGCGGCGGCTATGCCTGACCAGGTGCCGGAGGAGCAGGTCCGGGAAGGATTTGACAGGGTATTGAAGGTTGTACAGGACACTGCCAGAGAGCAGGTAGCCCGATATCAGGGACAGGTGGCAAAGGTCCTGGTGGAGGAGATAAATGACCATGATGAAAGTCTGCTCACAGGCCGTATGTCCAACAATACGCTGGTTCATTTTCCAGGTTCGCCAGAGCTTATTGGCCGGATTGTCCCGGTTGCTCTGGAAAAGTGTCAGGGGTTCTATTATATGGGGCGACTGTTATTGGAGACAGACGGTTGATTTTGAAAACAGTATGCAGGACGGGGCTGGCAGTAATGGCGTGGGGATGTATAGCGTCCGGTGTCAGTGCGAGGAGGAAAACGTGATGACAAAGCAGCAGTTCAGGGATTTTTGTAAAGACAGATTTATCCTGCTGGACGGAGCCACGGGCTCCAATCTGATCAAGAGGGGAATGCCCGGGGGCGTGTGCCCGGAACAGTGGATTCTGGAGCATCCCCGGGTGCTGGTGGAATTACAGAAAAGTTATGTGGAGGCGGGAAGCAACATTCTATATGCTCCCACTTTTACGGCGAACCGGATCAAACTGAAGGAGTACGGGCTGGCAAATCGACAGGCTGATATAATAGAAGCGTTGGTAGCTCTGACCAGAGAGGCGGCGGGCAGAGGGGGGCCGGAGCCTGCCTCGGAGGTTCTGGTGGCCGGAGATCTGACCATGACGGGACAGCAGCTAAGGCCCATGGGCAGCATGGATCTGGAGACTCTGATTGAGGTATATAAAGAACAGATTCAGCTGATGGAGAAAGCCGGTGTGGACCTGCTGGCAGTGGAGACCATGATGAGCCTGGGGGAGACCCGGGCGGCGCTGATTGCCGCCAGAGAAGTCACACAGCTGCCTGTGATGGTTACCATGACCTTTGAGTCTCAGGGACGCACGCTCTTTGGCACGGATGCTCGGACGGCGGCCGTTGTACTGGAAAGCCTGGGGGCGGATGCCATCGGGGTAAACTGTTCCACCGGACCTGCGAAGATGAGGGAGATCGTGGAGGCTATGGCGGAGGTCAGCAGCTTGCCGCTGATCGCCAAGCCCAACGCGGGGCTGCCCGGGGTAAACGAACAGGGACAGACGATATATGATATGGACTGCGACACTTTCGTCGGTGAAATGGAGGAATTGGTGTCGGCGGGAGCCGCGATTCTGGGGGGCTGCTGCGGCACGGACCCCGTCTACATCGCGGGGCTGAAACGCCTCACACAGGGAAGAAAACCTGTGGAGAGGGGGAGACGTCCCCAGGGTATCCGTTATCTGACCAGTGAACGGCAAACACTGGCTTTTGGCCTGGAGGATCCTTTCATGATTGTGGGAGAGCGGATCAACCCTACCGGAAAGAAAAAACTACAGGAACAGCTCCGAAACGGCTGTATGGATCTGGTGCTACAGTTTGCGCAGGAGCAGGAGGACTGCGGGGCCTCCATTTTGGATGTGAATATGGGAATGAGCGGTATTGACGAAAAAGCCATGATGTTGCGGGTGCTGGAGGAGGTGCAGGGGGTGACGGATCTGCCACTGTCTCTGGACTCCAGCCATGTGGAAGTGCTGGAGGCCGCGCTGCGCCATTATCCAGGCAGGGCGTTGGTGAACTCAGTTTCCTATGAGGCGGAGAAGATTGAAAAACTACTGCCCATAGTGCAGAAATATGGGGCTATGTTTATCCTGCTGCCTCTATCGGATGAGGGGCTTCCCAGGAATTTGGAGGAAAAAAAGGAAATCATTGACCGCATCGTGACCCGGGCGCTGGAACTTGGCATGCACAGGGAGGATATTGTGGTGGACGGTCTGGTGACCACCATCGGCGCCAACGGGCAGGCGGGCCTGGAGACCCTGGAGACCATCCGCTACTGCAAAAAGCAGGACCTGGCGACGATTTGCGGGTTGTCTAATATCTCCTTTGGCATGCCCGCGAGACCCTATGTGAACACCGCTTTTCTGACCATGGCCATCTATGAGGGACTGACCATGGCCATCGCCAATCCCTCCCAGGAGATGCTGGTCTGCGGGGCCCTGGCGACGGATATGCTGAAAGCCAGAAAGGACGCGGATTTGCGATATATTCAGTACGCGACCCAATTTAAGCCTGCGGCCGGGAATAAAGTCGCGCAAGACAGCGGGCGGAGCGCTGTAAACCAAGGACAGAGCCCCGTGAGCGACGGGACGGCAGATGCAGGACAGGGGGATTCTGGCAATATAGGGACTGATTTTGTCCTTGCCGACAACAGCGGCAAAAACGTTTCAGCGGCCCATGCGCCCGGGACGCATCTGGAGCGGATCTCGGACGCCGTGTTAAAGGGAAATCGCAACGGTATCGCCGCCATGACCGGGCAGGCCCTTTTGGAGGGAGAGGACCCCGGAAGATTGTTAAACGAGAGTCTTCTGCCTGCAATCAACAGAGTGGGAGATCTGTTCGAACAGAAAAAATATTTTCTGCCCCAGCTGATTGCCAGTGCCGAGGCCATGAAGAACGCCATCGAGGTGCTGGAGCCGTATCTGCTGAAGGAGCAGGACGGGGATTCCATGCCGGTGGTGGTCATTGCCACCGTGGAGGGGGATATTCATGATATCGGCAAAAATCTGGTGGCGCTGATGCTGAAAAATTATGGCTTTCAGGTGATAGACCTGGGCAAAGATGTGCCGAAGGAAACCATCATACAGGCGGCGAAGGAGCATCATGCGGATATCATCGCCCTGTCGGCGCTGATGACCACCACGATGCAGCGGATGCGGGAGGTGGTAGCCCTTGCCAGAGAAGAGAGAGTGACTGCCAGAATCATGATCGGGGGCGCCGTGATCACCCAGGAATACGCGGAAGAGATCCAGGCGGACGGCTACTCCAAAGACGCGGCGGAGGCGGTGAAACTGGCCAGGCGTCTGCTGGGTCTGATAAACACATAGGGACAAAATTTTTTCAGACCCATGAGGACAGATATAACAGAAGGAGAGCGCATACAGGCAATTATTTAAAAAGGCTGCCTGTCCGGGAAGGGGAGAAGGATTGTGAAAGAAGAGGAATTGCAGACGGCAGGATGGGACGCCATCGCCGGGGAATGTGAGAGGGTTTATGGAGGGGCGCTGCTGGAGCACTATCGTACTATGCTTAACTGGAGACTTGGCGGCAAGGACCCGCTGGAGGGAATAGACGTTTATGACGGCGGGGATTACTGGCATTTTGTGACTTACGGAATGTCGGAGCTGTATGAGAAGGAATTTGACGATCCGGAGTACAGCGGCTATGGGATGGAGTTTACCTTCCGACTCAAAAAGGATGAATATGAGGACGAGAGGGCGGAATGGATGTGCGTCTGCGGAATTTTGCAGGACCTGGCCCGCCTCACTTTCGATCAGGGAGAACTCTTTAACGTCTGGGAATATGTGTATACCGGCCAGACGCAGGGGATAGACGTCAAAAGGCGGTCAAATATCACCGGATTAATCACGGCCCCGGACAGCAGGCTCCAGACCCTGGACACTCCCAACGGAAAAGTGGAGTTCGTGGAATTTATCGGTGTGACCGACCGGGAATTGCTGGCCATTCAGCATGGAGAGACGACGGTGAAGGAATTGTTTGACAGATTGGGGAGCGGAGTGACGGATTATAACAGGGATTCTTTCTATTAGAGAAAAAATCTGGTTAAATCTATGACTTGTATACCACAATTCATTGTGTTAAAATGGGAAAATCAAAACAGGGGATGCGCAAAGCAAAAGGACCGGCAATCCTAAGTTCAGGAGGTTTATATGATAGGTGCAGATGCCATAATCAAATGTCTGGAGGAAGAGGGCGTAAAATATGTGTTCGGTTACCCCGGCGTAGCTATATGCCCATTTTATAATAGTATCCTGCAATCGGAGATTCAAACCATACTGATCCGCACGGAGCAGAACGCGGCCCATGCGGCCAGCGGTATGGCCCGGCTCACGGGCAGACCAGGGGTCTGCGCCGTCACCAGCGGCCCGGGCGCGACCAATGTGATCACCGGGATTGCCACCGCCTTTGCGGACAGCATTCCTCTGGTGTGCATCACCGGACAGGTACATACGGATCTGCTGGGCAGCGACTCTTTTCAGGAGGCGGATATCACCGGAGCCGTGGAGTCCTTTGTCAAATACAGCTATCTGGTAAAGAATGTGGCGGACATTCCCCGGATTTTCAGGGAGGCCTTCCATATCGCGAATACCGGTCGCAGAGGTCCTGTACTCATTGATATTCCGATCAATATCCAGAATGCTCCCATCAGCAAGTTCCAGTATCCGGCAGAGGTCAATATGCGCACCTACAAGCCCACGGTCAAGGGCCATGCGGTACAGATCAAGAAGGTGATCCGGGAACTGGAGAGGGCGAAGCGTCCCATCATCTGTGTGGGCGGCGGCGTACTGCTCAGTGAGGCCAGAGACGATCTGCGGGAGTTTGTGGAAAAATACCGGATTCCGGTGGTGTCTACCATGATGGGAATCAGCGTTATGCCCACGGAGCATCCTCTGTACTTCGGCATGGTGGGCAACCACGGCAAAGCCTGCGCCAACAGGGCCATGAACGAATCGGATCTGCTCATTATGGCTGGTGCCAGAGTGGCGGACCGGGCGGTGAGCCAGCCGGACCTGATCACCAGAGACAAAGTGCTGGTGCATATCGACGTGGACCCGGCGGAAATCGGCAAGAACGCGGGGCCTACCATACCGCTGGTGGGCGATGTGAAACATATTTTCCAGGATTTTGCCAGGGAGGAGTTCAACTGCGAGCATGAGGAATGGCTTCAGACTCTGGAGGAATACAGAAGGACGCTGGTCGTCATGCGCAGTCCCAATCCGGCCTATGTGGACCCGGCGGCCTTTATCACCCGGTTGTCCGAGAAGATGGACCCCGACGGGGTTTACGTGGCGGATGTGGGGCAGAATCAAATCTGGTCCTGTAGTTATCATATTGTAAAGGAGGGACGTTTTCTGACTTCCGGCGGCATGGGAACCATGGGGTATTCCATTCCTGCGGCTATGGGCGCCAAGCTCGCTGACAAAAGGCGTCAGGTAATCGCCGTGTGCGGAGACGGTTCTTTCCAGATGTCCATGATGGAATTGGCCACCATGCGCCAGTATGACATTCCGGTCAAGATCATTGTTCTGAAAAACGGCTATTTGGGTATGGTACGGGAGTACCAGCACTACACTTATAAGGATCATTACTCGGTGGTGGATCTCTCTGGCAGTCCCATGCTGGATAAGATTGCGGCGGCTTATGATATGCGGTATCAGCTGCTGGAAAATATGGGGCGGGTGGAGGAAGTGCTGGACACCTTTTTGGGAGATGACAAGTCGGTGCTGTTGGAGTGTCTGGTTGACCCCATGGACCTGGTGAAGTGAAGTCAGAAACCGATTAGCGCGGTATTGCAGGCCAATGATAGATTTTGCGTCCGTCAAAGCGGACAAGGGGTGTAAAGATGAGAAAGAGAATTTATTCCGTTCTGGTGGAGAACCGCTCCGGCGTACTGGGCAAGGTGGCAGGGCTTTTTGCCAGAAGATGCTTTAATATTGACTCCCTGACTGTGGGGGAGACCGACGATCCGGAGATATCCTGTATGACCATTGTCAGCAGCGGGGACGAGCGCACCATTGAACAGATCGAAAAACAGCTGAACAAAAAGCTGGATGTGATCAAAGTCAAAACATTTGACGAGACCCAGAGCGTGAGCCGGGAATTGATGCTGGTAAAGGTGCGTCACAACAAGGGCAACCGGCGGGAGATTACGGAGATCTGTGAGATTCTGCGGGCGGAGATCGTGGATATGTCCAAACATTTTATGATGATTCAGATCTGTGACACACCGGAGAGAACCAAACTTCTGCTGACTATGCTACAGTCTATCAGCATTGCGGAGGTGGCCCGCACAGGGACCCTGGCGCTGGCAAAATGTAGTGAAAATGACGATTAAGCGGGTTGGCAGAGAAGAGGCGGGTTTAAAATGGGGTTGACATTCATACTTTATCTTGCTAAAATGTAGAGCAGCTACGCACCCCCTTTCTAATAGAATCAATGCGGAAGGCGGGTAGTTCCATCAAGTCTTATAGCGCAGGCATACCTGAGTCCTGGGTACAGGATTTTGCTGTGCCGGGAAGAGAGATCAATCATGCAGAAGAGAGTTTTTCAGTTGTTGGTAGACAATACATCCGGCGTATTGAGCCGTATATCCGGCCTGTTTTCACGCAGGGGATACAATATTGAGAGTATTACTGCGGGAGTGACCGTCGATCCCCGCTTTACCCGGGTTACGATTGTAACCTGTGGAGACGATGAGATTCTGGAACAGATAGAGAAGCAGGTAGGTAAGTTGATCGACGTGCGTAATATCAAGGAATTAAGGCCGGAGGAGAGTGTTTACCGGGAACTGGCCCTGATCAAGGTTAAGGCAGATCCCCAGCAGCGCCAGAGCATCATAGCTGTGGCGGATATTTTCCGGGCTAAAATTATTGATGTGTCCAAGGACAGCCTGATCATCGAACTCACAGGCAACCAGGCCAAGATTGAGGCATTTATGAACCTGCTGGACGGCTACGAGATTCTGGAGTCGGCCAGAACAGGGATCGCGGGTCTGGGCAGGGGGATGGAGAATGTAATTCATCTGGAGAGCGATATGGAAGAACAATCGCATTTTCCATCTTGATACATGAGTTAGCTCTAGGCACAAAAACCTATCAGTTATAAACTATTTTAACATAATGGAGGAAAAAAGGATGGCAAAGATTTTTTATCAGGAAGATTGTAACCTGTCTCTGCTGGAGGGGAAGACAATCGCAATTATCGGCTACGGAAGCCAGGGGCATGCCCATGCGCTGAACTTAAAGGAGTCCGGCTGCAAGGTTATCATCGGACTTTACGAAGGCTCCAGATCCTGGGACAAGGCTGTTAAGCAGGGCTTTGAGGTGTTTACCGCCGCGGAAGCGGCCAAGAGGGCCGACATTATCATGATCCTGATCAATGACGAGAAGCAGGCTGATCTGTACAAGAAGGATATCGAGCCCAATCTGGAGGCCGGCAATATGCTGATGTTCGCCCATGGCTTCAACATTCATTTCGGCTGTATCGTGCCTCCCGCGGATGTGGATGTAACCATGATCGCCCCCAAGGGCCCCGGCCATACCGTGAGAAGCGAGTATCAGGAAGGGAAGGGTGTTCCCTGCCTGATCGCTGTGGAGCAGGACGCTACCGGAAAGGCACAGGATCTGGCTCTGGCCTATGCGCTGGGCATTGGCGGCGCGAGAGCGGGTGTGCTGGAAACCACCTTCCGCACCGAGACCGAGACGGATCTGTTCGGGGAGCAGGCAGTGCTTTGCGGCGGTGTATGCGCATTGATGCAGGCAGGTTTTGAGACGTTGGTAGAGGCCGGTTACGACGAGAGGAACGCTTACTTCGAGTGTATCCATGAGATGAAGCTGATCGTGGACCTGATTTATCAGAGCGGCTTTGCCGGCATGAGATATTCCATTTCCAACACTGCGGAGTACGGCGATTATGTGACTGGTCCCAAGATTGTCACCGAAGAGACCAAGAAGGCCATGAAGAAGATTCTGAGCGATATTCAGGATGGCACCTTTGCCAAGGAGTTCCTGCTGGATATGTCACCCGCGGGCAGACAGGTTCACTTTAAGGCAATGAGAAAACTGGCCGGCGAACATCCTGCGGAGAAGGTCGGAGAGGAGATCCGTAAACTCTACAGCTGGAACAACGAAGAGGACAAGCTGATTAATAACTGAGATTCTATTGTTATGAAAAAAAGAGTTGCCATTGCGACAACTCTTTTTTATTTTCCTGTATCTCCGATAAACGCTTCGGTACATATTTCTGTGCGCCGCCAGTATTGGTCCGCTTAGATCAGAAACTGTTTTCATCCAGGTACAGTTGTACCCGGCTCTGAATAATCTGGATCACTTCGTCTATATTTTTATCCCCGGCAAAGTAGGACTCCGCCTCTTCCATGACGATATCCGCAATAATGCTGTCCCGGGGCGGTCTGGGGACACAGTTGTCCAGAAAAGTTATGTAATCCTCCACATAGGAAGTGCCGTCCGGTTTTCCATCCAACACCATGTAACTTCCTTCTCCCAAGTCATACTTCAGGGAGGAATCCCATTTGGAGAAAATAACACGTTCCCGTAACACATCCCGGCGCAGGCAGTTATTGGGGAATTGGCGCTCCAATTCATCATCGTAGAGAGTTGGCAGAAATTCTTCGATCAGGTCCATGTTTTCCGTATCCTTACTGACTACCAGGAAATATTCCGCCTGTACCAGGTTGCCGCTTACGTCTCTGGTGGGAACTCCCACCCAGTGGTAGCCCTCGGGAAAAAAGGACATCTCGCGGCTGAAATCAAGGATTCCCCTGTACAGATCGCAGGCATAGGCCAGGTATTCCCCCTCTATGACGGCTCGTGCGGGAGCGGCATTCCGCGCGTCAGGATTGGATTCCGGAATAGGGGTATTTTTGCAGTATTCCAAAAGTTTGCGGAACACTTCGCTGTCAAAGTGACAGGCGCCAGCCTCCCTGTCCATCAGAGAAGAGTCAATATTCTGAAGAACAAGCCGGTACAGCACATCCGATGCCTTAGGCATGAAGCCATACACTGGGACCAGGCCTTTCAATGTATCTTCCGGCGCATTCTCCGCCAGTTCCAGAATGTCCTCCAGCGTCCAGGTGTCCTCGGGCCAGACGGCGTCGGAGACCAATATGCTGGAACAACTCAGGCTGGTGGTAAGTCCTGTCAGTTTTCCGTCGATGGTGCCTGCGTTCCAGACGCAGTTAAACACCTGCTCCCGCGTTGTGGGCGGAATCATGCCGGTCAAATCAGCCAGCGCTCCTTTATCATAAAGGAGATGCATATTTTCCGCTGAGACGATAAACATATCAGGTGCGTTTCCGGCAATGACGCGGTTAATCAGATTGTCGGCATATCTCTCTGACTCCTCCCGGTTGCCGGCTCCGGAGGACTCCACACTTGTAAACTCTATGTTGACGCCGGGATTTTTCATGGAAAACAGGGCGGCAGCCCTCTGCTCAAGCCGGCTTTCATGAGCGGTGGATACCAGTGTGAGAGTTACGGTTTTTTCCGGAGGTATGGGAGAGAACGCATAGATGTTTTGATTTTCGGTTATGGGGTCCATGATTATCAGATCTCCATTCTCCCGGACAGTCATGACCTTATTGGCGTAGGTGTTGGAGCAGATACCGCTTTCCTTACAGTCATAGATCTGTTCCTGCTTCCCGGTCAGGGTATCCCATTTGACAATACAGCCTTCTGAGAGGTAGTACAGGTTTCCGAAGGCATCCATGCAGCTGTGTTGCAGTTTCATATCAGGTGTTATGCCCAGAGAGCGCATTTCTCCGGCTGTGTGGTCAAAGATCCAGTAGGAACGGTCCCCTTTGCTGTCGGTAGTGAATACAGGGAATCCTGTGGAAGTTTTGCACAGGCAGGAGGGAGAGGGCTCTCCCTCCTGCCTTATATGGCACCGCAGCTCTCCTGCGTCATCCACCACGACCAGCTGGTCATCCCAGAACAGATAGCAGTATCCGGCGGGGTCACACAGAATGTTCGTTTGGGTACCGGTCACTTCCGTCTGCTGCACAAGGCCAGCCTCCGTCAGAGCCGGTAGCAGATCCAGAGTTTTCTGTACTCCCTTCTCCAGATGAAAGAGTACCAGAGTAACGCAGGAGAGTGACGAACCGGTCTCTCCAAAGCTGCAAAATAAAAAGGACGCAAGATTGCTGTCAGCCATGTCCATGCCCGACAGGAAGGCACCCTCCGGCATTCCCCAGCTGTCAGGCTCAAATGGGGTGAGAAAACTCTGTCCTGCCTGTGTATCAAAATATTCCAGACAGTAATGGACTTTGTGGCTGTTGTCGTCCATATTGCCGGTACGGCACTGAAGTATGCAGCATATGTTTCCATCCGGGGTGGCGGTGCCAGCAAAATACCACCAGTCGTGATTTTCTGGAGGAGACATCCAGTCATCATGATACTCCGACATGTACCAGAGGGAGCCTTCCTCCACTTTTTGGGGTTCTGCGATCTGGTAGGTATCCCAGTTGACGGTCTGCATGGAGGATTCTTCGGAAGTGAAATCTGTCCCCAAATGGCTGCCCGTATTGTTGCCACAACTTCCCAGAGCAACGATTGCCGCCAGCAGCAGGGCGAAAAAGCCATACCTCTTTTTACCAATCACTATAAAATCGCCTCGCTTCCTTTAACTGTTTTCATCCAGATATAGTTGTACCCGGCTCTGAATAATACCAACGACCGTGTCCAGGTTTTTATCACCGGAGAAATATGGCTCCACTTCCTCCAACACAATGGAAGCGATAATTGCATCTTCGACGGGGGAAAGGATACAGCTGTCCATGAAGGCTATATATTCTTCCACATAGGAGGTGCCGTCGGGCTTGGCGGATAACAAAGTATAGGTTCCATCTCCCATATTGAACTGAGGTTCAGAACTCCATTCGGGGATCAATACCCGGCTTCGGAGCACGTCACGACGCAGACAGTTCTGGGGATATCTGCGCGCTATCTCATCTCCGTAGAGAGTGGGAAGAAATTCCCGGATCAGGTCCATATTTTCCGTATCTTTGTTGACTACCAGAAAGTATGAGGCATACACCAGATTGCCGCTTTCCCGATGTGTGGGAACCCCTACCCAGTGATAATTTTCCGGGAAGAGGGACATTTGGCTGCTGAAATTAGTGAGACTGTTGACCAGGCAGGAATAGGCAATGTATTCTCCGTTTATCACCGACTGGGGCAGAGCGGGATTCTGCGGAATGTAGTCAGTCTCCGGAAGCGGTGTATTTTTGCAGTATTCCAGAAGTCTTCGGAAAGTCTCGCTGTCAAAATAGCAGGTTTTGGATGCTCTGTCCACAAGGGTGGTTTCCATGTCCCGCAGGGCGATTTCGTACAGCAACTCAGAGGGGCTGTACTGCATGGGGATGAGTCCTTTTAGTTTTTCCGGCGCCTGATCTGCCAGATTCAGCATATCTTCCAGTGTCCAGGTGTCCCCGGGCCAGAGATCGTCTGCCGCCAGCATGCTGTGACAGGAAAGGCCGGTAGTAAGCCCCATCAGTTTTCCGTCGATGGTTCCCGCGTTCCAGACACAGCCAAATACCTGATCCCGTAGTTGTTCTGGGATCACATCGCTTAAGTCGGCCAAAACATCCTTTTTATAGAGCATAAGCATGGTCTCCGCGGGGATGATGAACATATCCGGGGCATCCCCCGCCACAATTTGGTTTGTCAGGTTCGTAATACAGGCGGAGAGGTCTTCCCCCTCGGCAACGGAGAACTCAATGCTGACTCCCGGATTTTTCATGGAATACAGCGCGGCAGCAGTCTGGTCCAACGGGTTATCATCATAGGCGGAAAGCAGCGTCAAAGTTCGTTCTTTTGCAGGAGCATTCTGGGACAGCGTATAGATGCTCTTTTGTTCCGTCACGGGGTCCAGAATAAGTACATCGCCATCGGCCTGAACAGCCATAAGTTTTTTCGCTGCCATATTGCCGCATATAGTGTTGGCCTCACAGTCAAATATGCTTTCCTGCTCCCCTGTCAGGGTATTCCATCTGATCAATTTACCCATGGAGGTGAGATAATAGATATTTCCATAGGAATCCATACAGCCATAGTCCAGTGACATATAGCCGGATTGTCCCAGGGAGCGCATCTCTCCGGCATCCTGATCAAAGATCCAATAGGTGTTGGAACGGTTTTGAAGACTCTTGCTCACAAAGACAGGAAGTCCCTCCGGCGTCCTGCACAGATAGGCCAGAGGCGCGTCATCGTTCTGGGGCTCCGCCAGCAGAAGGAGCTGTCCTGTGTCACTGACAATAATGATCCTGTCTTCCAGAACGATATAGCAGCAGCCGTTTTGATCACACAGGATATTCTTCTCTGAATAAGACTCTATTTTGTCAGACATTTCCGCAGCCGTCAGAGCGGGCAGCAGATCCAGCGTCTTTTGCACACCGTTTTCCATATGATAGAAGACCAGAGAACAGTAGGACCTGGGTGTACCCACTTCTTCCGCGCTATGGAAGTAGCAGGCGATGAGCCTGTCCCCCACCACGTCTGCCAAGGTCAGATTCGCTGTTGGCAGACCCCATGTATCGGGACTGACCTCCGCGTGAAAAGAGTCTCCTGTCTCCATATCTAAATAATCCAGACAGTTCCATGCTCTGGAGAAGCTGCCGTCGTCATTGTAGAGGGCATATTGGGTAAGAGCGCAGAAATCCCCGTCCGGGCTATTATAAAAAGAAGAGTTTTTCCAGCTATAGCTCTCCGGAAACGCCATCCAGTTATCAAGGTATTCCCGTAGATACCACTGGGAGCCATCTTCTTCTTTCGCAGCCGATTTGATCTGGTGACTGTTCCAGTCCACAGTCTGTCCGGCGGGGTCACGGTCTATGTGTTCCTCCCCGGTATTCGGGGGTGCGGCACTTTCGCAGCCAGCCAGAAAGATAAATACAACGGTCAGCAGACAGAGAACTTTGTTCCTTTTTGAGTTGTTGTTTTTCATGGATGTATCCTTCTTTCTTTTTTATAGGTTCGGGTGATGCTAAGTATATTATATAAAATACGGCGGTGGAGCACAATAAGCGTAGGGCTGATTCAGATAAGGATTTATTTAAGATTATATTAATTTCAGCTTAATAATTTTCTTGTGGGAATTTGTTGAAAGGAACTCTCATCGTGTGGTATGATATAAAGATCAGAAATCTTGGCCAGGAGGAGCGGAATGTTTATTTTTCCGAAAAATCTATTTACGGAAGTGCGGATAGAGAGAAATGATTATGTAAATTATTACACTGCCAACGACGAGGTGGAGAGCAATAATCAGTCCCAGACCACAGGTGCCCTGATCAGAGTCTTTGACGGAGATATGTGGTACTCCGGCACCACCAATGAACTGGGGCGGATACAGGAGGAGATAGACTCCCTGGCTTCTCTGGCCAAAAGGAACTCAAAAATTTATGACCATCCGGAAATCAGAAATTTTGGCAGTCATAAGGCCCACATCATAAAATATGAGGGGGAGGATGATGTACGTAAAATCACACCCTGCCAGAGAGAGGAACTGGTGGCTCATTATCTTGCGGTTTGTGTGGACAAGTCCGTAGAGGAGATGAAAAGCTATGGGGGCACCTTTTACAGCACGCACACGGTTAAAGAATACTACTCCAGCAAGGGCGCGGCCATCCGGCAGGACATGCAGCGATGCAGCGTGTGGGTGGGCGCCGCGTTTGTGGTGGAGGGCGTGACCACCTGGGGAGGAAAGAATTTTCAGGCTATGTCCTTTAAACAGTTGCAGGGTCGGGAGCAGGAAATTCGGGAGGAGCTGGACCGATATTTAGACTATGCCAGAAATGCTGTGGATATACTGCCCGGCAACTACACCTGTGTGCTGTCGCCGGCTGCCACGGCTCTGTTTACCCATGAGAGTTTCGGACATAAGAGCGAGTCCGACTATATGTTGGGTGATAAGACTCTGCGGGAGGAGTGGGTGTTGGGCAAAAAAGTGGGAAGTGAGAAGGTCTCCATCTGTGACAACGGCAATATGGAACACAATGGTTATACTCCTTATGACGATGAGGGAAATGTGGCCAGAGAGACATGGCTGATCCGGAAGGGAGTGCTCACTGGCAGACTTCATGACAGCGAATCCGCATCGGCGCTGGAGGAGGAAGTCACCGGAAATTCCCGGGCGGACAGTTATGAGGCGATTCCCATGGTGAGAATGACCAACACCTATATGGCGGCGGGAGATGATGACCCGGAGGAGATTCTCCAAGGTGTGCGGGATGGTATCTATGTCTATGACACTCTTTACGGCACCGGGTTCTCCACCTTTACCATGCAGCCCGGTCTGTGTTATCGGATCAGGGAGGGCCGGATCTGTGAACCGCTCCGGGTCAATGTAATCACGGGAAGCGTGTTCCAGACTCTGTTTGATATTGACGCGGTGGGCAATGACCTGGAGATCTTTGACACGTTTTATTGCGGCAAGAACGGCCAGACAATACAGGTATCTGCGGGAGGTCCCACCGTAAGGGTCCGGAAACTCACTTTTAATTGAACTAGGAAACGCGCAACTTTATGACAGCATGTTCCTGAGGTATTCCTGATAACATGCGGAATCTATATTATATGAAAATGATGAGAGAAAAGTATACGCTTCGCGGGGTTATATCCGCCGTGGGAATTGAGGAGAACAGAATCCGTGCTTTTAACAGGCGCAACGAACAGTATTTTTCCTTCCGGGTGCTGGAAGAGGGATATTTGGGCGTACATTTTCAGATTGGCGAGATGGGAGATGAGGAGGGGTATGCCAGAGCGAGACAGAATCTGGTTCTGAAAAGACCCTACCCGTTTACCCTGGAGACCGGCAGGCGCAGCCGGGATCTGACGCAACGGGTGCTTACAGACAAGCAGCTGTTAGAGATAGCGAAGGAGGCACTGGATCATGTGCGTTCCCGGCATCCGGACTTTACATTGAACGGCGGCTTTTGGCAGTGCGTATCGGATTCGGGAGTGGAAAATGACAGAGGGTTGGCGTATTCCGACATGGACTGCACTACCGAGTTCCGGTTTTCTTTCAAACACAGAGATAGCCGGGAACTGATTGACGGGAGATTTTCCATAGGACAGAGGGACTTTGACGCACAGAAGCTCTATGCCATGGCGGACAATTACCTCGCAGGCTTTGGAACGGAGCAGAAACTGCCGGACGAGATTATTGTTCAAATGCAGTATTATGATCTGTTGGGCCTATTGGCGGGAAGCCTGAACGCAGAGAGCATGTGTCTGGGCACCTCCCTGTTGTCCGGAAGAATCGGGGAAAAATTGTTTGCCGATCATTTTAGTCTGGCCCATGATGTGTCAGCGGACGAGTGTTGGAACACGCCTTTTTTTGACGGAGAGGGTATCACCCGGAAGGGGGACCGGCTGTCCTACATCGAAAACGGGGTGGTGCTGCGGGGGTATGCGGACAAAAGGATTGCCGCCAAATACGGAGTGGAGCACACGGGCAGCGCTCTGAGAACCTGTTCCGATATCCCGAACAACGGGAATGTGAACCTGCGGATTCAGCGCAGTGACAGAACGATCAGGGGACTTTTAAACGGAAGGCTGTCTGTCGTCCCCATCCGGTACAGCGGCGGAGGATTTAATGAAAAAGGAGACTGGGTCATGCCGGTGCAGCTGGCGTATCTCTGCGACGGGGAGAATTTTTTGGGTCGACTGCCAGAGTTTACCTTGGTGAGCAGTATGTTTGACATGTTTGGAAAAGACTTTATCGGCGTGGGCAGTGACAATCCTGTGTTTCACGACAAAAGCATTCTGGTGCGGATGAGAACAGGCAAAATATGACAGATTCATATAAGCGGACGGGGTAGCAATACCCCGTCTGCTTTCTTTTTATCTTTTCTCTTTCTTTAGAAATTCTTTGGATTTCCATGTCAGAAAACTTCAGAAGCGGGACGTATACTATCCTCAGATAACAGATGAGGAATGCTGTCGCGTGGCGAATGGAGACCGGATGATCTCCACTGAGAGGAGAGGGCATTCTTTTACTTTCGCAGAGTCGGCAACAAACACTTCCACGATCTCGTTTTTGGCGGAGAAGGGCGACAAGATCAGATTCTATATTGCCTCGGATATAAAGCAGGGGAATCTGGATATTGTTTTGTATGACTCGGAGGGAAATCCGGTTGAGGAACTGGATCAGGCGAGAAGGCAGGTTGCCTATCTGACTATGCATTACAATGACACCTATACGCTTGCGGCCAAATATACAGATTTTGTCGGGAGCTTCAAAGCGGAAGTATATGAGGTGTATAAAGGAACGAAATAAAATTTTACCTTCAGAGCCATTGCGAAGCAAGTTTAAAGGAGGAAGAAAAATGGACTATGCTGCAATTTTGGACGTGTTTACCAGGTACGGCGCAATCGCTATCTTTGTATTGGTATTTTTAGAGTACATGAATTTGCCGGGGTTCCCGGCGGGGATTATCATGCCTCTGGCGGGTATAATGGCGGCGGGGGGAAATATCTCGTTCCCCTGGGTGATGATCATCACGGTGTCAGCGGGCCTGTTGGGGAGCCTGGTGCTTTATGTGCTGGGATTTACAGGCGGAAGGTTTTTTCTGGAAAAATATATGAACAAATTTCCGAAACAGCGGCCAACAATAGAGAAATATCTGGCCTGGGTGCAGGAAAAAGGCGGAATGGGGCTGATTGCCGCAAAGCTGATTCCCATGATCCGCACACTGGTATCCATACCTGCCGGGGTGTTTCGGATGAGGCTTAGTCAGTATGTAATCTGTTCCACCGTGGGCATCTTTATATGGAATCTGCTTTTTGTGGGAGCGGGGTATTTCTGTGGAGAGCAGGTTCTGAGCTGGTTTGCCTGAGACGCGGCGGCCCCGCAGGGGATGAAGGACCGGGATACAGGAGAAATCTGAACGGAAAGATATATACGGAATGAGGGAAGACCGCAGGCGAAGCAGCAGTTGAATTTCAACTACAGGTATGCGGGGAAGGAGGAAAAATGAAGATAGCAATGATGACGAACAATTATAAACCTTATATTGGCGGCGTGCCAATATCCATAGAGCGTCTGACAAAGGCTCTGCGGGAGCAGGGGCACAGAGTGGTGGTCTTTGCGCCCAAGTATAAATACCTGGGGGATGGACAGCAGGAGGAGGATGTTGTGCGTTACAGCACTTTAAGTCAGCGTTTTTACAGCAATACGGTGCTGCCCAATCCCCTGGACCCAGTGCTGGAGGAGACTTTCGCCCGGGAAAATTTCGACGTGATCCATGTGCATCATCCGGTACTGATCGGCAAGGTGGCGGCCCGCCTGTCCCAGAAATATAATATTCCGTTGGTATATACATACCATACCCAGTATGAACAGTATCTGGACTATGCGGGTCCGATTCACTGGCTCAGTAGTGGGGCGGAAAAAGACAATCTGCTGGGCAGGCTCCGCTGCCGGAGCAGCCGGGCCATCAAACAGGAACTGGCTCCCTGGTATCTCAGCGGCTTTATGAGGCGCTGTCATACGGTTATCGCTCCCACGGAAGGCATGAAACGGACTTTTAATATGCAGTATGGATATACCTATAACTGTCAGGCGGATGTGGCAGTGCTGCCCACAGGGCTGAACCAGGAGAGCTATGAGGCCGCTCCGGAGACTGTCAGAGAGATCCGACAGCGCTATGGCAATGGTCAGATGCCCCTGCTGGTCACAGTATCCCGGCTGGGACATGAGAAAAACGTGCCGTTTCTGCTGCGGTGTATGGCCCGTCTCAAACAGACTCTGCCGGATTTCCGGCTGATGGTCATTGGGGACGGTCCTCAGAGAGAGGAATATATGGATCTGTGTGATCCGCTCGATATTCGTCAGCAGATTTGCTTTCTGGGAAGTCTGCCCAACCAGGAGATTGCGGCTCATATGGCGGCTGCGGACTGTTTTGTATTTGCCTCTAAGACGGAGACCCAGGGGATCGTGATTCTGGAGGCCATGGCGGCAAAAACGCCTGTGGTAGCCCTGCGGGCCTCGGGAGTGGAGGATCTGGTGGTGGAAGGCGTCAGCGGGTATTTGTGCCCGGAGAAGGAAGACGCTTTCACGGAGCAGCTGCTGCGGGTATTGCAGAATGAGCCTCTGCGGGAGAGTCTGCGGACCGGGGCATTTGAGGCGGCGCTCCAGTATCGGGAAGATGCAGTTGCAGAAAAGGCCGTCAGGATATATACTGATACCTGTAGGCAATATGCGACGGCACAGACAGGCGCCCAGATCAGTGTATTTCGGGATCTCCGGGAACGTCTGCGTCTGCCGGGCTGATTCTGTGAACACATCGGGTTGTGCTGACAAACGGTATTTGCTCTTGCCTGCAAATTGAATGATAAGGGAGAGTAAACAGTATGAATCAGCAAGAGTACAGTATCCTGGTGGTGGAGGATGACAGAGAGATACGGCAGGGAATTGAGATTTATCTGCGCAACCAGGGATATCAGGTCTATCAGGCCGCCAATGGTCAGGAAGGGCTGGAGATCGTAAAGAACAGGGAGCTGCATCTGGTGATCCTGGACGTGATGATGCCGGTGATGGACGGAATCACCATGCTGATGAAGACCAGGGATCTGGGATATGAATTTCCGGTATTGATGCTGTCGGCCAAGTCCGAGGAAGTGGATAAGATCATGGGGCTGAACATGGGGGCGGATGATTATATTTCCAAACCCTTTACACCGCTGGAACTGTTGGCCAGAGTAAATTCTCATCTGCGGCGATACAGCAAATATATGAGCGCTGTGAGCGGTGAATCGGCAAGGGAGCATATTTATACACTGGGCGGATTGGAACTGAACGAGGACAGTGTGGAATTGACTGTGGACGGGGAGCCGGTGAAGCTCACTCCCATGGAATTTAAAATAGTGCAGCTGTTGATGAAGAACCCGGGCCGGGTGTTCTCTGCGGATGAAATCTACGAGCGGGTCTGGAACGAGAAGGCAGTCAACACGGATACCATTATGGTCCATGTGCGGAATATCCGGGAAAAAATAGAGATAGATCCCAAGAATCCCAAGTACTTGAAAGTGGTATGGGGCGTAGGGTATAAGATGGAAAAACAGTAGACAAAGGAAAGGTGGAGGCAAAGGGGATTGGCAATGAAAAAGGGGAAGCAGAAAACAGAAGTTGTTCTGACCGAGTCCGGGCAGCAGATACTCCCGATACCCAAAAAGAAAAAATGGCAGAATATATGGCGGCTGGGAGCGATGCTGTCTCTGGCAGGCGCGATTGTGATCCTGACACGTTACATGAATATCTCCCAGATCTACCGGTCCGAACCCTCGATTTCCGATCTCTACAAGGTGGGAAACTGCACCCTCTATAACTATGTGCTGTACCATGATCTCTATAATGTGGTCAATGGCAGCCATCTTACTTTTGATCAGTTGTATGGTGTGTCTGAGAAGGAGCAGCAGGAACTGGATCTAAGCAACACTTTGATTGAGCAGGGGCAGGCTCTCCTTATGGACGCTGACATGGAGAAGACGCGACAACTCTGGGAATGGGTAATGGACCAGTCTCTTTTGAATGTGTATACCTATCTGGGGGAGTGTCTGGATTCCCTGAGTCGTGATATGCAGAATAAAATGGGGGCCCTTGACTATTGGATACAGGATCTTGAGACAGGAACCATAGTCACCAACACTTTGCAGACGGAGAAAGGGCAGGACTTCTCGGTACAGGAATACGCAGTCTGGTTCAGGATGGACTATGATGCGGCCGGGAATCTTTCCGTTAAGGCAGCGAAGGATAATGATTCCAATACCCTTGCCAAAACGCTTTATGACAGCAACCGAAAAGGGTTGTACGGTGTTTATGTACAGGAGGGAGATATTAAACAATATGTGCCTCAAAATATAGAGCTGGAAGACCATGATTACGGCTATGTGGGAATTGCGGTATCGGATTCTTCTTTTATAAGCCAGCTGGAGCAGCGGGTACTCGGTTATGGCGGTCCCAGAGACTGCACGGTTATCTATGGGATCAAGAGTAGCCAGTGGGAGACGATAGTGGGCAATTACCGGGCGCAAATTGATTATATGGATATTTACAGGGAGTATGAGTATGACGGTCTGGGCAGGATCTTTCTGACCATTGCTGCCATGCTGTTTGGCTGGGGCTTTTTTTACGGCAATCCCCGCAGGGAAGAAAAGAAGCAGCTCCGGCATTTCCACCGGGCTCCGGCGGAGGCGGTGGCAGTGGGAATGTTGGCGTTTATGAGAACACCGGAACTGATCATCAGCCGGGCCACCCTGCTGTACATGAATAACAATCCCGGCTATTATCTGCACACGGTTTCTTGGTGGACCTGGGGAGACAGACTGGCTTACGGCGTACATCTGCTGGCGGCGGCGGGATTGTTCTTTGCCGCCTGGTATATGGGCTGCTGCCTGGGGGAGGTGCGTAGACTGGGGGTCAGAGGATACCTGCGTAAACGCATGATCTGTTCGCGGTTCTGGATTTGGTGCAAGGAGCGGATTCGGCGGTATTACCAGGCACTTGTGAACCTGGATATCACCAGAGATTCCCGCAGACAGGTGATCAAATTGCTGATTATCAATGGCATTGTAGTGCTGTTGCTCTGTACGATGTGGGTGGCCGGGTGGTTTGGGGTGATCGTCTATTCGCTCTTATTGTATTTTGTGATAAAACAATATATCAGTGACTTGCAGAAAAAGTACAGCATTCTGCTACAGGCTACCAACGAGATAGCCAACGGCAACCTGGAAGTAAAAATAGCGGAACATCTGGGCATGTTTGAACCCTTTAAGCCTCAGATCTACCGGATTGAGGAGGGGTTTCAGAAAGCGGTGGCGGAGGAGGTGAAGAGTCAGCGCATGAAGACGGAACTGATTACCAATGTGTCCCATGATTTAAAGACGCCTCTGACGGCGATTATCACATATGTGAACCTGTTGAAGGAGAAAAATGTCACTGAGGAACAGCGAATGCAATATCTACAGATTCTGGAACAGAAGTCTCTGCGATTGAAAGCACTGATTGAGGATCTGTTTGAGATCAGCAAGGCCAACAGCAAGAATGTGACGTTGAATCTGGTGGATGTGGATCTTGTCAATCTTCTGCGACAGGTTGAATTTGAGCAGGAGGACCGATTGGAGGAGAGAAATCTGGCGGTGCGGCTGCGGCTCCCGGAGGAGAAAGTGATTGTGCGGCTGGACAGCCAGAAAGCCTACCGAATCTATGAGAATCTGTTTGGTAATATCATCAAATACGCCCTGGAGGGCACCCGGATCTATGTGGATCTGGAGCAGTCCGGAAATGAGGTGACGGTACGGCTGAAAAATATCACGGAGCAGGAGATTACGGTGAGCGCCGAGGAACTGACGGAACGTTTTGTCAGGGGGGACACCTCCCGGGGCACAGAGGGAAGCGGCCTGGGACTGGCCATCGTCCGCAGCTTTACCGAACTGATGGGCGGGCGGTTTTCTGTTACGGTGGACGGGGATCTGTTCACAGCCAGCACCACCTGGGTATTGGAACAGGGACGGCTGCAATCTTAAAAATGTGAAAGCGTGGCGAATTTATACACTGCCGACCTGCTCCAGAAAGGCGTTCATTGCGGCGGAAGGTTTGGCGGACCGGGGATAGGCAAAGCCGATGCGACGAGGGGGTATTGGCTCTCTGATGGAACATTCCACCAGGGAGCCTTCTTTTAGTTCTCTTTGGACAAACTCACCGATGACGCAGGCGATCCCAAGACCGATACGGGCGAAATCAATGAGCAGATCCATGGTGGTGACTTCTACCTGATGCTCCATGGTGATGTTTTGCAGTAACATATGTTTATCCATATATTGGCGGGTTATATTGTTTTTGTTGAGCAGAAGAAAGGTGCCCTGGGTCAGCAGATCCCCGTTTTCGCCGGACTGTTCCCGTAGCTTGTCCAGATATTCCGGGGAACAGACAAAGATATCATGGATTTTCCGGATGGGGAGAAAGGACAGATGGCTGTTCTCCATGCGCTCGCTTTCGCCCACCAGCCCCAGATCCAGCGTTCCGTTTTCCAGAGAAGCCATGGTCTCATAGGTGGACTGACAGGACAGGGATACTTTGACATAGGGATTGGCGGCGATATAGTCCTGCAAATAGGGCAGCAGGACATATTTGCACAGGGTGGTGCTGACACCCATGGACAGGCTGCCTGCGCCCAGCAAGTCATTTCTGCTGATCATTTCCTCTCCCTGGCGAATGGCCTGGAAAGCGGTGTCCAGATGTTTATATAAAAGTTTCCCGTTCTCCGTCAATGCCACTCCCCGGGAATTGCGGATCAGCAGGGGCGAGGCAAAGGATTCCTCCAGCCGGGAGATGGATTTACTCACGGCGGGCTGGCTGATATACAGCTTTTTGGCGGCGGCGGAAATATTGCCGCACCGGGCTACGGTGTAAAAGATATGATATAGATTCAACTGGTTCATGCGTAATACCTCTCTGGGGCATTTATGATCTGTGAGCGCTTTATAGCGCTTCCGTCGTTTGAGAAAACTCCCATGTATACGCTTGATTATACGATATTTGCCTGCTGCCCGCAACGCATATTTACAGGTTTGCTTTCAGCAGACCAACAGCCTCCAAAAGGTGAAACCAGGACAGGCGCGTTTTCGGAAATTCAATAAAATTACTCTGGACAGAATGGGAAAAAAGGAATAAAATTAGAATTATTCTAAATCAAAGATGGGAATCCGTAAATCGTAGATCCGTCGGTACGCCGCAAACCGATTTTGTTTAAAAGGAGTACTATGACTGAAAATGCCAAACGAATTTTAAAGATCATTCATGCTTCCAGTGAACATTTATCCGCCGAACAGATATTTCTGCGTCTGAAAGAAGACAATCAGGGCGTTGTTCTGGCTACCGTATACAACAATCTGGCATCCCTTTATAAGCAGGGACTTGTCCGCAAGATTTCGGCTGAAGGCTATCCGGACCGTTATGACAACATACGGCAGCATGATCACCTTATTTGCAAAAACTGCGGAAAACTGTCAGATATCCAACTAGAGGATCTGACGGAGAAACTACGGGAACAGACGGGTATTCCCATACTTTCCTATGATTTGAAAATTCATTATATATGTGAGGATTGCCGTAATACACAATCATCTTGATCTGTTTATGCATAACATTCAGCCATTGAGGAAAGGAACATCTCTATGAAAATCAGAAAAAAAGCATTTGATACAACCATTGAATCTATATCCAGACTTGTGCCCATGGACTATGACACCCGCAACGGAGCGCTTAACGATATCCATCGGCGTCTGATGAAAGGGCGCGGAGAATTTGAACGGGCCGCGACAAAGTGTATGGATGCCGTCATTCGCATGAGCGCCATGGATTTGACGCTGGAAACCAACGCCTCCGTTATAGAGCAGGTCAACACTTCCACAGCCGCCGCAGTGGAAATGATTAATGAAGCGGCGAACTCTACTGCAAGAATCACCTCGGAGGTAGCGAAAGCGCATGAGAATCTGACGGAAACCATCCTTGAGGTCTCCAGTGAATCCAGCAATATTATGGAAGATATCCGCAATTGCGAAAATGAGTTGACTTCCATTTCCGGACTGTCCACCACTGCCATATCCACGGCCCAGGGGATGAAGAAGGATCTTCATGGGTTAATCGAGGTCATCGAAAATATGACAAGGGTTGTGGATGCAATCAACGCAATCTCATCCCAGACAAATCTTCTGGCGTTAAACGCGTCTATTGAAGCCGCGCGCGCCGGAGATGCCGGAAAAGGATTTTCGGTTGTAGCCGAGGAAATCCGCACACTTGCGGAGGAAACAAAAAGCCTGACCAAACGCATGGGAACTTTTGTGAATGCTGTACAGGACGCTTCCAACAAGAGTGCTGATAGTGTTGAAACCACGGTGGCCGAGCTGGAACACATCAATGAAAATATTCAGAATGTGTGGAAAATTACAGGAAACAATCGCAGGGGCATGGATCATATTAATGACTCCGTTTCCTCACTGGCTGCGGTCAGCGAAGAAATCAGCAGTTCCATGTATGAACTGGACAATCAGATGCAGCATGTGAGCGACGAATGCCAGCGCCTGCACAGTAATACAGAGTCACTTAAATTATCCAGCCTTTCGATTTCAGAACTTGTGGAACCGTCGAAAGCCATCGAAAAACATTTGGAAGAATCCACAAAGATAATGGGTTCCATGGTACAGGACGCGTTTTACATGCTGGATAACCAGGTCCTCCTGAACTGTTTGAACAGCGCGGTTGACGCGCACCGCAACTGGCTTAACACCCTGCGGGAAATGGCCCAAAGCGGTACATTGAAAGTTTTGCAAACCGATTGTACCAAGTGCGGACTTGGTCATTTCTATTATGCTTTTAAACCAGTCAATCCGCAGATTGCCAGTATCTGGAAAGAATTGGAAGGAAAGCATAAAACTTTTCATTCCTGTGGAACGGATATGATCTCTGCCATACAGGCCGGACACGGCGGGGATTTACAGCGAATTTATGAAAAGGCTGAGTTATGCTCCCAGGAATTAATCGCTGATTTTCAGGCGGTGATACGGATTACGGAAACATTGTCCGGGAAAAATGTGCGGATTTTTGAGTAGGGACCGGTACATACCCCAATTTGGGTGCTTCTTTTACAGCAGCGGACGGAATAGGAAAGAAATTTATAACCTGTGGTTATGGAAAATATAAATATTATATATTTGAAGAATAACAGAAAATGTGTTAGGATGAGAACAGATCAAAACAGTGTCCCTGGAATTTGCAGCCTTATGACAGAATTTCCCGGGACTTTATACAGGAGGTAAGACGCGATGGGAATGACAATGACGCAAAAGATTCTGGCGGCGGCGGCGGGACTTGACAAGGTGGAAGCAGGCCAGTTGATCGAGGCGAATCTGGATCTGGTGCTGGGCAATGACATCACCAGCCCGGTGGCCATCAAGGAGATGGACAAGATGAAGGTGCAGGGCGTGTTTGACAGGGATAAAATCGCCCTGGTGCCGGATCATTTTGTGCCTAACAAGGATATTAAGTCTGCGGAGCATTGCAAATGTGTGAGAGAGTTCGCCCGTAAGAACGAGATTACCAATTATTTTGAAGTGGGAGAGATGGGCATAGAACATGCGCTGCTGCCGGAGAGGGGACTGACGGTGGCGGGGGATGTGATTATTGGCGCGGATTCCCACACCTGTACTTACGGCGCGCTGGGCGCCTTCTCCACCGGGGTGGGCAGTACGGACATGGCGGCAGGCATGGCCACGGGAAAAGCCTGGTTCAAAGTGCCCGGGGCGATTCGCTTTAACCTCACGGGCAGGCTGCCCAAATGGGTCAGCGGTAAGGATGTGATTCTGCATATTATCGGTATGATCGGTGTGGACGGCGCACTGTACAAGTCCATGGAGTTTGTGGGGGAGGGCATTGCCAGTCTGTCCATGGACGACCGGTTTACCATCGCCAACATGGCCATTGAAGCCGGAGGAAAGAACGGGATTTTCCCTGTGGACGAGAAAGCTGTAAGCTATATGAAAGAGCACAGCGCCCGGCCTTACAAAATATATGAGGCGGACGCGGACGCGGTCTACGATCAGGAATACACCGTTGATTTAAACACACTGCGACCCACTGTGGCGTTTCCGCATCTGCCGGAGAACACCCACACTATCGACGAAATTCGGGAGGATATTGTCATCGACCAGGTGGTGATCGGTTCCTGCACCAACGGACGGCTGGAGGATTTGCGGACGGCGGCGGAGGTGCTTAAGGGCCGTCATGTACAGAAGGGTATGCGCTGTATCGTGATCCCCGCCACCCAAGCCATCTATATGCAGGCTATGGAGGAGGGACTTCTGAAGATCTTTATAGAGGCCGGCGCCATTGTCAGCACGCCCACCTGCGGACCCTGCCTGGGCGGTTATATGGGCATATTGGCGGAGGGGGAGCGCTGTGTCTCCACCACCAACCGCAACTTCGTGGGCCGCATGGGCCATGTGACCAGCGAAATCTATCTGGCCAGCCCCGCCGTGGCTGCCGCCAGCGCCGTGGCAGGTAAAATAGCCGGTCCGGAGCAGCTGTAGAAGCTGCAAAGAGCAATGCTGCTTAAATGACAGCCTTCACATTGTGGAACGTTTAAGCCGGCGTAGCTGGAAATATTTTTTGGAGTAGTACTGAAAATATCAGAAAGAGGTGTAATTATGAAAGCAAACGGAACGGTTTTCCGCTATGGAGACAATGTGGATACAGACGTTATTATTCCCGCCAGGTATCTGAATTCCTCAGACCCTGCGGAACTGGCCACGCATTGTATGGAGGATATTGATCAGGAATTTGTAAAAAAGGTGCAGAAGGGGGATATCATCGTCGCGGATAAGAATTTTGGATGCGGTTCCTCCCGGGAGCACGCCCCCATCGCCATCAAGGCGGCAGGAGTGAGCTGCGTGATCGCGGAGACTTTTGCCCGAATTTTTTACCGCAATGCCATTAATATAGGTCTGCCGATCATTGAGTGCCCGGAGGCCGTAAAGGGCATAGAGGCGGGGGATCAGGTGGAGGTGGACTTCGACAGCGGCATGATCTACAACCGCACTAGAAGCACGCAATATAAAGGCCAGGCTTTCCCGGAGTTTATGCAGAAGATCATCGCCGCAGAGGGACTGATCAATTATATCAACAATAAGCAATAGTCCCACACTCTGTGAGGATGATATTATCATAAACGACGCATGACGTTGCAGAGGCATCCGTAATTTTACGGATGCCTTACCTTGTCAGCTGGATGCAACGGCAAGCATATGTTTCACAAATGAAAATACAAAAAGGACTGGCTGACCCGCTGAAACTATGATAAAATGAAATCTGAGTGGGGAACAAAAGAAAAGCGGTGCCGGAAGCAAGAGGATTTGCCGGGAACACATACGAAAATACGGAGTTGCGTTTTGCGGGAAAAGAACGCGCATCGGAAGGGAGGAATCCATGAGTTGGGACGTTATGATGATAAGAACCAAAACCAACGCGGAGGAGACGTTGAATGAGATTAAAGATGAAAATATTATTCCGTTCAAACAGCTCGAAATAGCCCATGAGCTCCAAAGCGTATCCGCCAGACTGGAGAATGTTTGCTGCTGTGGGGGGGTGTCCTGGCCGAATCTTTACAGCGATAACTGGTCAATAGAATTTTGTGTGGGTGAAAATGAGGAAACGGAGGCGGTCACACTGCAAATCAGAGGGGAAGAGGAGCCCAGAGAAGTATTTGCCGCGCTGGCGGCGGACCTGAATGCCAGGCTCATAGACGGCAGCACAGGTGAGTTTATCTGTCCGGACAAGGCATCTTCCTTTGAGAGATGGAAGGCGTATCGTGACCAGATTGTACACGGTGGGGGAAAAAAGGTACAATAAACAAGGTATCTGTCACCAGGAGGTTTTATGGATGTGGATGCCTGCCGGAGCATCTGTGGCGGGAATTGGCGTTTGACTCCTTTGTCCTGGTTCCGGAAATTCAGGAGATCGGCTGCTGCCTGACCAATTCGGACTTTCTGTTTGGCCATTTTGTGGAATGTCGGTGGGATTACGACTGGAACCTGCTTTCGGTGTGGTATTGCTAGTGTACTGACACATCTAGCTGAAAGTAAATGTGTCAGTACCCTGGCGCTCCATCCGACCGGGAGTTCGGTTTCCGGCCGGATGGAGTACTGGACGGAGAAGGCAGATGCCGCCTGACCGGCGGCGGAACGGAGAAGGTTATGAAAGATGAAGCCGTAAAGAAGAATAAATATGAGATGGATATGTGCAGCGGGCCGCTGCTGCCCAAGATTCTGCTGTATTCTCTGCCTCTGATGCTGTCGGGCATTTTACAGCTTTTGTTTAACGCCGCCGACATCGTGGTGGTAGGGCGGTTTGCGGGCAATGACGCTCTGGCGGCGGTGGGTTCCACCAGTTCGTTGATCAATCTGCTGGTGAATGTATTTATGGGGCTGTCCGTGGGCACCAATGTGATGGTGGCCCGTTTTTTCGGGGCCGGACAGAAAAAGGAACTGGAGGAGATGGTACATACTGCCATACTCACATCCATAGTCAGCGGCGCTGCGCTGATCTTTGTGGGACTGGCTCTGTCCAGGCCGGCGCTGCTTCTCATGGACACCCCGGAAAATGTGATTGACCAGTCGGTGTTATACATACGGATCTACTTTGTGGGAATGCCCGCCATGATGCTCTACAACTTCGGCAGCGCGGTGTTGCGGGCAGTGGGAGATACCCGCAGGCCCCTCTACTTTCTGTTGATTGCGGGTGTTATCAATGTGATTCTGAATCTGTTCTTCGTGATTTCTCTGTCCATGGGGGTGGCGGGAGTCGCGCTGGCCACCATTATTTCCCAGACCGTCTCCGCCATTTTGGTGCTGGTCTGTCTGATGCGCACAAAGAGCGATTATCAGGTTTCACTGAGAAAACTGCGCATTGTGAAAGATAAAATGCTTAAAATGATTCAGATCGGTCTGCCTGCGGGATTACAGGGGGCTCTGTTCTCCGTTTCCAATGTGTTAATCCAGTCCTCGGTGAACTCCTTCGGTTCCATTGCCATGGCGGGCAACACGGCGGCGCAGAACCTGGAAGGCTTTGTCTACACCTCCATGAATTCCCTGCACCAGACCTGCATCAGCTTTACAGGGCAGAACTACGGAGCCAGACAATATAAGCGGATGGGGAGGATACTCTTAATCTGTCAGGGCTGCGTCATAGCGGTGGGAGTGCTCATGGGTAACGGGGTCTATCTGGCGGGGGGGACGCTGCTGAAACTTTATTCTCCCGATCCGGAGGTGATTCGGTACGGGATTCTACGTCTTTCCTATATCTGTACCACTTATGCCCTCTGCGGTATGATGGACGTGATGGTGGGAGCGCTGCGGGGGATGGGGTACAGCGTTATGCCCATGCTGGTGTCCTTGACCGGGGCCTGCCTTTTCCGGGTGGTGTGGATTATGACGCTTTTCAGGGCCAGCCCCAGTCTGAAGACGCTGTATGTGTCCTATCCCATCAGTTGGACGCTGACCTTTGCAGTGCATCTGCTGTGTTTTCTGGTGGTATACCGTAGAATGCGGCGCCGAATGCCGTCTGGGTAAAGCAGGGGCATGGACGGAGGCATTGTTCAAACTAAAATGGATGAAGGGCACAGGTGACTTACATGAATGAATTGATGAGAGACCGTTCATAGAAAAAGATTCTCTGGATTATTCCATAGAAAGTCTTGGGTATAAGGAACATATTGCACAGGCAAAAAAGGGTGACTTTATCGCGATTGTATAATGCATGAAGTCATGGACTGTACAACGCAGGCAAACGGGCTTTGATTCGGCGAGGTGCTCTCTGAACGGAACTACTAAGCGTTGATGAGTATCCTATGAAAAGTGAATTAGAAGGAGTGAAACAATGGCTAATTTAAAGATTCGATTTTACGCGAATGCATTGAACAGAAATACTACATTTGAAATGTATCTCCCAGGGGATGTCCGCAGAGATATTCCCCAGGAGGAGACTGCCTATACCAGCAGGAAAACCAGAGCGCTTTTCCTGCTGCATGGTTACACCGGCGACGCCGGGAACTGGGTTCCTGAGTATATAGCGCAAAAGTATAATTTTGCGGTGATAGTTCCCAACGGGGAAAACGCGTTCTGGCTGGACGGTCTGTCCACAGGTCACAAATACTGCACTTTTGTGGGGGAGGAATTGGTGCGGTATATCCGCCAAACCTTTGGACTGGCCATGGGGCCTGAGGAGACCTGTATCATGGGACTGTCCATGGGTGGTTTTGGCGCGCTGCATACGGCGCTGGCTTATCCGGAGCATTTTGGCAAGGCGGCGGCTCTGTCCTCCGCGCTGATCGTCCATAAGATCGCGCATATGAAACCGGGGGAGAGCAATCCGGTGGCAAATTATGAGTACTATCGGGAATGCTTTGGGGATCTGGACAAAGTCCTGGAAAGCGATAACAACCCCGAGACGCTGGTACGCAGACTAAAGGAGAGGGGAACTTCCATCCCTGAGATTTTTATGAGCTGTGGCACGGAAGATTTTTTGTTGGAAAATAACAGGGAGTTTCACCGCTATCTGGAAAGCATGGATGTTCCCCATACTTATCTGGAAAGCAAGGGCGGCCATGACATGGTTTTCTGGGATGAGTATGCGGTCAAATTTACGGAAATGATGTTCGGCGGGGAATGAGGCCGTTATACATAACAAAGGGGCGATGGCGCTACAGGCTGTCGCCACTTGCCGTCTCCTGACAAAATAATCTGCCGGGCTGCGACATTTTGCGGACATTTCTCTGTTATACGAATGCGAGGAACGCAGCGGATTCGGCAGGGCTTTCGTGGTACAGCCGCAGGGTCCTGCCCGTTTTGTATGATATCCGTTGGAGATCTGCTTTGCTGAGATACAAATTACAGATTTATGGCAAAAACGCTTGAAACATATGTTCGCGTGTGATAGAATAAGTAGACTGACTTGGGAGGAAAATCATGTTTGCTTATGTGAAGGGAATTGTGGCGGATATCGGAGAGGATTGCTGTGTCATAGATGTACATGACGTGGGAATAAACATCCATATTTCAGCCCGGACAGCGGCCAGGATGCCGGGGATTGGCCAGGAGGCCAGGCTGTATACATATACCAGCGTGCGGGAGGACGCGTTCTGGCTCTATGGATTTCTTCAAAAAGGAGATCTGGAAATGTTCAGACGCTGTATTACCGTCAGCGGCATCGGCCCCAAGGGAGCACTGGGACTTTTGTCTGAGCTGGACGGGGATCAGCTGCGGTTTGCCATTCTGGCCCAGGACGTGAAAGCCCTATCCAAGGCTCCGGGAATCGGAAAGCGCACGGCGGAGCGCCTGGTGTTGGAACTGAAAGACAAGCTGGACTATGGCGCCGCCGATTTTTCCGGGGAGGCCGCCGCTTACGCAGGCGACCGGAACGCGGGGGGCCTGCCGGAGCACCCCGGCAAGCGCGAGGCAGTGGAGGCGCTGGTGGCGTTGGGCTACGGACAGAGCGAGGCCATGAAAGCTGTCAGCCAGGTGGAGAGAGCGGAGACGATGGATGCCTCTACACTGTTGAAGCAGGCGCTGAAAAAAATGTTTTAGAATAAAGAGCTGTGGTACAGATATGGGTACAGGCCGAAGGCATGCCAAAAAATGAGGAAAGAATGGCCCGGGCAGTTTTGCGTGAGCTGGTAACAAAGATATGGCTAAGAGAATGATAGAAACCAACCTGACCGAAGAGGACGTGAAGATTGAGGGGTCCCTGCGGCCCCAGGTGCTGGCGGACTATATTGGACAGTCCAAGGTAAAACAGACTTTAAAAATTTACATTGAAGCGGCCAAGCAGCGGGGAGACGCCCTGGACCATGTGTTGTTTTACGGTCCGCCGGGGTTGGGAAAGACCACTTTGGCCTCCATTATAGCCAACGAGATGGGGGTACATCTGAAAGTGACCAGCGGTCCCGCCATTGAAAAGCCGGGGGAGCTTGCCGCCATTTTGAACAATCTGGAAGAGGGAGACCTGCTGTTTGTAGATGAAATCCACCGTCTGAGCCGTCAGGTGGAGGAAGTGCTGTATCCCGCTATGGAAGATTACTGTATTGATGTGATGATCGGCAAAGGGCCTACGGCCCGTTCCGTGCGTCTGGAGTTGCCCTGTTTTACGCTGGTGGGAGCTACCACCAGAGTGGGGCTTCTGACAGCGCCTCTGCGGGACCGCTTTGGTATGATTCATCATCTGGAGTTCTACTCCGTGCAGGAGTTAAAGCTGATTGTACAGCATTCTGCTAAAGTGTTGGGCGTGGAGATCGACGAAAAAGGGGCCGTGGAACTGGCCCGTCGCAGCCGTGGAACTCCCAGACTGGCCAACCGGATCTTAAAACGTGTACGGGATTTTGCCCAGGTCAAATATGACGGCAGAATCACCGAGGAGGTGGCCCGGGAGGCTCTGGATCTGATGGATGTGGACAAGCTGGGCCTGGACCATATAGACCGCAACATTCTGAACACCATGATCGAGAAATTTCAGGGGGGGCCGGTGGGCCTGGACACCCTGGCCGCCGCCATCGGAGAGGACGCGGGGACCATCGAGGACGTGGTGGAGCCATATCTGCTGAAAAACGGACTCATTAACCGGACCCCCCGGGGACGGGTGGTGACGGAGTGTGCTTATAGGCACCTGGGACTGGAGCCCATACTGTGAAATGACACAGTGCAGGTCAATGGCGATTCTGATTTTAGAATCTGGCCCCCGATCAGAGGGAGATTACAGATTTGAAGACCTCACAGCAAACAGGCGCTATATCATCCCTGACGGGAGTATAGCGCCTGTTGTCTTCAGCAACTCTTGATCTGCGTAATGCCCGAAACACAGTTTATGAAAAGATTCAGGAAAATAACGGAATGGGCTTGTCTGCCCGCCTAATCTGATATATAATAAGAGAAACAGATATTGTGTTCCTATAGTACAAAGGAGCGCATATATTGTAGTTTGATGTCGACTATCGATTGAAAGAAGAATATTTTGCGGATATGTCTTTTAATATCTACATATAAAAGTATGAAAGGGTGGGAAACATGGCTTCAAAAACAGATACAGAGGTAATCATTGGCGGAAAAGTTTTTACACTCAGCGGTTACGAAAGTGAGGAGTATCTGCAAAAGGTGGCCTCCTATATCAATAACAAAGTGAACGAATACAGCAAGGTAGACAGTTTTCGCAGACAGCCGCTGGATACCCAGGCTGTGCTGTTGCAGCTGAATATCGCGGACGATTATTTCAAGGCCAAGAAGCAGATCGCCCTGTTGGAGGAGGAGTTACAGAATAAGGAGAAGGAATTGTATGACTTGAAGCACGAATTGATTTCCTCACAGATCAAAATGGAGAACATGGAGAAGGACTCCAGGGAGATGGAATTACAGTTGCGGGAGAATGTCAAACAAATTGAGAAGCTGGAAAAAGAACAGAAAAATAAGAAGCTGCCGGTGTAGGGCAGCTTTTCGATTCATGACAGAAAATCCAGCCATATATGAATCCCTGCAAAACGTGGATTGATATAGATTATGATAATGGAATCCCGTTTAACCGGAGAAATCAGGAAAAATCTGATACTCCCCAAAACGGACAGATTGGGAAAAAATATGGAGAGGCAAGTACAAGAAGCACATAGAGGAAAAAGAATAGAGCTGCTGGCCCCGGCGGGCAATCGGGAAGCCTTTTACGGTGCCGTACACGCAGGAGCGGATGCCATCTACATGGGCGGTGAAAAATTTGGGGCCAGGGCTTACGCGGACAATTTTTCCGGGGAAGAATTAACCGATTGTATACGGTATGGGCACATACATGGGTGCAGAAGTTACCTGACCGTGAACACCTTGCTGAAAGAACAGGAACTTTCGGAGATGGCAAAAGAACTTAAGCCTCTCTATGAGGCAGGACTGGATGGCGTGATTGTGCAGGATATAGGGGCGTTACAGGTGATTTGCCGTCATTTTCCGAAGCTAGAACTTCACGCCAGCACGCAGATGACCGTCACCGGACCGGAAGGCGCAAAACTGTTGAAGGAACTGGGGGTATCCAGGGTGGTGCCGGCCAGGGAACTCAGCCTGCGGGAACTGGAGAGGTTAAAACGGGAGAGCGGCCTGGAGGTGGAGGCCTTCATACATGGGTCCATGTGTTATTGCTATTCCGGGGCATGTCTGTTCAGCAGCTTTTTGGGAGGCCGCAGCGGCAACCGGGGGCGCTGTGCCCAGCCCTGTAGGCTGGCCTACGAAACGGACAGCCCGGGCGAAGCGGTCCACAGAAAAGAATATTACCCCTTAAGCCTGAAAGATTTGTGCGCCATTGAGCATTTGCCTGAACTGATCGAGGGAGGCATAGACTCTCTCAAGATCGAGGGCCGTATGAAAAAGCCGGAATACGCGGCAGGGGTAACGGCCATTTACCGGAAATACATTGACCGGTATCTGGCTCATCGGGAAGAAGCCTTTCATGTGGAGAAAGAAGATCTGGAGGCTCTGTCCAGACTGTATATTCGCAGTCAGAGACAGGACGGATATTTTTTCAGACAAAACGGGCGGGAGATGGTAACGCTGGAAAGCCCTTCCTACAGCGGCAGTGACGAAACAGAGCTCCGGCAGGTGCGGCAACGATATATAGAAGAGAAAAAGCGGTTGCATATCCGGATGAAGGCGGAATTTATCTGCGGCAAGCCGGCCTGTCTCCAAATAGAAACGGGGGAATGGCGGACGGAGGTATGGGGCGGCATGGTAGAGCCCGCCCAGAACCGTCCCATCCTTGCAGCAGATATCCGAAAACAGCTGCAAAAACTGGGAGAGACCTGTTTTGCGCTGGAAAGCCTGGAAATTTTTACAGACGAAAAGGGGTTTTACGCCCTGAAGGAGATTAACGCTCTGCGGCGGGAGGCCGTGCGTCGATTGGAAGAGCAGGTGATAGCGGGCCACGGGCTGGCGGTGAGCAGGGAAGCGGCACGGGATGCCCTGCCGCCGGATTGTCTGGCTGTGGCGGCAGAGAATGCGCGGGACGGGGATATGGCGGCTGTGAGGATTTCTTCTATCGGGGGAGTGCGGGTTCATATTTCCACAGAGGAACAGCTTCTGTATCTGGCAGAGCATTTATCCGCAAATCGCCAAAACCGGGAGCAAAAAAACAGGAGATGGACCATAGAGCGGCTTTATGTGGAAAGTTACCTGTTTCCGGGTGGCCCGCCCCGGAACCCCCGGACCGAAAAGCGAAAGGCGGATTTATACGAAGCAGGGCAGAATACAGAAAGAAAAAAGACAGGGCAGGCGCTGGAATGCCTGCAAAAAGAGGGGATTGCCCTGTGGGTTGCCCTTCCCTATATCCTGCGGGACAAGGACCGCAAAATAATGGAAAATTGCATGGAACTATTTCGGCAGGGAAAAATACAGGGTTTTTTGGTAAGGAATCTGGAAGAATACGGATGGCTGCGGCAGAGGGCAGAGACAGGGGAGAAGGCTGTTCCCTGGGCGGATTCCCGGAGGCCGCCATATGCTTATGGGCAGACAGAGGCACAGTGGATATGGCTGGACCACACAGTCTATATATGGAACAGTCAGTCGGCGGCGTTCTGGCGGAAAAAGGGCTGCGGGCTGACCTGTCCCCTGGAGTTAACCGGCAGGGAATGGGAGCAGGCACATGGCGTCCGGGGCCCGGGAGACGGTGCGCCGGAAAAACTGGTCTATGGACGCGTTCCCATGATGGTGACTGCCAACTGTATTGCCAGAACTGCGGGGAAATGCCTGCGCGGACAGAACGGCCAGGCGAAAGGAGAACTGACAGATCGTTATCGGACAGGATTTCCTGTGGAGATTCGCTGTGATGTGTGTATGAATGTCATATATAACAGCGTGCCCCTCTCCCTGCACAAAGAATGTATACATGGCATGAAGAAACGTCTGTCTTTCACCACGGAAAGCGGCGGGGAAATGTGGGAGATTCTGCGTTTTTTTGCGGAAATAAAAGACGCGGCCACAGGGAAACCGCCCTACAAAAATTATACTGCCGGTCATGAAAAGAAGGGGGTATTATAGGGCAGGAAGAATCTGGCGCGCAAATTTTTGATTTTATGGTTGCTATTCCCGCCGATTTCGTCTATACTTACCTTAGTCATATGACACACCGGATCGGAGGGAATTGCAATGATCGAAGCAACGAGCTGTGGTGGTGTGGTAATTTTCCGGGGCAAGATTTTACTCTTGTATAAGAATTACAGGAATAAATACGAAGGCTGGGTTCTTCCCAAAGGCACCGTGGAAGAGGGCGAAGAGTACAAGGAGACTGCCCTGCGGGAGGTACTTGAGGAATCCGGCGCCAAAGCGTCCATCATCAAGTATATCGGAAAAAGCGAATACACCTTTGCTGCGGCGGAGGATATCGTGTCCAAGGATGTACACTGGTATCTGATGATGGCGGACAGTTATTACAGCAAGCCACAGAAAGAGGAGTTTTTTGTTGACTCAGGATTTTACAAGTACCATGAGGCATGCCACTTGCTGAAATTTGCCAATGAAAAGCAGATTTTGGAGAGAGCGTACAACGAATATCTGGAACTGAAGAAAAATAACCTGTGGGGCAGCAAAAAATACTATTAACCTGAGTGACGCAGGTTCTGTTCCGGGGAGGATATCCCCGGAATTTTGCTTTTTTGCAGGCATTTATAAAATTCATTTCCATTTGCCAATATTTGTGTTATACTAAGATGCGTAAATGACTTTTTATAACCTTGCGTAATGCAGGTAAATCAGGGGAGGAACCCATGCCGCAGCTGGTATATTATCCCAATCTTTATGTAAGTGAGGGCATAAACAGGGAAAAGTTGGAAAAACTAAAAAAAGGCCTGTCAGCAAGACCGGATAAGGCGAGGCTGTATCTGCTGACTCTGCCGGGAAATTCTTCGGATCAGCTGGATATCTACGCGTCGAAATATCTGCGCCAGAAGTATTATGACAGGCGTCCGCTCTATGTCATAGGAATTGCGGAGGACTATGATAAGGCTGTGGACATAGTGATGCGGATTGTATGGGAGACCTGGACAGCCAGGGGAGATGCCAGACTGAAAGAATACCTGCTGGCAGGCATGGAGAGCGCGGATGTGGAGTGTGGTATTAAGAATACTTAGTATATTGGGAATTGTCCTGCTGCTTCTGTTGGCGCTCGCGCTTGTAATATTGCTCCTGATCCTGTTCTGGCCGGTGTCCTATCGAGGGGGCGGCAGTGCGCGGGCAGGGAGATACCAGGTATGGTTTCGGTTTCGATGGCTTTGCGGTCTGCTGCGGGGGGCCTATATGTATCCGGAAGGCGGTTTTCGATTTAAACTGCTGTGGCTGACGGTCTATGACAGCGGCAGGAAGCCTGGAAATGGGACTTCCCGGGGCAGGAAAGCAAAACAGGATGCGATGCCGGAAGAAAAGACGCGGCACAGAGAGAATGCCGTCAGAGAAAATGAGCGGACACAGTGTCAGCCGTCCCCTGTGATCGGGCCGGCCGAGGATAAGACTGGACAATCCCCTTCGGGCAGCGGTGATAGGGCGTCTGATGAAATCGGGAAACCGTCTCCTCCGGATATAGCGGGAGACAGTGGAAAAAAGGAAGAAAAATCATCCGAGCGTGAGGAGAACGGGCAGAATCCGCCGCTGTCGGAAAAACTGTCCAAAATGAAAGAGAGCCTGCGGTTTTATCTGGATATTGTGCAGGATACGGCCAATCAGGAGCTGGTAAAACATGCTCTTACACGACTTTACAAGATCATAAAAAGTCTGCGCCCCCGCTTTTTGCACGCGGAGGTTCTGGCAGGGCTGGGGGAGCCGGATCTCACCGGATACGCATACGGAGGGTATTGGGCTATAAAACCTTTTTTAGGAAAGAAATGCCATGTGACAGTCACTCCCGATTTTGAGAGAAAGATATTGGAGGGAGAGTTTGCCCTGGGGGGACGGATCATGGTGGCCACATTGGCGCATCATGCTGTCAGAGTATTGCTGGACAGACGGCTGCGCCGGTTACTGGATAGATTAAAGAGCCGAAATTGAGGAAGCGGAAATATATGTGGAAATGAAACAGGTAGGGCAGGAGGACGATGAGCAATGGCAGATAAGGAGTTAAAGGGGAAAGAAATGGCGGAAAAGAAAGGATTTCCCGGAGTGGTGGAATCCCTGCTACAGGGAATGGACAGTGTTTTGTCGGCTAAGACTGTGGTGGGACAGCCTGTACAGGTGGGGGATGTAACGATTCTGCCCCTGGTGGATGTCAGCTTTGGTTTTGCCGCCGGAGCAGGCAGCAATTCCGACAAAAACTCTGCCAGAAACGGCGGAGGGCTGGGCGGGAAGATGTCGCCCAGCGCAGTGCTGATTATCAAGGATGGCGTCACCCGGCTGGTGAATGTAAAGGATCAGAATACGGTGACCAAGCTGATCGACATGCTTCCGGATCTGGTGGATAAGTTCACCGGCAAAAAGGAAGTGGGCATGGAAGACGATGAAGCTGTCAATATCGCTTTCCCTGACCAAAAAGAAAAGGATTGAAAGAATTTCTGTTCCGAAACGGTCTGCTTTAGCATATAGTAGCATAAGGACGGTTTTATGAAAGGAACGGATATGAAACTTTTTAAATTGATTGGACTGGCTGCTTTTTTCATCGCATTGGGAATGCTGATTATGCTGTTTTTGACCAGCAGGCTGATGGGGTTGTTTTTGATTGCCCTGTTGCTTCTGTTGGGGTACTGTTGCCTGTGCGCTGATCTGTGAGGGCCCGGCGATGGGGCGGTCAGGGCGTTGAAGCAAAGAGAAACAAGGCAAAAGTATAAGGACTGTAAAGGTATGGAAAAAGGGATAAACTGGGAGGCAGTAGATAAGGCGAAAAGCGAGGACGAGCTGCGGGGCATGAAACTGTGGCTCTTTCAGGAAAATATCCGCCTCCAGAACGAGCGCAATGAATTGGAGGATCTACAGGACAAGCTTTTGGAAGAACGGACTCGTTTTCGCGACGAGATGGATGCCGCCAGTCGGCACATTGCCATGGAGCAGAAGCGTCTGCGGGAGGAGAATCTTTTTTTTGACAAAAAGCTGGCGATTTTGCAGGATGGTTTTCGTAAGCTGGACGAGGACAGACAGCGATTTGAACAGGAGAAGCGCAGGCTGGAGCAGAGCGGCAGATATCAGAGGCAGAGAGAAGATGTGGAAATGCTGGGGCAGGGGGACAGTATTGCCCATGTGCTGTTCCGCAGCGCGGGAAATCCCTTAACCCTTCGTAAGCGCTACAGGGACCTTCTGAAGATTTTCCATCCGGATAATTTTTGCGGGGATGCGGAGTTGATGCAGTATATCAATCGGGAATTTCAGCGCCGCAGGGAAGAATAGAGACAGTAAAAAAACCGGTCCTACGAGAACCGGTTTTCTTGGCTTTTCGGGAAAATCTGAAGATTAAGCCCTCTCAACTTTGCCAGACTTTAAGCATCTGGTGCAAACATGTAACTTCCGGGCAGCGCCGTTAACCATGCACTTAACATTCTTGACGTTGGAATTCCACATTGCATTGCTTCTTCTATGAGAATGGCTTACGTTGTTACCGAAATGAACGCCCTTACCACAAATATCACACTTAGCCATCTTGACACCTCCTCTATCTTCATCTGTTTTCTCTATTTCATTGCATAAAAATTAACAACATTGATATATTAACAGAAAAAGCATGGAAAAGCAAGCGAAAAAATGAAATTTTTGATTTTTTTGTTTTGGGGTGTTCCATTTTTATCCAAAAGCATGTATAATGATGCTTGATTAGAACGAAGAACAGCGTCTCACTGTTTTTCCACCGGGGAAGACGCGGGAGGGAGAGCAGATTTTGTTCCGCAGGGAAGACGCGGGAGGGAGACTGCGGAACTCATAATAAGGAGGTAGTACTAAATGAAGGGTTCTTCTATGAATACACATATGGGCAATATTGTGATCAACAATGAGGTTATTGCTCAATATGCCGGAAGTGTGGCCGTTGAATGTTTTGGCATCGTCGGGATGGCGGGAGTCAGCATGAAGGATGGCATGTCAAAACTCCTGAAAAAAGACAGTCTGACCCGAGGCATCAATGTCAGTCTGAATAACAATAAACTGACGCTGGATTTTCATGTGATTGTGGCTTACGGCGTAAGCATTATTGCTGTGTCGGACAATCTGATCAGCAGTGTGAAATATAAGGTGGAAGAGTTTACCGGTATCCATATCGAAAAGATCAACATCTTTGTGGAAGGTGTTAGGGTGATTGATTAATCAGCCGCCTCCAGGGCCGGTATCGGCAGGAGGGCTGAAGAACTATATTTTAGGAGGATTTATCGTGACTTCAAATACTATCGATGCTAAGATGTTGTCTAAGATGTTCTTGGCGGGCGCAAAGAATCTGGAGAGCAAAAAAGAGTGGATCAATGAACTGAATGTGTTTCCCGTGCCGGACGGCGACACGGGTACCAATATGACCATGACCATTATGTCTGCGGCAAGGGAAGTGTCCGCGCTGGGTGAAAACGCGGATATGAAAGCCCTGTGTAAGGCGGTCTCCAGCGGTTCCCTGCGGGGAGCCAGGGGAAATTCGGGAGTGATTTTGTCCCAGCTTCTCCGCGGTTTTACAAAAAGTATCAGCGGCAAGGAACAACTGACCATCCCGGAACTCTCCGAAGCCTTTGACAAGGCGGTGGAGACCGCTTATAAGGCTGTGATGAAGCCCAAGGAGGGTACCATCCTCACCGTGGCCAAGGGCGGCGCCGAGAAAGCGCGGGAGTTGGTCAAGGGCGGCGCGCAGGACATGGGAGACTTTCTGGCGCAGGTCATCGAGCACGCACGTTATGTGCTGAGTCAGACGCCAGAACTTTTGCCGGTGCTGAAGCAGGCTGGCGTGGTGGACTCCGGCGGTCAGGGTCTGGTGGAAGTGATGAGCGGCGCATATGACGCTTTCATGGGCAAAGAGATTGACTATACCATATCGGCGGCGGCTCAGGACAGCCGTTCCGGGAGCAGATCTTCCGGCTATCAGGCCCAGGCGGAAGCGGAGATCAAGTTTGGCTACTGCACCGAGTTTATCATTTTGCTCAGTAAGACTTTTAATATTAAGCACGAGATGGATTTTAAGGCATATCTGGAATCCATTGGCGATTCCATCGTATGCGTGGCGGATGAGGACGTGGTCAAGGTACATGTACATACCAATGACCCTGGACTGGCGATTCAGAAGGCATTGAAGTATGGACAGTTATCTAATTTAAAGATTGATAATATGCGCCTGGAACACCAGGAGAAGCTGTTTAAGATGAGCGGGAAGGAGACGGGGGGATCAGCCCAGGCCCCGGACAGTGCCGAACTTCCGGCGCAGGCGTCGGCCCAGCCGCCCAAACCCGTGGGCTTTTTGGCAGTTTCCGTGGGAGATGGCGTGAACGAGATTTTTAAGAGCCTGGGCGTGGACCACATTATCGAGGGCGGTCAGACCATGAATCCCAGCACTGCGGATATTCTGGACGCTGTGGATCAGGTGAATGCCGAGACGATTTTCATCCTGCCAAATAACAAAAATATTATTCTTGCGGCTAACCAGGCAGCGGAACTGATGACGGATAAGAACCTGCTGGTGATTCCCACCAAAACCATTCCCCAGGGGATCACTGCGGTGATCAACTATGTGCCGGAGATGTCCGTGGAGGACAATGAGGTCACCATGATGCAGGAGATTGGCAACGTCAAAACGGGCCAGGTAACTTACGCCGTCCGGGACACCATGATCGACGACAAGGAGATCAAACAGGGAGACTTTATGGGAATCGGGGATGGAGGCATTTTGTCCGTGGGTCAGGATATGTTGCCGGTTACCAAGGATATGGTGAAAGCCATGGTAGAAGCGTCCAGCGAATTGATCAGTGTCTATTATGGCAGTGATGTGCCGGAAGAGACAGCCGCGCAGCTTGGCCGGGAACTGGAGGAAGCCTATCCGAACTGTGACATTGAATTGCAGTACGGCGGGCAACCCATCTACTATTATATCATTTCGGTGGAATAGAGATTTTCATAAGGGGTGGGAGTTGCCCGAAGGAGCGGCTACCTGCCCTTTTATCATATTTTATTCTGATATCCGCAGCTGTAATTATACCATTTTATCTAAATTCTCTTGTGGTCAGGCGAAAAAGGAAGATTAAGGGGTATGGATATGGAGGACGGCACTTCCATTTTGGAACTAAAGGGAATCGGTGAGAAATCCCAGAAACTGTTTGCCAAAGTGAATATTCGCACCGTGGGGGATTTACTGTACCATTACCCCAGGGATTATGAGACGTTTCACGAGCCGGTGCCCATTGTCCAGGCTAAGTCGGGGGAAATCTGCGCTGTCCGGGCTACAGTCTGCGGTACTGTGAACGTGAAAAAAGTACGGAGCCTGACTGTATTGAATGTGCTGGTGCGGGACAATTCCGGTGGTATGCAACTCACATTTTTTAACATGCTTTTCCTTAAGAATGTTTTAAAGCCCGGCAGCAGCCATATCTTCCGGGGACGGGTACAGGCCCGGGGAACGGCTTTGGTGATGGAGCAGCCCCGGCTGTATAAGTCGGAGGAATACGCCAGATATCTGGCCTTTATTCAGCCCCGGTACGCCCTGACCAAGGGACTCACCAATCAGGCGGTGCAAAAAGCCGTGAAACAGGCGCTGACCTGCTATGCTTTCGGACCGGACCCTTACCCGGAGTTTCTGCGCAGGCAGTATGACCTGATGGAACGTCGGGAAGCCATAAACAATATGCATTTTCCGGTGCATTATGAAGAGCTGGTGAAAGCTCGCAGGCGGGTGGTGTTCGAAGAATTTTTTTCCTTTTTATATTTGCTGCGGGAGAACAAGGAGCAGTGCAGACTGCTGGAAAATGAATACCGCATGTTGGAAACCGCTGACACAGGCAGACTGTTGGAACAGTTGCCCTATCGGCTGACAGGAGCGCAGACAAAAGCCTGGCAGGAGATCAGCCGGGATTTGTCCTCTCCCTGGTGTATGAACCGTCTGGTCCAGGGGGACGTGGGCTCCGGCAAAACCATTATAGCGGTGCTGGCCCTGTTGATGTGCGCCGCCAACGGCTGTCAGGGAGCTCTGATGGCCCCCACGGAGGTGCTGGCAACACAGCATTACGAGGGAATATGCGAGTTTGTGGAACAATACGGTGTATCTTTGAAGCCCATACTTTTGGTGGGCAGTATGACGGCCAGAGAGAAACGGGAAGCCTATGGCAAGATCGCCGCCGGAGAAGTCAATCTGGTGGTGGGAACCCATGCGGTGATCCAGGAAAAGGTCCGGTTTAAAAATCTGGCCCTGGTGGTTACGGATGAGCAGCACCGTTTTGGGGTGCGGCAGCGGGAAGTGCTGGCAGAAAAGGGCAGCAATCCTCATGTTCTGGTGATGAGCGCCACCCCCATCCCCAGAACATTGGCCATTATACTGTATGGAGACTTACAGGTATCCGTTATTGACGAACTTCCCGCCAATCGACTGCCCATCAAAAACTGTGTGGTGGGCACTTCTTACCGGCCCAAGGCGTATCAGTTTATTGAAAAGGAGGTCCGGGCCGGACGTCAGGCTTATGTGATCTGCCCCATGGTGGAGGAAGGGGAGATGGAGGATCTGGAAAATGTGACCGAGTATGCGCAGAAACTGCGGGCCGTGCTGCCTGCGGATATACAGGTGGCCACGCTCCACGGCAAAATGAAACCCGCCGACAAAAATAAGGTCATGGAGGAATACGCGGCGCACAACATAGATGTGCTGGTGTCCACCACGGTGATCGAGGTGGGGATCAATGTGCCCAACGCCACGGTGATGATGGTAGAGAACGCGGAACGTTTCGGTCTGGCACAACTTCATCAGCTCCGGGGCCGGGTGGGCCGGGGAGAGCATCAGAGTTATTGTATCTTTATCAGCGCCCAGGACAACAAGGAGACCCTGGAGCGTCTGGAGATCCTGAACCGTTCCAACGACGGCTTTTTCATCGCCTCGGAGGACTTAAAACTCCGGGGACCAGGGGATCTTTTCGGTATACGGCAGAGCGGGGAATTTGCTTTCAGGATGGGGGATATCTATACGGACGCGGATATCCTCAAGCAGGCCAGTCAGGCCGTGGACCAGATCAGGGGTGTCCTGAAAGGCGATAACGGAACCGGAAATACGCAGGGAAGCGGCGGTTCGGACCATATTGCTCAAGACGATGATGTCATAGTCGAAGAATATAGCCGGCTGATCAAATATTTGCATGGGGAAAACAGGCTACAGGTTGACTTTAGAACTATTTGAGGGTATACTGAATAGGTAATGTTTTGCCTCTGACCGAAGCATTGGCGCAGATTCAGACGGGAATGGGTATCCGCCTGAAACGAGATGTCCCTGGAGGGCACTTGGCTGTTACCAGTTTAAATCATCAATTACCCGAAGAGAGGAACGGATAAATCAATGTCAAAGGTTGCCATAATCACAGACAGCAATAGTGGTATTACGCAGTCCCAGGGGAAGGAGACGGGCATCTTCGTATTGCCCATGCCCTTTTTTATCAATGAAGAGACTTTCTATGAGGATATCAGCCTGACGCAGGAGCAGTTTTATGAAAAGCTCCGGGGAGGCGCGGATATTCACACCAGCCAGCCATCGCCGGAGTCGGTAATGCAGCTCTGGGACGAGGTGCTGAAGGACTATGATGAGATCGTGCACATTCCCATGAGCAGCGGGCTGTCCGGTTCCTGCCAGAGCGCTGTCATGCTGGCTCAGGACTATGAGGGCAAGGTCCAGGTAGTGAACAATCAGAGAATTTCCGTGACCCAGAGGCAGTCGGCTCTGGATGCCAAATTGCTGGCCTCCAGAGGGATGAGCGCGCTGGAGATCAAGAATTTCCTGGAGGAAGACAAGTTTAACAGCAGCATTTACATTATGCTGGACACCCTTTATTATCTGAAAAAAGGGGGACGTATCACGCCTGCGGCTGCTGCGCTGGGCACGCTGCTAAAACTTAAGCCTGTACTGCAGATCCAGGGGGAGAAGCTGGACGCTTTTGCCAAGGCCCGCACTACCAATCAGGGGAAATCCATTATGATCGGCGCGATCAAGAAAGATATTGAGAGTCGTTTTGGCGGATTGTCCGAGGATAAGCACATCTGGCTCCAGATTGCTCACACGGCCAACGAGGAAGCGGCCAAAGCTTACAGGGATGAGATTTTGGAGCAGTTCCCGGGTTATGATATCCATATTGATCCTCTGTCCCTGAGCGTGGCCTGCCATATCGGCCCCGGGGCGCTGGCGTTTGCCTGTTGTAAGAAGATTGAGGCATAGAACCGCAGAATATGAACTAAGCCATGGTTTATCACGAACACTGGTCAATCATAGAACGAAAGATATACCGGATAATCGGCAAATGAAAGAACTACAGATAAATCATTGATCGGCGGGCACTTCCCAGGGAGGTGCCCGCTGTTCATGACAATACAATTTTTCTGCGGGACATGGATTCTAATGCTTTTATTGTTTTTCCTTTTCCTGCCACAAAATGTATGCTATAATGTTCGCAGGCAAAAAGGCAGGTTGCATGATAACATGTACAAAATGCCCCAAGGGCATTTCCTATAGGCGTTGCGTACTCTTGTATGTCGAAAATAAAAACAGATATGAATGAGGTATGATTATTTATGGCTAAAGAAGATACAAATTACGGGGCGTCCAGCATTACTGTACTGGAAGGGCTGGAGGCCGTTCGGAAGCGTCCGGGCATGTATATTGGCAGTGTGTCCACAAAGGGATTAAACCATTTGATCTATGAGATCGTGGACAATTCCGTGGACGAGCATCTGGCGGGGTATTGCGACACCATCCGGGTGATTTTGGAGGCGGACGGCTCCGCCACTGTCAGCGACAACGGCAGAGGTATCCCTGTGGGGATGCACGAAAAAGGCATAAGCGCGGAGCGGCTGGTTTTTACCACGCTGCATGCCGGGGGAAAGTTTGACAATAATGCCTATAAGACCAGCGGCGGTCTTCACGGGGTGGGTTCCTCGGTGGTCAACGCTCTCTCCAATCGATTGACTGTTACAGTCAAAGTAGGGGGATGCGTCTATCAGGATCAATATGAGAAAGGTCTGCCGGTGACAGAACTGGAAAACGGGCTTCTTCCCATCATCGGCAAGACCAGAGAGACGGGAACCACTATCAATTTTCTGCCGGATGACACCATATTTGACAAGACCCGTTTTAAAGAAGATGAAGTTAAGAGCAGACTTCATGAGACGGCTTATCTGAACCCGGAACTTACCATTATTTTTGAGGACCGGCGCCGGGAGGAACCGGAGCAGGTTACCTTTCATGAGCCCGAGGGGATCACAGGCTTTATTAAGGATATGAACAAAGGAGATGAACCCGTACATGAATGTATTTATTTTAAGGGCGAATCTGAGGATATAGTGGTGGAGGTGGCCTTTCAGTATGTGAATGAGTTTCATGAGAATGTGCTGGGTTTCTGCAACAATATCTATAACTCCGAGGGCGGAACGCATCTGACAGGCTTTAAGACCCAGTTCACCAATGTGATTAATACCTATGCACGGGAACTGGGGATTCTGAAAGAAAAGGATGTAAATTTCACCGGAGCGGATGTGCGCAACGGTATGACGGCGGTGGTGTCCATCAAGCACCCGGATCCCCGTTTTGAGGGACAGACCAAGACCAAGCTGGATAATCAGGACGCTGCCAAGGTGGTGGCGAAGGTGACCGGGGAGGAGATCGTCCGGTATTTTGACCGAAATCTGGAAGTTTTGAAAAATATCATCGGCTGTGCGGAGAAAGCGGCCAAAATTCGCAAGACGGAGGAGAAAGCCAGAACCAATATGCTGACCAAACAGAAGTTTTCCTTTGATTCTAACGGAAAACTGGCTAACTGTGAGTCAAAAGATCCCTCCAAATGCGAGATTTTTATTGTGGAGGGAGACTCCGCAGGGGGCAGCGCCAAGACGGCCCGGGACCGCAGTTTTCAGGCAATCCTGCCCATCCGGGGAAAGATTTTGAACGTGGAGAAAGCCAGCATCGACAAGGTGCTGGCCAACGCGGAAATAAAGACCATGATCAATGCCTTCGGATGCGGTTTTTCCGAGGGGTATGGGAATGATTTTGATATCTCGAAGCTGCGGTATGACAAGATTATCATTATGACGGATGCGGATGTGGACGGTTCTCATATATCCATGCTGCTTTTGACGCTGTTCTACCGCTTTATGCCGGAATTAATCTACGAGGGACATGTGTATCTGGCCATGCCGCCTCTGTATAAGGCCATGCCTTCCAAGGGCAAAGAAGAATACCTCTACGATGACAAGGCGCTGGAGCGATACCGCAAACGGCATAAAGGTCCGTTTACCTTGCAGCGTTACAAAGGCTTGGGAGAGATGGACGCCCAGCAGTTGTGGGAGACCACGTTGGACCCAGCTACCCGGATGATGAAGCGGGTGGAAATCGAGGACGCAAGGCTGGCCACGGATTTGACCAGTACGCTGATGGGCACGGATGTGCCGCCCCGGCGGGCCTTTATATACGATCATGCCACGGACGCGGAACTGGATTACAATGCGTAAACGCATTATTTTAGCGGTCTTGAGTATGGCGGGAGGAGAGTTCCGTGAACGTCTCCGGTGAGAAAGAACCCGGAATGGTTTCCTGCCGGATCCGTGGTCAAAGCGTTGCAGCGCAGATGTGTCCGGGAGGACATGCGCAGGTGATGGCTGTTATGTCGTTTTTACAGAGAGCGGCGCGCAATCATACTGTCCAAATACGGGAGAGGGTAATCACATGCAGGAGCCGGAAAAGTACTGCGTGAAAACAATGAAGCCGGATATTATCCGGTGGTTCAGTCAAAAGAGAACGGAGTGCTTATTGGGGCTAGTTTTTTTGTTTGTGGATACAGGGTTCCTGTGATATAATGGGCATGATTCCACTGGACAAAATATGCGTTCAGGGGAACGAAAACAGGACCTGCTATGACGGAGGATGGGAAATGATTTTACTGGTAATTGACACCCAAAAGGGCATAACCGACGAAAGGCTTTACGCATTTGACAGACTTAGAAAAAATATCAAAACGCTGCTTGCTACAGCAAGAGAAAACAGCGTGGAGGTGGTGTACGTCAGGCACGACGACGGCCCCGGCACAGGGTTTTCTGTGGGAGACGAAGAGTTCGAGATCTTTGAAGAGTTTGCCCCCAGAGAGGGGGAGCGCATTTTTGACAAGACAGTAAACAGCGCGCTGCACAGCTCCACAGGTCTGGCGAAATATCTGGACAGCAAGGCCCAGCGGCAGATTATGGTGGTGGGCTTACAGACCAACTTCTGCATAGATGCCACCATCAAGACCGGATTTGATCTCGGTTATGAGATCTTTGTGCCAGAGTATGCCAATTCCACATTTGACAATGACTATATGAACAGGGATGTCTGTTATCACTATTATAACGATTTTATCTGGCCGCAGAGATACGCGCGGCGCGTTACCATGGAGGAGGCGGTGAACAGACTGAAGGCAGGCGTATCCGGGGAACATCATTAATCAATAGGAGTTCCGTAATTCTTCCTGTAAAAAAGGAGGACAGTATTCAAAGTACCGGCCCTGATATTTGATAGTACCGGGGGAGTCGAGGAGTATGGCAAAGTTTAGAAACCGTCAGTATAGATCGGAGGTGCCAGATGGGGATCTGTCTGAATCCTGGAAACGATAGCTCCACAGAGGCCATTTGCCCGGAGATTTATTGCTGGTGGGAATAAACTATGACAGGAAGAGTAAAGAGAAGCCCCATAGCTGCGTGATTGAGAAAATGGTTCTTTAAACAGACAGGAATTGGGTATGAAATCATTTTGGAAAAGAGGGCAAAATGGAAGACAATAGCAGAATCATCAGAACAGAATACTCGGAGGAGATGCAGAAGTCCTTTATTGATTATGCCATGAGCGTAATCATTGCCAGGGCGCTGCCGGACGTGCGGGACGGACTCAAGCCCGTGCAGCGCAGGACCCTCTACGACATGCACGAGCTGGGCATACGGTATGACAAACCCTATCGTAAAAGCGCCCGTATCGTAGGTGACACCATGGGTAAATACCATCCCCACGGAGACAGTTCCATCTATGATTCTCTGGTGGTCATGAGCCAGGATTTCAAGAAGGGAATGCCCCTCATCGACGGCCACGGCAACTTCGGCAACATCGAGGGAGACGGGGCCGCCGCCATGCGTTACACCGAAGCCAGACTCCAGAAAGTCACTCAGGAGGCGTTTCTGGCAGATCTGGACAAGGATGTGGTGGACTTCATGCCCAATTTTGACGAGACGGAGAAGGAGCCCACGGTGTTGCCTGTGAAGATTCCCAATTTCCTGGTGAACGGTTCCGAAGGCATCGCCGTAGGTATGGCCACCAGCACCCCGCCTCACAATCTGGGAGAGGTCATAGACGCCATGAAAGCCTATATGCTGGATGAGAACATCACTACCAGAGAATTGATGCGCCACATTAAGGGGCCGGACTTCCCCACCGGGGGAATTGTGACCAACAAGGACGAACTGCTGGAAATCTACGAGACCGGCACAGGCAAGATCAAAATCCGCGGCAAAGTGGAGTTCGAGAAATCCAAGGGTGGCAAGACCAATGTGGTCATCACGGAGATTCCCTACCCCATGATCGGTATGAACATCTCAAAGTTTCTGATGGATGTGGCGGCGCTGGCGGAGAACAAAAAGACCCAGGACATCGTGGACATATCCAACCAGTCCTCCAAGGAGGGCATTCGGATTGTCATTGAACTGCGCAAGGACGCGGACCCGGAGAACTTTGTGAATCTGCTCTACAAAAAGACCCGTCTGGAGGACACTTTCGGCGTCAATATGCTGGCAATCTATAACGGCAGGCCGGAAACGCTGGGGTTAAAAGCGGTTCTGAAAGCAGTGGTTGATTTTCAATATGAAGTGGCTACCCGCAAATACACGAACCTGTTGGCCAAAGAGTTGGACCGCAAAGAAGTGCAGGAGGGCCTGATCAAGGCCTGTAATGTCATTGATCTGATCATCGAGATCCTGCGGGGCTCCAAGGACCGGGCCATGGCAAAGGACTGCCTGGTAAGCGGCAAAGTGGAGGGTATCAAATTCAAATCCAAGGAGTCCAAAATTATGGCGTCCCAGCTCATGTTCTCCGAAAAGCAGGCAAACGCCATTCTGGAGATGCGCCTGTATAAGCTGATCGGCCTGGAGATCGAGGCTCTGATCAACGAACATGAGGAGACCATGGCAAATATTTATCGCTATGAGGACATTCTGGCCCGCCGGGATTCCATGGCCCAGGTCATCATGAACGAGCTGGAGGAGATCAAGCGGGAATATGGCCGAAAGCGCCGCACCGCCATTGAAAACGCCCAGGAGGCCGTCTATAAGGAAAAAGAGATTGAAGAGATGGAGATCATGTTCCTGATGGATCGTTTCGGCTATGCCAAGACGGTAGATATAGCCACCTACGAGCGCAACAAAGACGCTGCGGACGCTGAGAACAAATACATCTTCAAATGCAAAAATACCGGCAAGGTATGCCTGTTTACCGATATCGGCCAGCTTCATACCATCAAGGTCATGGACCTGCCCTTCGGAAAATTCCGGGACAAGGGCATTCCTATCGACAATGTGAGCAATTTCAGTTCGGACAGGGAGCGAATCGTGTTCCTGACCAGTCAGACGGAGTTAAACCTCTGCCGGGTGTTGTTTGTCACGGCCCAGTCCATGATGAAAGTGGTGGACGGCGGCGAATTTGACGTGAGCAAGCGCACCGTAGCCTCCACCAAGCTCCAGGAGGGAGACCGGGTAATCAGCATCGTCTGTCTCCACGAACAAAAGCACATTGTGCTCCAGACCAGGGAAGGGTATTTTCTGCGGTTTGCCATCGAGGAAATACCTGAAAAGAAAAAGGGTGCGGTGGGCGTTCGGGGCATGAAACTGGGGGACAAGGATCTGGTGGAGGATGTATACTATACCCAGAACGCCATGGAAGCGTCGATCCGGTACAAGAGCAGGAAGCTGGTACTCAACAGCTTAAAGCTGGGCAGGCGGGATTCCAGGGGTGTGAAAGTTCGCGGATAGTTTTACGGGTATAAACAGGAGAGACAGGAAATGAGAGTGATTGCAGGTACGGCCAGGAGTCTGCCCTTAAAGACTCCCCAGGGGCTGGATACAAGGCCCACCACAGACAGGATCAAAGAGACATTATTCAATATTCTACAGGGAGATATTCCCGGCTGTGTGTTTGTGGACATGTTCAGCGGCAGCGGCGGCATCGGTATTGAGGCGTTGAGTCGGGGGGCCAGGAAAGCTTACTTCGTGGAAAATGCCAGAGAACCCTTGAACTGCCTGGCGGATAATCTGAAATTTACCCGGTTTGAGGAACGCGCGGTGGTGCTCAGACAGGATGCCGTGGCAGCTCTGTCCGGCATATCGGAAAGGGAGGTGGACATTCTGTTTATGGACCCTCCCTATGGGCAGGAACAGGAGAGACGGGTGCTGGAAGAATTACAAAACATGCGTTATATAACAGGTGATACGATTATTGTTGTGGAGGCGTCGCTGGATACCCATATGGATTATGCGCCGGAAATAGGCTTTTCCATTGTACGCGAAAAAGTATATAAGACCAACAAACATATTTTTATTAAGAAAAACGGAATAGGGGAAAACGGATTTCCCGCGAAGAACGAAAGGAATGAATACTATGAAAAGAGCAGTATATCCGGGGAGTTTTGACCCCATGACCTTGGGCCATCTGGACATAATCCGACGCGCGGCCCCCATGTTCGACGAATTAACCGTGGCAGTTTTAAATAATACGCAAAAGACACCGTTGTTTTCTGTAGAAGAACGTGTTAATATATTAGAGAAAGCAACCGAGGATTTGCCCAATGTAAAGGTATCCAGTTTCAGCGGATTGCTGATCGATTATTGCCGGGACAACGGTTTCCACATTGCCGTCAGAGGGTTGCGGGCGATCACGGACTTTGAGTATGAGTTGCAGATTGCCCAGGCCAATCGACAGATGTCCAAGGACGCGCTGGACACCATATTCCTCACTACCAGCTTGGAATACGCATACTTAAGTTCCACCAGCGTGAAGGAATTTGCCAGCTTTAACGGAGACATATCCAAATGTGTTCCCGACTGGGAGGCAGAGTTGATCTATCAAAAATATGGCTACCGTTGACAGTGGTGAAGGACAGTGTCTTGTACAGGGCATTCAGAATTATGGCTACCACAGATGATCATGAGAAGCGGTGTCTTGCCCGGGTATCCGGAATTGGCGAAGCGCTCCGGGCATGAACCGGGATATGTGGACAGCGGCAAGATAACGCCGCAGAAGTTTTCCGGATCATCTGCGAAGTTTTCAGACAGCGCGGATGATATTATACAGTTCCTGAGTAGGAGGAATACATGAGTAGCAGGATTGAACAGTTAATTGACGAAATCGAAGAGTATATTGACAGTTGTAAATACCAGCCCCTGTCCAGCACCAAAATCATCGTGAACAAAGAGGAGATAGATGAACTGCTGCGGGATCTGCGGATGAAGACTCCGGATGAGATCAAGCGCTACCAGAAGATCATCAGCAACAAGGAAGCGATTCTGAACGATGCCCGCGCCAAGGCGGAGGCGTTGATCAACGAGGCCACTGTACATACCAATGAACTGATCAATGAGCACGAGATTATGCAGCAGGCTTACGCCCAGGCCAATGAAGTGGTGTCCATGGCTTCCCAGCAGGCCCAGGAGATACTGGATAATGCCACCATAGAGGCAAACAGTGTACGTGCCGCCGCCATGCAGTATATGGATGACATGCTGGCGCATCTGGAGAACATTATCACTTCCTGTACCCAGTCGGCCAGAAACGGGTATGAGAATTTGATCGGCTCCATGAACCAATATCGGGATATAATTCAGTCAAACAGAAACGAACTGCATCCTGCGGAAGAATATGAGGATGTGGTGCTACAGAATGTTGAGGATACAGATGCGTAGTTTTAGAAGAATACAAAACCGGTTTCCGACTGGAACCGGTTTTTCTCACCTTTTTATGAATATCTTTATAAAGATTCCGGCGATGCTGGTCCTGCTGACGGGTCTGCTGGTCTCTCCGCCGTTTTCTGCGGCGGCTTCTGATTTCGGACAGGGCGGCGGCGAAATAGTAGTGGTGATAGACCCCGGACATGGCGGCGACAACGAGGGGACAAAGGAAAACGGCTTTTGCGAGAAGGAGATGACACTGGTCACGGCTCTGGCCCTGTATGAGAGACTGAGCCAGTACGAGGGAGTCACGGTGTATCTGACCCGGGTGGATGATACGAAACTCAGCCTGGCTCAACGGGCGGCGTTCGCCAAAGCCGTGGAGGCCGATTTTCTGTTTAGTATACACTATAACGCCTCCGAAAATCATGAGTTGTTCGGCTCGGAGGTATGGGTGCCCCTGGAGGCCCCCTACAATGTATACGGCTATCAGTTCGGATGCACGCTGCTGCCTGCACTCAGGGAGAAGGGCCTGTTTATCAGGGGTGTCAAGACCCGCAGGAATGACAGGGGCACGGATTACTATGGCATTATTCGGGAGTCGGTGGCGTTGGACATTCCGGCCGTGATTATTGAGCACTGTCATGTGGACGAGGTCCGGGACTATCCGTACTGTGACAGCCCGGAAAAACAACAGGATTTTGGCTATGAAGACGCGGATGCCATCGCCCGTTTTCTGGGTTTGTCCAGCAGCAGTCTCGGTATAGACAACAGTGGCGGACCAAAAGATCCTTTTTTGCAGGAGGTCTATGCGTTTGATACCAGCAAAGTCGTAGCCTCCACACTGATTGACACTACCGCGCCGGAGATCTGCGGCGTGGAACATGTATCCGAAGACTATGAGGGCTTGCGGGCCACGATCCAGGTGACAGCCGCAGACTATGACAGCCCTTTGATGTACTATGATTACAGTCTGGACGGCGGGACGACCTATTCCCCCAGGCAGCCCTGGCCGGGGTGCGATACTCTGACGGGAGAATATCAGGACGTGTTTCAGGTGACGCTGGATATACCGGAAGGAGTAATCCCCAGCATCCGGATCAGAGCATACAATCAGTATGAAGCCACGGCGGAAAGCAATATCCTGGACGGATATGGCGTGTTCCGCAGGCCGGAGACGGTAACTTCCCCCGGAGAGCCGGAAAGTGCGGAGGCCTGGGGGTCGGCGGTGCATCCGGATTCCCCTGATCCGTCTGCCTCCACCGAGGTTCACGGCTGGCTGGGAGCTCACGGGGAGACCCAGCCGGAGGAAGAGGAAGAAAAAAACCTTCGTATGCGGGATTTTCTTCTGGTGAGTCTGCTGGCAGCGGCGGTTCTGGTGGCGCTGACACTTGTAGTACAGATTTTACAGTCTGCCAGAAGGCGGCGAAACCGCTATAACAGAAAAAGGTGAGGGAAGAAGCATTTCCAGGTTAGATAATACAGGACTGTAAGCGCGGTTAAAAACAGTTTATGTACTACATATTCCCCCAGCGGCAGATCTGTGTCGTGAATCATGCTGTAGGTCTGGGCGATGCAGGAGAGTCCTCCAAAGGGAAGCAGCAACAGAGTGTACAGCGGACAGCGCTGGTCCAGCTGTTTCAGACCTCCGGTAATCTCAAACAGGGGGGCAATCCATACCCCCGCCCGGGGTAAAAATAGATGCGGCAGCAGATTCAGCAGATTGAACAGTATCATATAACCACAGAGGCTGATGATACTCTGTAGGCCCGCCTGTACCGAATCGTCCAGATGTGCCAGCAGACCCGGAGAGTCAAAATTCTCCTGGGGTATAACCGGGCGCGGCGAATGCGCGGCGGCTATCCGTACAGAGTTCTGTTTTATGGTTCTGGCGGATGTCTCAGGCAGGTCCCTGAACAGGGTTCCACGCAGAATGATCCCGTAGAGTAGCGCCACCCCGTACATACCCAGCAGATAGGGCGCTGTGAGTCTGCGTTCCAGCAGGGGCAGCACAAAGCTGCAAAAGTATACCGGACCGATATTGTTGCAGAAAGCCAGCAGAAAGCGGGCTTCCTGACGACTTATTTTACCCGCCTGGTACAGCTGCGCGGCAACCCTGGCTCCCATGGGAAATCCGCACAGAAAACCCATCAGTACCCCGTAATTTACATCAGGTCGGCATCGCAGCAGCGGCTTTAAAACGGGTTCAAACCATTTTCCCAGACGCTGGGAGAGTCCCATGCGGATCATCAGCCCGGACAATATCATAAAGGGGAGCAGCGAGGGAATCATTTTGGAGTACCACAGGAGGAAGCCATCCGCCGCATAGGCTGCCGCCTCCTGGGAGTGGGTCAGAATCAATACAAACAGCAGTAAAAAAAACAGAGTGTACAGCAAATCTTTCTATGCTCCTTAGATGGCGTTGATACAGTATATGCCGCCAGTCCGATTTACAAACCAGAAGGATCAGGTAAAAAGTGCGGCGCAGTGTAGAGAGGGAACTGTAAGTTAAGAGAGGGGAAACGGGCGCAATGACCAGGCTGGACAAGTTGTTGGCAGACGCGGGGACGGGAAGCCGTAGCCAGGTAAAAGAATATATCCGCAGAGGACGAATCACGGTCAACGGACAAGTCTGTAAAAAGCCGGAGCAGAAGATCCTGGAGGAAAGAGATTTGATCTGCCTGGACGGACAGCCGGTGGAATATGCCCGCTATCGCTACTACATGCTTCATAAACCCGGGGGAGTGATCACCGCTACGGAAGATTCCAGAGAAAAAACGGTGCTGGATCTGCTCAAAGGGGTTAATACCGCCCATATTTCTCCTGTGGGGCGACTGGATAAGGACACAGAGGGGCTGCTTCTTCTGACCAATGACGGAGAACTGGCCCACCGACTTCTCTCGCCCAGACGGCATGTGGACAAATGTTATCTGGCGCGCACGGAGAAGCCGTTGACGGCTGCTGCTCTCCACGCTTTGGAGACAGGGGTGGATATAGGGGACGAAAAGCCAACCCTGCCTGCGAAAGCCCGGTTAAACGAGGCGGGAGAACTGCTGCTCACCATTCAGGAGGGGCGTTACCACCAGGTAAAGCGCATGTTGCAGGCGGTGGACAACCGGGTGCTTTACTTAAAACGTTTGTCTTTTGGCAGTCTGATACTTCCGGAGGATTTGCGGGCCGGAGAGTTTCGCCCCCTGACAGATCAGGAGAAGGAGCGGTTACGAAATGATGTTACAGGATAAAATAGGGGATAAGAAGGCTTTTCTTTTTGATTTGGATGGCACGCTGGTGGATTCCATGTGGATATGGGGACGCATTGATTTGGAATATCTGGGACGTTTTCATCTGGAGCTTCCCGACGATCTACATTCCCACATTGAAGGGATGAGTTTTTCCGAAACTGCCCGATATTTCAAGGAGCGCTTTTCCATACCCGACTCCCTGGATGAGATGAAAGCGGATTGGAACCGTATGGCCTGGGAAAAATATACGAGGGAAGTGCCGCTTAAGCCAGGTGTCCGGGAGTTTCTGACCCATCACCGCAAAAGAGGCGTCAGGATGGCGGTGGCTACCAGCAATTCCCGGGAACTGGCTGAGGCGGCCATAGATACCCACGGCCTGAAAGATATCTTTGATGTCATTGTCACAGGCTGCGATGTGGCCCATGGGAAGCCTTTCCCCGATGTCTATCTGGAGGCGGCGGCAAGACTTGGGGTAAAGCCATCGGACTGCCTGGTATTTGAGGATATTCTCGCCGGTATCCAGGCGGGGAGGAACGCGGGCATGGAAGTGGTCGCCGTGGAGGACGCCTATTCCCGGTATCAAGCGGAGCAAAAAAGAGAACTGGCTGATCTGTATATTGCCGATTACCGGGATTTGCTGCCAGCCGCTGTGCGGAGGGAATAAACGCATGTGGAGTGAAGATTTTTTACCAATCTGTAAACAGGACATGACAGACCGGGGAATAGAGCAGTTGGATTTTGTCTATGTGATCGGAGATGCCTATGTGGACCATCCGTCTTTCGGACATGCCATCATAAGCAGGGTGCTGGAGGCCCATGGTTACTCGGTGGGCATCATAGCCCAGCCCGACTGGAAGGATGAAGAGAGTATCCGGATTCTGGGCAGACCCCGGCTGGCGTTTTTGATTTCCGGCGGCAATATGGACAGCTGCGTAAACCATTATTCCGTGTCAAGAAAAAGGCGCGGCGCCGACGCCTATTCCCCGGGCGGCGTCATGGGAAAGAGGCCGGACCACGCGACGGCGGTTTACGGCAATCTGATCCGAAAAAGCTATCGGGACGTGCCGGTGATCATCGGCGGAATTGAGGCCAGCCTGCGGCGCATGGCCCACTATGACTACTGGACGGACAGCTTTAAACGCTCTATTCTGCTGGACAGCCAGGCGGATCTGATCTCCTACGGTATGGGCGAGAAATCTATTGTGGAGATTGCGGATGCTCTGAAAAGCGGCATTGCTGTGAGGGATATTACTTTTATCCCCGGAACCGTGTATAAAACCAGAGATCTCAGCGGCCTTTCGGATGTCCTTCTGCTTCCGTCCTATGAGGAGATGAAAGGGGATAAAGCTGCCTATGCCCGCAGTTTTGCCATACAGTATCGGAATACGGACTTTATAAATGGCCGTGTTCTGGCGGAACCCTACCCCGGCGGAAATTTCGTAGTACAGAACCCGCCCCAGCCGCCTCTGTCCACGCAGGAGATGGATGATGTGTACGCGCTCCCCTACGCCCGCACTTATCATCCTTCCTATGAAGAGGCGGGAGGCGTTCCGGCGATTGCGGAGATCAAGTTCTCCCTGATCAGCAACAGGGGATGCTTTGGCGGTTGCAGCTTCTGTGCCCTTACTTTCCATCAGGGCAGGACGGTACAGACCAGAAGTCATGAATCCATTATAGAGGAGGCAGAACTGCTGATCCAAGACCCGGACTTCAAGGGCTATATCCACGATGTGGGGGGACCCACTGCCAATTTCCGACATCCCTCCTGCCAAAAACAGCTGACCCAGGGAGTGTGCAAAAACCGGCAGTGTCTGTTCCCAAAACCCTGCGCCAATCTGCAGGTGGATCACAGCGACTATCTGGAGTTGCTGCGAAAACTTCGTAGTCTGGAAGGCGTGAAAAAGGTCTTTGTGCGTTCTGGCATCCGATTTGATTATTTGCTGGCGGATGGGGATGATACCTTTTTCCGGGAACTGGTGACACATCATATCAGCGGTCAGCTGAAAGTGGCGCCGGAGCACATTTCCGACACGGTGCTTCGGCGGATGGGAAAACCGGAAAACGCGGTGTATGAAAGTTTTGTAGCCAAATACAGGAGGCTGAACAAGCAGCTGGGCAAGAACCAGTATCTAGTGCCCTACCTGATGTCCTCCCACCCAGGCTCTACTTTGAAGGAGGCCATAGAACTGGCGGAGTACCTGCGGGACATGGGATATACCCCGGAGCAGGTGCAGGATTTTTATCCCACTCCCTCCACCCTATCCACGGTTATGTATTACACGGGACTGGACCCCACAGGCGGTCCACAGGACTTAAAACCGGTGTATGTATGCCGTAATCCCCATGAAAAAGCCATGCAGAGGGCGCTGATTCAGTATCGCAATCCAAAAAATTATGATTTGGTCTACGAGGCGTTGACGCGGGCCGGGCGCACGGACCTGATCGGATATGACAAAAAATGTCTGATTCGTCCCAAGAGAGGGGGACCGGGAGACGGAGGTTTTGCCGGGGCAAACAACAGGATGGCAGGTAAAGGAACCGGGCGGACATTGGACAAAAGAAAAGCGAAGGATTTGGGCAAAGCAGGGCGGCACACTGCGGCCAAAACAGCAGGGGAAACGGACAGGGTTTTCAGAAAAGAAAAAAAGAAGAATACCATTCGCAATATCCATAAGAGCAAGGGGTGATCATGATATATTTGAATTGGGAAAAGATTTGCCGTTTCCAAAGCAGTCGGATATTCATCAACATGCATATACTTGCGGGGGATAGGTAGCGTATTAAACAATAGGGAAAGGAAGACAGACTATGGCAAAAAATATTGTGATTATCACCGGAGCGTCCTCCGGCATCGGCATGGAGTTTGCGTTACAGATTGACGCCCATCTGCGCAAGACCGACGAGATCTGGCTGATTGCCAGAAACAGACAGAAGCTGAAAACTCTGGCGGGAGGACTGCGAAACAATATACGCGTAGTGGCCATGGACATTACCGTGGAAGCTCAGATTGACAGGCTCAGGGATATGCTGCGGGAGGAGAGATGCCACATCAGAATGCTGGTAAACAGCGCCGGTTACGGCATCATCGGAGATGTGGCGGAGTTAAAACTTCAGGAGCAGACAGGTATGATTCGCTTAAACTGCGAGGCCCTCACTGCCGTCACCCGCTGCTGTCTGCCCTATATGAGCAGGGGAAGCCGCATCATTCAGATGGCTTCCAGCGCCGCCTTTGTGGCCCAGCCGGGCTTTGCGGTCTATGCGGCCTCCAAGGCTTATGTGGACAGTTTTTCCCTGGCTCTGCGGGAGGAACTTAAAGGGCGGGAAATCTATGTGACCAGCGTGTGTCCCGGACCGGTGGATACCCCGTTTTTTGCTATTGCGGAGCGGCACGGTAATGCTCTGTCTGTCAAGAAACTGACGCTGGTGACACCGGAACAGGTGGTTTCCCAGGCACTGAGGGACGCCTGCCTGAAACGTCCCCGCTCCGTTTGCAGCCTGCCCATACAGGCTTTCGAAGCACTGTGCAAAGTGCTGCCTCATACCCTTATTACGGCAACAATCAGGACTTTAAAGGGGTAAACCTATCGCGTATTACAATAGAGCAAAACAGGGGCGGAGGTTGACAAGATGCGGCAGACAAAATCAATAAAAAGACTTATGGGAATCGTTCTTATGGGGATCGTTCATATGGGATTGATTTTTTTCGCGGCAGGATGTGGTAAAACAGAGAATCAGGAACTGCGGGACAATTCTGTCACGGAGAATACCGGCACGGATCTGGCTTACATACCAGATTATACAACGCTGGATTTTGAAGACGGAGAGGAACCGTATATGGCAAGAATCATCGGGGATTCCCTGTACTATGTCAGCAACCAATATGGTGACACGGTATCGGATTCCCGACGGTCGATCTGTGAATATTCCCTCACGCAGCGGCAAATCCTGCGCAGAGTCCCTGTGGGGGAGCGCTACGGACAGATTGTGCATTTCACGGTGGCCCAGGACGGCAGCCTGTATGTGCTGGACTTTGCCGCCGAGGACGGGAGCAACAGCGGTATGGAAATGTATCTGCTGGCATATGACGCTCAGGGACAGCGACAGCTGATTGTCAATTTGTGGAAGGAAGCCAATATCCGCCATGCGGATATTGCTCCGGCAACAGACCCGCAGGGGCACATTTACCTGCCGGTAGATGACAAGATAGTGCTTTTTGAGGCGGATGGTTCTCCGGCGGGGCAAATCCTCCTGGAGGGAAAACGGCAGGCGTTCTCCGTGGGCGCGGACGCCAGCGGCAAAATCTATGTGGGCAGCAAGAGGATAAAGGACAATGACGTTCAGCTGACAGAGGTGGATTTTGAGACAAAATCCTTGGGAAAAAGTTATGAGAACTACCCTTTTAGCAGGCAGAAAGAACTGATTTGGACCCCGGAGAGCGGATTTCTGGTAAATGCCGGCGATGCGGTATACCATTACGATCTGGCTACGGAAACTGCCAGCTCCCTCTTTTCCTGGCTTCGCTGTGATATCAGCAGTCAATCCATCGTAACTGTCGCTCCAGGCGCGGAGCAGGCCGTCCAGGCCATCCTTTATGAAAACGGGAACGGGGAATTGGCCTGTCTGACGCAAAGAGAAGTTTCTCCATCTGATAAAACCGAGTTGATCATGGGAACCCTTGGGGTGTGGCCGGAACTACAGAATGCGGTAACTTCCTACAACAGGCATAGCAGCCAGTATCATGTGACCATTCGGGATTACGGAAGCCAATACGCCGACACCATTCGCACATGGGATGAGGACGCGATTACGGCGCTGAATCTGGATCTGGTTTCGGCCCATGACAGTCCGGACCTACTGGTCCTGTCCAATCTCAATGTGGAAGGCTACGCCCGCAACGGGGTCTTTGAGGATCTTGGACCCTGGCTGGATCAAAGCAAAATTCTAAAGAGAGAGGATTACATTGAAAACCTCCTGGATAACTATACTTACGGAGGACAATTGGTGTCCATTCCCCATAGCGTCACCTTAAGTACGCTGTCCGGTAACAGACAGCGAGTAGGGGATGATCCCGGCTGGACGCTGGAGGAGATGACAGAGTTTGCCATGGCTTATCCCGACGCGGAGCTTTTGGCAGTGACATACAACAAGTGGGTGCTTGAAGTCTGCCTACGACTGGGTAAATCAGCCTTTCTTGATCTGGAACAGGCGCAGTGCCGCTTTGACAGTGAGGAATTTCAAAGTCTGCTCCGTTTCGCCGCCACCTACCCGGACAACCCAACACACCACTATATCGGTCATAACGAAGGGATTATGAAGGGGAAAGTACTGCTCAATGAACTCACCATAAATGCCGTTCAAGATATCCAGCGATATGATGCCATGTACGAGGGGGAGATGACGCTGATCGGCTATCCCACCTCGGACGGAGAGGGGAGCGGCTGTAGCTTTTCCTCGCTGAACGCTTATGCCATGACTTCTAGGTCCGGCAATAAGGAGGGGGCCTGGGAATTTCTGGAATACTGTCTGAATGAGGAAGTGACAAACGGCCTCCCCGCCCGCAGGAGTGATCTGCTTGAAAAAACTGCTACTGTGGAATACTACAGGGACAGCCAGGGATGGCTGCTTCTGGGACTGGATGGTCTGCCTGTACCAAAGTATGGGAGGGACGACTATGATGGCTGGCAATACGAGTACCATGCTGTAACAGAGGAGGAGATCGCTACCCTGTTGTACCTGTTGGATACCGCCCGGCGCTCCTCGGATTTGGATAACACGGTTTGGGAAATCATTCTGGATGAGTCGGTTTCCTGTTTTCACGGGCAGACCACAGTGGAGAGCGCCGCGTCTGCCATCCAGAGCAGAATCAGCCTTTATATACAGGAAAACTATAAGCCATAATTGCATATACCGAAAAATAACATGAAAGGGATGGCTAATGACCAGAAAAAAAGGGATCAAAAATATTTTCCGCCTGTTTTCGGCGGAGGCATACAAAGGGGAGCCGGATTATATCCGCACACAGAAGACCTACGAGGTGATTCGGACGATACTGTATTTTGGGATTTCCTTAAGCCTGTTTGCGGCGGGCTTTATTACCACCGGAAACCGATTAAATCTGCTTACGGTGGTGGCGGTGCTGGGATGTCTGCCAGCCAGTAAAAGCGCGGTGAACATGATTATGTTTCTGCGCTGTAGGGGGCTGGGCCGGGAGGCGGCGGCCCGGATCGCTCCCTGCGAGGGAAATCTGGACTGTCTCTACGACATGGTATTTACCTCCTATTCCAAAACTTTTGAGGTGGGACATATGGTGGTGAGGGGCAATACAATCTGCGGCTACAGCGAGAAAAAGGACTTCCCTGAGAAAGAATTTCAGGCGCACCTGGAACCGATGATGAAGACGGACGGACACAAAAATGTGACGGTCAAAATTTTTACTGATCTGGGAAAATACAGGGAACGGCTAATGCAGTTACAGACATTGGATGCGGAGAACGGGAATACGGAAGGCATAATCTGTACCCTGAAATCGGTGGTATTGTAGGCGGTTTTGCGGGGTATTGCAAAGATTGTGACGCTTCTTATCCGGTATTTGTTTACTCAGATGTAGCCATATCGTTGACCTAAATGGTCAAAAATCAAACGCTGTCGGTCAATGAAATAGACTGCCCTGGTCAATACAGGTGTGAAATGGTATCTCGTGAGAAAAGAGTATACTGGAACCGACAATCGGTTTTCACAGCTTCAAAAAAGATTGGCAAGTGAAGGGAAGAGATGGAGAGTTAGAAATGGTAGTCTTGGAGATAGAAAAGAATCAGGCGAACCAGCGGCTGGATAAATTTCTGGGAAAATATTTGTCTGAGGCGCCGTCCGGTTTTTTTTATAAGATGCTCCGCAAAAAAAATATAACATTAAACGAAAAGAAAGCGGAGGGAAAGGAAATTCTGCGGCTTGGGGATCGCGTGACTCTGTGGCTGGCAGACGAAACAATCCAGAAGTTCGGCGGGTATCTGCCCAGGCAGGAGGAAGGGGACAGTGGGGAAAAATTATATCGTCAGGCATACAGGCAGTTACAGGGCATTAAAGTACTTTATGAAGATACCCATGTGCTGATTTTAGATAAACCTGCGGGGTTGCTGTCCCAACAGGCCAGAGAGGGGGATCTGAGTCTCAATGAGTGGATGATTGGATACCTGCTGGAAACAGGGGGCATGGGCTGCCGGGAACTGCGGCTTTTCAGACCTTCGGTATGCAATCGACTGGACCGCAATACCAGCGGACTGGTGCTGTGTGGCAAATCCCTGCCTGGAAGCCAGGCTCTCAGCGAATTAGTCCGCAGCCGGAAGGTACGCAAATTTTACAGGGCTTTGTGCGTTGGAGGGACGGAAAAAACGGATTGGGGAAACGAAATAGAGATACAGGGGTATCTGCAAAAAGACGCCAGATCGAACCGGGTAACGATAATTACGCCGGAATCGCCCTGCCAGAAAGAGGCGCCAGAAGGAAAAACACAGGGCGAATATATCCGCACTGTCTATTGTCCCAGGGAACAGTTTTCCTTTCCCGCCCCGTCCCCGGCGGGAAAACTGCAAAAGTCCGTTGGTTCTCCCAAACGCAAAACAGGCGTTTTCACAGAGATGGAGATAGAACTGATCACCGGCAAATCCCATCAGATCCGGGCCCATCTGGCCTCTATCGGGCATCCGCTGGTGGGAGATGGCAAATATGGCGACGCTTCCGTCAACCAACTTTTCCGGCAGCGTTTCGGCCTACGCTGGCAGCTGCTTCACGCCTGGCGTCTACAGTTTCCGGCCCTGGACGGTGTGCTGGCTCCCTTAAGCGAAAAAAGTATTCAGGCGCCGCTTCCCGCCGATTTCACGGCTATTTTGCGGGAAATGAAAAATTTGGAGGCAGAGGCGGCAGACAGTTGTAGCTTTTGAGATTGCAATAGTGAATAAACAGCTGTACTGCGTAATAGAAATATCGGTTTGAAGGAGGCTGCCTGCTATGGCGACATGGAATTCCAGAGGGCTTCGGGGTTCCACACTGGAAGATATGGTCAACCGCACCAACGAGCGTTACGCGGAAGGGGGGCTGGCTCTGATCCAGAAGATTCCCACCCCCATTACGCCCATCAAAATAGAGCAAGAGACCCGGCATATCACCCTGGCTTATTTTGAGCAGAAGAGTACTGTGGACTATATCGGCGCGGTTCAGGGCATACCGGTATGCTTTGACGCCAAGGAATGCGCCGTGGACACATTTGCCCTGCAAAATATTCATGAGCACCAGGTACGGTTTATGGAGCGCTTTGAACAGCAGGGAGGCGTGGCTTTCTTTCTGATCTACTACACCCACAGAGACCGGCTGTACTATCTGCCCTTTGCCCACCTGCTGCGTTTCTGGCAGAGAGCCAACGAAGGAGGGCGAAAAAGTTTTCGCTTGGAGGAACTTGATTCCGGTTTTTTTCTGCCGAAAAAGCACGGCATCCTGGTTCCTTATCTGGACGCGCTGCAATTGGATCTGGAAAAGCGGGAAGAGCATGCGCCCACAGAAAATTAGAACTTGACAGACCCGGCGCTTTCCGATATACTACAAGAAGTTCATTTCTTTTGTGTGCTACTTGGTTAGCACTGTGAAGCGATAAAGCGAACTGGTAAAGGGTTACGGAAAGGTTACAGACATTTATGAGCAAGAAGCTATTGCACACGCCTGAGGGCGTGAGAGATATTTATGGAACAGAATACGCAGGCAAGCTGTATGTGGAACAAAAGATACATGACGCCATTACCGGCTATGGCTATGAGGACATCCAGACGCCCACTTTTGAATATTTTGACGTGTTTTCCAGGGAGATCGGCACTACTCCCTCCAGGGAATTGTATAAGTTTTTTGACAAGGAGGGAAATACTCTGGTACTGCGTCCGGACTTTACCCCGTCTGTGGCCCGCTGCGCCGCCAAGTATTTTATGGAGGAGACGGAAGCAATTCGCTTCTGTTATCTTGGAAATACCTTCACCAACACCTCAAATCTTCAGGGTAAGCTAAAGGAAGTTACTCAGATCGGTGCGGAACTTATAGGGGACGACAGTGTGGAGGCGGACGGTGAGATGATCAGCCTGGTCATTGAGGCGTTGAAAAACACGGGCCTTAAACAGTTTCAGGTCAGTGTGGGGCAGGTGGAATATTTCAAAGGTATATGCGAGGAGGCTGGCCTGGATCTGGAGACAGAGGAACAGCTGCGGGAATATATATCCGGGAAAAATTATTTTGCGGCCCAGGAACTCCTGGCCCGGAAAGAGGTTCCGGAACCCTACAACAGCACCCTGTTGAAAGCGGCGGATCTGCTCGGCTCCATCGACTCCCTGAAAGCGGCCAGAGAATCCGTACATAACAGACGTTCCCTGGCCGCCATAGAGCGTCTGGAGGCTATCTATCAGGTGCTGAAGCTCTACGGAGTGGAGGAGTATGTGTCCTTCGATTTGGGAATGCTCAGTAAATATCATTATTATACAGGAATAATCTTCAAGGCATATACCTACGGTGTGGGAGCCCCCATTGTCAAGGGGGGACGCTACGATACATTGCTGAGACAGTTTGGGAAGGACGCGCCGGCCATCGGGTTTGCCATGGTGGCAGACGATGTGCTGGAAGCGGTGCAGTACCAGAAAGCGCCCCTGCCCCAGGGCCGGGAGAAAAGGGTGTTGATTTATACGGAGGCTGACTATGCCGAGAAGTTACAGGAGGCCAGAAAGAGCCGCCTACAGGGCATACCCACATTGCTGGTGAGGCAGTGATGGGGAGTTCCTCCGGAAATCATCCCCGCTTCCGGACGGCGCACAGTATCTCCCGGACAATATGGGAGAGCGTAAGGAGGGAGATGGTATGCGGAGTGCGCTCCTAAATGATAATTCCTGCAAATTGGCTGAAACATAAATCTTTCTGCGGAAAGCCCATCTGAGAAAAAATATGTATATCTGGATAGATGAAAGCGAAAAAGTGATATGGAAAGATACATATGTATATGCCAGATTCAGTACCGGCAAATCAATAAGTAGATAAGGGGTGTCGTATGAGTGACTGTAGATACTTGACATTTGCGCTGGGAAAAGGGCGGTTAGCCCGAAAGACCCTGGAGTTGTTTGAGCAGATCGGTATCACCTGTGAGGAGATGAAAGATAAAGACTCCCGAAAACTGATCTTTGTAAATGAGGAGTTGAAACTTCGATTTTTTCTGGCGAAAGGGCCGGATGTGCCCACCTATGTGGAGTATGGCGCCGCCGATATCGGTGTAGTGGGGCGGGATACCATATTGGAGGAGAGTCGCAACGTCTACGAGGTGCTGGATCTGGGCTTTGGAAAATGTCGGATGTGCGTCTGCGGGCCCCGGGAGGCCGGGGAACTTCTGCTGCACCACGAGCGAATCAGGGTGGCCAGCAAATATCCCAACATTGCCCGGGAATATTTCTATAACAAGAAGCACCAGACCGTGGATATTATCAAGTTAAACGGATCTGTGGAACTGGGGCCTTTGGTGAAGCTGTCCGATGTGATTGTTGATATCGTGGAAACCGGCGGCACATTGAGGGAAAACGGGCTGGAAGTATTGGAAGAAATCTGTCCGCTTTCCGCACGGATGATCGTGAATCCTGTAAGTATGCAGATGGAAAAAGAACGGGTCAAGGATCTGATCTACCGGCTGCGCAATCAAATATTATAGAACAGAAAAAACCGTTCCGCCGTGTAAGATACCGCGCAGGACACTGTAGTGAAGAGACGAAAATTTAAGCAGGAGAGAGAGTATGAGAATCGTGGAATTAACGGAAAGCACTCGAAAGAATGTGCTGAATGACCTTTTGAAGAGAAGCCCGAACAATTATTCCGAATATGAGGAAACGGTCAATGCGATATTGTCCGATGTAAAGGAAAATGGGGATCAGGCTTTGTTTGCCTACACACAGAAGTTTGATAACTTCCGGCTGACCCCGGAGAATATTCGCGTGACCCGGGAGGAGATTCAGGACGCTTACGCGCAGATGGATTCGGAACTGGTGGAAGTAATCAGACGCTCCGCTGCCAATATTCGCGCCTTTCATGAGAAGCAGCTGCGCAACAGCTGGTTTGACACCAGGGAGGATGGTACCATTCTGGGCATGAGAATTACCCCCATTGCCAGGGCCGGCGTATACGTACCCGGGGGCAAGGCGGCCTATCCTTCCAGTGTGTTGATGAATGTGATTCCCGCCAAGGTGGCAGGGGTGACGGAGATTTTTATGACCACGCCTCCCGGGGCCGATGGAAAAGTGAATCCCGGCACGCTGGTGGCAGCGGATATAGCGGGTGTGGACACGATATACAGGGCGGGTGGTGCCCAGGCTATCGCCGCCATGGCCTACGGAACAGAGTCTGTTCCAAAGGTAGACAAGATTACTGGCCCTGGCAATATCTATGTGGCTCTGGCGAAAAAAGCGGTTTACGGCTATGTAAGCATTGATTCCATCGCCGGGCCCAGCGAGATTCTGGTGCTTGCGGACGAGACCGCCAATCCGCGATATGTGGCGGCGGATCTGCTGAGTCAGGCGGAGCATGACGAGCTGGCCAGCGCCATACTGATCACCACCTCCAGGGAACTGGCGCAACAGGTGTCCGCAGAGGTAGACGGCTTCGTGGCCCGTTTGTCCCGCCGGGAGATTATGGAAAAATCCCTGGAGAATTACGGATACATTCTGCTGGCGGAGGATATGGAAGCAGCCATCCAGGCCGTAAATGACATTGCCTCTGAGCACCTGGAAATCCTGACAAAGAATCCTTTTGACACCATGACCAGAATCAAAAATGCAGGGGCCATTTTCTTGGGAGAGTACAGTTCTGAGCCACTGGGGGATTATTATGCGGGTCCCAATCACATTTTGCCCACCAATGGAACGGCCAGGTTTTTTTCTCCGGTGAATGTGGACGATTTTATAAAAAAGACCAGCGTTATCTCCTATTCCAGGGAAGCGCTTCAGGCAGCGCGCCGGGATATAGAGCTCTTTGCGGAAAGCGAGGGACTGACGGCCCACGCCAACAGCATCAGGGTGCGTTTTGAGGATTGAGAGGAGGAGCAAATGGCACGCAGCGGCGGGATACATCGAAAGACCAGAGAGACAGATATAGAGATCACCCTGCGATTGGATGGCAGCGGACAGGCGACGGTAAACACCGGCATCGGATTTCTGGATCATATGTTGGAGGGTTTTGCAAAACACGGTTTCTTTGACTTAAACTGCCAGGTGAAGGGAGATTTGCAGGTGGATGGTCACCACACCGTGGAGGATACCGGCATTTCGCTGGGCCAGGCCATCCGAGAGGCAGTGGGGGACAAAAAAGGCATCCGCCGTTACGGTTACTTTATTCTGCCTATGGATGAATCTCTGGCCCTGTGCGCCGTGGATCTGTGCGGCAGGCCCTATCTGCAATTTGATTGTGATTTTACCGCAGAGCGGGTGGGAGAACTGGAAACGGAACTTGTGAAGGAGTTTTTCTACGCCGTCTCCTACAATGCGGGCATGAACCTGCATCTGCGCATGTTACAGCCGGGCAACAACCACCATATGATTGAAGCAATGTTCAAGGCTTTTGCCAAAGCGCTGGACGAGGCCACCACGCCGGACCCCCGGATTGCGGATGTACTCAGCACAAAGGGCAGCTTATAGATTCTTCTCTGGGGCGTCGCAGTGTAGAGACGGAACTCACTAAACAGTCTCGCAACGAAGATGCCCGGAAGAAAGTTTTGGCGGCGTGATTATGCGGAAAAAACTTTCTTCCCAGGAGGGGCATCGAAGTGTAGAGACGGAACTCACTAAGCAGTCTCGCAACGGAGATGCCCGGAAGAAAGTTTTGGCGGCGTGATTATGCGGAAAAAACTTTCTTCCC
>CANSPM010000012.1 GCA_947648875.1 uncultured Lachnospiraceae bacterium
TATGACACCTCAGCAAAAGGAGGATGAGGAACTCAAAAAAGCAGCATAATCTTTCGGCTTTTTTGTCTAAAGTATTGACATAGGTCCAAGGTATTGATAAAGTGAAAAAGTATATAGATTACAGTTGGAAAGAATTTTATTCTTTGCCGGTCATATGCTGGTAGTTTGCAATTTTCAAATATGTATAATATAATCTTATATGGTACTGCTGAGAATTGGCGTATATGCGTTTAAATGGAAGCATGAATGAGTTATTGACAGAAATCTTAGAAGGAAAGTCTATAGGTGACGGATGCTTTATGTTACGACGCGAAGCTTATAGCGTTTTACGTTTTGATGATGAAGGTTAGTTGCATCGCAGTTTGTTCTTTGTACCATTTTTTTGCCGAATATTTAGAAGGGAAAAGAGAAAACCATGAAGATTTTTCCAAATGATGCCTGCTGGTGTGGGAGCCATCAAAAATATAAAAAATGTCATATGGGATTTGATAATATGCTTGCGATGAAGAAACGTGAGGGATATGAAATACCAATACATAATATGATAAAGAATCCTCAGCAGATAGAGGCGATTAGGGAAAGTGCAAAACGTAATATTGAGATTCTTGATTACGTTTCTGAACATATAAAAGAGGGCATGTCAACAGAGGATATAGATTGTCTTGTAGTAGAAAAAACGAAACAACTTGGAGCAATTGCTGCCACCTTGAATTATGAGGGGTATTCTAAAAGTGTTTGTACTTCAATTAATAACGTGGTTTGTCATGGCATACCATCCAAAACCCAAATACTTCGGAGTGGAGATATTATCACTGTTGATGCATCAACAATTTATAATGGTTTCTTCTCAGATTCGGCAAGGATGTTCATGATAGGAGACGTTAAGCCAGAAGTAGAAAGACTGGTTCGGGTCGCGAAGGAAAGCCTGGAAGTTGGATTGAAACAAGTTATTCCATGGAAAACCTTGGGAGATATGGCGGATGCAATTAATCAATTTGTAAAGAAGAATGGGTATTCCGTCGTTAGAGAAATTGGAGGCCATGGAGTCGGATTGGAGTTTCATGAAGAACCCTGGGTCAGTTATGTAGAGAAACCAGGAAAAGGAATGGTTATGGCTCCGGGAATGATTTTTACCATTGAACCGATGATAAACATGGGGAAAGCGGCGGTAGTGATGGATCGCGAGGATGGATGGACGGTTTATACGAATGATGGCCTGCCGTCAGCTCAATGGGAGATCATGGTACTTGTAACTGAGGATGGTCATGAAGTGCTCGCGTATTAGTGTGCAAAACAGCCTCCATTATGTCTGAGGCTCTCTCATCATCTTCCCAAAGCCAGAATTTTTCAAGCATAAAAGGCTTGGATAGTTCATGATATGGAATATTATCCAAATCGTTAAAGCGGCGACCTTCAAACATATGATTGCAGCCGTTTCCAACTTCTTTCAAAAAAATGCGATATGCCGGAGACAATATAACTTTATGATGATTTTCAAAGGGTGCAATTTTATCTTCTGAAAGACATTCACCCATCTTGATGCCGCGCGTATTTACTTTCCCCCGAATCCGCTTTATCACTTTCTCATAATCTTTTGCTTCGTAAATCGGCATATCCAATACGCCTCTCATTCTGATTTGACGGTCAAAAGTATCGCACATTTTCCCATCGAAAACAATCATGTTTTATGTTCGTTTCTTGAACGTATGGAATTTTGCCGTTGCCATTTCGCCGCCGAAAACGGGGAACAGGATTTTTTCAATCCTGCCGTGCCCCCGATCTCTCGGGCGTGGAACGTTTATGTGAGGGTGCTAATATACAGATACCTTTTAACGCTAAAAAGACAAAAACGGGCCGAGCGTGACCATTCCATATAGGCAAGGTTAGCCAAAGCAAGGGAACAAGCCATACAGCCGACAGTTGCCGAGGGAAAACGGCACAGAACCCACAGCAAAGGAAAGGGGGAGAAGGCAGTCATGCGGAAACTTGCCACGCATGTTGCTGATTTTCCCGACACCTTTAAAATGACTTGATTATTGTTTACCTTTAGGTAGCGATTTATTTTAAAGGTAAATCAGCTACCGTTTCTATTTTCAGAAACCACAAAGACCGCACAGAAAGAACGAGGTAGCAGAAATAATTGAGAGCAGGAATGACGCAGGCATTGGAACAGACGAAACAGCGCGTAGCCAACGAAAAAATTTATTTTCTTACAAGACCGATAGAAAAGAAAAATCTTGAATGATATAATGTGTTTGAAGCAGAGTGTCGAAATACGGCAAAAAACCGTTATTTTACGGGATATAACATATTTGCAACCCTACGTTGACAATGTTCAATTCAGAAAAGATAGAAAGTTACAGTCTAATCCGATAAGATTGACCTATCAAAACCAACCAAGGAGGACATATATATGACATTCGGAGAAAAATTGTTTAAGTTAAGAAAAGAGAAAGGTCTTTCACAGGAGGCACTTGCTGAACAAATCGGAACAACCAGACAGGCGATTAGCAAGTGGGAAAATAATCAAGGATTTCCGGAAACAGAAAAGCTATTACAATTATCCAATATCTTTGAAACATCTATAGATTTTCTGCTGAAAAACGAGAAATCCTCTAACACAGAAAGCGAGAGAGGATATTATGTAAGCAAGGAAATGGCAACAGGATTTATTGCAAACCAGAAAAAAATAGGTAGATATGTTGGTATAGGATTTATGTCGTGGGCATTGGCGGGAATACCATATGTTATGTTTGCATCTAATTTGACATGGCGCTTTTTGGGAATGGCAATTTTGATTATCATAGGCATTAGTTCTTTGGTTTTAGGCTCGTTTTCGGAACAAGAGCAATATAAAGTTTTGAGAGAAGAACCTCTGATCTTTGATTATGCGTATTTGCAAGAATTATCTAATGCGTATCAAGCAAAAAAAAGAATTTATGTGGCTATGTCCGTTCCAAGTATTATATTATTTATTGTCGGTATTCTGGCAGTATCTTTAACTATGAGCGGCAAGTTTGTTTGGTCTGAGTACCATTCGTTTGTCTTTTTGGGACTGGCAATAGGACTTTTTGGATTTTGCTATTTTATAGGAGTTATGGGGGCTTACGAATTGCTGATTAAAAATGAGCAATATTCTTCTTGCCTGTCGTTTAAGATTAAACGCAAAATAAAAGATAAAATCAAAAATCTTTAATATCGTGTTACTAGCATTTTGGACAGAGGTAAAATAAGGGATGTGGCATTATGCAAAGAATTTTGGTTGTCGAGGATGACCTGGATCTACGCTTTGACGAAACATGGGCGTGTAGTGTTCTCTGTTGAAAATACAGGAGTACATATACCAACGGATCGTATTCGTAAACTGTTTGATGCGTTCTACCGTGTGGAACAATCAAGGAATGGGAAAACTGGCGGAAGCGGGCCTGGACTGTATATCGTGCAGGAAATACTGCGCCGGCATGAAAGTGTGTTTAGGGTCTGCAATACACAATTCGGAGTAAATTTTTTACAATTTGACAGAACTTGGAAAGGCGGCGGACGATTGGCCCGCCGTTTTCAACTACAATCAAATCACAAAAAAATCCCAAATGAATCGCAAAAAAGGATGATATTCTTTAGATACCTTCAAAGAAAGGATGGTGTTAATTTATGAACACAAAAAAATGCTCGCAGTAGCTCTTGGCGGAGCGTTGCTTGTGGGATGCCTGACCGGGTGCGGAACTGTGGCGGCATTTCCGGAAGAAACCCCTCCACCCGGAGCAACTGCCCCGCAGGCGCCGGACGCGCCCGCCCAGATTACCATTGCATATGCGGAAAACGATAGGGCCGCTACCAAAGTTTCTTATGAGGAATTATTCAAGCCCTATGAACAGTTTGGCCTGACCTACGACAGCGGCAAAAAGGACATACAATATCAGGGCGAGACGGTTCGATGGTTCGAGGACTACTATACCATTGAGGAGGGAACACAGGCCGGATATGACTTTTTCAACGATGCCAAGGCCAGAAACCGGCGGTATGCATTGTTCACCTGAATTTGGGGGAAGCGGTGTATTGTGCGGAAAATGCGGACGGCACAGTCTCGCTCTCTGTTTGGCACGGTGAAATGATGACAGGAAAATGTTTGACAAATAAATAGATGAAATATACAATAAAAATGAATGGAATAAATTGGCATGGAGATGCCGAGACTTAAACACAGAACCGGAAGCCTTGGCGGGCAGGAGAGCGGAGGCGTAGTAATAAGATATGCGGGAAAAAGAAACTTGATATGGAAAAAGCGTGTATTCAGTAACATAAGAGGCTGATTCAATGAAGATTAACGAAAAATTAGTGAAACCTGTGCGTGAGGCTAAGTATCTGGATGTGGAGAACACGGACAGATACCGTTCCATTGCCCGCCTGTTTTATCTGCATTATGAGAAACTGAAATATTGGATGTACCAGGAGGAGGTCTATGAGGAACTGACAGAGGACCCCTATTTTGCGGACTATACCATGGAGCAATGCCAGCAGGATCTGGAGACACTGACGAGCTGGGGGAACCTGTCCACTATTCAGGACACGAAAAGGGTGTCCACCATAGAAGAATTTAAGAACAAAAAATTTCGCTTCCAGCTTACGGAGACGACGGTGGAAATTGAGCGTATGGTAATCCGGCTGGAAAATTTGTTTATAGAGGGAGCGTCGCTGGAACCCACTCTTTTGGAGCGGCTGCGTATCGCCCTGGAAAAAACCGGGGAGATGCCCCGGAAGGAAGCGGAGCAGATCTACGGATGGTGGAGTGATCTGAACAGTGATTTCATCCGTTTAAATCAGAATTACCAGGATTATATGCGGGAATTAAACAGCGTAAAGGCGGAGGAGATGATGAAAACCAGGGAATTTCTGGTGTTTAAGGATCGCCTCACCGAGTATCTCCGGTCCTTCGTGAAAAGTCTTCAAATAAATGTGACCGCCATCGAGCAGGCCCTTCGGGACGTGCAGCCGGAGACGGTGAAATATGTGTTGGATCAGGTAACTTGTTATGAGCTGTCCATTCCTAGGATCGAAGCTGCTGTGGATGAACAGCTGATTTACGAGAGGATGAAAGGGAGATGGGAAAATATCCGGAAATGGTTTGCGGGGACCGACGGGGCGGAGTCTGAGGCCATGAGAGTCTTTGACACCACCAATGAAGTGATTCGGAAGATTACCCGCTATGCCAATCGTCTCAGCGAACAGAATAACAGCGGAGCCAACCGCCGGGAGGAGTATCGGAAGCTCGCGGGGATGTTTGCCAGATGCAGGGATATTGACGAGGCGCATAAGCTGGCGGCGATGGCTTTCGGCATGGAGAAGCCGTTGCACATAAAGGGAGACTTTCCGAGACAGACGGACAGTATCAACAGCGGGATCTTTGACGAAAAGCCCCAGGAAATTCTCATTCAGCCCCGCATACGGGGGTATCGGGAAAAATCCAGGCGTTCTGGCATAGAGGACAGAACCAGAGAGAAAGAGGCAGTGCGTCAGGCTATGGTGCGGCGGCTGGAGGAAGAGAGGATTCTGCTGAAAAGCTATATTCACCACGGAAGGCTGGAATTTGCGGCTCTGCCTCAGATCGAACCCCAGGTCAGGGATATCTTTCTGACCTGGCTCTCCAAGGGGCTGGAGAATAAAGCGCACTGCGGCAAAACGGAGGACGGACAGGCTTTTTCCGTCATATTAGAGGATGAGGGGAAAACCTGTACTCTGCAATGTACCGACGGCACGTTTCGCATGCCTGCATATACCATAGTGTTTGAATGAGGCGGTGACTTTGGAACATAAAACATATAAACAGCATATGCCTCCCAAGGGCCCGGAAACATTGCTGATCATAGTATGGGCAGGAATGATTCTGTGAGAAAGGTACAAAGGGGGATGCACGGAACTACAAAACAGCGTATGGGCTATCAGCGCTCTAAATCATTGCGGACTACGGAATGGGCAGGAATGATTCTGCGGGAAAGGTACTGATGGGGGATATGCGGAATTAGAATAAGGAACATAACCGAAATGAATACTTTGGAAACGCTGCTTGGCAGAAGGTGGATTTTGAAGGCCAGGGACAAAGAACTGTATTACAGGATGAAGGATGAGGTGGGAACCGTCAAAAAATTCCTCACGGAAAAAATGGGCTATCAGGTTATTGTAAACCCCTATCTGGTAAAGGTGGAAAAGGTTCCCGCCAAACCCCAGCGCTGGATGGGTATTCTGGATTTCACCCAGCCCATAGAATACGCCTTTTTCTGCCTGATTCTGATGTTTCTGGAAGACAAGGAGGCCCAGGAGCAATTTGTGCTGTCGGAACTCACGGAGTATGTGCAGGGGCAGTATGAAGAAGAGCAGATCGACTGGACGGTATACAGTTATCGGCGGCATCTGATAAAAGTGATGAAATACTGTGTGACAGAGGGAATCCTGAATGTGGACGACGGCAGCGAGGAAGGCTTTGCCAGAGATTACAGCGGCGAAGTGCTGTATGAGAACACAGGTGTCTCCCGCTTTTTTATGCGTAATTTTACCCAGAATATTATGGACTATTCCAGCTATGCGGATTTTATGAAGGCAGACTGGATTGATGTGGATGAGGACCGGGGAATTGTGAGGAGGCAACGGATCTACCGGAGCCTGCTGATGACTATGGGAATCTATCGCTCCCAGGAGAATGAGGAGGATTTCGCCTACCTGAGAAACTACCGAAATTTGATACAGGCAGAGCTGGAAGGATTTATTCCCTGCGAATTGCAGGTATACCGCAGCAGCGCCTTCCTGATATTGGGGGAGGACAGCCATATGGGCCGGTGCGTTCCGGAGGAAAATACGCTCTCGGACATTGCTCTTCTGTGCGGACTGCTGCTGCGTGAGAAAGTGGACGGGGGTGAGTATGAAGTGGAGAAGGATGAAAACATACGGATATCCCGGGAGGCGTTCAGGGGGCTGCTACAGGAGTGCAGGGATCGGTTTGGAAAGGGATTTATCAAGACCTACCGGGAGATACTGACAGAGGAGTTTTACCGGGAGATATCCGCCTATCTGATCGATCTGGAACTGGTGGAAGCGCAGAGGGACGATGTCCTGATCAGGCCGGTACTGGGCAGAGTGGTGGGGAAATACCCGGCGGATTTTGAGACATAGCTTTACAAAAACGGGGGCGAAAATCTGTTGCGACAGTTTCACAGAGTTGCCAGGGAGTCGATGGCAGCGCTCCGTTTTGAGGCCGCAAACGCGGAAAAGAAAGAGGGACCACATATGAACAACAGTGAATGGCAGATCAACAGAATCGGCCTTATAGATTTCTGGTATTACGACGAACAGGAATTTGCGTTCCTGGATGGAAGAATGCTTCTGCGGGGGGCCAACGGTTCCGGCAAGTCAGTTACCATGCAGAGCTTCATCCCTCTGCTTCTGGACGGGAATATGCGGCCTGAGAGGCTGGACCCCTTTGGGTCAAGGGCCCGAAAGATGGAGAATTATCTTCTGGAAGAGGGGGATGAACGGGAGGAGCGCACAGGCTATCTGTACATGGAACTTAAGCGCGCCGACAGCGATCAGTACGTTTCCATCGGCATGGGAATACGGGCGCGAAAGAACAAAAAGCTGGATACCTGGTATTTCTGTGTGACCGACGGGCGGCGGATCGGCAAAGATCTTTTTTTGTATAAGGATGTGCAAAACCGGATTACCTGTACCCGGCAGGAACTGAGAAACCGTCTGGGAGAAGGCGGGCGCATCATGGAGACCCAGGGGGAGTATGCAGGGTGTGTAAACCGGCTTCTGTTTGGTTTTGAGACCATGGAGGAATATCAGGAGATGCTGGATCTGCTGATTCAGCTGCGCACCCCCAAACTTTCCAAGGATTTCAAACCTACCATTATCAATGAGATTTTGAGCAGGTCCTTGCAGACCCTCTCCGAGGACGATCTGCGCCCTATGTCGGAAGCCATTGAAAATATGGACAGCCAGAAGACGAATCTGGATACCCTGGATGAAAGCATACAGGCGGCAGAGCGGATCGAGCGGACTTTTGACCAATATAACCAGATTGTACTGTACGACAAGGCCCAGCTTTTCGTAAGCTGTGCCCGGGATTGCAAAAAGCAGGAGAAACGGCTGAAAGAACTGGCTCAGGAGAGGGCTGAAAGCGCTGCGGGGTTGGAGGAAGAAAAGGTAAGGTATGAGGAACTCAGGCGGGAAGAAGAGGTTTTGGAGCAGGAGGAAAACTCTCTACAGGACAGCGACGCGGCAAAGTTAAAGCGGCAGGAAATAGAACTGACAGGTAAAAAGGAACAGGCGGAGAGGGAAAGCGCCGAAAAGAGAAGGCAGGAACAGGAAAAAGAAGACAGATACCGGGAGATCGAGAACAGACAGAAAAAACAAAACGCAAAGAATGAACAATTGTGGAAGGAGATCGAAAGCGGTCTTACGCGGATGGAGGAGACGCTGGGGGAGATTCCCTTTGACGATTTTGCGTTCTTGAAAAAAGAACTGCTGGAGGAACCGCAGAGGGAACCGGCGTTTCAGAGCCACTCCCGGCTGCTGGCGGAGTACGCGGGGCGCGTGGAAAAGGGCCGGGAAGTCCTTTACGAGGAGAAGAGCTGCCAGGAGAGTTACGACAGAAAATTGCAGGAGATGGATGGTCTGCGGGGAGAGCAGGAACAGAAGGAACGGGAACTTCGCCAGTATGAAACGCTGCTGGAGGAGACGAAAGACGAATGGATTGAGCGATTCTACCAGTGGGAGAAGGCAAGCAGGCTGCTGTGTCTGCCGGAGGAAGTGAAACAGCGCACCGCGCAGGCGGTGGAAAAGTATGTCTACGGGACGGACTTCAATGAGATTCGCAACCTGGGAAAGGAGGCATTCGAGACCCGGGAGAGGCAGCTGCGGGACGAGCTGTATGAAGCGCAGCGGCAGAGAAAGATTCTGGAAGAACAGCGGCAGCAGCTGGAAGATACGCTTGGGGAGTGGCGCGGCAGAAAGGAGCCGGAGCCGGAACGCGGCGAGGCCGTAAGGCGCAGCCGTCAGCTGCTTGCGGAGAAGGGGATTCCCTGTCAGCAGTTTTACAAAGTAGTTGATTTTGGAGAGCATCTGGAAGAGCGGCAGGCCTCCCGGCTGGAGGAAGCGTTGCTCTCCATGGGGATTCTGGACGCCCTGATTGTCCCGGCGGAATACCGGGAGACTGTGCTGTCCATGGAGCAGGGGGGCTGTGACCGATATATTTTCAGCGACGTATCCCGCGTGAAACAGAATCTGTTGGAGCTCCTGGATGTGGACAATGGGGAAAACGATATTCTGAAATACCAGAGCGTCTCCCATATCCTGTCTTCCATAGGAGTGTATGGAGGGGGCAGGCCGGAGAAGGGCTGTGGTGACCAGAGCGGAAAAGAGGCGGCAGGGGACGGCGGAAGCACCTGGGTAAGCGCGGCAGGGAATTACAGAATAGGCGTATTGGAGGGAACCGTCACCGGCGAGTATCAGGCGTGCTACATAGGCGCGAGGGCGCGGGAGAGATTTCGGCAGGAGAAGATTGCGCGGCTGGAGCAGGAGGAGCAGGAGTTGCTTGCGCAGCTTGCGGAATGGGTGAGAAAGCAGGAGGAACTGGAGGCGCAAAACAGGCTGTTGAAACAGGAGTGGGATGCGTATCCGGCGGAAACGGATCTGAAGGCTGCCGCCCGGGATTTTGCGGATAAGAGCTATGATCTGGAGCAGATAGGCAACCGCGTAGTAAAGCTCCGGGAACAGCTGCGCCAGGCCAGGGAGGAACTTGAACAGGTGCAGATCCGGGTACGGGAAATCTGTGGAAAATGCTACCTCCCGGCAAGGCTGGATGTCTTTGGGGAGGCGCTTAAGGACCTGGGGATTTATCGGGAGTGCCTGACGGATGTGCAGGTCCGGCACGGAGAATATCGAAACGGCATCTCTATAGTAAGCAGCCTGGAGGACAGTCTGGAGGAGAACGGGCAGGATTTGGACACCATCCGTTATGAACTGGGAAAGATTACCCGGGAAAAGAATGACCTGGAGGCATCTCTGGTCTCCGTGCGCAGGCAGTTGGAACTCACCGACTATGAAAAAATCAGGGAGAGATTGGATTTCTGCCTGGCAAGGCTGAAAGAATTGCCCGGATTGCGGGAGGATTGCAGAAGCCGACAGGCCCGGCTACAGGAGAAACAGGAACAACTGGAACGGGATCTGGAGCAGCAGGAGGAGAGCCATCAGAAAAATCTGGTAAAATACAGACGCTTTGAGCGCGGGTTTCGGGAGGAATACCGGCTGGGATATGTGGAATGCCCGTTTGCGATAAGCGATGATATGGAGGATCAGGCTGCAAAGGTATGTGCCATGCTGGGAGGGAAATTTGGAGCCAAAGCCCTCAATACCGAGCAGAGCAATGGCGCCCAAACAGCCCCTGCCGCGATGGAGCGGGGAAAACCCGGAGCCCGGAAGCAATCGGATCTTCTGGGCAGCTTACAGGCGGCTTATCATGAAAACCGGGGATATCTGGTGAACTTTCAACTCACGTTGCAGTCGCTTTTTGAGGAGGAAGAAGAGGAAGAGGACGCGTTTGCGGTTTCCATGCGAAGAATTGACATTGTGGGAAAATACCGGGGGGCAAATGTCAGATTTAAAGAACTGCTGGAGAAACTGCGGGAGGACGCCGAAGTCCAGAAGCGTCTTCTCAGCGATAAGGAGCGGGAACTGTTTGAGGATATTCTCGCCAATACCATCAGTAAGAAGATCCGGGCCAAGATCCACTCCAGCAAGCGGTGGGTGAGCAACATGAATCGTCTTATGGAATCCATGCATACTTCCAGCGGCCTGAAATTAAGTCTGAGCTGGAAGAATAAGCAGGCTCAGAAAGAGGAACAGCTGGGTACCAGGGAACTGGTGGAACTGCTGTCCAAAGACGCGGAGATCATGCGGCAGGAAGAGGTGGAGAAGTTGTCCCTGCACTTTCGCTCCAAGATCGCCGAGGCCAGAAAAATCACGGCGGAAGAAAACTCTGTGCAGTCCTTTCACGCCATTATGCGGGAAGTGCTGGATTACCGCAAATGGTTTGAGTTTACGCTGGAATGCCAGAAGACGGGAGAGCGGAAAAAGGATCTGACAGATCGGGTATTCTTCACTTTCAGCGGCGGCGAGAAGGCCATGTCTATGTATGTGCCGCTTTTTTCCGCAGTGGTGGCAAAGTACGCGGGCGCCAGGGCGGATGCCCCCCGGCTGATCTCTCTGGACGAGGCGTTCGCGGGGGTGGACGAGACCAATATCCGCGACATGTTTCGGCTGATGGTGGAGTGCAGGTTTAATTTTATGATCAATTCCCAGGTGCTGTGGGGGGACTGTGATACGGTGCCGGGGCTGGCCATTTACCAGCTGCTGCGGCCGGAAAACGCCAGGTTCGTGACGGTGATCCGCTATATCTGGAACGGCAGGGAGCGTGTGCTTTCAGGCGAGGGGCAGGAGAACGGAAGGCTGGGGACACAGCATGGAGATGTGGTTTAAGGGAGTCGAAAGCCATGGGAGAGCAAAATCAGTTGGAAGAATGTATCCGGTATTTCAGAGAGCGGAAAGTATATGACGGGCTGTTTGGAAAGATGGCGGACAAATATCGGAGTCTGGGACATTTTGGCGGCACGGTGAGGCTCTCGGGACTGGACACAGAAGATTGCCGGCACCTGGGCGGCTTTTTAAAGAAGGATTACGAGGGACAGAAAACCGTCACGATTTCGGCGGCGGCCCTGGAGAAGGCCTTGGCGGAAAGCCGTTTTGCGGATTTGGCGTGGGAGGATATTCTGCGGGGGTATTTCGGCAGCGAACTGACGGGCCGCAAAGAGCAGAAACTGCTGGAGGATGCGGAGCGGGAAAGATTTTTTGCGGAAATAATCGGGATGGAGCCGGAAAGCCCGGGCAGTTTGTGGTTAGGACAGGTTTTGCAAGAAAAGAAAGAAGGGTATCTGCTGCTGATCAAGCATTATCGGGAGCAGCCGGAAATACTGCGGGGAAGTCTGCTGGTCCTGCTGCGGGCCATTCCGGAACTGCCGGTTCTGGCGGCCGGGGGAGGCGTGTTTTCCCATGAACTGCTTGCGGTGTTTGCGGCCCGGACCACGGGAGATCCCCATTTTTTTGACACGGGAAAACCGGGAGAACAGCTGCTGATGTGTTTCTTAAGATCCGGATTGTGGGAATCTCTGGTTCAGGAAAGATCGGACTTTTCGGTGCCGCGTTTTTCCGGGCGGGGAGGGGAGGACGGCGAGGGCTTCGCAGAAAGGGTGGATATTCAGAACCGCGCCGTCCCGGCGGATTTTAAGGCGGAAGAAAGGGCCGCTCTCTTCTACAGAGCGGGCCTTCTTAAGGATGAACTCTCCAACCATGTGCTGGTGTACGGGATCGGCGCCGTGGAAAAAGATGGCAGGCCTCATAAGGGCATCCGGGGATATCTGGAGCAGCGGGAGCCAATACATCTGACGCTTATGACATTGGGGAAACTGGCGCAGGTGAGCCCTCGGAGAGGAAAGCATGTGTATATGGTGGAAAATCCTGCGGTTTTTGCGATGCTGTCGAAAGCCTGGCCGGATGCCGCCATCATATGTGGCAACGGACAGATCCGCCTGGCCACATTGGTGTTGCTGGATCTGTTCGGCAAAGACACGGAATTTTGGTATGCGGGGGATTATGATCCGGAGGGCCTGCTGATCGCGCAGAGGTTGAAGGAACGCTATGGGGAGAGGCTGCGGTTCTGGAAATATCGCCGGGAATTTTATGAGAAATACCGTTCCGACGTGCGGATCAGCGATAAGAGTCTGAAAAAGTTAGACCGCGTCTATGGGGAGGAATTACTGGAGATCCGACAGGCCATAGAGCAGTATGGGAAAGCGGCCTATCAGGAGGCCATGATGGAGGAGTATCTTGCGGACGGGCAGGAATTGGGTGTATAGTGCGTGTATGGATTGTCGGTGAGGTATGACGTAAACTTTTTGTATATGCCGGGTTGGCTGAGAATAGGAGACCAGTCATGAAAAGTATCGTGTCAACACATGCAAAATCCGTTGATTTTTTGCTGGAAAATGCGGGACCGGTGATCCGGTACCGACTCCGCAGGGACATTCTACAGGATTTGACACCCGGGGAGGAAGAGCGGCTGTTAGAGCAGATCTACCAGCTGCCTCCCTTTGTATTGCTGCAAAGTTATGTGAAGCCGGACGGCTACATTGGCAGCGGCATGCACAGCTGGGACAACTGGCGGGGGCAGGTGCTGCATGCAACTCCCCTACAGGACGGGGAGAGTGCCGCAAGGCTGTTGTCTTATTACAGAATACCCAGGAGGCATCCTATGGTGGCCGGATTCGTGGCCGCCATGCGGGATGAAGAAATTCTGCGCGCGGAATTTTCTTACATTCCTCCGGAAATTCCCCGCTTTGAGAAACGTTTTGTGGGCCTGAACAACGGAAACTGTCTGCAAGCCCTGCTGTATACCATGCAGGCCATGTTGGGATATGGGGATGACTATGAGGATCTGAGAGATTTTCAGCAGATATGCCTTAAGGGGTTTGAGCGTGTGGCACAGGCCCGTTCTCTGGAGGAACTTACGAAATATGACGCTGGGGCAAAGCGGAAATACAACCATCCCTATATTGAAGCGGAGGACTACTTTCCCGACGTCTACACGCTGGCTACATTGGCCTATACCGGAAGCTGGCGGGGGGAGTCGTCGACGGCCATGTTGGCGCGGGCCCTGAACCATATCAATGCCGTCATGCGACCGGACAACGAAATGCAAGTGCGCTTATGCGGTAAATATGTGGGGCCCTGCTTTGCGCTGATACGTCCCATCAGGGCTTTTCGCCCTGATCTGATTGACACCATCGCATACCGGCGGATCTTAAGTGAGATTGCCATGTTGGGCGTGGGGCAGCGGGCAGATGTGATCCGGGAGTCCGTTGCCAATGTGGAGGAGGCTTTGGACGAAGAAGGGGTTCTTCGGATGGACTTTAACACGCTTCACAATAAACGGTATTCGCCCAAGCGCATTGAGTATCCCTCTCCCTATGGGGATGTGCGGCTGGAAGCGGATTATGGGAAGAAAAACGCGTTTTTATGTGATCTGACTTTCTGGGCGCTGGAGTTTTTGTGGCTGGCAGAGGAGAAATGCGCGATTTGAATCCAGGGGAAGGAGAGCTTCCCCTGTGAGGATTGGGCCGGATTATAAATCTACGGAAATCATTTGCTGTCCGCAGGACGCCCCGGCAGGGCGCAATGCATCCTTCCCTAAGTGTTGTATAAGCGCGCCCTCTTTCAGGGGGGGGGAGTATATAATCGGTGGGCAAAGGAAGCCGTGGCACAGATCCGGCAGAAGAATTATGTCCGGGAAATGAGGGCGGCTGCGGACAATGTGCTGCTGGTGGGGATAAATAATGATAAGCGTACCAGGAAGCATCCGTGCGCTGTTGAGGAAATAAATACCGGAACCCGCGTAGTCCGCATATATGTCAGTGACAAAAGAGGGCATGTGGAATGGCTTAAAGCCGTCCACATGCCCTCTCTGTATGATTTGTGCCCATAGTCGATAGAGAAATTCTCTTTCCCTATACAGGGATTGGCTATGTATACAAAATAAGGGCGACTTGTCGACACAGGAAGCTAATCTGTGAAAAAAGACGCTTCCGAACCCGATTTTGTATAGATTGACTGTGTTAGGTTTTTTCTGACACATATTTCGTCACTTGTAGAAAATAATTTGCAATTGCCTATTGTTCCATCCAATTGAACACATGCTCCACAATCTGGTCCAGAAATTCAAAGTGGAGATAGTGGCTGCCCTCCAGCCGGATCACTTCCCCCCTGCCGTTCTCAGGCAGAATATCGTAGTGCAGCTGTTCCCAGGAAGACATGAGTTCGCAGTTACTGCCGGACACAAACTCCAGGACGGCCACCTGGTCGGGAAAGCGCATGCCCCTGGCGGTCTCCACATTGGCATCCAGAAATTTCATTTCATTCATAACAGTCTTGTTATAAGCATTGTCCACAGATAAAATACGGTAAACTTCCAGTTCTTTTTCCGTATAAGGATAGGTGCTATCGGCGTATATTGCACTTCGGGGATCGCCCGCAGACAGCAGACGGGTAAGCCCCACACCGCTCATTGCCTTCGACAGATATCCGGACAGTTTGTTGATTGCGGTCATACTGATGGGAAGCGGCTGCTCATCATTCATGCCGGGAACGGAAGGGTCTATGCCGATAAAGCCTTTTACCTCATCGGGATACTGATTGGCCCAATAGAGGGAATACAGTCCCCCGATGGAATGGGCCATCAGATAATATTCTTCATATCCAAGGGTTTCCACACAGGTGTGGAGTTCATTTACAATATTCTCAATGGTGCGGTCCTGGTCTGCTCCATCGGACAGGCCATAGCCAAAGGGTTCCACAGTCACTACACAATAGTTTTGGGAAAGAGCGTCTGCGAGAGGTTCCAGTTCCAGCACGGGAGACGCGCATGACAACCCTGACAACAGGATAATGACCGGCTGATTGGATTCTCCCTTCATATCAACCCGCATGCTTTTTCCGTTCACCGAGACTTCCTGCCCGTAGGCATCTTGTAGTTTGGGTTTTGCCGCAAGCCTGCAAATGGCATTGATGATAATTCCAAGCACGATGACTGCGGCCAGCAGAATCAGCAACCACTTTAGTACTTTTCTGATTTTACGCAACATGTTTTGTTCCTCCTTTGAATAGGTGTATTGTTCAATATGTCCTATATTGTGATTTTGGACCGTTATGACTGACATATTATAGAGTATCTGCCATGAATTTGCAAGGGCATTTTATGCAATACATATTCTGACGTTTCTCGACTGTATGATTTGATGGGACTACAATAGAAGTGCAGAATTTCGTGGCGGCTATATTTTGAGGGACAGGATCGGGCCGGGTCCGGCCCTCGTAAATGGGGAGAAATAGGCTATGGGCCGGATTTTTTGGAGAAGAGGGAGTATTTTGGAGTATAAGTATATTATGGCTGTAAAATATGCGGTTATAGACACGGAAACAAGCTGGCAGATCAAAGTGTTGTCCATCGGTGTTGTCATTGCGCAAGATGGAGTGTTTGAGGTAATAGACAAAAAGTATATGATATTGAAGAGGCGGCTAAAGTCAGGGAATGTTTTCTTATGCTCTGGCGCTTAAGGGCTAGAAACCGGACAAATGTAAAAAGTCGGAGCAACGCATCCGTTGATTCCAGATGCTTCCCGGAATTACATTCATTTAGATGGCAAGACATCCTGAAAATGGTGGCCTACAAATAATATAATCCGGTGATTTTTGTGGACGTGAAATGCTGTGCTATGGGATGATTGAAGAGGTGGGATAAGGTGGGGGATGTGAAAAAAGGATATTGCGAGATGTATAATGCTTTGTCGGATGCGGTGGATGAGTTGTGGATTATGTAGTATTTAGGGTACTTGATAGGGGGAAAATCATTAAGAGAAAATTTGAAGTAGTATATTTCTGAAAAACATGCTGTGTCACGAGATAATTTCGAAGAAATATAAATACCATATTCATGTCCTGAGATATTTTCAATATGATTATATTTTATACATTGTAAGAAAGATGACCAAAAATATATGAAGGAAGTCCCTATATATATTGACTATACGCTATAGAAGCGATACAATACGTCATAAGATGTATTAAGGAAATGGAGTATTGGAAATTATGTGATTATGTATTTATATAAAGATTTGCCTGTTTTACTTTTTGTTAAATATATAATTGTAAAAAGTGTAGTTTGATTTTTAAATTATTTAAAAAAGTAATTTTAAAATTTAATAAAAAATTACTTTATCGTGAAAATGTTATATGTATGATAAATAAGTCTTAGATAAGGAGCCCAAATTATGATGAAACGAATTGTTAAGGCAAATCCAACAAAAGAGTTTTTTGTAAATATGTTGGTTCGAGATATATTATTGAAGCAGGCGATTATTGAATTGATTGACAACAGTATAGATGGTGCTAGAAGTATCCGGGAAACTAATGCATATAAAGGTCTTAAAATATCTGTAAATTTCAATAGAGAGGGTTTTGAAATAGAGGATAACTGCGGAGGAATCCCAATAGATGTCGCAGAGAACTATGCGTTCAGATTTGGGAGACCCCAAAATGCCATAAGTAGTAATACAGAAACGACGGGTATTTTTGGTATAGGGATGAAAAGAGCATTGTTTAAGATTGGTAAAAAATTTACTATCCTTTCGACAACAAAAACATCAAAATTTGTTCTGAATCTTGATGTAAAAGATTGGCTTTCAAAAGAAGAGTGGGATTTTGATTTTTCCTCATATGATGATAATATGAGAAACGAGGATGCCGAAACAGGGACGAAAATAATGGTTACTGATTTGAATGAGGATATAGCAGGAGAATTAAAGAGTCCGGAATTTGAGGCGGAGTTAATTGAGCATATTCAACGCAGAGTTGGCTTGGATATTGCGTATGGAATAATCATTACAGTTAACGGAAAAATATTGGCGGGGAATAATATTTCATTGATTAATAATATAGAGGGAATCAGGGTGGTCAAGGAAGAATATGATGACGATGGGATTAATGTTCAAATATTGGGAGGAATAGCACCGCGGGAAGGAAAAAATTATCCACCTGAGAAAGCAGGATGGTATATCTACTGTAATGGGAGATTGGTAGTTGCGGCCGATAAATCTTCTCTTACGACATGGAAAGATCTGGAGAATAAAAGTAGCGGTGTTGTTTTTCACAATAATTATGCCGGTTTTAGAGGGATTGTGTACTTTTCCTCAAAACAACCGGAAAAACTGCCATGGAATACTACTAAAACCGGTCTTGATGAAACATCCCGAGTATATTTACAGGCTCGGGAGAAGATGCTCGAAATATTTAAGATTGTAAAGGGAATTATAGATGAAATCAAAAAAAGTACTGAAGAAAAAGACGATGCAGTAGAAGAATCTGTTGCAAAGATGCAAGGGATGGAGATGACGGTATCAGAGATCAAGAAAGTACCAAAAAACAGAGAAATGACTATAAAAAGTGTCATAATTACAACCGAACCCAATGTTACTATAAGTTATAAGAAACCCAAAAAAGATGCAGATGAATTAAAGGGAGCTCTAGGCGTAAAATCCTATAAAGAAGTCGGAGAGAAAACCTTTGAATACTACAAAGATGCGGAGTGTTAAGATATGCCAGGAAGTGACCAAAAAATAAACTATCAATATCGTCCAGCAAAATCGATTGAAAGAAAAATGTTATGTGATTTGATTAGGGAGATACAATTGATCAGAGCTGATGGTGAAATGAGATATATTGGATTGGGAGCCAAGTACTTTACCGATTTTCTTCTGCTCCATAATGAATTTGGTATTACTGATATGATTAGCATTGAAGCACAAAAAGAGCGGCAAGTCCGTTATGAATTTAATAAGCCTCTCAAGTGTATTCAAATGTGGTATGGCTCAACAAATGAAGTACTGCCTCAAATTTCTGGATTTGATCAGAAAATGAACTTAGTCTGGTTGGACTTTGACGATGTATTTGGGGAGTCAATGCTGTATGACTTGGAAACCATTTGTAGAAATATTAAAATAGGAAGTATGTTTTTTATGTCTTGCAATTATTCGTACCGAGGAGGAACTCAATCTGAAAAAAGGGAGTCGTTCAGGGATTGCGTGGGTAATTTCTTTGATGAAGGGATTAAGAAAACGGATTACACAAATAAAAGGATGCCTTATGTCATCAAGAAAGTAATTGATAATCAGATTCGAAGAATTATTGATCTCAGAAACAGAACGGAAAGAGGAATGACAATTGAATATATGCAGTTATTGTTTTTAACATATCAGGATGGTGCCCCTATGATGACAATAGGGGGGATTTTAGTTGATGAAGAATTGAAGATTAAAATAAATCAAAGCAGACTAATTAGTAAGTATATATTCATATCCGATAGTGAGGAAGTGTTTTCAATTGAAATACCGAATTTGACAAATAAAGAAATTCAATTGATTCTAAAAAATCTTCCCATCTCTATAGAAGAGTTTCAGGAGCATGAGCAGGAGTTTTATGGAATAGGATTTGACGAAATATGCAAATTTGAGAGAATATACAGATACTATCCATATTATTCAGAGGGGATGTTTACTACATAGCATATCTATTACTAAAACGAGAGTTTTTTAAGACGAGTAGATAAATGAGGAAATGCACTATGGCTAAGATGATTGATAATGAACCTGTATATACAGGTGAGAAAAGAGTGTGGAAAATGCTCTCTAACAATCTTCCAGAACATTTTGTCGTATATAACACACGTTCAATAAATGGCTGGGAATTTGATTTCTGCATTTTGGCGGAAGGAATAGGGCTATTTGTTATCGAGGTAAAAGGCTGGAGAGCGGAGTCGGTTTTTAATGTTATAAACGAAGATACTGTAATCCTTTCCGGTGAGGAAAAACCATGTTCCAGCCCCAGAAAGCAGGTTCGAGGGTATCGCTTTAGTTTGATTAATATGTTTCGGCAATCGCTGGGAATAAATCCTCTGGTAATGGATCTTGTCTGTTATCCCTTTATAAGTAAAAAAGAATATTATGAGAAGAGATTGGATGTTATATCGGATGAGGCAGAGACTATTTTCTCAGAAGATTTAGAAGACGCCTCTTTGCTGATTCAAAAACTTACCGCAAGATATAATATCAATAAGGGCACGTCACATGATGAGTTGAATGCAAAACGGTTTGTATTGATCAGGCATCACTTTGAGCCGAACTTTGACTTGAAGAGGAATACGGAAGAATTGAATCCGGGCTATTCAAGATTGCGAATTATCCGGCAGGAGATTACGGATGAAAAAGTTGATGAAATCATTTCAGAGTATTTTAGGTGAATAAAAGAGATTGTATTTGTCTGCTCCGGTTTTTCTCTGATCAAATTGGTTGACCGGGTAGAAGAGCGGTTAGCTGCCCGAAAATTGTATCCAGAAAAGGGAAATCTGTTGGTTGGGGACAGAAGGAGTAAAAGGGGCGCTATAGGCCAGGAGTACAGTATTTTTAATTTCGCCGTATTTGAAGTACCGGATTTGGATAGGATGACCAGGGAGGATGTCCTGATCGAAGAAGGGAAATATGACGAGAGGCAAAAGCGTTTGCTGGAAGAACTGGCGAACAGAACAGCATTTAATTTTCAGCAGTATGTAATAGAGCATGCCCCCGGTTCCGGGAACATATTGGTTTCGGCAGGCGCAGGTACGGGAAAGACATATTCCATGATTTCAAGAATTGCATTCTTATGCAATCGGTCGGCTGATGCCATAGTGGATATTGTCAGTGATATTGCCATGGTTACTTTTACAAATGATGCTGCGAAAAACATGAATAGTCGGCTGAAAAAGATGTTTATGAATTATTTTGTGCTTACTTCTAATCAGAAGTATATGCATTTTATAGAAGATATGGGGCAGATTCAGATATCTACCATTCACAAGTTTGCAATTTCGCTGTTAAAAAAGGAATGCATGTGTCTGGGGGTGGGGTATGATTGTCAGGTTACCAATGAGACTTTTGACCGAAGGAAATTGTATCATCTGTATTTGGATGCATATTTGGTTGAGAAAACGGAAAGAGATCCCGGCTTTGTTCATCAGATGACAATTCCGTCGTATAGGCTGGAGGAGTTGCTGATTAATTTTTGCGATCAGTTATATAATAGGAGTATTGACGTAAAGAGGTTGTCGATGGATGAACTGGATCATCCCATAGAGACGATGCCTTATTTTAATGAGTTAATTGAAAAGGTTGTTATAAAAGCGGAAGTTGAGTATGCGAATCTGATTCAGGAAAGAAATATGCTCAGTCTGCGTGATTGTATGATTCAACTCCATGGCATGGTAAAGGATGGAAAAATCACAGGGCATAGAATGAAATATAAGTATGTTTTCGTGGATGAATTTCAGGACACAGATGACGGGCAGATTGAAACTGTATTGGGACTACAGAAGTTATTTGGTGAGCGTTGCAGGTTATTTGTTGTGGGAGACCTGAAACAGAGTATTTATAGATTCCGGGGTGCAACTTTAAGCGCGTTTGATCAGGTGAGAGCGAGTGGGAGTGACTGGCAGTGTTTTACTTTAAACAGAAATTACCGCACAGACAGCCGCTTGCTGGAAAAGCTGCATTGCGTTTTTTTCGAGATGGGAAAGCGAATGCGGTTGCCATATGAGGAAAAGGATTACTTAACCAGCCGTTTAGTGAAAGAATGTGAGGACGCTTTTCTGCTGCGTAGGGTTTCTATACATGGCAGAGACAGCGTATGTTTTTATGATGATTTGTTCAAGGAATTAGAAGTACAAAGGGATTCAATCATTCAATTGGGCAAATTGGCCCGAATGGGAAAAGAAGAGAGGACAATAGCCATTCTTGTGCGGTACAATTGGCAGATTTCCAATATAGTCAAGGAGGCTGAAAAAAGGGGGATTATGGTCAGGACGACAGAGGGGGGAGACTTGTACAGACTTCAGTCTACTTTGGATTTATATAAATTGGTTATGGCAATTACGCATCCACATAATAAAGTTTACCTGACCAATTTGATAATGTCTAACTATGTGTCCCTGCATTTGAATATGTCTCTGTTAAAAACAGGTGATTCGGCTGTAAAAACAGAGGAATTGATACGGGTACTTGATGAGTATTTTATGCTGAGTCTTGGTAAGAGATGGAGTCAGTTAATTGCGGAGTTTGAGACAAAACCGGTACTTGTGGCATTGCGGGAGATCTATGAGGCCACAAAGCCCTGGCGGTCAGTCAGCGGCGGTCAGGATGTCCAGTTGGCATACAGGGTGAATTACGAGTGTTTGATTGAGAAGATCTTGCAAAAGTATGCGCGAGAATATTTGACAGTCAGTGGGGTCAACGATTTTTTAAAAATCAATATTACGACCTATCAGGAAGAGGCATCCAGAAAGTCAGAACATGATGCAGGGGATGTGGAAGTTATTTGTACAACAATTCATAAGGCAAAAGGGCTGGAGTATGGAACAGTTATGCTCCCATACACGGGGGAGGATATTTCTGATCTGAGGGTAAAGGGATTAAGTGTCAATGTCCTTGGCGGTAAGATCTACTATAGTTTCTCACAGGGGAGACAGGCGGATTACAGTGAAGGATATGATGTCAAAGCGGAAATGTATGAAAAGGAATGTGAAGAAACCAGGATTTTATATGTGGCGTTGACAAGAGCGATTCGGAATATTGTGTGGTTTGAAGATCTGGACAGTGAAGTGCAAACGAGTTGGGGGAGTTTTTTGGAGGTCGCTGGATAATGGCAATAACAATTTATACATACAGTAATCCCTACAAGATTGATAAGGAGCCGTATTGGGCCTCCATTCAAAATTGCTTTCACCTATGTGTATCACAGACATTAGTTAACGGCCTGTGCGATCAATACAGGGAGTTTTTTCAGGGAAAGTTGACTACAGTACAAAATTTTATCAATGTTCTATATAGAAATTGGGAAAGCGATGTATTTGCCATCAGTCAAAGGGCGGCAATAGACAATGTCATTGAATATTTGGACTTTTCCTCGGTTGTGCCGGACGCGATGGAACTTTCGGATGTCATCGGGTCTTTGAAACGCAACAGAAGTTTTGTACGTGAGAGTATTCGCATCATGTTTGAACTGGGTATGGAATCCGATCAGATCAAAGTGTCCAAGCTGACATATGAACAATGCTGTGTGGTGGAAATATATAAGGAATTAAAACGTACTGGGAATAAGTTTTTCGTATTGAGAGACCATGTTACGGAAGAGGATATCGATGAGGCTATATCAGAAACGATCGAGTTGGCGGCGGGAGCGGGGACAAAGGAGAATATTTCGGAAATACGCAGAGATTCTATCGTCATTCATGGTATTCATCAGTTTTCTCCGATCATGTTAAAAACAATAGATGTTCTCAGTAAATATAAATTGGTGGTCATTTTATTCAATTATCAGTCGGCATATAAGAGCGTGTATCAGACTTGGCTGGATGTATATTCTTTGTTTGAGAGTAAGGTGGTCGTATCTCCGAAGGATTTTAATGGAGATAGAGAGAATTTTCAGGGAGGCAGGGTGGCAAAAAACATTGCGGCATTGATGGAGGGAGATACCTGTTCTGTTGATCTTTCAGAGAAGATCGATGTGACGGAGTATAACAATGGGACGGAATTTGCCGGATTTATTGCAAAGCTGTTTGAGGAGGCGGAAAAAGCACAGCGGGATGAGAACTTTGCTCATTCTGCGCTGTATTACATGGATGAGCAGATTTATGCGGCGAACAGCGCCGTTAATGATATTCTGAAAATATATTTCCCGGAACAGTTTGGGGAGAGGGATTTTCTGGATTATCCCATTGGGCATTTTTTCCTTGCTATAACCAATATGTGGGATGCGGATACAAAATCGTTTTATATCCGGGATCTGCGGGATATTTATGAATGCCTTTCATGTGGGATTATCCAAGAGAAAGTTCCTGGCGAATGCGTCTCTATTTTTGACAAAGCAAGGCTATTTTTCTCCAATGAAACCACCGTAACAGGCATAATCCAAAAGCTCAGGCGACTAAAAAGGCAGCTCAGGAATTTGGAGGATGCGACAGAGAGGGCTGAATGCCAAAGAATTGAGTATTTTGATCTGGATGAAAGCGAAATTGACACATTGATTCATGCTTTGTCGGATTTGAATGACATTGCGGAGCTTTTCTTTGCGGATTTTAATGACCAAAGCAATGATTTTCCATTATTTTACAGAAAAGTCCAGGATGTGCTGGTCACTCATGTGTTGGAGGCGCAGGATATTGATGATGAATTTAAGGATATTGTGCGGCGGGTTCTGCGCAGAATAGAGGAAGTGGGCAGCAGCGAGGCCAATGCGTCCTTTGATTGTCTGAGAGATACAATGCAGTTATACCTTTGTCAGATTCCGGCGGAGGGCAGGGGAGCAAGCTGGATTGTGCGTAATTTTGAACAGATTGACGGAGATATATTGCGAAAAAAGTCTGGCACACAAAAGAGAGTGCATCATTTTGCCTGTCTGTCAGACCAAGATATGAGTATTTCCCACAGGGATGAGTTTCCCTGGCCGTTGGATATAGATTTCTTTGAAGTGGCACAGTCGCCGGTAGATTGGAAATATCAGGTGTTTGTAACATCGCGGTTGCAGTATAAGAACTTCCGGCGTTATGCGTTAATTTATGGACTTGCGTTCAGCAGATGTCCGGTTAAGTTGAGTTATATAAAGAACAAAGGTGAAAATACATCAGAGCTGTACTATCTATTAAATTTGTTGAATGTTGAAATAAAACCATATGAGCCCAAGGCTCCCGACGGTTATAAACAGCGGGGGGAATATATAAAAATAGGGGATCATGGGGTAAACCAATTTTCCAAGTACGATCTGATGAGATATAATCTGTGTAAATATCGTTTTTTACTGGAGTCAATTATAGAAGAAAAAAGTGTGTATAAGGACGAGTTCCTGCTGAAAAGATATCTGACGGTTCTGTTGGAACATAGAGCGCGCAGACATTTTTCCGGTAAATCATTTGCCCCTGTGATTGTCTCAAAATATTTGCAGGATCAGTTGGAGGATCTGAAAACAAAGTTTGGATTTGTGAATTATGCGGAGACAGTGGACATTGTGAAGAGCGCAGAGGAATATCTGGAAAAGTATGCGTTATATTATGGCAAGTTTGTGCAGATCAAAGAAGAACAAATGGTACATATGGCTAAGAGGGAGAACTTTTTGGCAACAAAACTTGCGGGAAGTCTCAGGGCTCATGAAGGAGAGATATTCAAGGATTCTACACAGGAGGAAGTTGACCATGCTTTAAGCAGGGAAAATCTGAGCGATGAAAAATACAGGAAGGTTTTGAACAGCCTGTGCAGTAATTGTTCAGAGAAGGATATTTGTCTGGAAAGTTTTCGCTTTCAGATGAGAGATAAGAAGGGGAATTGCAATGATTAAAGCGGGTGGGTTCGTGAGATGTCCAATTGACAGGGAAAATCCTCAAACCCCAAGAATGTTTGCCACGGGAAAGGTAGTCAGCGTAAATGATTTTAATGAATCGGCGCATATAGAATTTGCCGATCCCTTTGGGTACAGAAAATACTTTGAATTTATCCCTACAGAGGTGGAGGAGGCGCCTATAAGGGCGTTGGAGCACTGCCATCTTTGTAAGGGCGCTGTTGTGCAGTATGGAAAAAGGGCAGCCACGGTCATTGCCTACAAGCGGAATGAAAATGGCGTATATCAATACTATATTCAGGATAATGGCAACAAGGAGTATATATGCGTAGAGGAGGGGGAGCTCACTGCGTCATTTTTTTCTGGAGGCGCCAATCCTGTACACCAGTTAAAAAGGTATGAATTTCAGAACCCGTGTTGGTATCTTGGGAGGCAGATTGTCAAGGATGCCATGAACATTCTGGATAACGCGATCTGTGGATTCCGGGAGCTGGCCGGCTGTAAAATATATTTAAAGGCGTTCCAGCTAAACACAATTATGCGGTGTGTCCAAGGTGAAGAATGCAGATTTATGTTAGCTGATGAGGTGGGCCTGGGGAAAACCATCGAGGCATGTTCGGTCTTAAAAATCTTTTTGACTGATAAGGCGGAGAGAAGGATCGTTATAGTAGTGCCCCGGTCCCTGATGGCGCAGTGGAAAACGGAATTGTTGTTTAAGTTTGGAATTGTGGAAGGAAGAAATAAAAATCGGAATAGTGTCTCCCTGTGCTCGGCAGAGGAGTTGTCTGATTCTGTATGCCACGATAAGTGGGATTTTGTAATAGTGGATGAGGTTCATCATTATTTAAAGGAAAAGGCGATATATGAAAAAATACATAGTCTGAGCGTCCATGCGGAGAACATCATTTTGTTGAGCGCTACGCCGATTCAGCAGAGAAAGGAAGAATATTTGGATCTGCTCAGACTGATTTTGCCCCGGCGGTACGACTCTATGACGGCTGACCAATTTGCGGAGTTGGTGGAGAGACAAAACCGCATAGCGAGAACCGCCTATATTCTTCTGGATGAGTTGGATAGTTTTAAAAATGAATTGCTGCCGGATGTGGAAGAGGAAGATGCCCATGACAATGAGGACGTTCGGGAGGAGTTGGAGGGGATCAATGAAAACCTGCGCAAACTGGCGGAAATGATAGGGGATGATAAGCTGTCGCAAATAATAGCCAGGATTGATAATGCAAGGGAAGATTTTGGCATGTATGAGGTACAGGTTGCCATTTCATATATCTGCGACAATTATCAAATGGAGAGGAATATTATCAGGGGACGCCGTGCGTTGCTGGGGGTGCATTCCCAGGATCAAGAGGGGGAATTTGCGGAACGAAAGCTGGAGGAAATCATATACTCTTTTGGAGAAGAGGATAATTATTATGAAAATGAGGCTTATCGCACTCTGAAAGAATGGTTGGTTTCGCAGCAGGAATTCTTGGATACCGGCAGGATCGAGCAAGAAATCCGACCGGTGTTGGAGGCATTTTTCAGTTCTCCATGGGCATATGTGGCCAAACTGGAAAAGGTATATGGAAAAAGTGTTCTTCCTGATGATGTGTGGAAGAGCGCCAACAGATGGCTTGAGGATGAAAATGAGGCTATAGGGCAGTTGGCGGACATAATGGATGATGTGCAGATCCATCCATCGAGACTGATGAAACTGATCAGTTATATAGATATCCATCTATACGGGAAAAAGGTTGTGTTATTCACGGATCAGGAGGAAACTTTTCCAATATATTATCGTGTTTTGCGGGATGCCTTTGGCGAGGAAGTAACCGGATTTGCGGAGTCCATTGACCGGGATGAGGCCGAGAAAAATATTTACAGGTTTCAGTCGGAGGCGGATTGCCGTATTCTGGTCTGTGATCAAACGGGCGGGGAGGGCCGCAATCTTCAAATAGTGGATTATGTGGTACATATAGATTTGCCATGGAATATCAATGTGATTGAGCAGAGAATAGGACGGTTGGATCGAATGGGGCGGAATGTGGAAGTACCTGTCACTTCCATTGTTATTCATACAACCGACAGTTATGAAGAGCAATTGTTTGACTTCTGGAATAAGGGGTTAAACGTGTTTAAGCAGTCTCTCAGCGGTCTTGAGATTATTATGAATGATATCAATCAAAAGATTGTGGAATGCATAAAGACTGACTTTGAATATGGGCTGTACCGATTAATCCCGGAGCTGATTGAGGAGGCAGAGAGAATCAGGGAAACAGTTCGCAGAGAACAGATTTTCGATACTACAGCGTTAAGACTTCGCCCAATGTACATTCAGTTGGAAAAGCTGTTGACAAATTACCAGAGTAAAGAAAATGTGATTTTTGCGGATACTATGATGAGTTGGGCGTCTTTGGCAGGGTTTGGGAGAATGGTGCAGGATAAATCCGGCAAATTGGTTTCTTTTGACAAAGAAAGTTTTTCCCCTCGGTCTGCGCAGAATTCTTTTCTGATTCCCCCCAATTGGAACGATTTTCTGTCCAGAAAGCAAAATGAGGTAGTGCTCAGGGTACAGCGAGGGGAAAATAACGGGAAAGCCGGGACGGTTGCCTATGGGAATAGGATTGTCGTGTATGAGAGTGGAATTATAAAGGGAACCTTTGACCGAGATACAGCAATCAAAAATGATTACATACACTTTTATGCTCCCGGCGATGAGATTTTTGACAGTATCGTGAACAATGCCCTGGGTTCTTATAGAGGAATGTGTACGGCGTTTGCCGCAGAATCGGAGGTTGACTGGAAGGGGTTTATTTATACCTATTCTATAGAACCCGATGAGCGGATTTTGCTGGAGGCGGGGGTGGATCTGCATGCCCTGGGGTTGTTCAGGCAGTATCTGGCGTCGGCCGTTCAAGTAGTGCCGGTTGCATTCAGCGCATATGGTGATGTGCCGGAAAAACAAGTGTTGTCTGAGCACAGGCGGATTTCTCAGATGGGATATTTTAACAGGTCTGACACAATAGAGCATTTGGGGCGGAGAGGCATGGGGAATGGATTTTTAAAGATCTCCACAAAACACCGCACCAGTAATCTCGATTGGTTCAAGGCGCAATATGACGAAGAGAGATGGGAAAAGCTGGTAGATCAAAGCAGTAAAACGGCCCGGAAAAAGGCGAGGGACAGATTCGCCAGGGCATCCGATCTGGCAGGAGTCGGGGAAATGATGGAGCAGATTCTTTCGATGAGAGAGTCAAGGGAAAACTATTTTGGATCATGCGAAGGGGAGTCTACTGAACAACTGAGGAGACAGCACACCATTATATATGAAAGCCTGTCAAAACCGGTTATTCGGCTGGAGTCTGCATGCTATATGTGGTTGGTTAAGAGATGAACAGACAAGCTATAATAGATAATCTGGAAAAGTTGATAAATGAAGAGACTGAGGAGTTTTGCTGCGCAGAGGAGGAAAGCGGTCAGAATGCGGTTGATGCTTTTATGAGGAATACGGCGCTGCGGCTGGCTAATACATATAGTCAGTACCGAGTGGGAGAATGTGCGGAGTCAGACTATTTGGCATCTCTCCGAAATTTTATGCTTGTGTTCCAAACGGCTTTGCGCGTTGAAAAGGCGGATATCCTGGAGGACAATGCCTTTGGAATCTATAAGTTGGACGAGGAATTTAAGTATTATGCGGCATATGATGTTCCGGCGTTTATTAAGCGCAGGGACTTTGTGGAAAAGGCGTTTATCAATAACAGCACGCCTAGGGCGGATACAGATTCAAAGTATCTATTGCAGGCAAATGAATATATCCGGCGCTTAACCGGATATGAAACTTTTAAATCTATTGAGCAAAAACTTTGTGTATATGGAGCGCTTAATGTTCCTGCCGGATATACGGTGCTGATTTCCATGCCCACGGGGGGCGGTAAAAGTCTGATTACACAGGCTGTGGGATATGAGACAAAGGGGCTTTCCATTGTGGTAGTGCCCACGGTTTCACTGGCGATTGACCAGGAAAGAGCGGCCAGAAAGAATATCAGGGATATAGGGGAAGGAGAGATTTTTTGTTATTACAGCGGAGTCAAAAATGCTAATAAAATACTGGAGGCGATTGAGAAGAGGATGCTCCGGCTTTTGTTTATTTCGCCGGAGGCATTGTTGAAGAATGAGCAGTTTAAGCGGTCAATCTGGCAGGCTAACCGGGACAGGTACATAAAAAATTTGATTATTGATGAGGCGCATATTGCAGTTGCGTGGGGGGATTATTTCCGGGTGGATTATCAGTGTCTGGGTCCCTGGAGAAATGAGCTGCTGAAAGCCAATCCGGACATAAGAACATTTTTGCTGTCTGCAACCTTTCGGGATGAAACGGTTATGGTATTGAAAAAATTATTCTCGGATGCCGGTAGATGGATAGAGTTAAGGTGCGACTCCCTGCGTAAGGAACCTCGTTTTATTTTGGATGTGGCACGGGACGATTATGAAAAACATCATAAGGTGCTTGAACTGGTCAACAAGCTTCCGCGGCCCATGATCCTTTATGTGGATGCTCCCTATGCCGCAAAGCGGTGGAAAGAATTTTTGGAGAGGCATGGGTATGAAAATGTGAGAACCTATACCGGGGAGACGGAATCCGGGGAGCGCAGGGCGTTGATTGAGCAATGGGCTGAAAATCAGTTTGAGGTGATGATTGCCACATCGGCGTTTGGAGTGGGTGTTGACAAGCCGGATGTCCGGTCGGTGCTCCATCTGTATGTTCCCCCAAGCCCGGATGCTTATTACCAGGAGTTGGGGCGGGGAGGAAGAGATGGTTTGCCCTGCCTGAGTGTGATGTGCATTGAGAAAGGGGATATCTTCAATAATAAAAGTGCTAAGGTACTGACTACTAAGAAACTGTGGGGGCGGTGGCGGAGTATGTACAGAGACACTGCGAATCAATGGCAAAATGGATTGATTGCGGTTTTGGCCTCCACAAAGCCCAGCTATAATAGAACGCACTTTTTTGAGGCAGGCAATAGTGCGGATGAGAAATGGAATATTTATGTACTGCTGCTGCTTAACAGATATGCGCAGATTAAAATAACAAATATAGACTTAGATCAGCAAAACAGATATATATTTACAATCGAAGTCCTGAATGACCAAATTACAGTGGAGTCCGATGCCCCCCCAAAATTATTTGAACAGATCAGAGAGGAAGAGGCGGGCAGGATTCAGAAATCTTTTGATGTGATGAAAGATTCGATAGAGAAAAGAAATGTATCGTGCTGGTCATCCATGTTTTATGATACATATCCGCTGGTTTCGGAGTATTGTGCAGGCTGTAATTGCCATGGCAACCGGGTGACAGATGCGTTGCAGGAGTTCCCGTTGTTGAAGAAGGTGGAAAGAGCAGAAAAAGCCGTTCCCAAGAAAGTGAAAGAACTCTTTTCCAATACCAGGGAATTGCTGATCTTGACAAAGAGCGATGGGAAAGAAGTAATCAGCGAGTATCTTCCGAATGTGGTGGTATGTAAAAGCGGCAAGGACATAGACAATGTGTCTGATCCAGGGCTTATTTACATGAATTTTGCGGAGTACAGCGCCTTGCAGGAGCATGACAGGGGATTTTATATTGCTGGATTAGTAATGGTGATTTATAGCGACAACGAGGAGGAGGCTGCCGTCGAATATAAAGGGATAGTGAGGTATCTGACGGATTACAGATATATAGTTCATGTATCCGGGACAGATTTTTGTGTTGAGAGAGAAAGTGGGAAAAGGATATCGGAGAAAATAGACGGAGCGGTGGTCAGGAGGTAATGTATGTTTAGCGGAAATATGGTGACGGAGGCAATTCCGGCAAGGGTTTTTGCGCTATATAAGATAGTAGCAGACAAAAAAGATATCTCCAGGATTGATTTGCGGGAGCTTATGGAACCCAAAGAAATACATGAGGGATCTTCTTATTTTTCGGAGATTTTAAAGGCGGCAACGGAACTGAAACTTGTTGACCAAATAGATAATTCCATCATACCTATTGTGCCAAAGGAACAATTAGAAACAATGGAGGATTTCAGGAGATGTGCGATTCGGAATTTATCCGATTGGGCTGACTTTGAAAACAGTCAATTTTATAAGTGTACAAATGCGATAGTAAATATGGATGAAAAAGTATACAAGTACCGAAAGATATCTGATTTGGATATGTTAAACTATTTGTCTGAAAAGGTTGGGCAGCAAATTAAGGAACCCATGGTTCGGGGATGGCGTTTTTGGGCGCAGTTTATGGGGTTTGGGTATATCTGCGATATGGCTTTTCTGCCCAATGCGTATATATTTGTAAAAAATGCGATGCGTATAATGGATTTAAAGAAGAATACGGAATATTCCATGAGAGACTTTATGAGCGGCTTTTCCCGGTATGGCAAAATAATTATGCGGGATTCCGTCACCTCGAAAGATCTGAACATTGCGCTGTCCAGCGCTTTAAGAGAACTGCATGAAAACAACGAGATTGAACTGAAATATGGCAGCGATCAGGAACACAGATGGAATCTTTATCCGTCCAGCGAATCGTTTAATGAGCAAGTGGCGTCCATTGTTTATAGGGGGTAATGGGATGAACAGAGAGATTGCGATGAGAAGATACAAGGATGTTCTCAGACCGGATGTGATCAATAATTCGCGGGGAGATTTCCTGGCTACGCATGTCCCGATGAAAAATCTCTATTTGACCGATCATGCGGACTTGGCGGAACAGGATAGAAAATCCTCCATGACAGAAGAGGAAATATATGAACTTGTTTTACCGCTGGGAGAGGAAGACCAGTTTGTATTGGTCAAAGGGCCCAGCGGCGCGGGAAAATCCCATCTGATCAGATGGTTCTATACAATGCTGGAATTGCGTAAACCGGACAGTGAGATCGTACTTTTTATCCGCAGGGCGGATAACACATTAAAAGGAACGATCAGACAGTTGATTGAGCTGCCGGAGGTCAAGGAGTTGCCGGACAGGGAACTATATAAAAAGTTGACATCCGCCTCGACAAGGATTCCAGAGAGAGAATTGAAGAATACCATTTATTATCATTTTATCTCTTTGATAGAGAGTGATGACGGCACAGCGGGGAATGGCGAAGAACGGATGATCAGCAAAGTGGACAGAAAGCATCTGATCACACTGCTGCAGAACGCTTTGTTTAAAGAGAGGCTGATGGGGGAAAACGGGCCGGTTGACCGTATTTACAACAAATTTGCGGAGAATAAGTCGTTAGACGTGAATGATGAGGCGGCGGAATTTAAAAGCAGCGACTTTGAGATAGATTCTGCGTTCCGGGACGAATTGGTTGAGAAGGGCGCAGATCACGGGGCAAGAAAAATAGCCGACAAAATGGTGGGGGAGGATGAATTTGTCAAAAAGCTGGCTGACTACATGAATCTGTTTATGGAAAAGGTGGTTCGGCATTGTACTGGCCTGGAGCCGGGAGACCTGTCAAAAGTCGTCGAAGAGATCCGGCAGGAACTGTTTGGACAGGGGAAAAACCTTACCATATTGATTGAGGATATCACGGCGGTATCGGGAGTTGACGAGTCGCTTTTAGACGCGCTGCTCACTGACCGAAATGGATATCTGGACAAAAAAATGTGTAGATTAAACGCGATTGTCGGGGCTACAGACGGTTATTATAAGGACAAGTTTCGGACAAACATAAAGGGTAGAATAAAGAGATTTGTCAATGTTCCGGATGATATGTTTGATGGAGATCAGACGGGACTGATAGAGTTTTTTGCCCGATATTTGAATGTGGTTTCTCTGGAAGAGGAGGCAATTAATAAGTGGCTTGCCGTAAAGGCAGACGCGGATCAGTATCCTGTACATACCGTGACGGTGGGAGAGGGATGGGGGAAATACAGGGTAGGGGAAAAGGAACTCAATCTATTTCCCTTTAGTGAACATGCGATTCTTTACTTGTATAATCGGCAGGATATAAACAAAAGAAATCCCAGAGCGTTAATGCGTGAAATATTGGAACCGTATCTGGTGGAGTCCCTGGAGGATTTAAGCAGATTTCCTGCGCACAGGGTACCGCTGGATAGGGTTCATCCAGACTTGGAGAACACAATTTATAACAGGACAGACCTGGAAGACGGCACGAAATTAAGGCTGCGCCAGTTCATGCATATATGGGGGGATGGGACCAACCATGTATACGAGGAAGACGGGATCAAATATATTGGGGGTCTTTCGGAAGGGGTGTATAGAGAACTGGGATTACCTGTTCTTGATGGAAAGAAAGTAGAAAAGCCTGTGGTGAAACAGGCCAGGGAAAAACAAACTGAGGAGTCATCCAAAAGAGATCGGGAGACAGGGGGTACAACGGCTGAAAATGAACAAGTGGAAATTGCCTTGAGGGAAGTTGACCGCTGGATCGAGGATGTCAATTACAAATTAAACATAGGCGCCACCACAAGGAGTGTGCGCACACTGAATAACGTTAGAAAAGACATGAACGATTTCCTGTATGAGGTAATTGACTGGTTTGCGGAGGGTATTTCCATGGATGCGGTGAATAATGTAAGGAAAACAGGAGCATACCTGGTAGCATTTGAACGGCAAACCATGAAGAGTGATGCCGCTGTGACATTGCCGGCATCCATTAAATCCAGAAAAATTATAGAGGCATTTGTGCGTTGGAGCGAGGTGGGAAAGAAATCCTGGGATTTCCCCGGTTCAACAGATTATTTGTATAGAGTGCAATGTTGGAGTGAGCATATAAAACCTGAGATCATAAAGGCTATTACACAGTATAATGGAAAAGACGTTAATTACTTTTCTTACGCCGTGGCGGCAGAATTTTATCGGTTAATATTGAATGGTTACTGTAAAGATTATAAGAATCCGCGGAACTTGTCTCCTGATTTGCTTTTGCGAAAATCTCCGGCGGTTACTACAGAAAATGGACATACGAAGGTATGGAACGACCTTAGGGATAAGGTAGTAAACGGTTCGGAAGGAGAGGAAAGCCGTACTTGTGTACTACAATATTACAATTTGCCACAGGGAGCAGCAACGATTTCCCAAAATTACGAGATGGCGTATACGATATTTAAGGACAAGGTAAAAAAAGTGGTTAATACAGGATTGCGTTATACCGAAGAGGATTTGCAGCTGGACGATCCTGTGCGGAAAAGAAGAAAGTACAGTGAATACCTGAAAAAAATACAAGATCGAGTAGAGGGGGTAATTCAGGAAGAAGAAAGAGTTATTCGTGAAAAACTGGATGTGATGAGACAATTGGTGGATTTGGATACTCTGGAAGAGGATGATGACATCAAGGAAGTGATAAGGGAAATAAAAAAGTTTTATGAGCAGGCAAATCAGAGCCATATAAGTGCCGCGATTCATGATAGATCGGATAGTATAAGCAAATGCCAAAGGAATGCGGGAATGATTATAAAGGCAATAAGAGAGGCCGTATGCATTCAAGGTATTGCAGACCCGGTGGAAAAATTAATCAGATTAAGCAAAGATCCATTAAAAGAGCTCTCTCTTTTTGCAGATTTGCTGAGTACAGTAGACAGTGATTTGCGTAAGACTGATCAGGAAATTGAGAGAAGGATGGGGAATGGATCGCCTGGCGGGGAAAATTTGGTTGAGACAAAGTATGTCAGAGAGCAGTTTCAGATCAGGCAATGCAGAGAGAGGATGGAGGCGGTGAAGAAAAGACATGTTAGTGGATGATTTAAGGAAATCGGTGAAATGCTTAAAGCAATTGGATGATGTGGAAAGCGCAGTACAGGATGCGGCAAAAAGAGAAAAAAACGATAAGGAATTTACGGATTTGGTAGATAGTTTTACAACATGTATTTTGAAACTCTCCGGCGCATGTGAAAAACTGGGTTATGATCCATCAGATGAAACGATCCAGAATGTGGAGAATATAATGGAGTTTATGGAAGGTACAGTCTCGCTGGGAATGGTTGATGAAACGAAATTGAATCATGCAAAACGTAAAAATCGCGAATTAATTGGCGGCCTTTCCAGAGGCTGGGAATCATTCCATAGGAGCAAGACAGAGGAAGTTTTGAATAAATTGAATACTTTTGGCGGTTTGATGCAGGAGCAAGATCAGGTCCAGCGATTCAGAAACTATATCTCAGGAAGTAGAGAATGGAGTGGTCTTTCTCTGGCTGATGACGGAGTACATACAAGGCTGGATTTGCTGAAAAAGGCCATTGACGAGGTGGACCATCTGGAAGAAAGCCTGAATCTTGTAGATGAGGTAAGGGAGTTCATCGCCCTGGTCACAAAAGGGAAAGCGCGGGTAAGCGACTTGAATGAAACCATTGTCAATTGGATACAGAAAGAGGGCCTTAATGATAAATTCGTAATTGGATTAAAAAATAATTGACAGCATATATACGCAAGGATATACTTAAGTAGTATTTGAGTATATCCTTTGTGATATAGAAAAAGTTACTCTAGGGGTTTTATGGAGAGTTTGTTAACAATCGGCAAAAGTGCCGGTGAGGGATAGATAGAGGTAGGCATGGATTTTGTATATAGATTTCCTGTGGTAAGAGGTATTCAGGCAGGAGTAGAATATTACATAGCGATGGTACCGCTCAGGATGCTCTCCAAACTGTTCCCGGCGGAGGATGAGGAATATGTGTTACCGGAATACCGGGCGCAAAGGAAACTGAATGAGGCCAGGATACCGGTTATATCCAAGTATATTCTGGATAACAGGAATTCCTATGTATTTTCCGCATTGGCAGCGTCCATAGACGGAAACTTTTCTTTTGAAAAGAACGGCAGGAATCCGGATCTGGGGGTGCTGGAGGTTTCGATGGATACGCATTTCCTGATCAATGACGGGCAACATCGCAAGTCAGCCATTCTGGCGGCTCTAAAGGAAGACCCTACGCTTGAGAATGAGACTATTTCCATTGTGTTTTATGCGGATCAGGGATTAAGACGCAGCCAGCAGATTTTTACAGACCTGAATAAGAACGCTGTAAAAACTTCTAACTCCATATCGGTATTATACGACTCGCGGGATGAGATTGCGGTGATCACCCGCAATGTCATAGGAAATATAGAGTTCCTAAACACATATACGGATAAGGAGAAAGACAATCTTGGAAAATTTTCGTCGAGTTTGTTTACTCTGAACACCTTTTATGCGGCTAATAAATGTATTGCGGGCGGAAAACAGGGCAAAGCCCTGGAAGATTTTCTGTTGAATTACTGGTCCTGTGTGGTGGAGCATATGCAGCCCTGGCAGGAAATACAGGAGAGAGCAATTACAAAAATTGATCTGCGGGAGAACTTTATTGCTACCCAGAGCATCGTCATACAGGCTTTTGGACGTGTGGGCCATTTTTTTTATACAAAGGAATTAGCGCCGGAGCCCTATCTCAAGAAGATTGAAAAGATCAATTGGAGTAGGGGAGCCAGGCAATGGTATTTGAGGGCTGTAGGCAAAAACGGACGTATTATTACAAATAAAAAAGCGGCAATGCTAATTGCCAATGTGCTTAAAAGCCAGATGGGGCTTTCTTTAACGCAGGAAGAGAAAAACGCCGAAGATTCATTAAAAAGGCTGTTGAAGAATAGAGGATGAAAATGGCTATTTCAAGGGAAAAGATTGAAGGGTTAATTGTAACCATTCAAAATTTATATTTAACGGATAATATTCCGTGGCTAATTGGCTATTCAGGCGGCAAGGACAGCACGGCCGCGGTGCAGTTAGTCTGGATGGCGATTGAAAGGCTGCCGGAGAATGAGCGACAAAAACCAATTTATATTATGAATACAGATACTCTGGTTGAATCTCCGGTGGTGTCAAAGTGGGTAGAAAGATCGCTGGATTGCATGAAAGCTGCCGCTGATGCGAAAGGATTGCTATTTAAACCGGTACGCCTGATCCCGGAATACGATAATACATTTTGGGTTAATTTGATTGGTAGGGGATATCCGTTTCCACGGAAGAAATATAGATGGTGTACAGACCGGCTGAAAATCCGACCCGTGAATGATTTTATTAAAAATAAGATAGCGGAGCACGGAGAAGTAATCTTGGTACTTGGAACGAGGAAAAAGGAGAGCTCCAGAAGAAACAGAACGATGACAGACCTGGAGAAAAAGAGAGTGAGGGAACTGCTCAGTCCCAATCCGACCCTGGCAAATGAATTGGTGTTTTCTCCCATGGAGGATTGGGAGAATGACGATGTATGGGCCTTTTTAATGCAGTATAAAAATCCCTGGGGATATTCCAATACAGAACTGATGACCATGTACCGCGGGGCGACAGCGGATAATGAGTGTCCCCTTATGGTGGATCAGTCCATGCCCTCCTGTGGTAAGAGCAGATTTGGATGCTGGGTTTGTACCATGGTGGAAAAAGATAAATCAATGGAGGCAATGATATCCAACGACAGGGAAAAGGAATGGATGACGGCATTGCTGGACTTTAGAAATGAGTTCGGCGACGAGAAGGGAGACCGTGAGAGAAGAAGTTTCAGGCGTATGAAAGGAAATCTTCAGGGTAACTACGGGAAATTGTTTCACGGGCCATATATCAAAGAGATTAGGGAACAATGGCTGGAAAGACTGCTTTTGACGCAGAAAGATATAAATGAAAACGGACCACAGGAGTTTCGGGATTTGGAACTGATACGCCTGCCAGAGTTACAGGCGATCCGGCGGATCTGGGTAAATGAAAAGCATGAATTTGAGGATTCTTTGCCACGAATTTATGAGAAAGCAATGGGTAAATCCTTTGAAGATCCTGAATGGATACATAACGAGAATTTTGGGTGTGATGAATGGGGGATTTTGAAAAAAGTATGTCATGACATGTATCCGAATGAAGAGTTAGTATTTGAAATGATGTACACACTGATAGATATTGAGAATAAGGCGGTAGATGTCAGTCAAAAGAAAGGCATTCTGGACGATATCAATGATACCCTGAAAAAAACTTTTTATAAAGATGAAAATGACGCAATAAAGTTTTATTATGATATGATGGCCCGCAAGAAAAACTATGGTGGGAAATACAACGAGAAATTTTTGGATTATCAGCCATTGGCATCGGAATTTGAGGAGGAAGAAGAGGAAGAATAGTTCATGATAATCAAAAAATTAAAATTATACAATTTTGGCGTATATGCGGGTATCAATACATTTTCTTTTGAGGGGAAAAAGCCGATTGTTCTGATCGGAGGTATGAATGGCCGTGGTAAAACAACTTTTCTGGAGGCCGTTCTTTTAGCGCTGTATGGCTCTAATTCCTATGCGTTCTATGAAAGTGGAAAGAGTACATACGGACAATATCTTCGTTCGTTTGTAAATCTTGAATCAAATGACAAAAAATGCAGTGTCGAACTGGAATTTGAGATTAATAATGGAATCAAGGAAAGATATACGGTAAAGAGGGAATGGGATGCCATTGCAAAAAGAACAAAGGAGCAGATACATGTTCTGAAAGATGACGCATATAATGAATTTTTAACCGATAACTGGCCGATGATCATTGAAAATATCTTGCCCTGCGCTTTGTCCAGTTTCTTCTTTTTTGACGGAGAAAAGATTGCGGAACTTGCGGTAGACAATACAAATACCCAGCTTAAAAAATCCATTCGCTCAATGCTGGGAATCTCGGTGCTTGATGTATTGAGCAATGATATTGTGCGAAATTTCAGGCGGGTGGATAAGAAGGGAGAAAACAATCAGTCTGCGGAAGAACTTGAAAAACTGAAAGCGGAAAAGGTTCATGCTATAGAAGACCTAACAGAACTAGATACGCAAATCGAGGAATTGGATCGTGGAATAAAGGAAGAAATTAATGAGCTTGAGAAATTGCGTCAATTGTATACGAAAAAAGGGGGAAATGCGGTCGGAAAACGCCAGGAAATAGTTCAGCAGAGATCTGCGCTTATGGCAGAACTGACAGAGAAAAATAATAAATTATATGAACTATGTGCTACAGAGCTGCCCTTATTTTTAGTGAAAGATCTGATCGTCGATATTAAGTTACAGGCAACAGATGAACATGCGGATTTAATAATGAAACAGGCTATTTCTCAATTAGATAGTCTGTATCTGGATTTTGTAAAAGAATATAAGGGTGATCCCAAGAGCAGCTCTGCATTTATGCATTATATGAAAAAGCAGATAAACAGTGAAAAAGCGGCTCCTATATATGGATTATCTGATCAGGCACTTTTTCAGATCAACAATTTGGTTGAAGAAACTCTGAAAAATGTGTCTGATGATGCAAAGGAGATAGTGGGCCTAAAAGCAAAATTGGAAAAGCAGATCGCGGAATTAGACAGTTATCTCTCGCTGGATATAAACGATAACACATTGCATGATATACGTAAGCGGACAGAAAAAACAGAGCAGGCTATCTTTGATGATCAGGTTAAACGAGATGAATTAGTTCAGCAAAGAGGCGTTGCAAATTATAGAGTCATGCTTTCCACCAGTGCCTTTAGCAATTATGTGGAGTCCTATCTTTCCACAGCAGAGTTAAGGGATCGCATAGACCGTCTTTCAAAATACTCACATATGGCTTTAAAGGTTCTTGAGAAATTTACAATAGAACTTCAAAAACGTAAAACAGATATTTTGGCGGAAACTATAACTACATGCTACAAAAAGCTTTCCAATAAGAGCAATTTAATTCAAAAAATTGAAATGGATTCTGAAACGCTGGATTTGCAGTACTTATCGGAGGATGGCATAGCAGTATCTAAAGACTCGTTGTCTGCCGGAGAAAAGCAATTAATGGTTATTGCGATCCTGTGGGCGTTGGCAATCTGCTCGAAGAAGAAATTGCCTGTGATCATCGACACCCCGCTGTCCAGGTTGGATGTATATCACAGAATGGCGCTGATAAAAACATATTTTCCCAATGCGGGGGAACAGACCATCATTCTGTCCACGGATTCAGAAATAGATGCCGCATGCTATCAATTGATGAAAGAAAATATTGGCGATGAATATACATTAAGGTATGATGATAAGACGAAAAGTACCACAATTGAAAAGGGTTATCTGGTTGGAGAAAAGACATGATAAAAAAACAGATCCATCTTTCACAGCAGTCAAAAGAACAATTGTCAAGGCTAAAAGGAAAAACAGGCATCAAGAATTGGAATATTTTGTGTAGATGGGCCTTGTGCTATTCCCTCAGTGAAAACACAGTACCTACGGATACTGCAAGCGTGGCGGATAGCAACTTGGAGATGTCGTGGCTCACTTTTGGCGGTGAATATTATGAGATTTATGAGGCGATAGTAAAAGCCTGGTGTATTAGAATGGATTTACCTACTGATGAAGAAAATGTGGAAAAGTATTTCAGACTGAATCTTGAGAGAGGAATTGCCTATTTGTGCGGCACTGGATTGATTAAGAATTTGGATGATCTGGTGATGTTGGCTTTCAAGGAGAAAAAAAATTGAGTGTATATTTGGATTATAATGCATCTGCCCCTATAGATTTGCGTGTGTTGGAGACAATGGTGGAGGTATATAAAAACAATATTGGAAATGCGGATAGCAGAACCCACAGCTTTGGAGAAAACGCACGTGCCGTGGTGGAACATGCAAGAAGGCAGGTAGCGCATCTCTTTGGGGTATCAACTAGTGAAGTTTATTTTACTAGCGGGGCAACGGAGAGTAATAATATTGCTATTCAGGGATTGAGAGAATATGGTGAAAAAAGCAAAAAGCGACATATAATTACAACTGCAATTGAACATAAGGCTGTTCTCGAAACAGTAAAGTATATGGCGTATCAAGGATATGAAGTGGAAATAATTGCACCGGATTTATCCGGAAGAGTCAATGAAAATGCGATTTTGAACAAAGTAAGAGACGATACCTTGCTGGTAAGTGTTATGCATGTTAATAATGAAACGGGTATTATTCAGCCGGTAAAAGAGTTAGGGGAAGAATTGTACAGGAGAGATGTTTTTTTTCATGTTGATGCGACGCAAAGCAGTGGAAAGCTGGTTGAAGAAATCAGAGGTTTTAAGTATAATATTCTATCCTTTAGCGCTCACAAATTAATGGGGCCCCAGGGGGTTGGCGGGCTAATATTAAGAACAAAATCATATAAAAGACCACCGATAAAGGCGATTATATTTGGAGGTGAACAGGAAGGAGGAATTCGACCAGGCACAATACCAGTTGCTTTAACGGCAGGATGTGGAAAAGCGTGCGAGATAGCAGAAAACGAGTACAAAGAAAATAATATACATGTACGTGCTATTAGGGAACAAATTATAGCAGAGCTGAATAATTCTGGCATAGATTACCATATAAATGGGGATCAGGAATACTGTATTGGTAATACATTAAATGTATGCCTTGCCGGAGTTTCCTCAGAGGCGTTGATGATTTTGACTAAGCAGTATTGTGGCCTGTCAAATGGCTCCGCATGTACATCTAAAATTTATTCTCCTAGCTATGTTTTAGCTGCCATGGGAGTTTCTATGGCGCAAATAGATAATTCGATCAGGATTAGTTGGGGACCAGATACACAGGCGGACCATGTAATAGAAAATTTTAGAAACTTTTTGAAAATAGCTAAAGGGATAAGAAGTTAGCAGGAAGAGAGCGGTATGGGAGCTGAATTGCCGTTGGAGATCATTTATCAAAATGATTTGGATATAGACAAGTTTGCAAAAATGTTGGATAACAAATCTCAAAGTTATAAGTTTTATTGGCTGGAAGCCATTCTGAGTTTAATTGTTGAGACAGAAGAAGATATAACGTTTGACCAGATTATAGATGAAATGATCTGTGGGGCATGGTATACCGTAACACATTATCATTTGAGATTAGGTCCTACAGTTAATGGTAATTCTGAAAATTTTCTAGAACATGCAATTAATGTGCTATACACGCAGGAAAGGGAAAGACTTTCGCAGAATCCTACCAGAGAGGAATTACATTTAGCAATAAAAAGGAATGAGGAATTACTCAAAAAGGATAAATACAGACTCACAGATTATGTTCCATATAAACTCCTATATCCTTTTTTAGATGAGGAAGGCCTCGAGTACTTAAGGAATGATCAAAGAAGAAGATTGATTGCCTATATGGACAAGTTAACAGCTAATCTTTTCTATAAAATAGTCGACGGGAGAGGGCTACAGAAAAGAATTTATATAGATAAAAATTGGAAAAGACTTATTTTTGATAACTATTCTGTGATCATAAGCTGGGTCAACTATCATAAAATTCTTTTTTTGCAGGATCGAAATCCAGGTGTGCCCGGTATTGTATATAAAATATTTCCAGAATCAGACAATGTGCGAAGGCTAGAGAAAGCCAGAGACCTTTGGAAAACTATTGTAGAAATAACAGGGGTTCCTTTGCGTGATATTTATACGGGTGAGGAATTGGGGAACGGAGATTTTGAGCTTGATCATTTCGTTCCCAGATCATATACTGCGAATGATGAATTGTGGAATTTAACACCCATGAGGAAAGATCTAAATCGTGTAAAAAATAACAAATTGCCGTTATGGGAAAGATTTTTTGGAAAGTTTGCCCAATATCAATACTATATGTATAGCCTATTGTTTATGTCAAAGGATAGGAATGGAACTATTGTTTTACAGGATAAATTTGAGAAATGTAAACAATATAATTTGAATGCCATATGGGCCACAGAATGTTTGTATATTCCCAATAATAATGAGGAGCAATTTGTTAATATCTTAGAACATAATTTGAAACCCGTATATGATGCAGCCAGGATACAGGGATACGATTTATGGAAAATATAGACATATTTAGAGAATCAACCGTTGAATATTATAACCAAAATGCTGCGGAGTTTGTGAATGCAACAGTAGATGCAGATATGGGAAAGATATATGAGGAATTTGAAAAGTATATTGATATAGGGGCAAGTATATTAGATTTGGGATGTGGCAGCGGTCGAGACTGCAAATATTTTAAGGCAAAGGGGTATCATGTTGTTGCAGTAGACGCTTCATTTGCAATGTGTGAAGAGACCAGAAAGCGTGTTTCGGTTGAAGTGCTTCATATGAGGGCGGAAGACCTAGCCTATGTCGAGGAATTTAGTGCTGTATGGGCATGCGCTTCATTGCTTCATGTATCAAAGGAATACATGCAAATAACTCTTAGAAAAGTTGTACATGCTTTGAAAGTAAAAGGTGTATTCTATGGATCCTGGAAATATGGGGAGGGTTATCATTTTGATAAAGGGAAATATTTTGCAGATTATACGGAGAAAGAAATGAGGAGGCTTATTAAGTCATTACAAAATGTTGAGTTATTGAAATTGTGGGTAACAAATGATGTAAGGGAAGACATGAAGGATATAAGATGGCTCAATGTTTTGGTTAGAAAAATGGATAAGCCACTTTTAATGTAGTGGAAAACGGCCTGTTAGAGGAGGGGAGACATTCCATGGAAATCCTATCCGTTACATCCACCCCCTACCAGGAAGGCGAAGTGTTAAACATTCATATCCGCCTGGACGAAGGCGAGGTCCTCACAGAGGGGGAACGGTTCAGATCCGCTTGATGGACGACACTTTCGCCGAAAGAGAAGTAAAAATAATCAATCCCCGGCGGGCAGGCGATTATGCAGCCATGTCCCAACAGGCAAAACAGAGGAAGCCGTCGGGAAAAACGTTAAAAGAATTTAGAGGCCCCAGGACATGTGTCATTGTGGTTATGCATGTCCCATATCATGCAGTCAAAACGGAGCAGGAGATAAACAGCAGGAGATAAACAGCAGAACTTTTTTCGCGGAAATGGAAAAAAAGGAATGCATATCCCCTTTTAAAGAAATACTCTGTGGAGAAGAGAGCATCTACGATTATGTGCGGGAGGGTTATGAGGTTCCGGCGCAGGGAGGACGGTAAATGTTATTTGGCAAAAAAAAGCATCCGGGCACCGATGGGGAAAAGTCTTATGATCCTGAAACCCAGCGGCCAATCCTGCGGTGCAGCATTTGCACCGGCGAGCAGGTGGCGGGGTTTAAGGATATCCGAAGCGGGAAGTTTGAGGAGGTCATGCTCATCAGGAACCGTCAGGAACTACAGGAATTTATGAAAATGTATGGCGTCAGCGAAGTGACGAAGGAGTATTGAGGCGGAGATGAAATATTTAAGACAATTTTTGATCCTACTGACTGTTTCATTTCTGGGCGAAGTTATGCGCAAACTGCTTCCCCTCCCCATCCCGGCAAGCATCTATGGCATTTTAATCCTGTTTTTCCTATTGAAAACAAAGATTCTTCCCCTTTCTGCCGTCAGGGACACCGCATGCTTCTTAGTGGAAATCATGCCGGTTATGTTCATTCCGGCGGCGGTGGGGATCATGGATTCCTGGGGGATCATCGCGCCCTCCTGGCTGGAATATCTGACCATGACGGTGGTTTCTACGGTGGCAGTCATGGGGGTGTCCGGTCTGGTGACCCAGATTGTTCTGAGGCACGGCAGAGGAGCGGCATCCCGGCAAGGGAGGAAAGAGCTTTGTCGGGAGAGAGAGTTTTAGTATGTGAGAGAAAAGTTCTGACAGAGGGGAAAGCGTCACGGCGGAATAGAGGCATCAGGGTAATCTGCATAGGCCAAAGGGGAGTAGAGGAGCATTGCCCGATTGGGATGTGGCTCGGCAAAGGAGGAAAGCGTCATGGGCGAAGTGATGAGAACATCGGCCTACTGCGGAGCAGTACTGTCGCTGGGGACATATTTTCTGGGAATCTGGGTGAAGAAAAAACGGAAATGGAGATTTCTGAACCCGTTACTGCTGTCCATCCTGCTTACCGTGGGGTTTCTGCTTGTCTGCGGCGTGGATTATGACAGCTATAACGAAGGGGCAAAATATTTAAGTTACCTGCTGACACCCGCCACGGTCTGTCTGGCGGTTCCGCTGTATGAACAGTTGGAGGTGCTTAAGAAAAACTGGCAGGCCATACTGGCGGGGATCTGTTCGGGAGTGGGCGTATCACTGCTGTCCATTCTGGTCATGGCGGTGGTCTTTTCCCTGGGACATGAGGAATATGTGACATTTCTTCCCAAATCCATCACTACGGCCATCGGTATGGGTGTGTCGGAGGAACTGGGCGGGCATGTGCCGGTGACGGTGGCTGTCATCATTATAACCGGCGTGCTGGGCAATGTGCTGGCGGAGCCGGTACTGCGGCTGTTTCGCGTTAAGGACCCGGTGGCCCAAGGGATTGCGCTGGGTACGGCTTCCCACGCCATCGGAACGGCCAGAGCCATGGAGATGGGGGAGGTGGAGGGCGCCATGAGCAGCCTGTCCATTGTGGTGTCGGGGGTTCTGACGGTGGTCGGAGCCTCGCTGTTTGCCATGTTCTGGTAATAATCCTTCAGACAGAGGAGTCATAACCGATCCCCTGGCAGAATAACCCTCCGAACAGAGGGAAGAAAAAGAAAATCTGATACAAAATCCCATGAGGCAGAGGAAGGGAAAAAGGAATCCCGGTAGAAAAGATTAGCAGACGGAGTGAAAGAAACAGAAATTTTTGCGGAATAATTCGCTGGAAAGAGGGGGCGGCGGAAACCAGGACAGGAAAATATTGCTTAAAGAGAAGGTTTTCAGGATAAAAGGACACAGGCGCGGAACAGCGGCGGGAGGATGACATGAACCAAAGACTTCGCGGGGACGCAGAACAGATCATAAGGTATGCCATCGGCAGGGTACTGCCGGATGAGGCGGTGGGCAGAGCGTTGTCTGCCTGTGCTCTGTCCGGTCGTATCTATCTGGCGGCTGTGGGAAAAGCCGCCTGGCAGATGGCAAATGCTGCGGTGCAATACCTGAAAAGCCCCATTGCGGATGGTGTGGTAGTCACCAAATACGGCCATGTGAGAGGAGATATACCGGGAGTGCGGTGTTTTGAGGGGGGCCATCCCATCCCTGATGAGAATGGTTTGGCAGGCACGCAGGCGATTTTGGATATGACGGCTGCGCTGACGGAGCGGGATCAGGTACTTCTTCTGGTTTCGGGCGGCGGCAGCGCGCTTTTTGAAAAACCGCTTGTGCCACTACCTGTTATGCAGGACGTAAACAGGCAGCTGCTCTCTGTGGGTGCTTCCATAGCGGAGATTAATACCCTGCGAAAACGCCTGTCCGCAGTGAAGGGAGGCCGTTTTGCCAAATGGTGCGAGCCGGCCCGTATGGAGGCAGTTATCCTGTCGGACGTACTGGGTGATCCGCTGGATATGATAGCCTCGGGGCCTGCTGCGCTGGACCGTTCTACCTGCCAGGAGGCGCTGAACATTGTGGAAAAATATCATCTGGACATTGCGGAGGAAGCGCGTTCCTGCCTGAGAGAGGAGACGCCCAAAGAGTTACGGTACGTGAACAGCCATATAATCGGCAGTGTGGGGCAGCTGTGTCTGGCGGCGGCGGAAAAATGTCGGGAACTGGGGTACGAGACGACCATTCTGACAGACAGGTTGTGCTGTGAAGCCAGAGAGGCGGGAAAATTTCTGGCATCCATAGCGGCAAGCGGTTTAACCGCAGGGGGAGGCGCGCCCTTGGCGGGCGGTCCGGCTATGGAGGAAGGCAGTAGGGAAAGCATGAGCATATCCCAAGGTGTCTGCGCGTCGGGAAAGCGGGCCTACATAGCGGGAGGCGAATGTGTGGTGCATCTGTGCGGAAAGGGGCTGGGCGGCAGGAACCAGGAACTGGCTCTGGCTGCGGCGGAAGGCCTGGCGGGGATTCCCGGCGCGGCTGTATTCAGCGTGGGATCTGACGGTACGGACGGTCCTACGGATGCGGCAGGCGGCTATGTGGACGGGGAGAGCCTTGACGCGTTAAAGGCAAAGGGCATCCGTTTACAGGATGCCCTTGCCCGCAACGATTCCTACCATGCCCTGGATGCCATAGGAGGTCTTATAAGAACAGGCCCCACAGGGACCAACGTCAACGATTTCTCTGTGGTGCTGATGGATTTTTATGGCTGACGACATCAGAAATGCCACTTGACGCCCTGCCCAAACTTGCGCATATGATTATTACAGGAACTGCCGACAGAAACCGTCATGTCGTTCAATCGTGTTTTCTGCGTCAGCATCCCAGCAGCCGGTTCATCTCCCGTGCCTCCTGCCGCTGGGAGATAAGGATATTCTCCAGTATGGGCTGTAGTTGCGGACAGACGCAGTACCGCAGGGCGTTTTCGGACATGTAGATGGCACCCTGGTGATGGGGGATCATCTCCCGCATAAAGTTGGCGCTGATATTGTTGTCGGAGCAGGCATTGTTCATCTCTCTGAACATGTTGTGGGTAATCTGCCGGTAACGATGCGCATAGAGGCACAGGTCCTGAGGGGAATTGAGCACCTTGTGGCAGGATTTCAGCGCCTCCGTCATCTCCTTCATGCCCTGCTCCTGCATGGCGATAATATTTTCCGCAATGGCGCGCAAGGGGGCGCAGGGATTATAATGCAGAAGGTTTTTGGACATTTCGACGGCTGCCATGTGATGGGGGATCATCTGTACGATGAAATTGTGAGAGAGGCTGTCAGTCAGCTGCGCGTCCCCCATGGCACGGATCATTTCTTCTAAAATCTCATAATACCTGACCAGATAACATTTGGTTTCTTCGGTAAATTTACAAATATGGGTCATGACCGGTGGATTCCTTTCTGCGATATAATATGGCTGGAAGTTCATTTTCCCGTTTTATGGAGCCGGGCGGGAGAAGGGTCTCTACCTTAAAATATGTATCTGCGGGGGAATATGTGCCTGCCGGATTTTGACATGGCGGCTGACCGGCGATTTTAACGACGCTGTTATAATCTTACGGCTAAGAAATACAACTGCGTCTGATCTTTGGGGGGCAATTCCGGGGCGCCAGGCCTTGGAGACGGCTGTGCGGGGCAGAAAGAATCCAGTATTATAAAAAGGCGTAAGACTGTGATTGCCTGTGCGCAAAAATTGGGTGACAGCAACCAACGGCATGTAATGCGCCATAAATGGAATGGAATGACGCGGGGAGTACCCGAATACCATGTAAAAAGAAACAAAAAAGGTAAAATATAAATTAGTATGTAAAAAATATTGACATCTCGTTCCCTTTTTCATATAATATACTACAGAAGGCCATGGCGCTTCTCAGAATCAAATGCAGCGCAAAAAGAGTTTCAAACATAAGAGGAGGCAAAGGTGTTTGACTTCTATTATCAGTTAAGGCAGAAAATGATTGATTCCATGCAAAGTTCATTGAGACAAGTCAGGCAGATTCTCGGTCTGGGAGTGCAGGAACTCAGCGATCTGGTGGGGCTGACCAGGCAGACTCTCAACAATCTGGAATGTAAAAAGAGCAGGATGAGCGCCGCGCAATATCTTGCTGTCTGTGCTGTGATAGACTATTACACCAGAGACAAACCGGAGCAATACGCGGCCATACAGACCATACTCTCCCTGGGCGATACAGAGGAGCGGGGCACATTTTTTCCCTCCGCACAAAATAGTTCCCTGTTAAAGAATTGGTTTTTGTGTTTCCCGGACGACTCCAAAATCACGGATGCGTTTTCCGGGGATAAAAAAATAATATCGCCAAGGGAATTTGAGGGGATTGCATACAGCCACAAAATCTTTGTGGATGATACGATACTGGGTCAGGAAGGCTTTGGCAGCTGGATTCAACAGGTCTCGGAAACTATGAGAGAGTGTGGAAACAGGTTCCTGATTCCCCTGAAAGTGATTGAAAATATGCAGAGCGGAATCCTCTCATCCGCCCCCCTTTCTGCGGAGTTTTACCAGAGGGGCATGAGGGTTTTAACCGCCATGCAGCAATCGGGCCTGATCGAGATCCGGGGGGAAAGAAGCGATGTAAACATGATAGGCACATTTGTCTTCGTGTTCGCTAAGTTTAAGCATACAAACAGGCTGGCTCTTCTGACCCAAAATGAAAAGCTGGCCAGACAGATTCTGGCGCTGAACAACGATGTGCTTGGCGGATTTCCCATCTATGTGGCGCAATTTGCGGAGGGGGTGGGATTGCGGGAATGGGATGCTGCCGCAGGCCCGTTTCCCGTAGAGGAGGCGTTCAAGGGCTGGGACTGTATTGAATCATGAAACGAGAGGGGAGACGTGTATGGGTGACAATAAAATGGAACAGCACGCAAGAGAAAAATTGGAATTTTATGTCAGAGAATGGAAAATTTTTGTGGATACTTGCAGCCTTCTTCATCCTGCCGCAGATAAATTCTGGAAGAATGTTATACCCCTTCTGGATAAGTACCACGCGAAGGTGATTATTCCTCTCAGGAGCGTGGAGGAGTTGCAGAAACATGGGTGCAATCAGGAGAACCGGGATCTGGCCCAGCGCGCCAATAACGTATTAAAAGTGCTGACCCAGTTAAACGGCGCCGGGTATATTGATATCCGGGGAGAAAAGACGGACAATTTCGCGGACAATGTCTTTCTGGTTGTCTTTACCAAATTCCGGATGACCCACAAACTGTTGCTGATCACCCAGGACCATGACTTGGCCGAAGACATTCTATCTCTAAATGACAGCAGGTCGGTGAGAGCCAACTCGGTGCATGTGCAGAGGGTGAACCAATATGGTTTTCTGAGCGGATTTAAGGAAAACGGGGACAGAAGCCGCCTCAATGAGGAGAAGGGGAACGGAGAGAGGGAAAATGGGGAGAAAGAAAACGAGGAGAAGGAGAATGGAGAGAGCGTGGAAGTGTTCAAGGTCTGTTCACAGGTGACTTCCATTGCCGATAGCCCCATGAAAGTAAATCACATTCCCGGAGAGGGGGAGAGTGCGTACACCATACAAGGGCCGATACTGCTGACCGAACAACTTGCGTCGGGGGGCGAAGGAATTATATACGCCACCGATACCTCCTATGTGGCGAAGATTTATAAAAAGAGAAACATCACCAGAAGAAAATATGAGAAGATCCGGTTAATGCTGGAAAAGCCCATCGCCTGTGAGGGCATTTGTGCGCCGGTGGCCGCTCTTTACAATGGGGACAGGGAATTTGTAGGGTATCTCATGCCCCGGGCGCAGGGAAGAGAACTACAGAAGAGTATATTTATCAAGCCTCTGTTTATAAAGTATTTTCCTGGCTGGAAGAAGAGGGACACCGTACAGCTCTGCGTGACAATCCTGGAAAAAATCAGGTATCTGCACGAGCGGAATATTATTATAGGGGATATCAACCCGGCCAACATACTGGTAGTTTCTCCCCGGGAAGTCTATTTTGTGGACACGGACAGCTATCAGATTGAAGATTTCCCCTGTCCTGTGGGCACCATCAATTACACGGCGCCGGAGATTCAGGGAAAGAAGTTCCCGGAATTTCTGCGGACCATGGGCAATGAAAACTTTGCCATCGCCACGCTGCTGTTTATGATCATGCTGCCGGGGAAGCCGCCCTATTCCCAGCAGGGCGGGGAGAATCCCATTGCCAACATTGTGAATATGGATTTTTCTTACCCCTTTGGGGAGAACTCCAACAGAAAAACGCCGGACGGCCCCTGGAGATATATATGGAGCCATCTCACCTATGACCTCAAGAAAGCGTTCTACAACACTTTCAAAAAGGGCGGGGAAAATGCCGGGGAGGATACCCGCCTGTCCGTGGAGGAATGGCTGCCCGTTTTCCGGTATTATCTGGAGCTTCTTGACAGCGGGAGATACGGTAAACAGGATCAGATGTCGGAGGAACTGTATCCCACCAGACATAAGAAAAATCCCAAAACCGTATTTGTGACCTGTAAGCTCTGCGGGAATGAGGTGGCGGAAAACATGTGCCAGAACGGTATATGCCGGGAATGCCTGAACAGGGGGGAGGAGTACGGCTGCCGGAAGTGCGGCAGAATGATCCGATATACCAACTACCAGAAGTATATCAAGAATGCGAAAAGATATGATATATGCCCGGAATGCTATGAGCAGGGCAAAAAAATAAAATACTCCCTTTCATGTGTGGACTGCGGCGAAGTTTTTCAGATCACCAACAGCCAGTATGACTACTTTATGGAGAAGGGATTCGATTTGCCCAAGAGATGTCCCTCCTGCCGGGCGGAAAAGAGAAAGAGAATGGAGGAGGAAGACTTTCTGCCGGGCGGACAGTCCGACGATGACAACGGCTCCTTCTGCTTTATCACCACTGCGGTATGCAGGTACTACGGCAAGCCGGACGACTGTCGCGAACTGACGCTGCTGCGGGCTTATCGGGACACATGGCTGAAAAACCGGCCCGGGGGACCGGAAGCCATAGCGGAATACTATCAAAAGGCTCCCCTGCTGGTGAGCCTGCTCCAGGTGTCAGAGCAGTATGAGGAAATTTGTGAAATGTTGTGGACCGGATACATCTGTCCCTGCGCCGGACTGATCGAAGGAGCTATGTCCGAAGAGGGCATGTTCCCTGGCCAGGGGCGTGCCATTTTGGCCGACACCAGTGGTACGCGGACAGAGAAGACAATGCTGGATGGAACAGGGAACGCCAGCGGTACAAGGACAGAGGCAATATTGGATGGGCCAGGTAACACCAATGACATGTCGGCGGAGGCAATGCTGGAAGAGTGCGAAAGACTGTACTATGACATGGTAAAATACCTGGAGGCCAGACTTCGCGTGCAGCCGGAATCAGGAGCGTGAGCAAAGAGAAGGAGGGGCATATATGGCTGAGATATGGCGTGGACAGAAGATGAAAGACACAGAGGAGGAAGCTGGCGTTGGGACGCAAGCGATAATACACCGATGACCGATTGCGCTGTTTTTGGGTGGTCACTACATGCGGACGGTGGGTATTTATATTTTACAGATAAAGGATATAAGCATCGAAAAATAAAGCTGGAGAACTGATATGATAACAGGAGGATCATACATATGGCGGAGATATTGCGCAGACAGAAGACGGAACATGCGGCGGAAGAAACGGCTGCGGGGGATGACAGCAGCGCCGGGACGAAGGAAATTTATGAAGCTGTCTACAGGGACGTGATGGAGGAGGTGCGCCGGAACCTGTCACTGATGAAGTCCCAGCTGGTACAGGAGATAGCCGACGCCGTTTTCGCAAGGATGGAGGAGAAGTACGGAAAGAGGCTGGAGGGCGGTCTGGAGAAGCCGGAAGGAAAAGCCACAGAGAAAAACGGGCGGTCCGGAAAGGGGAAAGAAAAGCGGGCGGGGGCTGAAAGGACCCCAAAAATGGATGTATCTGAGATTTATGGCGGTTACAGGGTTGGAGGCGGGATCTATTATGCAAATTATGATGACGGCGGATTTTTGTATAAAGTGCGGAAGGATGGAAGCGGTAATACGCGGTTGACCGACTATGCTGTTTTTGACAGCACGATCACTTCGGCGGGCGGATATCTGTATTATAAGGATGAGAGGACTTACACAGAGCGAAAAATAAAGCTGGAGGACTGAATTATGGAAAACAATCTGTTAAGAATCGAAGATCTGGTGAACAATCCCACCCCCCGGGTGCCGGTCTGCCTGTGCCTGGATATCAGCGGCTCCATGGGGGCCGTGGAGGGAGAGTGCGAGGAAACCGGGGAAACCGTGTTTGAAGACGGGGAGATCTGGAACATCGTCACCGGAGGCACAAGCCGGATCAGTGAACTACAGGCGGGCGTGGAGGCGTTTTACGAGGAGATACGGGCGGATGAAATGACCGTTTACTCTGCGGAAATCTGCATCGTGACTTTTGGCGATAAGGCGGTATGCATTGAGGATTTTGCCAATATTGAGAGGCAGCAGGAACTGCCGAAGCTCTGCCCTGCCGGTGACACGGCCATGGGAGAAGGGGTCAACCTGGCTCTGGACCTGCTGGAGCGCAGGAAGCAGGAATACCAGGACAAGGGCGTGGATTATTACCAGCCCTGGCTTGTGCTCATGACGGACGGAAAGCCCAACGGAGATGAAGAGGAACTGGCCAGGGCCATCAGACGCACCGCCGATATGGTAAACAACAAGAAGCTCACGGTTTTCCCCATTGGAATAGGCAGCGAGGCCGACATGGATGTTTTAAAACGGTTTTCCCCCACAAGAGACCCGCTTAAGTTGAAAGGGCTGAAATTTCGGGAATTTTTTGTCTGGCTGAGTCAGAGCCTGTCAAGGACCTCTATGTCCATGCCGGGAGAAAAGATAAAGCTGGATCTGGAGGGAATCAAGGGCTGGGGCGAACTATAGTCCGTCAGAAAAAGGGGCGGCGGTTTAACGGCAGATATTCCGTGCGGCTGCTGCTCCGGGAGACTGACACCGGGGATACGCGGCACAAATTATGGAGGTGACGGGCATGTGGAAAATCGTACAATGTGCCGTGCAGGGCAGGGGACATATGCAGATGGGGATACCCTGCCAGGACAAAACCTGTTTTCTGGTGAGAAACGGGGTGACAGTGATTGCGCTGGCGGACGGGGCAGGCTCGGCCAGGCTTTCCCATTTTGGCGCGGAGAGGGTGACGCAGTTTATCTGTGACGACCTCTCCGAGAATTTTGACCGGTATTTCGACGCGGAGGACGGCGCCTCTGTCAAAAAGGCGCTGGTATCAAAAACCATTGTCGCGTTGGACGAATTGAGTAGAGAAATGGACTGTGAGATCAGGGAACTGGCTTCCACATTGCAGTTTGTTGCGGTGCGGGAGGAGCGGTTTGTTCTCGCCCATATCGGGGATGGGGTCATCGGTTATCAAAAGAAGGGAGAACTGCGGGTTGCGTCCCAGCCGGAAAACGGTGAGTTTGTCAACACGACGGTTTTTACCACTTCCCAGGAGGCGCTGGCGACCATGAAGCTGATCAAGGGGAAGGTGGGGGAAATCCAGGGGTTTGTCCTGATGTCTGACGGTACGGAGGTCAGTCTGTACAATAAAAAAGAGAAAAAACTGGCTGATGTGATAAAAAAGATTATGAATCACTGCCTGCTGATTTTGCCGGAGAAGGTGGAGGAGCAGCTGCGGGCAGGCTTTGAAGCTGCCGTCAGACAGGCCACGGGCGATGATTGCAGCATGATTTTGATGGTGGAAGACAGAGAACCGTTTAAGGGTTACTCAAATCTTGCTCCCGCGGAGAAAGCCCGTTTGTTGAGTCTCCCGGTTTTTGCGCGCCCCAGACGCCTGCGGCGATATGACACTATATTGCATGGTCTGGAAAGTGGACAAACGCTGGGGGAACTGGCCAAAATTCTACACTTGAAGCCCAAATATACGAAAAAATATTTGAAAAGATTAGCGGGGATGAATTTTATAGAGAGGAGAGGAGAGAAATATTACACCATTTTGATAATGAACGCCTGACAGAGATGGTAAAGGCAAGAGGGAGATTGCGGAAGGCGAAACGGATGATTAATGAGAAAGAATCTGCATAGGGTATCCGTGCGACGCGCAATTGTTAAAAAAAGGTGAATTCAGGAAAAATACCGGAAAATGTATTGCGATTTTAACAAAATATGATACAATGACTTTGGCTTTAGCGCAGACAGCCCTCGTTTTTGGGAGAAAAGGCAACCGTTTCCATGCGTATGCGCAGGAAAGGCCGAGGAAAGAGAGGATATATTATGAAAAAGAGATTAAGCTGCATTCTTGCAATGTGCCTAGCCACGGCGGCGCTTCTGGCTGGCTGCGGCGGGCAGGAACAGGAATCGGAGTCCGCGCCCGGCGGACAGACGGATGCTCTCCAGGATTCCGTTCTTACAAGGGAACAGGAACCTGCGCCCGGCGGAGACGACACGCTGGCGCAACAACCTGCGGAGCAGGAGGAACTACTGTCCGGTAAGCATCATGTGAAGATCAACATGAAGGATTACGGTACGATTGAGGTGGAACTGGACGCAGACCAGGCCCCTGTCTCGGTGACCAATTTTGTAAATCTGGCGAAAGACGGCTTCTATGACGGTCTGACCTTCCACCGCATCATTGAGGGCTTTATGATGCAGGGCGGCGATCCCAGGGGCGACGGCACCGGCGGCTCGGGCCAGGAGATCAAGGGAGAATTTAGCGATAACGGCGTGGACAATTCGTTGTCCCACACCCGGGGGGCCATCTCCATGGCCAGGTCCCGGCTTATGGACTCCGCCAGTTCCCAGTTCTTTATCATGCACCAGGACGGCACGTATCTGGACGGCCAATATGCCTGCTTTGGCTATGTGACGGAGGGCATGGAGATTGTGGACGAGATCTGCGAGAACGCGGTGGTGATTGACGGAAACGGCACGGTGCCGTCGGATAACCAGCCGGTGATCGAGAGCATTGAAGTGGTGGATTAGCCCGGAGGCGGCAAACAGGTTATCCATCGGATAGAATTACAAAGGCAAGGGGCAGGAGAGGACAGATGAACGCAGTCTACAGAGACATTTTCCGCGCCATCCATGAGGGAAAATGGCTTAGTATCGAGTATCGGAACCAGGAGGACAAGGTCACGAAATATTGGATTGGCATCCGGGATCTGGATGCGCGCCGGAAGTATTTGTCCGTGGAGGGTCTGCATCTGGGGCAGTATACGGTGGCACGGCTGGGAATCCGCATCGACTCCATCCTCTCCTCCCAGGTGGTGGAGGGTACCTACTGTGCCGTGAACGAAAGACTGGTGGAAGATATCTACCAGAACCCCCACAAATATAAGACATTGTTTGACAATGTGGCCAATCTGAAAATCTTAAATTATCTGGAGATGTGCAACCGTCTGGACACTACCCCCTATATCGCGGATTTTGAACTGATTCGTTATCTGGACCGGGAAAAACTTACGGGTGAGGTGTACGAACTCAGTGAGGAACAATTTCAGGAGATTGTAAAAAAATTTCAGTATAAAACCCGGCAACAGGAGCGCAGGGACGGTTCCCTGCGCCTACAGCAGCTGGCCATGAACGTGCTCAGTATCCACACGCTCAAGGGGTTACATGTGTTGGCCTACCGCAGTCTGAATCTGGATATCAAAAGGAGGGTGCTGCGCCCGGACGAGGAGATCACGGTCTGCACGGAGTTCACGGTGGATGGCACCACCCAGAGTATTCGCAGGTATTTGGACGCGGAGGATTATGACCTGATCAGGGATTTTGCGGGGAACCAGGAGAAGATCAAGAACTGTGTGAACCGCCATACCCGGGGCTGCTACGGTCTGGTGGACGATATGCCCTATATCATCGGTCTGGGGATGGACATCGCGCTGGATCTGCACAAAGAGTATAAGGCGATCATGAAGCTGTACCGGGAAGGGAAAGCTCCCGTACCCATCCGGGCTTTTTTCGGGGATTTGCTGGAGCGTCCCCGGGCGCGTCAGGCCAGCCCCATCATCCTGATTGACCAGCGCGTCAATATGGACCAGCTTCTGGCGATCAACAATGCCATGAAATATCCCGTGGCCTATATTCAGGGGCCGCCGGGCACGGGCAAGACAAACACCATTTTGGGCACCATCATGACTGCCTTTTTCAACGACAAAACCGTACTCTTTGCCTCCAACAACAATCATCCCATAGACGGTGTCTGCGACAAGCTGACCAATCTGCAATACCACGGAAAACCCATTCCTTTTCCCATTCTGCGTCTGGGCAACCGGGAGATGGTGCGGCAGGCGATTCTGTACATCCGGGAGTTGTGCCGACGTACCCAGTCCGTGTCCGTGTTTTCGGGAACGCTGGACCGCAACAGAGACGAGCGCAGACAGCGGGCCAGAAAGCTCTCGGAACTTTTGAAAAAATACGATGACATTCTGGACTATCGGGAGCGCAAGGAGACCATTGAGCGTATGCTGGAATACCAGAACAGTCAGAAAATGTCCCTACAGATGCTTCCCTTTCAGGCGGATCTTGGCGGCAGGCAGCTTAAGCAGATTGAAAGACGTCTGACAAATGCGGGGACGGTGACGGAAGAACAGGCCGTGGCACTGGTGGACAGAGATGTGGAGGAACTGAAAAAATATCTCTATTACACCGGGGCGGGCCGTATAAAGCGGTTGGAGGCCCAGGAGTTCGACAAACTACGGGAAATCCTGGGGGAGGAGGATCTGGACAAAGCTGCGGAGGCTTTTGCCAAATATCTGGGAGAGAAAAAGAATCTGCTGCGTTTGCAGAAGATCTTCCCCATCATTGCCACCACTTGCATTTCCGCCCACCGCCTGGGGGAGCCGGAACCCATGTTTGACATGGTGATCATGGACGAGGCCAGCCAGTGCAACATGGCGGTGTCCCTGGTGCCCATTCTGCGGGGCAACAGTCTGATGCTGGTGGGAGATCCCCAACAGCTCAGTCCGGTGATCCTGCTGGACGAACTGACGGGGGAGCGGCTGAAAAGGCGTTACTGTGTGCCGCCGGAGTATGATTACCGCGCCAACTCCATCTACAAGGTCTTTCTGTCCTGTGATGCCGTGAGCGATGAGATTCTGCTGCGCAGCCATTACAGATGCCATCCCAGCATCATTGAGTTTAATAACAAAAAGTATTATAACTCCCGTCTACAGATAAAGACAGTCAGTCAGGAGCCGGAACCCCTGGAGTATCTGGACATGCAGGACGCCGGGGCCGTCCTGAAAAATACGGCCCCGGCAGAGGCCAGAGCCATCGCGGAGTACGCGCGCGCCCACAGGGACCGGTCTATGGGTATCATCACGCCCTTTGTAAACCAGAAACAGTTGATTGAACAGGCGCTGAAAGAAGTGGGCGTCACAGATGTGACCTGCGGAACGGTACATGCCTTCCAGGGAGATGAAAAGGATGTGGTGCTGTTTTCCACCGCCGTCACGGATCAGACCCAGGCGGGTACTTATGAATGGCTGAAAAATAACAGGGAGCTGATCAATGTGGCGACTTCCCGGGCCCGGGACAAGCTGATTGTGCTGGGCAGTCAGAAGAACATGGAGCGCCTGCATCAGGGCGGTGATCAGGACGATCTGTACGAACTGGTGCAGTATGTGCGCAGCAACGGCCTCTCCACTGTGACCCCCAAGAAAGCCAACTCCCGTGCTCTGGGGGTCAAGCCTTTCAGCACCGCCACGGAGGAGGCGTTTTTGGGGAACCTAAGCCATGCCCTGGGGAATATCTGGCTCAGTCAGAGCCGATATGCCGTCCATAAGGAAGTGCCCATATCCCAGGTATTTCAGACCAATGATACCTTTGATGACCTGTTCTACAGCGGCAGGTTTGACTTTGTGGTATACGAAAGACTGGGGGAGCAGGAGCTGCCCATGCTGGCCATCGAACTGGATGGCAGGGAGCACTTTGAGGACGAGGCCGTGCGCCGCAGGGACGAGAAGAAAAATCGCATCTGTGAGGCGCACAACCTACAGCTGATCCGGGTGGAAAACTCCTATGCCAGGCGGTATAATTACATCAAGGATATCCTGCTGGACTACTTCTCGAAGATGCGCTGACGGCGACGGGCTGTACGCAGCAGGGACTGTGCCGCTTTGCCGGGGAAGATTGCGTATATGCCCATTATGCGTGCGCATCCGGATGGAATATGCTATAGAGGAGAAAACAGATTGCAAAAACATGAAATTCTAAAAACCTATTTCGGATACACCGATTTTCGCCCCGGCCAGGAGCTGTTGATCGACAGTATTTTGGCCGGGGGAGACGTGTTGGGTATCATGCCCACCGGGGCGGGAAAATCCATCTGCTATCAGGTTCCGGCACTGATGCTGGAAGGGATTACGGTGGTGATATCCCCGCTGATTTCTCTGATGAAAGATCAGGTTCAGGCCCTGAACCAGGCGGGGGTGCATGCCGCCTATATCAACAGTTCCCTCACGGAGGGACAGATTCAAAAAGCCATGGAGTATGCCATGGGCGGCAGGTACAAGATCATCTATGTGGCTCCGGAACGGTTGGAGACCTGGGATTTCACCTGTTTTGCCCAGAGGGCCCGGATCAGTATGGTAGCTGTGGACGAGGCTCACTGCATCTCCCAATGGGGGCAGGACTTCCGGCCCAGCTATCTGAAAATCGTGTCCTTTATCAAAAAGCTGCACACCAGACCTGTGATCTGCGCGTTCACGGCCACGGCTACCGGACAGGTAAAGGATGACATTATTGCCGTGCTGGGCCTTAAGGAGCCGCAGCTGCTGATCAGCGGATTCGACCGCCCGAACCTCTATTTCGGCGTGGAAACACCCAAAAATAAAATGCATTTCCTGCTGCAATACATAGAGAGCCATACCGGGGACAGCGGCATCATCTACTGTGCCACCCGCAAGAATGTGGAGAAAGTACATGAGATCCTACAGGCTCGGGGCATTTCCGTGGCCAGGTATCACGCGGGGCTGTCGCCCCAGGAGCGCAGTGAGAACCAGGAGGATTTCATCTATGACAGAAAGCCCGTGATCGTGGCCACCAACGCGTTCGGCATGGGTATTGACAAATCCAATGTGCGCTATGTGCTGCACTTCAACATGCCGCAAAGCATGGAGAACTATTACCAGGAAGCGGGCCGCGCCGGGCGGGACGGCGCGGAGTCGGAATGTATCATGCTCTATTCCGGGCAGGACGTGATGGTAAACCAATATCTGCTGGACAACAAGCCCCCCAACGAGGAACTGGGCCCGGAGGAAAATGAGGCGGTCCGGGAGCGGGACAGAAAGCGACTGCAAAGCATGGTTCAGTATGCCTGCTCCACAAGCTGTCTGCGCAGGTATATTCTGGAGTATTTTGGCGAGTACGGTATGCGGCGCTGTGAGAATTGTTCCGCCTGCAAGGGAGAATACGAGGAGCGGGACTGCACGGAGGAGGCCGGGCGAATCATCGCCTGTATACTGGAACTGCGGCAGCGTTTTGGCATCAATGTGGTGGCGGGAACGCTTCACGGGGATAAACGCTCCAAGCTGCTGGAACTGGGAGCAGATCGCTGTAGCGCCTTTGGAGTCCTCCGGGAATGGCCTGAGGATCAGATCAAACAGATTATCCGGGAACTGGAACAGAGAGAATATCTGACGACCACACCGGACAAGTACGCCATTTTGAAAGTGGGCAGTCGGGCCCAGGATCTGCTGGACGGGAGCGACACCCTGATGCTGCGCTTTGCCCATCAGGAACAGGAAAAAGCGGAAAAGGCCGGGAAAGCCCGCAAGTCTGATGTTCTCAACCACAGGGGCCTGGAACTTTTCGAAGTTCTCAAGAGGCTTCGGACGGAACTGGCAAGGGAAGGGAGTATTCCGCCCTATATGGTGTTCAGTGACAAAACCCTGACGGAGATGTGTGTATGCCTGCCCTTTGACCGGGGGGAGATGCTACAGGTGGCCGGGGTGGGAGAGCGCAAGTATGAAAACTACGGCGAAGTGTTCCTGAAAGCCATTCGGGACTTTACCCGGGGAAGGAAGGAGAAAACCTATTTCGGTGAACGCACCGCCGTCCAGGCTGCCAGGAGGCCCGCCGGAAAGTCTGCCGGGAATCGCTCCGTCAATGGGCAGGAAGGAAGCCGCTTTGCCGGTCAGCCGGCAGAGGGGGAATCTGCGGATGGAGAGAAGGCGGAGGATCGGACTTTAGACACGGCAGCGGTCGCCCCCGGCGGCGCGGGGAGCAAAAAGAGGAAACAGCCCTTTAGGCTTACGGCCATGCGGGCGGCGGAGTTTCGCCCCACGGATGTGTGCCTGGCCACGGAACTGGCGGTGGAACTCAACCGGCTTGCGGATTTACAGACTGTGCAGAAACTCTCCGGAGCGGAAATCCTCCGGTATGCCACTGCGCAGGGCTGGGTGCGGGAGGTCTTCCAGGAGGGCCAGTGGAGGAAACTGGTGACGGAGAGCGGGGACGGCGCCGGGTTTTTCCTGGATAAGAGAGTCAGCCAGCGGGGGACACAATACCAGGCGGTATACCTTTCTGCCGTGGCCCAGCAGGCTGTTTTGGAGCATTACACGGATCTTTAAGCAGCCGTGTCTTCCGCCCGCCGGTATTCCACTAAAGTGATCTGCCCGGTATGGGAGGCGGCGAAGGTCACTTCATCTATTCCCACCGGATTGTGGGCGCCTACATAGGGCATAAGGGTGAAGGTGATATGTACAGTGGGATTGGCGGACAGAGAAGCGGCCTTCAACTCTTTCAAGGTAACGTAGTACCAGGATACGGTGGGGATTTCTTCGTCCCGCTGGATATAGTAGTCTCGGCAGGCCTCCCGGATATGGCTCAGGTAGCTGCTAATCAGGGCCACATCCGACAGTGGCATGGAGTTCCAGTCGGATGTGATCGAATCGGTCACCGGGTATTCTTTCGCCTCCGGCTTGCCGATATTTCCGGTGGAGGGCAGGACACAGATCATCAGACAGGCAATGCCCAGCATGGTCCGCAGCTTGATATGTAATATTTGTTTCATCAGTTTTTCCTTCTCAGCGGGTTCTTTCTATTATCCTATGTTTCTACCGGCAAAGTCGTGCATGGTACAGAGCGATATCCGGATTGCGTTTCCGGGAGCAGCCGGGGCATCGCCCCAGACAGACTTGCAGGACAATGAAATCCGCGTCCAGTGAGATTTTTATTGTCCTGCGCAAAATCGCAAAATATCTGTTGACAATGCCGTTTCGCGGCGGGTAATATAAGTTTGTAAGTAGAAGATCCACATACTGATTGATGCCATATTGTCGGCAGAGCAGCAGTTGACTTGTCAAAGCAGCTGACTTGTCAGAGTAGTTGACTTGTCAACTACAGGTACGCGGGAAAGAGGGAAGAATGGAACAGGCAGGCAGACAATAGAATGAATGAGAAACGGATAGAAAGGAGATACCTTGTGCGGCTATCTCCTTTTATTCACGCGGGGCGGCAGGGAGACCCGGTTGCGAGTATAGCCGTTTAGTCGGTGCAGCCTTACGGATAATGCGGTTTTTGGGGGAGAGATAAACCATGAAACGGATGCTTCACTATATTAAAAAACATATGGGGATGTTTCTGATCGCCGTGATGTTCCTCGCTGTTGAGACCTTTGCGGACTTGCTGCAGCCCACGTTCATGTCCTATATCGTGGACCGGGGCGTCAAGGGACAGGAGATGGGGGTGATTTTGCGGTACGGACTTATCATGCTGGGGATCACCGCCGCAGGGGCGGTGGGCGCCGTGGTGCGCAACATCTATGCCAGCAGGACTTCTCAGCTGATTGGCAAAGAGATCCGCCTGGCGATTTATGAGAAGGTGCAGACATTGTCCTACGAAAATATTGACCGGCTACAGCCCGCTTCCATTATCACCAGGATTACCAACGACGTGACCCAGATGCAGAATTTTATCAACGGGATCATGCGGATTATGCTGAAAGCTCCGGTGACCTGTGTGGGGGCCGTGACGCTGATCATCTTCCAGATGCCCCGGATGCTGCCTTTGATGCTGGTGATTCTGGTCTGCGCCGGGCTACTGATCTATGGCAACATGAAAATGGGTTATCCCCGGTTTGACAGGATGCAGAGAAAACTGGACGGACTGAATCGTACCAGCAGGGAATTTTTGAGTGCCGTCCGGGTGGTCAAGGCCTTTCGGGCGGAGGAGCAGGAGCGGGAGAAATTCGGGGACGCGTCCGGCCGGCTGGCGGAGGCAGGTATTTCCTCCATGCGGGTGATGGCGGTGTTTGGTCCTCTGATCAACCTCACTGTCAACGGGGGGATTGTGGTGATGCTGTGGCTCTCCGGGCGGGAAATGACAGGGGAGATTGGGCGGCTGATGGCCTGCGTCAACTATATGACCCAGGTGTTGTTTGCCCTGGGCATGGTGTCCAACATCTTAAATTCCGCTGTCCGCGCCGTGGCATCCTCCGCCAGAGTGGGGGAAATCCTGGACGAGGTGCCCGCTCAGAAGGAGGCCGCAGAACTGGCGGAAGAGGATATGCTTTGCGCCGGGGACATGGTTTTCCGGCAGGTATCCTTCGCCTACGCGGGAACCTCCCGACCGGCGGTGCAAGAGGCCAGCTTTACGGTCCGGGCGGGAGAGACCATCGGCATCATCGGCCCTACCGGTTCGGGAAAATCCACGCTGGTCAATTTGGTTCCCCGCTTCTATGATGCCACCTGCGGACAGGTGACGGTGGGAGGCTATGATGTGACCCGAATCCCTGTGGCGCAGCTGCGCAGGGAGATCGCCGTGGTGCCCCAGAAAGCGCTGCTTTTCACGGGAACCATACAGGAGAACCTGCGATGGGGGGATAAGCAGGCCTCTTTGGAGGATATATGCCGTGCGGCAAAAGCGGCCTGTGCGGAGGATTTTGTGGCAAAGCTGCCGGAGGGGTATGATACCCAGCTGGGCCAGGGGGGAGTGAACCTCTCCGGCGGTCAGAAACAGAGGCTGTCCATTGCCAGGGCGCTGCTGAAAAAGCCCCGGATACTGATTCTGGATGACTGCACCAGCGCTCTGGATGCCACCACGGAGGCAAAGGTGCTGGCGGGAATCCGCAGGGAGTCCGCAGGCATGACCGTATTGCTGGTAAGCCAGCGGATTTCCACGGTGATGAAAGCGGATCATATACTCTGTATGGAGGATGGGCGGATCTGCGGCTTTGGCTCCCATGAGGAACTGATGGAGAACTGTGCCCCTTACCAGGCCATTTACCGTTCCCAGATCGGGGAGGAGGAAGCGGTTTCCGGCACGCTTCATACCGTCCAGGGAAGCCGTGAAGCCGAAAATCCTTTCCCGGGGAGCCCATGGCCAGCGGGCGAAATCCGGGCGCGGGATACGACGGGGACAGTTTCTCCGACAGCGCCAGAGGCACGGGACGGAATGACGGAAAATCCGGATTCGGAGAACACGCAGCCGCAAGGAGGTGCATATTATGGATAAGAATATGGCCACGCCGCCCTCCCAGCTGGGTCGGGCGAGGGGAGTTCCCGCCGTGAAGCCCAAAGATATGAAAGGCACGCTGATCCGCCTGTGGCAGCTGACCAGGGACCACAGAAAGGGACTGGGCTTTATTCTGTTTCTGTCCGCCCTGGCCTCCGGCTCCGCCATCCTCTCCCCCTACCTGATCGGAAAGCTGGTCAACAGCATTGACAGAGGGAGCCCGGGCCTTAAACTGCTGGCGATGCTGGCGGCACTGTATCTGGGGGACTGGACGATCCGCTTTTTGCAGCAGTTTTTGATGGCGGGCATCGGGCAGCGGATGATCCTGCATATCCGCACCAGCCTCTTCGCCCATATGGAAAAGCTGCCCCTGTCCTTTTTTGACACCAGACAGCACGGAGAACTGATGAGCCGTCTGACCAACGATGTGGACAATATCAGCGTCACCATATCAGATTCTCTGACCCAGCTGATGATGTATGGATTTACCATCTCGGGCATTTTCTGCGTCATGATCTGCATGAGTCCGCTGCTCACGGTGATCGCGCTCTTTGCGGTGCTGCTGATCTTTCTGCTGACCCGGGCGGTGACCAGACGGACAAAGGTGCTCTTTCGCCAGCAGCAGGCCATTCTGGGAAAACTGAACGGCCAGGTGGAGGAAAGTGTCTCCGGCATCAGCATGGTCAAAGCGTTCGGCCAGGAGCGGGAGATGGTGGAACAATTCATAGAGAACAATGACGCTTTCTGCCAGGTGGCCACCAGGGCCCAGATCGCCTCTGGCTACTTGATGCCCATGATGAACGTGATCAACAATCTGACCTATGTGCTGATTGCCATTGCCAGCGGCGTGATGGCGCTGGAGGGGAGACTGACTGTGGGAGATATCTCCAGTTTTCTGCTGTATTCCCGACAGTTTTCCCGGCCCTTTGTGGAGATTGCCAATATTTACAATAATTTTCAGACGGCGGTGGCGGGGGCGGAACGGATCATAGAAATTCTGGATGAAATCTGTGAGCCGGAGGATGTGTCCGGGGCCATAAGCGCGGAGCACATACGCGGAGCCGTGTGCTTTCAGAATGTGACTTTCGGCTATCGGCCCGATAAGCCTGTTTTACAGAATATCAACCTGGAGATCCCGGCGGGAACCAGGGTGGCGGTGGCGGGTCCCACGGGTTCGGGAAAGACCACGCTGATCAATCTGTTGACCCGTTTCTATGACGTGCGGGAGGGGGCCATTTTGCTGGACGGCCGTGACCTGCGGGAATACCGTATGGGCGATCTGCGCCGGGCCTTCGGCGTGGTGCTCCAGGATACGGCGCTTTTTGGCGCTTCCATTCGGGATAATATCAGCTATGGTCATGAGAACGTGTCCATGGAGGAGATTCAGGCTGCGGCGGAAGTGGCGGGGGCAGACAGTTTTATTCGTCGGCTTCCCCAAGGTTATGATACAGTGCTGTACCAGGGAGGCGCCGAACTGAGTCAGGGAGAGAGGCAGCTGCTGACTATTGCCAGAGCGGTGCTGCAACGCGCTCCCATTATGATTTTGGATGAGGCCACCAGCAGCGTGGACACAGTGACAGAACAGCATATTCGCCGGGCTATGCTGGCCATCACCCGGGGCCGCACATCCTTTATCATCGCCCATCGTCTCTCCACTATACGGGATTCGGATTTGATCCTGCTGGTCAGAGACGGACGGATTGCCGAGCAGGGCACCCATCGGCAGCTGATGGCTCTGAACGGGGAATACGCGCAGATGTACCTGACCCAGACGGGACAGGCGGAGGACGCGAAAATATTGTAAGATAGATTTGACGATCTTTCGGAATGGTGTTATGATAAAATCAAATGTAGTCTATAAAAAAGGAGCTAAACGTCCATGGGGCAAATAAACAAAAGCAAGATATTTAAAAAACTCAGAACCAATATCATAGTCCTTGCCATGTTTACGGGTTTTATTATAGCATGTATATTTTTCATGCGAGCTATTATTATGAGCAATTCCGAAAAACTGGGGAGAAATCTGGTTACCAATTACTCGGCCACCGAGATCTCCAATCTGGCTGCCTTTGAATCTTTTCTGACACTGAGTACGGATTATGTGGAATCTTATGAGGCAAAGGACGCCACGCTGGAGGAGATGCAGGACGGGTTTGATATTATTATGAACGGTCTGATGGAGATGTTTGGAGAAGAGAATATCTCCATTTACGGAAAAGTTCTGGGCGGCACCCACACAGTCTCCTATGGACTTCCTGTGGAGGATGTGGACGGTTATGTGGCCAGACAGCAGGAATACTATGTGAACATGACGGAGACCGGCGGAGAAGTCTTTGTGTCTTCAGCTTATATAGACGAAGAGAGCGGTATGCCGCTTATTACGATCTCACAGATGATTCCCGACAGTGGCAGCTTTCTGGCCATGGATATCCAGTTTTCCGGCTTTGAGGCCAACAATGTAGAGATGGATCTGCCCAATTTGTCCAGCTATTATCTGTGTGATCAAAACGGAACGCTGTTCTTCTATAAAACACCTCTGCAACATACATATGAGGAGTTTCAGGAATTTATGGATTCTCTTCACACCAGGATGGATCTGGAGACAGGGGACGGCGCCTTAGAGCGGATCATCGCCATGGATAACCACGAGCGAAACGTGTACTATCATACGCTGGACAACGGCTGGGTTGCCATTCTCACGATTCCGGAGGCCGAACTGCTGGCAGATGTGGATACCTTCAACAAGATCAGTATATTGATCATTTTATTGGGGCTGGTCGCGGTGGTGGTCATAGGCGTTCGGGACTACAATAAGGAACTCCAGACCCAGAAGCTGATATCAGAGAGAGAATCCATCGTCAAAAGCAACCGTATTTCCCAGAGAGCCATGGCCAGCACGGCCCTGACTTACCAGGCCGTCTATTATGTGGATTTGCAGGATTTAAGCTGTCGGCTGATCTACCCCATCGGGGAGAACGATGATCCTCAAGACTATGAGACGATGCTGGCGGCGCAGTTCGGAAAAGAAAATATTATGGAGGACTGTCTGGAGGAGGTCAGAGCGTTTCTGGCCCCGGAGCATATTGCCCGGGAATTGTTGGGCAAAGATCATGTCAATTTGAAATACTGCCAGAAAAAGGCCAACGGAGAGAATGAATGGTGCCAGATTTCTCTGGTAGTTTCCGAGTCGGAGAACGGGAAGCCGTTGGCTGTCACTATGACAGTCCGCAACATAGATGAGATGATCAAGAACGAGGAAGCGCAGAAGGAGTTGTTTGCCCTTGCGGCGGAGCGGGCGGAGGCGGCCAACTATGCCAAGTCCGATTTCCTCTCCAAGATGAGTCATGATATCCGTACTCCCATGAATGCCATCATCGGTATGACAGCCATTGCGGGAGCCCATATTGATGACCGGGACAGAGTGGTGGACTGCCTCTCCAAAATCACGGTTGCCAGCCGTCATCTCCTTTCCCTCATCAACGAGGTTCTGGACATGAGCCGTATCGAGAGCGGCAAGGTTACGCTGGCGGAGGAGGACTTCAACCTGTCCCAGCTGATTGAAAATCTGCTTACCATGGTGAAGCCTCTGGCCAAGGAACACGGGCATGAACTGAATGTGAAGATCAACAATATTTCCCATGAGAATGTATTCGGGGACAGTCTGCGCATCCAGCAGGTCTTTGTAAACATTGTGGGCAATTCGGTGAAATATACGCCGGACGGCGGCAATATTGACATTACCATCTTTGAAAAACCCACCAACAAAAGGCGGGTGGGGTGCTATGAGTTTGTCTTTGAGGACAATGGTATAGGTATGTCCCAGGAGTTTGTGGAGAAGATCTTCCATCCCTTTGAGCGCTCGGATGATGAGCGGGCGTTGAAGGTTCAGGGCACTGGCCTGGGCATGGCCATCACCAAAAACATTGTCAATATGATGAACGGCGATATCAAGGTGGAGAGCAAACTTGGCGTAGGCTCCAAATTCACGGTCACCATCTATTTGAAACTACAGGATGAGGACCTGACCTCCACGGAAGAACTGGAAAAGCTGCCGGTGCTGGTGGTGGACGATGACGAAGATGTATGCAGGAGTACGGCGGATATCCTGCGGGATATCGGCATGGAGAGTGAATGGATTACTTCCGGCGAGGCTGCGGTGGCCCGGGTGGTGGAACGGCATGAGGCGGGAAACGGCTTCTTTGCCGTGATTGTGGACTGGATGATGCCCGGAATGGACGGCGTGGAGACCACCCGCGCCATCCGCGAGAACGTGGGGAGCGATATTCCCATCGTGGTTTTTTCCTCCTACGACTGGACGGAGATCGAGTCGGAGGCAAGGGCGGCGGGCGTGGATACCTTTATCGCCAAGCCGTTGTTCAAGTCCAGGCTTATATCGGTGTTTAAGGAGATTGTCAACGGCGACACGGAGGAGGATACCAGGGATGTGCTCTCGGACATCGCGGAGATGGACTATTCCGGCAAAAGGGTGCTGCTGGTGGAAGACAATGAATTGAACAGAGAGATTGCCCAGGAGATTCTGGGTATGACAGGACTACAGATCGAGACTGCCGAAAACGGCAGGATCGCGCTGGATATGGTGGCAGCCTCCGAAGACGGATACTATGACCTGGTATTTATGGATATTCAGATGCCGATTATGAACGGTTATGATTCGGCAAAAGGGATTCGCGCGCTGGGCAGGGCTTACACGGATAAGATGCCCATTATCGCCATGACCGCCAATGCGTTTGCAGAGGACGTGATAATGGCTAAGGATGTGGGTATGAACGAGCATATTGCCAAGCCGCTGGACATGGACAAACTGGAGGCGATACTTAGAAAATGGTTATAAACTATTCGGAAATCGGAGGCGGAAAGAAATAGATGAGCGGCACATTACTTTTTCAGGAAAGTAAGTCTATGATTGACGAGCTGCTTCAGGCGGCTAACGGTCTGATCGGGATGGCCAATGGTGAGACGGTTGATCTGGGGGAGGAAGAGGAAGCAGAGGAGCTTCCGGAACTGAAACCGGAACCGGAGGTGGATCTGGCGGAACTGGAGGCTCTGGGGCTGTACGACGCCCAGCTACAGGAGGTGGAACTGGGCATTAAGCAGAAACTGCCGGTACAGCTTTATGCCCAGAACTGTTACAACTGGATGCAGATGAAGGAGATCCGGCTGGGGATGCTGTCGGAGGTGGACGTTAAATGGTACATGAATCCCTTGTACAACGCGGAGCAGATGCACCAGATCCGGCTGGGCCTGGAGTATGGTCTGGATGTATCGGGTTATGCCAGGCTGATTTACACCGTGTCGGATATGTACAAAAAGAGGCATGCCCTGATGGAGGAAAAGTATAGAAGCGGCGGTAGGAGCCAGGAGCGGTATGTTCTGGATGAATACACGCATATCCGGCTCCGGTTCAGTGCCGATCTCATGATGGCGTGGATCATGCTGCCCCAGGAAGACGGGCGTTCCTATACCATTGCGGAACTCCGGCGTCTTCTCAAAAAGTATGAGGTACGCCATGGCATTCTTGCGGACGGACTGCATGAAGCCACCATAGAGGGAACCAGGGGCAAGGAGATTTTGATCGCGCAGGGAATCCCGCCCATGCCGGGCAGGAACGGCTATTATGAACTGGCCTTTGACAGGGAACAGCCGGATGCCCCGGAACTTCTGGCGGATGGCAGTGTGGACTACACCCATGTGGTGCTGGCGGATACCGCCCAGCCGGGACAGAAGCTGGCGGAGTACCGGCCTGCGGGCAAGGGAAAATCCGGTATGACGGTGACGGGGATTACCATAGACGGTGAGAAAGGCCGGGAACTGCCTCCTCTCACGGGCAGCGGCATAGTGGTGGACAATGAGAAGCGGGTGTATACGGCGGCAATCAAGGGGTATGTGACCTATGACGCGGAACGGTGCAAACTGAGCGTAATGCAGACCTATCTGGTGAACGGTGATGTGAACAGTTACAGCGGCAGCGTGATCTATGACGGCACTGTGCATGTCAGCGGCGGTGTCAGCGGAAAAGCCGTGATCCGGGCCACCGGTGATGTGGTGGTGGACGGTTTTGTCAGTGGCGGCAGCATCGAGGCGGGCAACAATGTGATTCTGCGCGGCGGCGTCAATGCGGCGGACCAGGGCAGTATTCGGGCCGACGGTCGCATTATGGGCAAATTTTTCGAGCGGGTGAAACTTACGGCGGGCAGTGACATCGAGGGCAATTATTTTCTGGACTGTTCTGTGCGCTCTGAGGGCAAAGTGGTTGCCAAAGGCGGAAAGAGCCGCATTATGGGCGGGGAGATGACTGCCAGCGCAGGCATCGAAGCCGGGATTATTGGCAACTATGGCAGCACGGTGACTGCGGTTACCGTGGCGAATCTATATGAACTGACCGAACAGTTACAGGACATTAAAGAACAGCAAAAGAAGGTAAGCGCCGAGCAGGAGAAGCTGGAGGAAGGCAGAGAGAAGCTGGAGAAACTGATCGGGGAAGGCGCCGTATCCGATCAGAGAATTTATCAGAAGATCTTACAGGCCTCCGCCGTGAAGAGCAGTGAATGGGCGACTCTGGAACAGAAAAAGGAGCATTTGAAAACGGTTAAGAAAAATGCCATGCAGGCTACGGTGAAAGCACAGAAAGAATTACGTCCCGGAACCAGCGTCACCATCAACGGCGTGACCAGAAAGATTACGGAGGCTTCGCCGGGCATGACGCTTACAGAAGAGATTTTGTTGGAAAAGAAGTGAAGAAATCAGCGGAAAAGAGGTAACTATGACGGATAGGAAGGACATTTTGATTGCGGGCAATGACGGGGAGAATCGCAGACAGCTGGGAGATCCACTTTCAGATGCCTATGACATTATAGAGGCGGAAGACGGAAAACAAGTGTTGGCGGAGATTCAGAAGAGAAGGAATGAGCTGGCGGCGGTGTTGCTGGACTGGGATATCCCTCTGGTCAGCGCCTATCAGATCCTACAGGTTATGCAGTCCAGAGGGATGACGGAGCAGATTCAGGTGTTTATCACCACTGTGGAACCTGACCCGGAGATTGACAGCAAGGTCTACAGCCTGGGGGCGGTTTCGGTGATCTGTAAGCCTTACAGTGTGGCCATGGTCCGCAGACAGATTTTGAGCCGGCTTGAGAGCGCCGCGCAGCTTCAGCGGCTTTCGGAGGAACTGGCACAGAAGGAGAGGCAGCTGGAGGAGAGTCGGAAGAAAATGGACGGCTTTTATGACAATCTGCTGGACGCCATCGGGGCTGTGATGGAATACCGTGTGTCGGAATCGGAGCAGCATGTAAAACGGATCAAGGGCTTCGCCCGGATACTGGCGGTGGCCTATAAAAACGAATTTCCGGACTGTGGCCTGAATGAGGATGAAATCAATCGGATTGTAAGAGGTTCCGTAATTCATGACCTGGGCAAGATTGCCGTGCCCGATGCCGTTCTGTTGAATCCGGCAAAACTGACGGAGGACGAGAAGCAGATCCTGAGAAGCCACACCACCAAAGGGGAGGAGATTATGCATCTACTGCGGGAGGTGCAGGATGAGGAACAGTTCCGGGTCTCCAGCGAGATCTGCCGCTGGCATCACGAGCGCTATGACGGCAGCGGGTATCCGGACGGGCTGGAGGGGGAGGAGATTCCTTTGTCGGCCCAGATCGTTTCCATTGTGGACGTGTACGACGAACTGGTTTCGGAGCGGATTTTCAAAAAGCCCGTGGATAAGGAGACAGCGTTTCGCAAGATTATGAACGGGGAAAGCGGCGCTTTTTCGCCTAAACTTCTACAATGCTTTGAGGCTTCTAAAAAATTGTTGGAACTGTATTCTGACAGCAACTGACAGGGTGCTGTGGGAGCGCTTTGCGCAAGCCCACAGCGCTTTTTTATGAGAACCGAATATCTGGGACAAGTGAATTCTGTTGTTTTGCCCCTAAAGTATTTTCCCTTTTGTCCGATAAATTTAGTAACAAAGGTCGCCGGGCGACCAGCAGCTGACTACCGGCTGCGGAACTTAAATATAGAATGTCATATCATTCTGGAAAGGGGGAGTCGGATATGAGAATAGAGGCTTATAACCAGGTACAGCAACTATATCAGGCAAAGCGCGCGGAAAAGACACAGAAGTCTCCGGCGGCGTCCAAGACAGACAGATTGCAGATCAGCAGTTTTGGCAGAGATATTCAGATCGCGAAGGCTGCGGTTGCTTCCGCGCCTGATATTCGAGAGGAGTTTACGGCTCCGATCAAAGCGAAAATACAGGACGAAACTTATGAAGTCAGCAATGAGCGCTTTGCTGAGAAACTGATGGAGAAGTATATGGAAATGAGGTAATTACCGGTGGCTAGTTTGATGGAAAACCTGATTGCGGTGCTACAGCAGGAATGCGTAGAGTACAACGGGCTGCTGGAATTATCCGGCCAAAAGACGCCTATCATCGTTGGGGGCGATCTAAATAATTTAGAGAAAATCACGGATGAAGAGCAGGAATGGGTAGGCAGGATCACCCATCTCGAAAAAAAGAGAGCGGAGATCACTGCCGACATTGCTGATGTGCTTAACAAGGATGTTAAAACGATGAAACTCAGAGATCTGGTGCAGATGTTGTCGGCCCGCCCTGCGGAGCAGAAGATGCTGGAGGACGCCTGCGACAGACTCAGGGAGGCAGTGAGTCAGGTGCAGGCTGTCAACGAGCGGAACAGAGACCTGATTCAGCATAGCCTGGAGCTTGTGGAGTTCGATATGAACCTCCTACAGTCCATGAGGACTGCGCCTCAGACGGCCAATTACAATCGGGAAGCATACAGCGCGGGCACAGCCATGGGGATCGTAAACCATGGGTTTGACGCGAAACAATAGTTAAGACAGAGGTGATGTCATATGTCATTATTTAGTAGCTTATATATAGGAGCATCCGGACTACAGACCAGTCAAAATGCGCTGAATACCACAGCGCATAATCTATCTAACGCGGATACAAAGGGTTATACCCGGCAGCAGGTTCAGCAGGCGAACAGGCCTTATATAACCCTTTCCACCAATCCGCATTCTATCTCCAATCAACAGACAGGATTGGGAACATTTTATTCCAATGTAAAACAAGTGAGAGACTATTTCCTGGATATGACCTTCCGCAAGGAATCCGGCAGGAGCATGTTCTACCAGGTGTCCACAGAGACCATGGAAGAGGTGGAGAGCCTGCTGGGGGAATTGAATCAGGAAGCTTTTCAGACGTCTATGACCGATTTGTGGACTTCCGTGCAGGAATTGGTGAAGACCCCCTCCAGCTCTGTGTGTCAGGGGTTGTTCGTACAGCGCGCGGAAGAATTTTTAGAGCGTTCCGTCCATATTTATGACAGCCTGTGTGCCTATCAGGACAATATGAATGAAAAGATCAAACAGAACGTGATCAAAATCAATAACTACGGCAATCAGATTTTGAAGCTGAACGAGCAGATCCGGAATATTGAGGTGGGCGGCATCGAACATGCCAACGACTTGAGGGATGTGCGCAATCAGCTGCTGGATGAACTGGCGGAACTGGCGGATATTAGTTTTAAGGAGAATGCCAACGGAGAAGTGTCTGTGCAACTTGAGGGCGTGGACTTTGTAAAGGGCGACATGTGCTTCGAGATTGCGCTGGACCAGGATGAGAACACAGGTTTTTACACGCCGTTCTGGCCGGTTAACGCCAAATTTACAGAGTTGCCGGACGGTACCAGGGTCTATGATATTGAAGGGGCCAGGGTCTTTGATCTGAGCAGGGAAATTTCCACGGATCTGGATACGGATATTGGCGGACTTAAGGCCATGCTTCACGCGAGAGGGGACCACAGGGCGGATTACACCGATATCGAGAATAACTATGACAATGTGTCCCAATCCATTATTATGAACATGCAGGCCGAGTTTGACCAGCTGATTCACAATGTGGCCAGCAAACTCAACAGTATTCTGGCAGGAGCCGCCGGCGTTATGACTCCGGGAGCGAACGGTGTCAAGGATGTGGAGATCACTCTGGCGGATGGCACGGTGATGCAGGGCGTGCAGGCCTGCAAGGATGAGCCGGGCGGTTATATGCGCCACGAGGACGGCAGTCCCATTCAGCTGTTTTCCAAAGTTACCACGCCAGGGTATAAAAAGGTGACCGGGACGGCTGTGGTGACGGTGGTTGATGAGGAAGGCAATGAATCTACGGAGACAATTACCGGAGATTTTTGGGTATATATGGAGGAGCATTTGGGAGATCCGGACCCGGAGAAGGGAGATCCCATGCGTCCCGAGACGATTTACAGCCTGAAGAACATACAGATCGATCAGGAGTTAAAGCATTCTCCTTCCATGCTGGGATTCATGAAGGATGGGGAGGAAGACAGAGCTACGGCGGAAGCCCTCAGTGCGGCGTTCACGGAAGAGGCCTACACCCTGAACCCCCATGTGAAAAAGGCCAGCACGTTTCTACAATATTACGACGATCTGGTAGCGCAGGTGTCCAACAGTGGCTATGCCTTCCGCAGCGTTCTGATCAACCAGCAGAACACGGTGGAATCCACCGAAAACGCGCGGGAGCAGGTCATTGGAGTGTCCTCCGATGAGGAACTGTCCAATATGATCAAGTTTCAGAACGCCTATAATGCATCCAGCAGGTATATAAACGCCATCAGCGAGATGCTGGAGCATGTGATCACCGCGCTGGGAAGATAAGTCCTAAAAAGAGAATAGGGGATTTGTCCTGCTTTAAAGAGGCAGTACTTTAAATATAGAAAGACGAGGATAGCGGAATGCCTTCACAATTTTTCGGATTAAATATAGCATACAAGGGATTACTGGCCAGCAATGCCGCGTTAAACACCACCGCCAACAATATTGCCAATGTACAGACCGACGGCTATAGCCGTCAGCGGGTGGTACAGCAGGCCAGCCAGGCCATCCGGATATTTCAGACTTACGGATGTGCCGGCGCGGGTGTGGACACATTGGCTATAGAGAGGATCAGAGACGATTTCTATGACACAAAATATTGGAACAACAATGCCAATGAAGGGGAGTACAATGTAAAGCAGTACTACATGAAGCAGGTTGAGGCGTATTTTGATGACGACGGGAAAAGCACCGGATTTAAGACCATTTTTGACAAGATGATGATCGGGGGGATTCAGGAGTGGAAGAAGGACCCCAGCAGCACCAATGCCAAGAAGCAGTTTATCGGAACGGTGGGCCAGCTGACGGAATATTTCAACGGCCTGGCCGGAAATATGCAGAAGATGCAGGCGGATATCAACCAGGAGATCAAGACAAAGGTGGATGAGATCAATTCCCTGGCGGGGGAGATCGCCACTCTGAACAAACAGATCAATGTGGTGGAACTCTCCGGCAGCAAGGCCAATGAGCTGCGAGATCGCAGAGCTTTGCTGTTAGACCAGTTATCCCTGATTGTGGACGTGGAGACGAGGGAGACCCCCATCACGGACGCGAATCAGCCGGATCGCGAGACCGGAGCCCATCGCTTTGTCGTGAAGATTGCCGGGGGACAGACCCTGGTGGACGGCACTGAGTACAATGGCCTGGAGTGCGTAGCGCGGGCCAGCTATGAGAAGGTGAATCAGTCGGATATTGACGGTCTGTATGATGTATACTGGGCAAATGGCCAGCAGTTTAATCTGTATAATACCGCCATGGGAGGGAATCTTCAGGGACTGGTGCAGATGCGGGACGGCAACAACGGCGAGTATTTCAACGGTAAGGTGCAGGGGGTCGGCAGTATAGAGGCCAAGGACAGTCCCGACGGCAAATATCATGATACAGTGACCATCGGCGTGACCCAGGGATATCTACAGGATCTGAATTTCTGTAATCTGTCTGAACAGGGCGGGAAAATTATGCTGGGTAACAGGGAGTACTATTACGACAGCTGGACCTATGAGCGCAGTTATGACGAGAACGGAGAGGTACAGTACAGCTATACTTTTACGCTCTCCGACAGCGCGAGGAATCCGGAGCGGCTCACAAACAACTGCATAGACAGGCCGGCCACAGTGGGGACGAGTCTGAAATATCAGGGCATACCCTACTATATGAACCAGATGAATACATGGATACGTACCTTTGCCGAAAAGTTTAACGATACTTTGAAGAGCGGTTACAATGCCTACGATAATCTGGGCTGCAATTTGCTGACCGGAAATATGCCTTCCGCAGATGAGCAATTCAATTTTGTGGATGACTACCGGTACGACACTTTCACCTATGAAGATTACAAGAAGAAATATGATGAGGTATTTGACGCGGAAGTGGCACGGTTGGTAGGGGAAGGTATGGCCCAGGCGGACGCAGAGGAAGAGGCGGCGAAAATTGCCAAGGAAGCGGCCACGCTGAAAGTGTCCGACCGGGACGACAGCTACTACCGTCTCACAGCTATGAATTTCAACGTGTCCGTGGCTGTGGAGGAAGACCCGGATCTGCTTTCCCACCGCTATGTCAAGGGAGACGGCGTGGAGCAGGACGCGCTGCTGGATGATCTGAAGAGTATTGCCAACGACAAGGATAAGATGAGTTTCCGGGGGGGGACGGCTTCTGAGTTTTTGCAGTGCATTCTGGGGGATGTGGCCCTGAATGCCAGCCGGGCCTACACGTTCCAGAAAAATTTCAGCGATATCAGTGAAATTATCAACACCCAGCGCATGTCCATCTCCGGCGTGGACGAGGATGAAGAGGCGGTGAACCTGGTGAAATATCAGCATGCCTATGGTTTATCCTCCAAGATGATTCAGGTGTTGACAGAGGTCTATGACAGATTGATTCTGGAGACCGGTGTATAAAGCAAAGGCAGCGGGCAGGGCAGGCGCGGCAGCGATAGGACTGTGGTAAGCCTGCCTCCTGTTTAAATACGGAATGGTGCCATTGCGCGGGCAGGGCTCGTGGGATGGCGGGAATCGTTTGCGTGATGACCATAATAGCTTGTATGATGACATAAATGAGGTAAAAATATGAGAATAACAAACAAGATTATGCAGAATAATAATCTGTCAAATATCAATACCAACAAAATATTACAGGATCGTCTCAGTACGCAGATGTCCACGGAGAAAAAGATTAACCGTCCCTCCGACGACCCTGTGGTGGCGATCCGCGCGCTGCGTCTGCGCAGCAATGTCACGGAGGTGACGCAGTACTACAGCAAGAATATTCCTGACGCGGAGAGTTGGCTGAACGTTACGGAGGAGGCGCTGAAAAATCTGGCGGAGGTGATCACCGCCATGCAGAAGCAGTGCACCAAGGGGTCCAACGGGGATTTGAAGACTTCTGACAGACAGACTATCATAGAGCAGCTCAAGGCTTTGGCAGGTGAGGTGTACAGCACCGGGGACGCGGACTATGCGGGCCGTTATGTATTTACCGGCTACCGCACGAATACTTCTTTAAGTTTTCCCGACGCCACGGAGAAACAATACAGCATCACGGAGCAGCTTAACAGAAATGACATAGACCAGGTGACGATTATCACGACTCTGGGGGCGGATGGCAGCGATGTGATGAATATGACTCCCAACAATTACAATACTATCAATGTGAGCAAAGACGACGTACAGCAGGTGGATGTTTATCGGTTTCAGCTGGCCTATGACAACTGCGACGATACACTTCCCGTGTTGACTTACCAGGAGAGGCAGCCGGACGGCACTTATCAGACCAAAACCATTACCTCCGTGCTTAAGCATGACTATGAGTCCCCTTACCAGGCGGCGGCGACCGCAACAGACGGGGCGGTATATGTACCCGAGACAGGGGAACTGCTCCTGTCAAAGGACGCTTATGACAAGTTGATGGAAACCAGGGACAACGCGGCCACTGCGGATACCAACGAGGGAGAGATCCGGATTACTTACGAGAAGTCCGACTGGACAAAGGGGGATCTGCGTCCGGAGCACTATTTTTACTGTGAGTCCGATCCCAATGACAACGATAAGAAGATTGTGTATAACGAGAGTTATCTCACCTCCAATGTGGAGCATCAGGATATTGAGTATGATGTGGGCTTTAATCAGACGATACGGATCAACTCCACGGCGGACGAGTGCTTTAAGCACGGCATTGGCAGAGATGTGCAGGATCTGATAAACGCCATGCAGGATGTGGTGGACGCAGAGAAGATTGTAACGGATATGACGGCGCTGCTGAAAGAATCCACCGGCACCGTCGCGGATGACATTCAGAAGAAGCTGGATGTGGCGCAGAAGGTGCTGGACATGAAAAAGGACAAGGCGCAGAGAATGTTTGAGCATGGCATCAGTCTCACGCAGGGGTATCTGGACGACACCAATGTGAGCCTTACCAATGTGGGTACCCGCAGCAGGAAACTGGAACTGATCGAGAACCGTATGCAGTCTCAGAAGACTACATTTGAAACATTGAAGAGCGAGAATGAGGACATTGATATTGCGGAGGTTATCATCAATCTCAGCAGCGCGAAGCTGACCTATGAGGCATCCCTGATGGCTACGGGCAAGGTGGCACAGATCAGCCTGTTGAATTATCTTTAAGGGGATTACATCTCTCCGGAAGGCATCGCAGCACTCCGGAGAGATGCGGGGTATGCATCATTCTGAAAAGGGAGGAGTTTACTATGATAATACAAACCAAGGCTTTTGGCCAGGTGGAAGTTACAGACGACAAGATCATTACCTTTCCGGGAGGCATTATCGGATTTCCCGATATGAAGAGATTTACGCTGCTCCATGACGAGGAGAAGGGCGTGTCCGCCGGCATTCGATGGCTCCAGTCCCTGGAAGAGCCGGGATTTGCCATGACGGTGCTGGACCCTCTGATTGTGAAGGAGGACTATAATCCCGAGATTGACGATGAACTGCTTGCGGGAATCGGTGAAGTGACTCCGGACAATCTGCTGGTGCTGGTAACTGTGCGGGTGCCTTCCGACTTAAAGCAGATGAGCGTCAACCTGCAGGGGCCTATCATCATCAATGTGGAGGAGCGCAAGGCCTGCCAGATTATCGTGGATGCCGATGCCTATCCGGTACGATTTCCTATCTACGATATTTTGCAGTCCAGAAAGGCAGGTGACTGACATGCTGGCATTATCCAGAAAAAAAAATGAGGCGATCATTGTCAATAACAACATAGAGATCACAATACTGGAGGTCAAGGGCGATCAGGTCAAAATAGGTGTCACAGCCCCCAAGGAAGTGCCCATTTACCGCAAGGAAGTCTATGCCCAGATTCAGGAGGCTAATCAGGAGGCGGCTACCGCTGAGGGAATGGCAGCATTGAAGGATTTGCTTGTTTAAATCCATGGGTGATTTATGTTATTTCCATCTTTTTTATTAAACAAACTAATTTTTTTAATTGCCGAATCCGATAAGAAATATAAGAAGACAATAGGTGTCGTATAAGGATGACGACATGCAGAGACACATGGAGGTGTAGTTATGGCAATTGAACCATTAGGAAGTATCATGAGTGTACAGGCTCAGAGTGTGAGCACATCCAAGCCTGTGGCGCAGACCAAGGCGCCAAGCGTGGAGAACCAGAGCAATACGTCTCAGGAGGCGGCTCAGGTGGATACCACGGTAAATGTAGTGGCGGAGGGGCAGAGCAAAGGCAATGCCGGCGGCAACAGCAGTGAGCAGCAGAAGCAGCAGCCCACTAACGAGCAGATCAAGCGCGCGGTGGAGCAGATGAACAAGAACATGATGTCTCACTCCGAGGCCGTGTTTGGCATGCATGAGGGGACCAACCGTGTGACCATCAAGATTGTTGACAAGGACACCAAGGAGGTTCTGAAAGAGTTTCCGCCGGAGAAGACATTGGATATGATTGCCAAGGTGTGGGAGATGGCAGGCATCCTGGTGGACGAGAGAAGATAGGAGGAGACAGATATGGCAATGAGACTTTCCGGACTGATGTCCGGCATGGATACAGAAAGCATTATACAGCAGTTGGTGGAGGCCAAGAAAACCAAGGTGGATAAGTCCAAAAAGGCCCAGACCAAGTTAAGCTGGAAGCAGGACGCATGGAAAGCGCTGAATACCAAGCTCAAGAATCTACAGTCCAAGTATCTGAGCAACATGCGTTTTACGGACGCTTACAGCAAGAAGACCACCAAGGTTTCCAACCCCAACGCGGTCAGTGTGATCACCGGTGAGGATGCGGTTAATGGCGTGCAGTCTCTGGAGATCAGTCAGCTCGCTAAGACGGGCTATCTGACGGGCGGTGTTATAAAGGCTGCTGACGGCGGCAAACTGACGGCCATGTCCAAACTCAGCGATCTGGGTATAACTGCTTCGGGCTCCTTCAATGTGAGTACGAACGGTCAGTCGGTGGATATTCAGGTGGATGGGAATACCACGATCTCAGACGTGCTGACACAGTTGAAGAAAGTGGGTCTGAATGCCAATTTTGACGAGCACAACCAGAGATTTTTTGTGAGTGCCAAGGATTCCGGCGCAGAGAGTGACTTTAGTCTCACGGCCGTGGATCAGGGCGGTTTTAATGCGTTAAAAGCGCTGGGATTGCAGGAGTCTTTCAGTACAGATCCGGATAAGGCAGGCGCTACCCAGAAGGAATATGAGGCATATTCCAAATATTATGTGGTGGGTGATCGGGCGGCTACCCTTGCGAATATGCAGTCTATGATCGACAAGGATGTACAATCCAGGACAGACAGCTATTTGGCAAAATACAAGGAATTGGTAAATACCAAGGCCGATGCGCAGAAAAAGATTGATGAGATAAACAAGAAATATGCGGATGCCGGTAAAACGCTGAAGACTGCGGATGAATATAAGGCGGATCTGGAAGCCAAGAACCAGGAGATTGCTGCCAAGGAAGAAGCGATCAAAGCGGAAACCGACCCAGACAAGAAGAGGGCATTGGAGGAGGAGTTGGTCGATCTGAAGAAAGAGGCCAACGAGATCACGCAGGAAAAGTATGATGTGGAGATGCTGGCGGCACACGAGAGCACCAAGAACAGTGCTGATGCGGCTATGGCCGATATAAAGCAGTATGTAGACATTACGGAGAGTACTGTGGATGGTGAGACGGTTTACAGCGCAACGGCAACGGCCAAATTGGTGCAGGAAACGGAAGACCGTTTCTACAATAAAGCGGAGTTTGCCTATACCGTTATGAATGATTCCAGTCTTCAGACCGGCGGCGCCACCAAGACCAACGGTCAGGACGCGGTCATCAAATTGAATGGTGCCGAGTTTACCAGCAAGGACAATACTTTTAAAATTAATGGCTTGACATTCACCGCTCTCAATGAGACCTCGGCGGGTGAGCAGATTACCGTGACTACCCAGCAGGATACCGATGGGATTTACGACATGGTCAAAAACTTCTTAAAGGAGTACAACGCCATCATTAATGAGATGGATAAATTGTACAATGCGGATTCTGCCAAGGGTTATGAGCCTCTGACCACCGAGGAGAAGGATGCTCTGTCTGAGTCTGAGGTAGAGGAGTACGAGAAGAAAATCAAGGATGCTCTGCTGAGAAGAGATGAGAATTTAAGCAGTGTCAGTTCATCGTTGAAGGCTGTCATGTCCGGTGGGATAGAGATCGGTGGCAAGACCATGTATCTCCATGACTTTGGCATTGAGACACTGGGATATTTTGAAGCTGCGGACAATGAGAGGAATGCTTATCATATTGCAGGTGATCCGGATGATGCCAATACTTCCGGTAATCCGGATGTACTGAAGGGAATGATCGCCAATGATCCGAATACAGTGATCAGCTTCTTTACCAAATTGTCTCAGAATATGTATGACAAGATGAGCGAGATGTCCAAGTCTGTAGAGGGATATCGCAGCTTCGGCAGCTTTTATGACGATAAGAAGATGAAATCTGATTATGACGATTATACATCTAAGATCAAGGATCAGGAGAAGAAGCTGAACGACTACGAGGACAAATGGTACAAGAAGTTTGCCGCAATGGAGACTGCCCTGGCCAAGATGCAGAGCAGCGCAAGCGCAGTTACTTCCCTGTTAGGAGGCTGATAACATGGCAATGCCCGATGCATACGCGCAATATAACAACAGCAAGATACTCACGGCATCTCCGGCAGAATTGACCCTGATGTTATATGAAGGGGCCATCAAGTTCTGTAATATCGCTATTGTGGCTATAGAACAGAAGGATGTGCCCAAAGCACATACCAATATCATAAAAGTTCAAAGGATAATAGATTATCTGCGTCAGACGCTGGATATGAAGTATCCGGTGGCGCAGGACTTTGAGAACATCTACGTTTATCTGTCACAGCGTCTGGTGGAGGCCAACTTTAAGAAGGAAAAGGAGATTCTGGAGGAGGTCAATGGGCATCTGCGCTCTGTCCGGGATACCTGGAAAGAGGTTATGCGGATCAATCAGGCGAAAGGGGCTAACTAATGGAGAGCCAGTTAAGTATATTGCAGGAGAGCCTGGCGGCAAAATGCCAGGTGCTTCTGGAGATCCAGGAGTATAACAGGAAGCAGGAAGCAGTTTTTATGGCGGATGAAGTGGATATGTCCCTTTTTGACGAAGCCATAGAAGAAAAAGAGCGTCTGATTCAAAAGCTGAATATCCTGGACGATGGTTTTGAGGTCATGTATGAGAAACTGGAAAAGGAGTTGCAGGGGAACCGGGAGAAATATGCGGGGCAGATTCGAATACTACAGCAACAGGTTAAGCAGATTACAGATTTAGGCATTTCCATACAGGCTCAGGAAGCCCGAAATAAGGCCTTGATTGAGAATTACTTTTCCAGGGAGAGAGCAAATGTGCATAAGAACCTTCAAAACTCTGCCAGGGCTTATAAGTTCTATAAGAGTATGTCCGGATTAAATTCCGCAAGCAATCAGTCGTCTTACGACAGCAAGCAATAATTGAACGTGAAAAACTGCTACGTCGAATGGCGTAGCAGTTTTGTTCATAATAACAGAATCCTGATCTGATTTGGAATCGGTTGTTTAACACAGTTCCTGCGTCAAAGCGGTGATGGCCGCTTTAAATTTCTCTTCAGTTTCTACAGAATGTTCTTCCAGATATCCTATGATGTAATCCAGCCGATTGACGGGTACTCTGGCTGTGACCAGCCTGGCAAGTACATGTTGTAATTGCCCCAGACTTACCTGCTGAGGAACTACCCCCTCCACTGCGGCGGGGTAGCGTCTGCGCACGATATCCACCAGGTCCGCCGTAATCTGTCGGTTTAGTATTCGATCATAATATTGCAGGATGACATCCGCCAGATGGGTCACAATGCAGTCCATGGCAGAAAATTCCACGCATCCCTCCGGCACCCCATTTTGTTTCTCCAGCCATTCGCCCTGGGGCCAGGCTAAACGCCATTCACTTACGGGCAATCGGTTTGCCTGTACATAAAAGTATTTGGGATATTCCGAATCATTTTGGGCTACCGTTTCGCGACCGTGGAGCAGAATACGATATTCTTTTTCCCCCAGAGTGATATTGTCTCGAAGCTGAATGACAGGTATTATTATCCCCATCTGATCGCCCAGCCTCATGCGCATATCGTGAATCAGAGCATAATTGTTGTGGCTTTCCTCCAGCAACATATTTACCAGTCCTCTGCCCACCTCCAGAACCAGGACGGATTTCTGAATGACATTTTCAATCTCGGTCTGTCGCTGCACCGATTCCAAATTTTGCTGGGAGATGGGGGAAGGCTGATGGTTCAGCAGGTAATCTGTGGTGCAGTCCATCAGCTGGGCAATGGAGCGAATCATCTCGGCGTCGGGCAGGCTTGTGCCATTTTCCCATTTGGACACGGCCTGGGGGGTGACTCCCAGGCGTTCGGCAATCTTTTGCTGCGTGTAACCCAGATCTTGGCGTAGTCTTATAAATCGTTCCGCAAATTCGACAAGCATGCGTGAGTCCTCCTTATTTAAAGCGATTAGGTTCTTGTCAGAACTAGCATAGCATAAAAAGAAAAATTCTACAACCAACTGTTGATAGAATAGGGATACAACTGTACGTTGTGTGTCATGCTTATGCAGGGCGGTTCTTGACAGTTACATTCTCTTCGCCGTATAGTATATATAATCAGAGGCGGTATAAGAACTTCATGGATGGGAAAGGTACAGAGAAGGCAGTAGGGGCCAGGCGGCAACGAAAATATGTATTTGGAGGACATGCGGATGGATATGGAAGAAGATGACTTGGAGGAAAAGGGCAGGGAACCTCATGGGTGGGTAAGTGGATCCCTTTTCTGGTGGCAGCTGTTCTTATCGCGGTAATTCTGCTGATAATGGATGTGGCAAGCAGAGACCGGGAGGACGATAACAGTTCTACAGAAAGCGGCGGCAGGGAAGAGGAAGCAAATCACAGCGTTTCAGCCGCCCAGTTGGAGCAGCCTGCCGGGAATTTCCCAGCCGGTGGATGTGAATGTGGCGTATTTTGGTTACGAGGGCGCGGCAGACGCGGTTAACGGGCAAACTCCGGACCAGGCTTTTGCGGATGTGGAAGCCTTGATGCGTTTTGCGGAAACGGATGAGACGGTGACCGCCAAAGAGGCCGCCAATCTGCGGGATATTCCCAGTCAGGGAAAGGACAGCACGGTGCTGTGGACACTGCAAAACGGAGAGACAGCCCGGCGTACAGGCGTAAGTGACAGTGGCTGGTCAAGGCTGATCTATCAGGACAGGGTCTGCTATGCGGTGACAAATCTGCTGACTACGGATTTATCCTTTTCCGTGGCAGAGCCGAAGGTCATACCGGAGCCGGAAGGCGATGGGATCAAGACTGTGTTTACGGATTGCTCCGAACTGATGACAGCCAAGATTGAAACCAATCTGCGGGCATTACCCGGCGTGACCAACCCGGAAGCGGTGGTAGTTGCGACAATCCGCTATGGAGATGTGGTGGCGCGCACAGGTGTCAACCCGGAGGTGGGATGGTCGCGGGTGGAATACGCAGGACAAGTGCTGTACTGTGTCAGCAGTTATCTGACACCGGCTCCGGCGCAGGAATAAAGGAGGGGAAGGCGAGATAAAATGGCCAGGAATTTGACTACATTATGCTATATAGAGAGGGACAATGCCTATTTGATGCTGCACCGGGTGAAGAAGAAATCGGATATCAATAAGGATAAATGGATTGGTGTGGGCGGGCACTTTGAAGAGGGGGAGTCCCCGGAGGAGTGTCTGCTGCGGGAGGTGGAGGAGGAGACAGGGCTGACGTTGACGGAGTATCGACTGCGGGGAGTGATTACCTTTGTGACGGACACCTGTCCCACGGAGTATATGTTTTTGTATACAGCAAGTGGTTTTGCGGGAAATATGCATAGCTGTGACGAGGGGGATCTGGAGTGGGTCCCCAAAGACAGAGTGGAGGGGCTGCCCATCTGGGAAGGAGACAAGATTTTTTTCCGGCTGCTCGGAGAGGAACGGGATTTTTTCTCTCTGAAACTGCGGTATGAGGGAGATACGCTGATGGAAGCTGTTCTGGATGGGAAGGAGAAGCCGGTATAAACGAGAAGGTTTCAAAGAATGGGAGGATGTGGAGATGCTGGGAAGATTTTTTTGCAATTGTTTGGAAAAACACTTGACCTTCCACCAGGTGGAAGCTGTATAAAGAGGTTACCAGACAGAAAGAAAGGACTTTTGGAGAGGAACAAAACCGCGATGAAGATCAAACAGGTGGAGGAGCTGGTGGATATCACACGAAAAAATATCCGTTTTTATGAGGAACAGGGTCTGCTTAACGTGGGACGTTCGGAAAACGGATATCGAGAGTATGGGATGGAAGATGTGAAGCGTCTGAAGCAAATTCGGTTGCTTCGCAGGTTGTCCGTACCCATTGAGGACATCCGACAGCTTTTTCATGGGATGTATACGCTGGAGGATGTTTTGGAGCGACAGCAGGTACAGCTGGAGCGTCAGAAGGAGAGCATCCACAGGACACAGCTGTACTGCAGGCAGCTGCTGGAGGAAAAAATCCGCCTGGAGACGTTGGATGTGGACGGCTGTCTGGAACAGATGGATAAGCTGGAGCAGGAGGGAGCGATGTTTATGGACGAGACGCGCAGGGATATCCATAAGAAGAAACAAAGAGGAGCAATAGCGGGCGCCGGGATAATGCTGTTTCTGACAGTGGCGCCGGTGGGTATTATTTTAAGGGTCAACAGGTCGGCGGCCATACCCCAATGGATGATTGTGTTTTTCCTGGGAGTGACAGCGGTAATGTGTGTCGGCATGGTAGCAGCCCTGGTGAGCAGGATCAGGGAAATTAAAGGAGGAGAAGAGGATGAAGCTTCTAAGTATTGATTATATTCCGGGACAGGAAATTGAGGCTCTGGGGATGGTAAAGGGGACGGTGGTACAGACGAAAAATATTGGCAGGGATTTTATGGCCGGTATGAAAACATTGGTGGGCGGAGAGATCGTGGGTTACACCGAGATGTTGAACGAAGCCCGGCAGATTGCCGTGAAACGTATGGTGGATGAGGCAAAAGAGCTGGGGGCGGACGCCATTATCGGCATTATGTACGGCTCATCCCAGGTTATGGCCGGCGCGGCGGAGGTTATCGCCTATGGCACTGCCGTAAAGTACAAATAGTGAATGAGGAACAGCACCTGGGAGAGTGATTTGCAGAAAAATGCGGAACTGTAAAACAGAATATTTCTGGAAATCACACTGCTGCATGGCAGGACGCCTAAAGCAGCCTGCTATGCAGCACCTGGGAGAGTGATTTGCAGAAA